>NZ_JBVJMW010000017.1:0-158477 GCF_055583985.1 Streptomyces sp. NPDC104313
GGTCGTCCCAGCGGTGGCTTCGAGCGGCGTGACGACCGCCCGCGTGGTCCCCGTCGTGACGACGACCGGCCCTCCGGCGGTGGCTTCCGCCGTGACGACAACCGTGGCGGTGACTCCGGTGGTGGCTTCCGTCGTGATGACAACCGTGGCGGCGACCGTGATCGTGGTGGGTACCGGGGTGGTCAGCGCGACGACCGGGACCGCGGCGGCTTCCGGGGGCGTGATGACCGGGACCGGGACCGTGACCGTGAACCGATCAAGCGGCTCCCCATTCCGGACGACGTCACGGGCGACGAGATTGACAAGGACGTACGCCAGGAGCTCATGAGCCTGCCGAAGACTCTTGCCGAGGACGTCGCGCGCAACCTGGTCATGGTGGCCCGGCTGATCGACGAGGACCCCGAGGAGGCCTACGCGTACGCCCGTATCGCCCTTCGGCTCGCGTCCCGTGTCGCGGCTGTGCGTGAGGCGGCCGGGTTCGCGGCGTACGCGACGCAGAAGTACGCCGAGGCGCTCGCCGAGTTCCGGGCGGCCCGCCGGATGACCGGGTCCGTGGACCTGTGGCCCGTCATGGCGGACTGCGAACGTGGACTCGGGCGTCCCGAACGGGCGATGGCGATGGCCGGTGAGCCCGAGGTGCAGAAGCTGGACAAGGCCGGACAGGTCGAGATGCGGCTGGTGGCCGCCGGGGCACGTCGTGACATGGGCCAGATCGACGCCGCCATCGTGACGCTCCAGAGCCCCGAGCTCGCGTCCAACTCCGTGCAGCCGTGGACGCCGCGTCTTCGCTACGCGTACGCGGACGCCCTGCTGGAGGCGGGGCGCGAGGACGAGGCACGGGAGTGGTTCGGGAAGGCGCTCGAGGCCGACAAGGACGGTTCCACCGATGCGTCGGACCGGCTCGCCGCGCTCGACGGCGTGGAGTTCGTCGATGTCCTCGGTGAGGACGAGACGGCCGGGGCGCACCTGGGCGACGAGGTCGCGCCTCGTGCCGAGGACGCGCGCGAAGGCCGCGACGACGAGGGCGACGTGCGTGATGACGCCGACCTCGATGACGGGCAGGACGAGGGCGACGAAGCGGACGACGACCAGGGTGGGTCTGCGGACGGTTCGGTCAGGGCTTAGCAGCTGATGAAGAGGGGCGGCACTCCGGTCGGAGTGCCGCCCCTCTTCGCGTTCCGCGCCGGTCTGACGGTCTGCGGATCAGTCGAGCGCGAGGCTCCGCATGACCAGGCCCGTGGCCGGCTTCGGGCCGAACGACGTTGACTTGCGGGGCATGGTGACGCCCTGCCGGGCCAGGTCCCGGACCACCTCTTCGCGTACGGGATGCATCAGGACCGCTGTGGCGTCGAGGCGTTCCGCCTGCTCGACGGCTGCCGCGGTGTCGTGGATGTAGCCGATGTGCTCCGGCGCGTCGGGGATCCGCCACACGTCGTCGAGCAGCGCGGAGTGCAGGACCGTCGCGTCCAGGGTGCGCCACGCTTCGGGGCGGTCCGCCCGGACGGTGCGGGCCAGCAGGGCCGGGTCGGGGCGGTCCACCAGATGGAAGCCGCCGTCGCCGGCGAGGAGGAACGCGTTGCCCCCGGCCGCCGCTTCGGCCAGCGCGTCGAGGGCCCGGGGAAGTGGCCCCCCGACCGGCCGGGTGCGGAAGAGGCCGGTCAGCGCCTTCAGGGCCCGGGAGACCGGCAGCCCGCGCAGCAGCCGGTGGATGGCGCGGACCTGGAGCGGGTGGCGGGCCGTGTCGACGAGGAGGACGAGGCCTTGGTCCCACGGGCCGGGCGCGGTCTGTTCCCGCTGGAGCCGGAGATAGGTGGCCCAGCGGTGGTGGCCGTCCGCGATGAGCGCCTGGTACCGGGCGAGGTCCGACGCGATCTCGCTCCGTTCGGCCGGGTCCGTCACGGCCCAGAGCCGGTGCCGGAAGCCGTCCTCCGTCGTGGTGGCGAGCAGCGGTTCCCGTAGGACCGTGCGCTCGATCACCGCTGCCGCCCCGGCCGGCGTGCCCGTCTTGCCGCGGTACGTCAGCAGCAGCGGCTCCAGATGGGCCCCTGTCGTCCGCATCAGTTCCGCGCGGTCCGCGACGACGTCGTCCATGACGTCCTCGTGGGGCAGCACGATGCCCTCGGCGGCGGGGGAGAGGGCCAGGGTGCCGATCAGGCCCCGCTGGAGGATTTCGTCGTTCCGTTGCTCGTAGACGTACAGCACCGGGTCCGGGTCCGGTGCGATGACGCCCTCGGCCAGCCAGCGGTCGAGTGTGGCGGCTGCCTGCCGGTGCCGGTCCCGGGCCGTGTCGGCCTGGGGGAGGATGAGGCGCACGATGTTGTGCGGATCCGCGGACTCCAGTTGGTGCAGCCCGTCGGGCCGGACGACCACGTCGTACGGGGGCGAGGTCACGGCGGCAAGGCTGCCGACCCGCTCGGGGACGTAACGCAATCCGCGGAACGGGGAAAGCCGCAGCCCCTGACCGACGGGACCTGAAGTGTTCATCAGGGCATCGTATGTGTGCAGTGCGTATACGCGATGATCGGGGCGGAAGCGTGGAAGAGGAGCGAGCCAAATGAGCCATCAGCAGGACAGGTCCCGGCCATCGGGGAGCAGTACGGCGCTGAGCGAGGCGTACGACACGGCTCTCCTCGACCTTGACGGGGTCGTGTACGCGGGCGGGGAAGCCATCGGCCACGCCGCGGAATCGCTGGCCGAGGCGCGGTCCGGGGGCATGCACCTCGCCTACGTCACCAACAACGCGCTGCGGACCCCGGACGCGGTGGCGGAGCATCTGACGGAGCTCGGGGTGCCCGCCGAACCCGCCGACGTGATCACCTCCGCCCAGGCCGTCGCCCGGCTGGCCGCCGGTCAACTGGTGCCCGGAGCAAGGGTGCTGGTGATCGGTGGCGAGGGGCTGCGGGTCGCGCTGCGCGAGCGGGGGCTGGTGCCGGTGGAGTCGGCGGACGACGACCCGGCGGCGGTGGTCCAGGGCTACGGCGGGCCGGACATGGCGTGGGGGCGGTTCGCCGAGGCGAGTTACGCGATCCGGCGCGGGCTGCCGTGGTTCGCGTCCAACACGGACCTGACCATCCCGAGCGCCCGGGGTATCGCGCCCGGCAACGGGGCCGCGGTCGAGGTCGTGCGGATCGCCACCGGGGCCGAGCCGCAGGTCGCCGGGAAGCCGTTGCCGCCGATGCACCGCGAGACCGTGCTGCGGACCGGGGCGAAGCGGCCGATCGTCGTCGGCGACCGGCTGGACACGGACATCGAGGGCGCGTTCAACGGGGGAGTGGACTCGCTGCTGGTCCTGACCGGGGTGACCGACGCGGCCCAGCTCCTCGCCGCCCCGCCGCGTCACCGCCCGACCTATGTGGACCGGGACCTGCGGGGGCTGCTGACCGGGCAGCCCGAGGTGACGCCGGCCGGTGAGGCGCACCGGTGCGGCGGCTGGACGGCCGCCGTGCGCGGGAACGAGCTGGTGCTGGAGGGCGAGGGCGAGGCGCTCGACGGCCTGCGGGCACTCTGCGCGGCGGCCTGGACCTTCGCCGGTCCGGGTGTGTGCGGGATGGGGACGGGAAAGGTCCTCGCCGGGCTCGGGCTCTGAACCGGTCCCCGGAGCGGCCCGACGGGCCGACCGTCGACGCCGCCCGACACCCTTGGCACGCGAAGGGCACGCGAAGGTCTTGGGAGTGGGGGCGGCGGGCCGGAACCAGTGGCGTGAAGAGGAGGGTAGGTTAACCTAACTTGGCGCTGCTCGGTGGTCTGCCCGTGCCCCGTGCCGTGCCGCTCCACCTCACCGACTCCGGGAGTACGATCATGCAGCGCCTCACCGCGGAATCGGTGACCCTCGGTTACGACCAGCGGGTCATCGCCGAGAACCTCTCGGTGGAGATTCCCGACAACTCCTTCACCGTGATCGTCGGTCCCAACGCCTGCGGCAAGTCGACCCTGCTGCGCGCCCTCGCCCGGATGCTGAAGCCGAGCCGGGGGCAGGTGCTGCTGGACGGGCAGACCATCCATCAGCTGCCGGCGAAGAAGGTCGCCCGGACGCTGGGGCTGCTGCCGCAGTCCTCCATAGCCCCCGACGGGATCACCGTCGCCGACCTCGTCGCGCGAGGCCGGTACCCCCACCAGGGGCTGTTGCGGCAGTGGTCTCCGGAGGACGAGCGGGTCGTCGACGAGTCCATGGATTCCACCGGTGTCGCCGAGCTGGCCGATCGCTATGTCGACGAACTGTCCGGTGGACAGCGCCAGCGGGTCTGGATCGCCATGGCGCTGGCCCAGCAGACGCCGCTGCTGCTGCTCGACGAGCCGACGACATACCTCGACATCCAGCACCAGATCGAGGTCCTCGACCTGTGCGCGGAGCTGCACGAGACGCAGGGCCGCACGCTGGTCGCGGTGCTCCACGACCTGAACCACGCCGCGCGGTACGCCACGCATCTCATCGCGATGCGGGACGGGGACATCGTCGCGGAGGGACCGCCCTCGGAAGTGGTCGACGCGGCGCTGGTGGAGCGGGTGTTCGGGATGCGGTGCCAGGTGATCGACGATCCGGAGACCGGTACACCGCTGGTCGTGCCGGCCGCCCGTAAGGCTCGGAAGGTCGCCGCGGCCCAGGGCCTCAAGTCCGGACGGGCTTGACCTCCCCGGGCTTGAAGCACTACAGCAGTGATCTCAGTTTCAGCAGGTCGCGGAAGCCCGCCTCCAGGCGTACGCGGCCCGATCCCCACGCCTTCGCGAAGTTCAGGTCGCCGTCCACCAGCGCCACCAGGTCGTCGCCCGTCATCGCGAGCCTGATCTCGGCCTTCTCCCGGGGTGGCCCCTCGACCGTGTCCCGCACCTGGATCCGTCCATCGGTCAGTCGGCCGGTGAACGTGATGTCGAGGTCCTTGATGTGGCAGCTCAGCGAGCGGTCGAGGGCGGCTGCGCCGCGCTCGTCGCCCTCGGTGGCCGCGAGGTTGTCGGAAAGTCGTCTCAGTGCGCTGCGGCACTCACCCATGGTCGCCATCGTGCTCGACGGTACACCGGCCCGTCGATGTAGCGTTTCGGCATGAGCGACTGGACGCCGGATGCGGGGACACCGCCCGTGAGCACGCCCGACGAGCCGGACGCGCAGGCGCCCGGAGCCGGGGGGCCGGTCCTCGGCGGGCCCTCCTTCGAGCCCGCCGAGCCCGCGCCCCTGGAGGTCGTGCGCACCCCCACCGGCCACGCCGCGGTGGATGAGCGGCTGGAGCGGCTGGCTGATGCGGACCACCTCCCGGCGGACGGGCACATCGAGGTGTACGAGGATGTACACCGTGGGCTGCGGTCGGAGCTGACCTCGCTGGACGCCCGTCCGGCCGCCGTACCGGGTCCCGCGGCCACGCCTTCGCCCCGACCGCACGACACGCAGCACGACACGCGTCACCACCCGCAGCACGACACGCATCATGACAACAGGAGCTGAACCGAACGTGGCAGGAGTGGCACGTCGCCGCCTCGACGCCGAGCTGGTACGCCGCAAGCTCGCCCGCTCGCGCGAGCACGCGAGCCAGCTGATCGCCGCGGGGCGCGTCACCGTCGGCCGCACCACCGCGACCAAACCCGCCACCCAGGTCGAGACGGCCGCCGCGATCGTCGTCACCGAGGACGACGGCGATCCGGACTACGTCTCGCGCGGGGGCCACAAGCTGGCCGGGGCGCTCGCCGCCTTCGTGCCGCTCGGGCTGACCGTTCAGGGGCGGCGGGCGCTGGACGCCGGGGCGTCGACCGGCGGGTTCACCGACGTGCTGCTGCGGGCCGGGGCCCGGCAGGTCGTCGCCGTCGACGTCGGCTACGGGCAGCTCGCCTGGTCGTTGCAGTCCGATGAACGGGTCGTCGTCAAGGACCGTACCAACGTGCGGGAGTTGACCTTGGAGTTGATCGACGGTGAGGCGGTCGACCTGGTGGTGGGGGATCTGTCCTTCATCCCGCTGGGTCTCGTACTGCCCGCCCTCGCCCGGTGCGCCGGGCCCGACGCCGACCTGGTCCTCATGGTCAAGCCGCAGTTCGAGGTGGGCAAGGAGCGGCTCGGCAGCGGCGGAGTGGTGCGGAGCCCGGAGCTGCGCGCCGAAGCCGTACGAGAAGTGGCGAGGCGGGCGTGGGGGCTCGGCCTCGGTGTACGGGGGGTGACGGCCAGTCCGCTGCCCGGCCCGTCGGGGAACGTCGAGTACTTTCTGTGGCTGCGGGCCGGTGCACCCGAGCTGGATCCCGCGGATGTCGACCGTGCAGTGGCGGAGGGGCCTCGTTGACGACGAATGCGGCACGAACAGTCTTCCTATTGGCGCACACCGGCCGTCCGGCCGCGATCCGCAGCGCGGAGCTCGTGGTGCAGGGCCTGCTGCGCAACGGGCTCGGCGTACGGGTCTCGGCGGCCGAGGCGGCCGATCTGCCGCTGCCGGACACCGTGGAGACGGTCACCGACACCAGCCCCTTGGCCGTGGACGGCTGCGAGCTGCTGATCGTCCTCGGCGGTGACGGCACCCTGTTGCGCGGCGCGGAGTTCTCCCGCGCCTCCGGGGTGCCGATGCTCGGCGTCAACCTCGGACGCGTCGGCTTCCTCGCCGAGGCCGAGCGCGACGACCTCGACCAGGTGGTCTCCCGGGTCGTCACCCGCGACTACGAGGTCGAGGAGCGCATGACACTCGATGTCCTCGTGCACAGCGACGGAGACGTCGTGCACACCGACTGGGCGCTCAACGAGGCGGCCGTGCAGAAGGTGTCGCCCGAGCGGATGCTCGAAGTGGTTCTGGAGATCGACGGCCGTCCGGTCACCGGGTTCGGCTGCGACGGGATCGTCTGCGCGACGCCGACGGGTTCGACCGCGTACGCCTTCTCGGCGGGCGGGCCGGTTGTGTGGCCCGAGGTCGAGGCGCTGCTGATGGTCCCGATCAGCGCCCACGCGCTGTTCGCCAAGCCGCTGGTGACCTCGCCCACGTCCGTGCTCGCGGTCGAGGTCCAGCCGCACACCCCGCACGGGGTGCTGTGGTGCGACGGGCGGCGGACCGTCGAGCTGCCCGCCGGCGCGCGGGTCGAGGTGCGGCGCGGTGCGGTGCCCGTACGGCTGGCGCGGCTGCACCAGGCCTCGTTCACCGACCGGCTGGTGGCGAAGTTCGCGCTGCCCGTCTCGGGCTGGCGGGGCGCGCCCCACTGACCGTTCGACGGCGCACCACGGCCCCCGCGACCCTCGGGAGAGTGAATCCGGGAGCGGGGGCCGTCGCGCGTCCGGTCCGGGACCTCGTAAGGTCATGTCCGTGTTGGAGGAGATGCGGATACGGTCGCTCGGAGTCATCGACGACGCGGTGGTGGAGCTGTCACCCGGTTTCACCGCGGTCACGGGTGAGACCGGCGCGGGCAAGACCATGGTCGTCACGAGCCTGGGGCTGCTGCTCGGCGGGCGCGCGGACCCCGCCCTCGTACGGGTCGGGGCCAAGGCCGCGGTCGTCGAGGGCAGGATCACGGTGTCCGAGGGCGACGCGGCGGCGCTGCGGGCCGAGGAGGCCGGGGCGGAACTCGACGACGGCGCGCTGCTCATCAGCCGTACGGTTTCGGCGGAAGGACGCTCGCGGGCCCATCTCGGCGGCAGATCCGTGCCGGTGGGGGTCCTGACCGAGCTGGCGGACGAACTCGTCGCCGTGCACGGCCAGACCGACCAGCAGGGCCTGCTCAAGCCCGCGCGGCAGCGGGGGGCGCTCGACCGGTACGCCGGGGACGGTGTGGCGGTCCCGCACGCCGAGTACACGGCGGCCTACCGGCGGCTGCGGAAGGTCTCCGCGACCTTGGAGGAGCTGACCACCCGGGCTCGGGAACGGGCCCAGGAGGCGGATCTGCTGCGTTTCGGTCTGAACGAGGTCGCGGCTGTCGAGCCGTTGCCGGGCGAGGACGTCGAGCTGGCCGCCGAGGCGGAGCGGCTCGGGCACGCCGAGGCCCTCGCCTCCGCCGCGTCCCTCGCGCACACCGCGCTGGCGGGGAACCCGGAGGATCCGGAGAGCGTCGACGCGACGACGGTCGTCGCCGCCGCGGGGCAGTCCCTGGACGGGGTCCGGGCCCATGACCCGGCGCTGGCCGCGCTGGCCGACCGGATCGGGGAGATCTCCATCCTGATCGCCGACGTCTCCGGCGAGCTGGCCGGGTACGCCGACCAGCTGGAGGCCGACCCGCTGCGGCTGGCCGCCGTGGAGGAGCGCCGAGCCGCGCTCACCACCCTGACCCGGAAGTACGGCAGGGACATCACGGCTGTGCTCGCCTGGGCCCAGGAGGGCGCCGGACGGCTCACCGAGCTGGAGGGCGACGACGAGCGCATCGGCGAGCTGACCGTCGAGCGTGATGGGCTGCGGACCGAACTCTCCGTGTTCGGACAGGCGTTGACCGATGCGCGTACGGAGGCGGCCGCCCGGTTCGCCGAGGCGGTGACGGGCGAGCTGGCCTCGCTCGCCATGCCGCACGCCCGGGTCTCCTTCGCCATTCGGCAGACCGAGGCGGCGGACGGGGCGTCCGGCATCGATATCGACGGGCGGAGTGTCCTCTACGGTTCTTCGGGTGCCGACGAGGTGGAACTGCTGCTCGCCCCGCACCCCGGTGCCCAGCCCCGGCCGATCGCCAAGGGCGCGTCGGGAGGTGAGCTGTCCCGGGTGATGCTCGCGGTCGAGGTCGTCTTCGCGGGCTCCGACCCCGTACCGACGTATCTCTTCGACGAGGTCGACGCGGGTGTCGGAGGCAAGGCGGCCGTCGAGGTCGGCCGGCGGCTCGCCAAGCTCGCCCGGTCCGCGCAGGTGGTGGTCGTGACCCATCTGCCGCAGGTGGCGGCCTTCGCCGACCGGCAGTTGCTGGTCGAGAAGACCGTGGACGGCTCGGTGACCCGTAGCGGCGTCACCGTCCTGGAGGGCGAGGACCGGGTCCGGGAGCTGTCCCGGATGCTGGCGGGCCAGGAGGACTCCGAGACCGCCCGCGCCCACGCCGAGGAGCTGTTGGCGACGGCCCGCGCCGAATAGCGGCTCGTGAGGGCCGGTACGCGTACGGGCGGGGGGATTCCTCCCGCCCGTAGGTGGATCCGCCGGGCGGATGGCGACAACCTTGCGCCTCAATATTCACCCTTGAGAGTGGCGCGGCGTGGTCGGTTGTCGCCATGAGTGCCGCAGCAACGTTACGGCGGTCCCGGAACGTGCGTACGGGCTGGCATCCTTGGCGCTGTACTTTCCGCCGACTCCGGAGCCCCGGGGAGCCAATCAACGTGTCACAACTGCGTACGGTCCAAGTCCTGGGCGGCGGCAGTGCGGGCAGCAGCGCGCACGTCGGTTCGCTGGCCGCCGGGCTGGTGGCGCGTGGGGTGCGGGTGACCGTCTGCGCCCCGTCCGCGGTGGACCGCGCCCACGACTTCGCGGCGACCGGGGCCCGCTTCCTTACGGTGCCCCGGCGCAGCGACCCGGCCGCCGTCGCCGCGCTGCGGGCCGCCTGCGCGGGGGCGGACGTCGTCCACGCCCATGGACTCCACGCGGCCGCCCGCACCGCCCTCGCGCTGAGCGGTCGGGCCGTCCCCCTGGTGATGACCTGGCACACGCGGCGGTACGCGGAAGGCGCCCGCCGTCAGATCCTGCACCTGCTGGAACGGCGCGCCGCACGGGCGGCGGCCGTGGTCCTCGCCCCTTCGTCCGATCTGGTGGACCGGGCCCGTGAGCGGGGCGCCCGCGACGCCCGGCTCGCCCCCGTCGCCGTCCCGCCCACGCGCCCGCCCGGCGCCGGGGGCGAGGGTAAGGTGCGGGCCGAACTGGGGGCGGTGGAACGGCCGTTGCTGATGGCCGCCGGCAGTCTCGTGCCCCAACACGGCTTCGGCGTCCTGCTGGACGCGGCCCGCTTCTGGCGGTGTCTGGACCCCGTGCCGCTGCTCGTCATCGCGGGGGAGGGGCGCGACCGGGACACTCTGCGACGGCGGATCAGGGACGAGGAGTTGCCTGTCACCCTCATGGATCGCCGGGACAGCGTGGGAGAGCTGCTCGCCGCCGCCGATCTGGCCCTGCTGCCGAGCAGGTGGGAGGGCCGCTCCCTGCTGGCGCAGGAGGCGCTGCGGGCCGGGGTGCCGCTCGTCGCCACCGCGGTCGGCGGAGTGCCGGAGCTGGTTGGCGGGGCAGCCGAACTGGTGCCCTACGGCAACGCCGAGGCCCTCGCCCGTACGGTCGTGAGGCTGCTCGGGGACCCGGCGGAGTGCGCCCGGCTCGCCGAGGCCGGACGGGTGCAGGCGGCGGGCTGGCCCACCGAGGACGACACGATCGCCCATGTGCTCAGCGTCTACGACGAGTTGGCGCAGCCGCTGTCGGCGGGGCGGGTGCGCTGAAGAGGAGGGCTCCAGGGCCTGCTCTCAGGTCGTGTGGCGGCGGGCCCGCAGCGCCAGGCTCAGCGCCAGCACCGTCTGCGGGTCATCCAGGTCCGTGCCCAGCAGCTCGCCGATCCGGGCCAGGCGGTTGTAGAGCGTCTGGCGGTTGAGGTGCAGCTCGCGGGCGGTCTCCGCCTTGCGGCCCGCGTGCGCCAGATACGCCTGGAGCGTCGGGAGCAGCGGCGGGCGCGAGGTGCGGTCGTGCTCGCGCAGCGGACCGATCGCCCGGTTCACGAATGCCGCCAGGTCCGGATGGTCCCTCAGCCGCCACAGCAGCAGCTCGATGTCGAGGCGCCGGGCGTCGTACCAGGGCCGGTCGTCCAGGCCCTGCGCGGCCGTCGCCGTCTCCGACGCGTGCCGCAGCCCCGCGCCCGCCGCGGCCCAGCCGCCCGGGACGCCGGCCACGACCACCGGCGGCCGCGATCCGGCGCGGTCGAGGCCCGCCCGCTCCACCCCTGCCCGCAGCGCCGCCGCCACCCGGTCCGCGACTGCGGTGCGCTCGCCCTCCGAACGCAGCCCGACCAGCAGCGGAACCCGTCCCTCCACGGGCCGTACGCCGAGCAGCACCGGGACCCCGACCGAGGCCAGCTCCTCCAGGACCGCCCGGGCCAGCACCGCCCAGTTGCCCGACGGGGACAGCTCGGGGGCCAGCCGCATCACCACCGGGAGCAGGGGGGTGTCGCCGGGCCGGAAGCCGAGCACCCGGGCCTGGGAGGGGGCGTCCTCCGGGGCGATCCGGCCCTCCGCGAGGTCGGTGAGGAAGTCGCCCCGGCCCCGGGCCGCCAGCTCCTCCTCCTGCCGGGCCTGCATCAGCACGACGGCGAGGAGGCCCGCCGCGCGCTCCGCCGCCATCCGGTGCACGGTCACCAGCGGCCCGGCCACCGCGAGCAGCACCAGCCGGGCCCGTACGGCACCGGTCTCGGGCCCGCCGCCGGGCACGTCCACCAGCACCGCACCGGCCGGTGGGCTCTCCCGGGCCGCCCGGTCGCCGCGCATGCCCTCCCAGATCTGGAGCGGGTCCGCGCCCACCGGGCCGGTGCCGGTGGACGCCGCGTACAGGAGCCGGCCGTCGGGTGTCTCCAGGAAGACCGGGTTGGCGGTGAAGTCGGCGAGGATTCCGAGGACCTGCGGCACCCCGCCGCCGTCGAGCAGCGCCCGGGTGGCGCGCCGGTGCACCTCCTCCGCCTGCTGGAGCAGCGCGTAGTGCCCGTTGACGATCTCGGTGTGCACCTCCTCGGTCACCGCGACGAACGGCACTTCTCGGTGCAGCTGGACCAGCGGGAGCCCGGCCGCGCGGGCGGCGTCCACGATGGAGGCGGGAAGCCGGCCGAAGCGCGGGCCGAGCTCCACCACCAGGGCCGCGATGCCCCGGTCCGCCAGACGGCGGACGAAGGCGCGCTGTTCGGCGGGGCGGGCACCCAGGCCCAGGCCGGTGGTCAGGAGCAGCTCGCCGCCCTTGAGGAGGGAGGCGATGTTCGGGACCTCTCCCGCGTGCACCCAGCGCACCGTACGGTTCAGCCGGTCGGCGCCGGCCACCACCTCCGGGAGCCCGGCGCGCAGCCCCGGCAGCTCCAGCGCCCGCCGCACGGTGATTCCGCTGTGGCTCTCCACGTACCGGCCCGCTTCCCTTGTGCCCGGCCCGTCGATCGGGCGGTCGTCCTGTTCAGGACGCTACCGCCCGGGGCTCGGGGCGCGCACCGCAGGGGAGGAGCGCGGGCGTGCCGTCGTACCGGGCCGGGCCGGTCAGGGCTTTGTCAGCGGACGCGCGGATCTGTGGGAGCGGCACCACGGCCGCCTTGTCATCGGCTCGGGGCATCGCCCGCCGGCGGCCGGACCGCTCACCGCCCCCGAGAACGCGCGGTGGTCGCCCCGAAGAGCCCGGGGCGACCACCATAGGGACGAACCGCTGCTCAGCCGACGTACGCGCCGCTCGCCGTCAGCCGCAGAGCCGTGTCGATCAGCGGGACGTGGCTGAACGCCTGCGGGAAGTTCCCCACCTGGCGCTGGAGATGGGAGTCCCACTCCTCGGCCAGCAGACCCAGGTCGTTGCGGAGCGCCAGCAACTTCTCGAACAGCTGGCGTGCCTCGTCGACCCGGCCGATCATCGCGAGGTCGTCGGCCATCCAGAACGAGCAGGCCAGGAACGCGCCCTCGTCGCCCGCCAGACCGTCGACGCCCGCGTTCTCGCCCTCCGTCGGGTAGCGCAGGATGAAGCCGTCCTCCGTGGACAGCTCCCGCTGGATCGCCTCGATCGTGCCGATGACCCGTTTGTCGTCCGGGGGCAGGAAGCCCATCTGCGGGATGAGCAGCAGGGAGGCGTCCAGCTCCTTCGACCCGTAGGACTGGGTGAAGGTGTTGCGCTCCTTGTCGTAGCCGCGCTCGCAGACATCCCGGTGGATGTCGTCGCGGAGCCGGCGCCACCGCTCCAGTGGACCTTCGACCTCCCCGGACTCGATCAGCTTGATCGTCCGGTCGACCGCGACCCACGCCATCACCTTCGAGTGCACGAAGTGCCGACGCGGCCCGCGCACCTCCCAGATGCCCTCGTCGGGCTCATACCAGTGCTTCTCCAGATACTCGATCAGCTTGAGCTGGAGGCCCATGGCGTAGTCGTTGCGGGTCAGCCCCGTCATGTGCGCCAGGTGCAGAGCCTCGGTGACCTCGCCGTACACATCGAGCTGGAGCTGGTTGGCCGCGCCGTTGCCGACCCGGACCGGGGTGGAGTTCTCGTAACCGGGCAGCCAGTCCAGCTCCGCCTCGCCGAGCTCGCGCTCGCCGGCGATGCCGTACATGATCTGGAGGTTCTCCGGGTCGCCCGCCACCGCCCGCAGCAGCCACTCGCGCCAGGCGCGGGCCTCCTCCCGGTATCCGGTGCGCAGCAGTGAGGAGAGGGTGATCGCGGCGTCCCGCAGCCAGGTGTAGCGGTAGTCCCAGTTCCGTACGCCCCCGATCTCCTCGGGCAGCGACGTGGTCGGAGCCGCGACGATGCCGCCGGTCGGCGCGTACGTGAGCGCCTTCAGAGTGATCAGGGAGCGGACGACCGCCTCCCGATAGGGTCCGTGGTACGTGCACTGATCGACCCATTCGCGCCAGAACAGCTCGGTCGCCTCCAGGGATCCCTCGGGTTCGGGGAGGGCGGGCGGCTCATGGTGCGAGGGCTGCCAGCTGATCGTGAACGCCACCCGGTCGCCCGGTCCGACGGTGAAGTCGGAGTAGGTGGTGAGGTTCCTGCCGTACGTCTCCGCCTCGGTGTCCAGCCAGACGGAGTCCGGCCCGGCGACGGCGACCGTGCGGTTGTCGACCTTGTGCACCCAGGGCGTCACCCGCCCGTAGCTGAAGCGCATCCGCAGTTCCGAGCGCATCGGCACCCGGCCGCTGACGCCCTCCACGATCCTGATGAGCTGCGGCGCGCCGTCACGCGGGGGCATGAAATCGGTCACCCGTACGGTGCCGCGCGGCGTGTCCCACTCCGATTCCAGGATGAGGGAGTCACCGCGATAGCGCCGACGGTCGGCGAAGGCTGGTTCTGTTCCTTCCGCTCTCGCGGGGCCCAGGCGCCAGAAGCCGTGTTCCTCGGTGCCCAGAAGCCCCGCGAACACGGCGTGCGAGTCGAAGCGGGGCAGACACAGCCAGTCCGCTGTGCCGTCCCGGCAGACCAGGGCAGCGGTCTGCATGTCTCCGATGAGTGCGTAATCCTCGATGCGCCCGGCCACGTGCGTCTCCAGTCGAACGGCCATGTCGCCCTGTCGAAGGGCGCTTACTGCGGGTCAAGGGGGTCGTAGGGTCTTTCACCCGGGAAGATCCGACGAGTCCTGATACCGGTGGGCGGCCTGGGTGGTGCCGCCGCCCGGCCGTCTCGGCAGCGAGTGTTTGAGCAGGATACGACGCACCACGAAGATCCGCGCGACGGTCTCAGCAACATCTCTGAGCTGATCGGGTGTGACGTGAAGTGGCTGGGGTGATGGTGTGACGCCCGTGTGCAGGGTGTGGCCGGAAGCAGCCTCCCGCCGTCGCTGTTACCCTGGTAGCCCGTGGACCGGTGGTCGTTCGCGACAGCGCACGAGGCCCCCGAACCGCAGCGACGGCGCCCCCGGAATCCCCGGTTGGGCGGCCGGTACGCACCTCAGAATCGCGACCACGGGAGCCCCCTTTGGCTATGCAGCCCACATCCACGACGACCAAGCACATCTTCGTCACCGGGGGTGTCGCCTCCTCCCTCGGCAAGGGTCTGACTGCCTCCAGCCTGGGTGCCCTGCTCAAGGCGCGAGGCCTGCGGGTCACCATGCAGAAGCTCGACCCCTACCTCAACGTCGACCCGGGCACGATGAACCCCTTCCAGCACGGTGAGGTGTTCGTCACCAACGACGGCGCCGAGACCGACCTGGACATCGGCCACTACGAGCGCTTCCTCGACGTCGACCTCGACGGCTCCGCCAACGTGACGACCGGTCAGGTCTACTCGCAGGTCATCGCCAAGGAGCGGCGCGGCGAGTATCTGGGCGACACCGTCCAGGTCATCCCGCACATCACCAACGAGATCAAGCACCGCATCCGCCGCATGGCCGCCGACGACGTGGACGTCGTCATCACGGAGGTCGGCGGCACGGTCGGCGACATCGAGTCGCTGCCGTTCCTGGAGACCGTCCGCCAGGTCCGCCACGAGGTCGGCCGGGACAACGTCTTCGTCGTCCACATCTCGCTGCTGCCGTACATCGGCCCCTCCGGCGAGCTGAAGACCAAGCCCACCCAGCACTCGGTGGCAGCCCTGCGCAACATCGGCATCCAGCCGGACGCCATCGTGCTGCGCGCCGACCGTGAGGTCCCCACCGCCATCAAGCGCAAGATCTCGCTGATGTGCGACGTCGACGAGACCGCCGTGGTGGCCTGCCCGGACGCCCGGTCGATCTACGACATCCCCAAGGTGCTGCACACCGAGGGTCTGGACGCCTACGTCGTGCGCAAGCTCGACCTGCCGTTCCGGGACGTCGACTGGACCACCTGGGACGATCTGCTGGACCGGGTCCACAACCCCGACCACGAGGTCACCGTCGCGCTGGTCGGCAAGTACATCGATCTGCCCGACGCCTATCTCTCGGTCACCGAGGCGATCCGCGCCGGCGGCTTCGCCAACAAGGCGCGGGTCAAGGTCAAGTGGGTCACCTCCGACGACTGCCGGACCGCCGCCGGCGCCGCCGAGCACCTCGGGGACGTCGACGCGATCTGCATCCCGGGCGGATTCGGCGAGCGCGGGGTCGACGGCAAGGTCGGCGCCATCCGCTACGCCCGCGAGAACAAGGTCCCGCTGCTCGGCCTGTGCCTCGGCCTCCAGTGCATCGTGATCGAGGCGGCCCGCTCGCTCGCCGGGATCCCCGACGCCAACTCCACCGAGTTCGACGCCGCCACCTCCCACCCCGTCATCTCGACGATGGAGGAGCAGCTCGCCTACGTCGAGGGCGCGGGCGACCTGGGCGGCACCATGCGGCTCGGCCTCTACCCGGCCAAGCTCGCCGAGGGCTCCCTCGTCCGCGAGGCCTACGACGGCCAGCCGTACGTGGAGGAGCGCCACCGCCACCGCTACGAGGTCAACAACAGCTACCGGGCCGAGCTGGAGAAGAAGGCCGGTCTGGTCTTCTCCGGCACCTCCCCGGACAACAAGCTGGTCGAGTACGTCGAGTACGCGCGCGAGACGCACCCCTACCTGGTCGCCACCCAGGCGCACCCGGAGCTGCGCTCCCGCCCGACCCGCCCGCACCCGCTCTTCGCGGGTCTGGTGAAGGCCGCCGTCGCGCGCCAGGTCGCCGCCGCGAAGGGCGCGGACGCGTAACACCGAGGCATTACGGTTGACCGGGGTACGGATCCTGAGCGGATCGGTACCCCGGTTTCCGTTGGTTCGTGGGAGGACGTGGACGTATATGGGTATCCAGGACAAGCCCGAGGAGTGGCAGGTCACCGCGACCGCGACCCCCTTCACCGGCAACAAGACCAGCGTCCGCACCGACCAGGTGGTGATGCCCGACGGCTCCGTCCACGGCCGTGACTACCAGGTCCACCCCGGCTCCGTCGCCGTCCTCGCGCTCGATGACGACGACCGGGTCATCGTCCTGCGCCAGTACCGCCACCCGGTACGCCACCGGCTCTGGGAGATCCCGGCCGGACTGCTCGACGTCCCCGGCGAGAACCCCCTGCACGCCGCTCAGCGCGAGCTGTACGAGGAGGCGCACGTCAAGGCCGAGGACTGGCGGGTGCTGACCGACGTCTACACCACGCCCGGCGGCTGCGACGAGGCCGTGCGCGTCTTCCTCGCCCGCGATCTCTCCGAGGCGGAGGGCGAGCGGTACGCGGTCTCCGAGGAGGAGGCCGACATGGAGCACGCCCGGGTGCCGCTGCCCGAGCTGGTCCGCTCGGTGATCGCGGGGGACGTGCACAACAACTGCCTGGTCGTCGGGGTGCTCGCGCTCTCCGCCGTACGCGCCGGCGAGGGCGTCGATTCACTGCGCCCAGCCGATGCGCCTTGGCCGGCCCGGCCTTTCGAAGCCTGACGGGCGGACGGCCTGACGGGCGGGGTGCCTGACGGGCCGTCCGCCGCCGCGCGCCGCACTCCCGTTCGGGCGATCGCGGAACCTGTTGATCGTAAAAAATGAAGAAATGCTGATCCGATCGGGGGATGTTCCCCGTGCTCCGCCCCGCTCCGCGGTGATCGTCGTCACCGCTGAACTACGCTCGAAAACGCACCCGACCGGAGTTCCGGCGGGCACCGCGTGCAGCGAAGTGGAGCGTGGCTCGTGACCGATCAGGCGGTGGACACCAGCGGCCCGGCAAAGGCCCCGGGGGCCGAGGAGCCGTCCGGCGCCGCCCCACCCCGATTCTTCGGCCGCGAACGTGAGTTGAAGGCTCTGCGGGCGGACATCGAACGCGCCGGTCTCGACACCCTGGCCGGCCGCAAGACCCCCCGCGCCCGCGTCCTGCTCATCGCGGGCCGGCCCGGCGCCGGCCGCAGCGCGCTCGCCGAGGAACTGGCCGGGGCGCTCACCGGAACCGACGCCGCCGGGGCCGCCGCGACCGCCACGGGCACACTGCCCTGGGCCGTTCCCGGCACCGGCTCCGGCGACTACCCCGACGGGGTGCTCCGGGTCGGCCTCACCGACCCCGGAGGCGGACGCGTCCCCACCGAACGCACCGCGGGCGAGATCCTCGGCCTCCTCGGGGTGGCGGTCCCGCCCGGCGCCGATCAGGACGAACTGTCCGAGATGGTCCGCGAGGCCCTCGCCGTACGCCGGCTCGTCCTGGTGCTCGACGACGCGGCCGACGCCGAACAGGTCGACCCGCTGCTCCCGGAGAACCCGGACTGCCTGGTCCTCGCCACCGCGACCGGGCCGCTGACCGGCATCCCCGACGTGCGGCCCTGCACCCTCGGCGGGCTGGAGGCGGGCGCGGCGGTGCGGCTGCTCGCCCGTGTCATCGGACAGGTCCGCATCACCGTCGACCCCCGCACCGCGGAGGCCCTGGCCGAGGAGTGCGGGGGGCAGCCCGCGGCGCTCGCCCTGATGGGCGGTCTGCTCGCCGCGCATCCCATGGCCTCGATCGCCGACGTCGCCAAGCAGTTGCACGAGCTCCCCGACCCCGGCGAGCAACTGCCCACCGGTGTCCGCCCGCTGGCCCGCGCCTTCCGGCTCGTCCACGACTCCCTGCCGCCGGCCGCCGCCCGGATACTGCGTCTGCTTGCCCTCGCCCCCGCCGGGCTCGCCGACGCCCACACGGCCTCCGCGCTGGCCGGCTGCTCGGTCTCCGCCGCCCGCTCCGCCCTCGAGGACTTCGTGAAGCTCGGGCTGCTGCGCACGGACGGCGCGGCCCACCCCCAGTACGCGGTGCCGGGCTGTCTCGCCCCGCTGCTGCGGGCCCTCCTGGAGGACCGGGACCGGCCGGCCGAGATCCAGCTCGCCCGCGCCCGGATGCTGGAGCGGACCGTGCGCCGGCTCCAGTCCTGCCGGGCGGTCACCGAGCCGGAGGGTTCCGCCGCCCGCGGCAAGCTCGCCGGCCTGCCCCGCTCGCTGCGCTTCCCGAACGCGGACGAGGCGGGCGCGTGGCTGCGGGTCCGCCAGCCCGCCCTGCTCGCCTCGGCCCGGCTCGCCGTGGCGGACGGCGAGCTCGACACCCTGGCGCGACGGCTGGTGGCCGCCCTGGTGCGGGCGCTGGCCGCGCACCGGGGCACGGAGGCGGCCGCCCCCGAGCTGTACGGGCTGCACGGTCTCGTCCTGGATGTGGCGCTCCGCCGCGAGCTGCCCCGCGAGCAGGCGGCCGCCCTGCTGAACCTCGCGGACCTGGACGCCCGCACCGGCCGCACCCGGGACGCGCTGACCCGCTACCGGGCGGCGCTGGACGCCGGAAAGGCGGCGAAGGACCTGTACGCCACCGGGCGCGCGATGGAATCCGTGGGCGGCGCCTACGAGGAGCTGGGGGACTACCACCGGGCCGCCGACTGGTACGGCCGGGCGCTCGCCCAGCGCCTGACCCAGGGGGAGCGCGCCGACGAGGCCCGGCTGTACGGGCGGCTCGGGGCGGTCCACACGTACGCCGGACGCTACGGCGAGGCGCTGCGGAACTGGCGCGCCGCCTCGGCCGGCCAACGCAGACTCGGTGATCCGGCGGCCCAGGCGCGGGCGCTGAGCGAGGCGGCCCGGGTCCAGGAGTACGCGGGTCGGCCGTACGACTCGCTCCAGACCTGCCGGGAGGCCGTCGACCTGGCCGGGCGCGCCGGTGACGTGCGGCTTCAGGCGGCGCTCCAGCTGCGGCTGGCCGACACGTTGGACCGGCTCGGGGACCCCGCGGCGGCCGGGCTGCACCGGGGTGCGGCCGACCGATTGCTGGGAGAGAAGACCCCTGCCTACGAAATCCGTAGTGCTTCGACAGAAAATTAAGGCTTTGTAAGGCTAGACAGCACGAAGTCCTTCATTAGACTGGCTCTGTCGCGTTCCTTCGTGGCGTCTCCATTTATGCTGTATATGTCCGGGTGTGCCACGTTCTGCCCGGATGACCCTCCGAGCCAAGGACCGTGATCGACGTGAAGGTCGGCATCCCCCGCGAAGTCAAGAACAACGAGTTCCGGGTGGCGATCACCCCCGCCGGAGTGCATGAGCTCGTCCGCCACGGCCACCAGGTCGTCATCGAGCACGACGCCGGCGTCGGCTCGTCCATCACGGACCAGGAGTTCGTCGCCGCGGGCGCGCGGATCCTGCCCACCGCCGACGAGGTCTGGGCCGCCGCCGACCTGCTGCTGAAGGTCAAGGAGCCGGTCGCCGAGGAGTATCACCGTCTCCGCAAGGGCCAGACCCTCTTCACCTACCTGCACCTCGCCGCCTCCCGTGAGTGCACCGACGCGCTGCTGGCCTCCGGCACCACCGCCGTCGCCTACGAGACGGTCGAGACCGCGAACCGCGCCCTGCCGTTGCTCGCCCCGATGTCCGAGGTCGCGGGCCGGCTTGCCCCGCAGGTCGGCGCGTACCACCTGATGCGCTCCGTCGGTGGCCGCGGTGTGCTGCCCGGCGGCGTCCCCGGCACCGCGGCGGGCAAGGCCGTCGTCATCGGTGGCGGCGTCTCCGGCTGGAACGCCACACAGATCGCCGTGGGCCTCGGCTTCCACGTCACGCTGCTCGACCGCGACATCAACAAGCTGCGCGAGGCCGACAAGATCTTCGGCACCAAGGTGCAGACCGTCGTCTCCAACGCCTTCGAGCTGGAGAAGGCCGTCGTCGGGGCCGACCTCGTCATCGGCGCCGTGCTGATCCCCGGGGCCAAGGCCCCGAAGCTGGTCACCAACGAGCTCGTCGCCAAGATGAAGCCCGGAAGTGTACTTGTCGACATTGCAATCGACCAGGGTGGCTGCTTCGAGGACTCGCGTCCGACGACCCACGCCGAGCCGACCTTCCAGGTCCACGACTCGGTCTTCTACTGCGTCGCCAACATGCCCGGCGCGGTGCCCCACACCTCCACCTATGCGCTCACCAACGCGACGCTGCCCTACATCGTGGAGCTCGCGAACCGCGGCTGGGCCGACGCCCTGCGTCGCGACGCCGCTCTCGCCAAGGGTCTCAACACCCATGAGGGACAGGTGGTTTACCGCGAGGTGGCCGAAGCGCACGGTCTCCCGCACGTCGAGCTGAGCACGCTCCTCGGCTGACGGGTCAATCGCCTCCGTCAACATCGGGACTCCGGCCGGACCTTGCCGAGCAAGGTCCGGCCGGATGCGTATCGGGCCCTGTGGGGCCCTTGCGCAACTCGTGCCGAACGTAACCCTTTACCCGTTTCGTACAGCGGTGAAATGTGTGGCTTGGTCGCTGTGCACCCTTGACAGCGAGGTGTTCGATTGCCGACACATCGGGCCGGGTCCGGCGGATTGTGTTGCTGCGGACCGGTGACACGCCATAGAGTCGCCAATCGTCGGCATGGTGCCACGCTGACCTATCGATAAGTTTCCTGGTCACGTCCAAGGAGGTAAGACGACTTGTGAATGAGTCGACAATTACTCCCGGGGGTGGTCAACCAGGGATGCCCGCACGGGGTCTGAGCCCGATCGGGCTCGAAGCTGTCGGCTCCGTCGCTGTCCGCACCTTCGCCACCCAACAGCACATGACGACAGCCCCCCAGATGATGGACGGCCTACACGTGAACGCCACGGCCGGCAACGAGAGCAGCCGGGACACCGACCGCTTCGCCGACTTCGCCGAGGTGCCCGAGGGGCACTTCTACGACCCCGACGCCGAGTACGAGCCCGATCCGGAGTACGCGGCCACCCTCGCGCCCGACGCCGCGCGTCAGCGCCGCGAGCGCATCGGCCCGACCGGACGGCCCCTGCCGTACTTCCCGATCCCGGGCCCCCTGACCGACCACGGCCCCGCGAAGATCATCGCGATGTGCAACCAGAAGGGCGGCGTCGGCAAGACCACGTCGACCATCAATCTGGGCGCCGCGCTCGCGGAGTACGGACGCCGGGTCCTGCTCGTCGACTTCGACCCGCAGGGTGCCCTCTCCGTCGGCCTCGGGGTCAACCCGATGGAGCTCGACCTCACCGTCTACAACCTGCTCATGGAGCGGGGCATGGTGGCCGACGACGTCCTGCTCAAGACCGCGGTCCCCAACATGGACCTGCTGCCCAGCAACATCGACCTCTCCGCGGCCGAGGTGCAGCTCGTCAGCGAGGTGGCCCGCGAGTCCACGCTCCAACGCGCCCTGAAGCCGCTGATGGCCGACTACGACTACATCGTGATCGACTGTCAGCCCTCGCTCGGCCTGCTCACCGTGAACGCCCTCACAGCCGCTCACAAGGTCATAGTGCCGCTCGAGTGCGAGTTCTTCGCGCTGCGCGGGGTGGCGCTGCTCACCGAGACCATCGAGAAGGTCCAGGAGCGGCTCAACCCGGAGCTGGAGCTCGACGGCATCCTCGCCACCATGTACGACTCCCGTACGGTGCACAGCCGCGAGGTCCTGGCGCGCGTCGTCGAGGCCTTCGACGAGCACGTCTACCACACGGTCATCGGGCGCACGGTCCGCTTCCCGGAGACCACGGTCGCCGGTGAGCCCATCACCACCTACGCCTCCAACTCGGTCGGCGCGGCCGCCTATCGACAGCTCGCCAGGGAGGTGCTCGCCCGGTGTCACGCCGAGTGAGTCTGCCGGGGGCCGACGAACTGTTCCGTACCACCGGAGGCGGGATGGGCCTCCAGCCGTCCTCCCCGGCGGAGCGGCGGCGCAAGGCGAACGGCGAGCCGCGGGTGCCCGCGCCCGCCGGGGAGAGCGACCCCTCCGGCCAGGCCCCGCCCGCCGACCGTGAGGAGCACACCGCGGCCGACGCCGACGGTGGCGACGCGCGCGGCCGCGGTGGCGAGGACGAGCGTTCCCCGTCCGCCAGGGCCGCCCCCGGTGAGCGCTCCGCCGCCCCGGCCGAGCAGCCCCCGGCGGTCCAGCAGCAGCGCAGGCGCGGCGGTGGACGCGGCGCCAACCGCCGCCCCAGCGGCCGGGAACGCCACGACGAGAAGATCACGGTCTATGTCTCCGCCGAGGAACTGATGGACCTCGAACACGCCCGGCTCGTCCTGCGCGGCGAGCACGGCCTCGCCGTCGACCGCGGCCGCATCGTCCGCGAGGCGGTGGCGGTGGTCCTGGCCGACCTGGAGTCCCGGGGCGACGCGAGCATCCTCGTACGGCGGCTGCGCGGCCGCTGAGCGGCACGGCGCGGGTAGCCTGCCCGGCAGGGGCCCGCCGACCGGCGGGACCCGTCCGCGCCGCCGCCCCACCCCTGGACCACCATGCCCACGCCCGACGACCCCGCCACCCGGCGCCGCCGTGCCCTGGGGCGGGGGCCGGGTGCGGTGGCACCGCCCGTGGCGGCGGAGCCCGTACCGGAGCCGGAGGCCGTACAGCCGGAGCCGGAGGCCGTACGGGAGCCGGAGGTCGACGACAAGCGCTTCACCGTCCGGCTGGTGAATTTCGAGGGCCCCTTCGATCTTCTCCTCCAACTGATCTCCCAGCACAAGCTGGACGTGACCGAGGTCGCCCTGTCGAAGGTCACCGACGAGTTCATGGCGTACATCCGGGCCATGGGCCCCGACTGGGACCTCGACCAGGCCACCGAGTTCCTCGTCGTCGCCGCCACGCTCCTCGACCTCAAGGCCGCCCGGCTGCTGCCCGCCGCCGAGGTCGAGGACGAGGCCGATCTCGCGCTCCTGGAGGCGCGGGACCTGCTCTTCGCGCGGCTGCTCCAGTACCGCGCGTACAAGCGGATCGCCGAGATCTTCCAGGGCCGCCTGGAGTCGGAGGCCCGCCGCCACCCCCGTACGGCCGGCCTGGAGGACCAGCACGCCGCGCTGCTGCCCGAGGTGGTCATCAGCATCGGGCCCGACGGCTTCGCCGAGCTCGCGGTGAAGGCGATGCGGCCGAAGCCCGAGCCCCAGGTGTACGTGGACCATATCCACGCCCCGCTGGTCAGCGTCCGGGAGCAGGCGGGCCTGGTGGTGGGGCGGCTGCGCGAGGCCGGGGTGGCGGTGAGCTTCGCGGTGCTGACCGAGGACGCGCCGGACACCCTGACCGTGGTCGCCCGGTTCCTGGCCCTGCTGGAGCTGTACCGCGAGAAGGCCGTCACCCTCGACCAGGACGAGGCGCTGGGCGATCTGCTGGTGGCCTGGTGCGGCGGGGCGGACGCGGAGCCGGTGGTGACGGACGAGTTCGACCAGGAGATCCAGGAGATCCAGGAGCTGAACAAGGTCGTCGACGAGGAGGACGTACGGTAATGAGCGCGCAGCCGACCGCACAGGACGACGGACCGGACGACGGGGACGCGGTCGCCGCGCTCGATCTGAAGCCCGCCCTGGAGGCGGTCCTCATGGTCGTCGACGAGCCCGCCACCGTCGACCACCTGGCCAAGGTGCTCCAGCGACCCCGCAGGGCCGTGGCGGACGCGCTGCGGGAGCTGGCCGACGAGTACACCGTGCAGCGCCGGGGCTTCGACCTGAGGTTCGTCGCGGGCGGCTGGCGGTTCTACACGCGCCCCGCGTACGCGGCGGCCGTGGAGGGTTTCGTCCTGGACGGCCGGCACGCCCGGCCTACCCAGGCCGCGCTGGAGACCCTGGCGGTGGTCGCGTACCGGCAGCCGGTGAGCCGCTCGCGGGTCTCGGCGGTGCGCGGAGTGAACTGCGACGGCGTCATGCGGACCCTCCTCCAGAGGGGCCTGGTGGCGGAGGCGGGCGCGGAACCCGAAACAGGTGCGATCCTGTACAGGACGACGAACTACTTTCTGGAGCGAATGGGCCTGCGCGGCCTGGACGAGCTCCCGGAGCTCGCGCCCTTCCTCCCGGAGGCGGACGCGATCGAGGCTGAGACGCTAGAGGGTGTGCCGTCGTTCGATCCGGACGCACCGGACACCCCGGATACTCACGCAGACGACAAGACGGAATTTTGATGCGAAGCAGTGGCAGGAACAGCGGAAGCGGCAACGGCGGGAGCGGCGGCCGGAGCAGCGGCGGCGGCAACCGGAACCCCCGGAGCGGCGGCGGCGCGGGCAGCGGCGGACGCAGCGGCGGCGGGTCCTTCCGCCAGGGCCAGGGCGGCGGCCAGGGAGGCGGCCAGGGAGGTCGTCCCGGCGGCCAGGGCGGGCGGCCCGGAGCCCCGGGCGGCCGTCCCTCCGGTCAGGGCGGCCGTCCCTCCGGCCAGGGAGGCCGTCAGGGCTCTCAGGACGGGCGTCCCAGCTACCAGGGTGCCCGCGACGAGGAGCAGCGCCCCCGCCGTCCCCGCCCGGAGGAGCGCCGCTACGACGTCGGCAACGACGCCCCCGGCGCCCGGTCCGAGCAGGACGGCCCCCGCAAGGGCCGCGGCTCCGCGGCCCGGGGCGGCGCCAAGGGCGGCCCGAAGCCCGCACAGAGCGGCAGCGGCCGCAGCGGCGGTTTCCGCCGCGCCGCCCCCTCGCGCCCCCGCGAGCTGGACGCCAAGATCGAGCAGCGCAACCGCGACCGGTATGCGAACAAGCCCGAGATCAACCTCCCCAAGACCCACCCGGGCGCCGAGGAGGAGGGCGAGCGGCTGCAGAAGGTCCTCGCCCGCGCCGGCATGGGCTCGCGCCGGGCGTGCGAGGAGCTGATCGAGCAGTCCCGCGTCGAGGTCAACGGCGAGATCGTTGTCGAGCAGGGCATGCGCGTCGACGTGCACCAGGACGAGATCAAGGTCGACGGCCTGACGGTCGCCGCCCAGTCGTATCTCTTCTTCGCGCTGAACAAGCCCGCCGGGGTCGTCTCCTCGATGGAGGACCCGGACGGCCGTCAGTGCCTCGGCGACTACGTGACCAACCGCGAGACGCGGCTGTTCCACGTCGGTCGGCTGGACACCGAGACGGAGGGCATCATCATGCTCACCAACCACGGTGAGCTGGCCCACCGCCTCACGCACCCCAAGTACGGCGTGAAGAAGACCTACCTGGCCGCCGTCCAGGGCCCCCTGCCGCGCGACCTGGGCAAGCGGCTGAAGGACGGCATCCAGCTGGAGGACGGCTACGCCCGCGCCGACCACTTCCGCGTCGTCGAGAACACCGGCAAGAACTACCTGGTCGAGGTGACCCTCCACGAGGGCCGCAAGCACATCGTGCGCCGGATGCTGGCGGAGGCCGGCTTCCCGGTCGAGCGCCTCGTGCGGACGTCCTTCGGGCCGATCCCGCTGGGCGACCAGAAGTCCGGCTGGCTGCGCCGCCTCACCAACACCGAGGTCGGCATGCTGATGCGCGAGGTCGGCCTCTAGCCGCACCCGCACCCCTGCGAAGGCCCGCGGCCGGTTCTGTTCGGAAAGTTCGAACAGAACCGGCCGCGGGTCTTTCGCTGCCCCCGTCCAGTCTTTATAGTCAGAGTGACTATTAAGGAGGGGGTGGGTGTGAGCCTCGCGGACGTACTCGATCCCCTGCGACAGCCCCTGGTGACCGTCCTGGACACCCCGGTCAGCTGGACCGAGGTGCTGGGCTTCACCAGCAAGATCGCCGACCGTACCGCCCACCACCTGTGGCTGCTCACCGACCACGAGGGCGTCGCCTTCGAGGGCGACGGCCTGCGTGGCGGCGAGGAGCCGCACCCCTGGACGACCGACCGCTTCCGCGCCGAACTCACCCGCACGGGAAGGCGGTTCATCGAAATGACCGGCCCGCCCGAGGCCCGGCTCGCCGCCGCTGTCACCGCTGTCGACGAACTCCTCGCCACCGGCTGGGACTTCGCCGCACCCCTCCCGGAGAAACGATGAGCACCCCCGCCCCCGGGGGCTACGACCCGCACGCCTTCGCCCCGTTCGCGGTCACCGTCGATCTCGCGGTCTTCACCATCCGCGAGGCCCGGCTGCACGTGCTGCTCGTCGAACGCGGCCAGGAGCCCTTCCGCGGCCGGTGGGCGCTGCCCGGCGGCTTCCTGCTGCCCCACGAGTCCGCAGGAGACGCAGCCCGCCGCGAACTCGCCGAGGAGACCGGCCTCGGACAGGACACCGTCGGCGCCCTCCATCTCGAACAGCTGCGCACCTACACCGCCCCGGACCGTGACCCGAGGATGCGGGTCGTCTCCGTCGCGTACGCCGCGCTCCTGCCGGACCTGCCCGAACCGCGCGGCGGCGGCGACGCGGCCAGCGCCCGGTGGTGGGACGCGAGCTCCACCGGACCGCTGGCCTTCGACCACGACCGGATCCTCGCCGACGCCCACGACCGGATCGGCGCCAAGCTCGAATACAGCTGCCTGGCCACCGCGTTCTGCCCCGCCGAATTCACCCTCGGCGAGCTCCAACAGGTCTACGAGACCGTCTGGGGCGTCGAGCTCGACCGCCCCAACTTCCGGCGCAAGGTTCTGAGCGCGCCGGGCTTCGTCCAGCCGGTCGACGGCCCACCTCGGCGCACCGGCGGGCGGGGCAAACCGGCCGCCCTCCACCGGGCGGGCGACGCCACCGCCCTGCACCCGCCGCTCCTGCGCCCGCCACGACCGGACGCCTCCGTGGCCATGCCGGACTCCTGAGCCGCGTCGCACTCCGCCAACCCGTCGGTCCGCAGCTCCTTCGCATTCCGCAGCTCCTTCGCACTCCGCAGCTCCTTCGCACTCCGCAGCTCCCTCGCACTCCGCAGCACCGTCGCACTCCGCACCGGAAGGACGAGACAGATGACCATCACCACCCCGCCGCTCACCAAGCAGGCGGCCACCGGTGTGCTGACCGGGCTCGCGCTCGGCGACGCCCTGGGCTTCCCCACCGAGTTCAACGATGTGCCCGCCATCCTCGCCAAGTTCGGCCCCTGGCGGCAGATCCCCCTCCTGAAGCCCGCCATCGTCTCCGACGACACCCAGATGACGATCGCGCTGGGCCGGGGCATCCGTACCGCCATGGACAGTGGGCTGCTCACCCCCGAACGGCTGGTGGGCCCGGTCAGCGCGGAGTTCGTCGCCTGGTACCACTCGCCGGACAACAACCGCGCCCCGGGCAACACCTGCCTCACCGCCTGCCGCCTGCTCGAATCCAGCCGCGTCTGGCAGGAGGCCAGCCAGCCGCACTCCAAGGGCTGCGGCGCCAACATGCGGGTCGCCCCCGTCGGCCTGGTCCCCGGTCTCAGCGAGGAACAGCGTGCCGGGGCCGCCCAGCTCCAGGCCGCCCTCACCCACGGCCACCCCACCGCACTGACCGCCTCCGACCTGCTGGCCCGCGCGGTGTTCCTGCTCGCCCAGGGCGCCGAACCCCTCGGCCTGATCGGGCGGCTGCGCAGCTACGCCTACGAGAACCGGGGCCGCTACCACACCCGCTGGCTCGGCGACCTCTGGCGCCACGCGGGCGACGCCACCCCTCAGGCGTACATCCAGCGCGGCTGGGACGAGTGCCTGACCGCCCTGGGAGGCGTCCAGGACGCGCTGCGCGATCCGTCCCCGGAGACCGACCCGTGCGAGCGGACCGGCGACGGCTGGATCGCCGAGGAAGCCCTCGCCACCGCGCTGCACTGCTTCCTGCTGTTCCCCGAGGAGCCCGTCACGGCTCTGCGCCGGGCCGCCTGCACCCGGGGCGACTCCGATTCGATCGCCTGCCTGACGGGAGCGCTCGCCGGGGCGCACCTGGGCGCGGCGGCCTGGCCCAAGGAGTGGTCGGAGCGCATCGAGTACCGCAGCGACCTGCTGTCCCTCGCCGCGCTCTGGGACGCTTGAGCCGAACCGGCCGTCGTGCGCGTCATCGTTTCGCCGACAGGACCTCCCTCCATCACGCGGGCGTGGTCACCTTCCACCGGCTCGACGACATATCGAGCCGCGTCGCCCCGCAGATCGAGTACGCCCCCGGGGGTTCATCGAGCACCTGGGGCCGCTGACCGACCTCGACTCCGCCCTGACCAACTACGACCTGGGCGAATTCCAGAAGGTGGCCGAGCTCACGGCCGTGTCGGGCGGTCCCCGGACGGTGTGAACCCGGCTCGGCCCGGAGCGCGATCCGCCGAAGCCCGCCGGGTCCGGACGAGGAAGTCCTCCACGGCCGCCCGGTCGGGCTCGGGCGGCAGCGGGGAGCCGATCGCCGCCTCGTCGTTCTCCTTGCCGAGGCGGTTCATCCGGCGCTCCACCTCCGGCCAGGGCACCTCGCCCCGCTTCACCGCCAGCAGCTCCTGACGGGCCTCGCCGACGTCGACGCGCAGCTCGCCCGTGCGCAACAGGTCCCGGCAGCTCGCCAGCAGCCGCAGCAGATGCATCGCGTGCTTCCAGCGCGGCGCGCCAAGGACCCGTACGTCGGCCTCCAGCCTCTTTTGCTGGCCCAGCGCGTACCGGACGAACGTGCCGTGCGCGAGTCGCGACAGGAACGCCCCGCGCAGCGCCAGAAGCTCACGGCCGGTGTCGTCCACGGATTCCACCAGAGGGGAGTGCAGGCACTCCAGCACGTTCGGGTTGGCCCGCAAGGCCAGCTCGCAGAAGCGTTCCAGCTCCCAGGAGAACTGCTCCGGCGCCGGGCCCTCCACATGCGTCGGCGGCTTCTCGAAGCGCCAGAACAGCGGGGTGGGCGCGAGGAAGACCCCGCGCCGGTCCGTATCGCTGTCCTGCGTGGCCAGCCCGAACGCGCGCGAGCCCATCACGCAGGCGTAGACCGTGCGGTCGCGTACGAGTGCCTCGTCGGCGGCGGTACTCATGCCCGCGAGCGTACGTGCGCGGTGGCCGCCGCGTCTCGGAGATTCCGGCCCGCACTCAGCCCAGCCGGATCGAGCCCCCCGAGACGGTGATCCGCTCGGCGGGCAGCGGCCGGGGCGGCGGGCCTCCGGGTGAAGCACCCGGGCGGACCGCGCGCCCGCCCGGGGGCGACAGAGGCCCTGATGGCCCTGACCGTTGCGACGGCCCGCGCTCCGGGGCGTCCCACGGACGTCACCGCCCGTCTCACGGACGGAACACCGTGATCGCTTCCACCGCGGCCGATCTAGGCTGAGGTGAGCACTCGGCCGCGCCACGGAGCGCCGGGCCGCAGGCGTGGACGATCGGGCGAAGAGCGAGGAGTGCGACGTGACGGTACGAGCGGTCCGGGGCGCCGTCCAGCTGGACCGGGACGAGGCCGGGCACATGGACCAGCGGGTCGGTGAGCTGCTGGAGGCCGTCCTGGACCGCAACGAACTCGTCGCCGACGACCTGATCAGCATCTGGTTCACCGCCACCCCCGACCTGCACAGCGACTTCCCCGCCGCCGCCGCGCGCGGCCTGGGGATCGTCGACGTACCCCTGATCTGTGCCCAGGAGCTGGACGTCGACGGGGCCATGCCCCGGGTCGTCCGTATCCTCGTGCATGTCGAGACCTACCTCTCGCGCGCCGAGATCAGCCACGTCTACCTCGGCGCCACCGCCGCTCTGCGCAAGGACATCGCCCAGTGAGAACCGCCCTCGTCATCGGAACCGGGCTCGTCGGCACCTCCGCCGCCCTCGCACTGGCCGGCCGCGGCATCCACGTGCATCTCGTCGACCACGACCCCGCCGCCGCCCGCACCGCCGCCGCGCTCGGGGCCGGCACGGACGAGCCGCCCCAAAACCGGGTCGACCTGGCGATCGTCGCCGTACCGCCCGCGCACACCGCCGCCGTCCTGGCCGGGGCCATGCGCGACGGGGTGGCCCGCGGTTACCTGGACGTCGCCAGCGTCAAGGGCGGCCCGCGCCGCGAGCTGGAGGCGCTCGGTCTCGACCTCACCCCGTACATCGGTACGCATCCGATGGCGGGCAAGGAACGCTCCGGCCCACTCGCGGCGACCGCCGACCTCTTCGAGGGCCGCCCCTGGGTCCTCACCCCGACCCGGGACACCGACACCGAGGTGCTCAACCTGGCGCTGGAGCTGGTCGCCCTGTGCCGGGCCGTCCCCGTCGTCATGGACGCCGACGCCCACGACCGGGCCGTCGCCCTCGTCTCGCACACCCCGCAGCTGATCTCCTCGATGGTCGCCGCCCGGCTGGAGGAGGCCGACGAGACCGCCGTACGGCTGTGCGGACAGGGCATCCGCGACGTCACCCGGATCGCCGCGTCCGACCCCCGGATGTGGGTGGAGATCCTCTCCGCCAACCCCGGCCCGGTCGCCGACGTCCTCGCCGGCCTCGCCGCCGACCTGGCGGAGACCGTGACCGCGCTGCGGGGCCTGCACTCCGCCGACGAGGAGAAGCGGCGCGCGGGCACCGACGCCATCGAGGACGTCCTGCGCCGCGGCAACGCCGGCCGCGTCCGGGTCCCCGGCAAGCACGGCGCGGCCCCCACCGCCTACGAGACCGTGGCCGTCCTCATCGGCGACCGGCCGGGCGAGCTGGCGGCGATCTTCGCCGACGCCGGCCGGGCCGGGGTCAACATCGAGGACATCCGCATCGAGCACGCCACCGGCCAGCAGGCGGGCCTCGTCCAGCTCATGGTCGACCCCAGCGCCGCCCCGGTCCTCGGCACGGCACTCCAGGAACAGGGCTGGTCGATCCGCGGCTGACCGGGCCCCGCACGGCGAGGCGCCGCCACGCCCGCCAGGGTGGCCCGTCTCCCCCGTACGGGGTACGAGGGCCCGCCCGGTACTCGGTAACCTGGTACGAGGCCGTCTCCAAGGCCCGTCCGTCCCCGCACCGTGTACCAGGAAGGTGTCCACCACCGTGGAAACCGCACGCTCCTCCGTGATCGTCGCCATCGACGGGCCCTCGGGCACCGGCAAGTCGAGCACGTCCAAGGCCGTCGCCGCCAAGCTCGGCCTGAGCTACCTGGACACGGGCGCGCAGTACCGGGCCATCACCTGGTGGATGCTGAACAACGGCATCGACGTCGGCGACCCGGCCGAGATCGCGACCGCCGCCGCCAAGCCGGTGATCGTCTCCGGTACCGACCCCGCCGCCCCGACGATCACCGTCGACGGCGAGGACGCCGCCGGCCCGATCCGTACCCAGGAGGTCACCTCCAAGGTCAGCGCCGTCAGCGCCGTCCCCGAGGTGCGGGCGCTCATCACCGAGCTCCAGCGCTCCATCGCCGCGGCCGCGGCCGGCGGCATCGTCGTCGAGGGCCGGGACATCGGCACCACCGTGCTGCCCCACGCCGACCTCAAGATCTTCCTCACCGCCTCCCCGGAGGCCCGCGCCGCCCGCCGCAGCGGTGAGGTCAAGGGCTCCGACCTGACCGCCACCCGCGAGGCCCTGATTCTGCGGGACGCAGCCGACTCCGGCCGCAAGACCTCGCCGCTCGCCAAGGCGGATGACGCCGTCGAGGTGGACACCACCGAACTGACCCTCCAGCAGGTCATCGAGTGCGTCGTCACCCTCGTCGAGGGGAAGCGGGTCGCCGCGTGAGCGATGCCACAGGCGCGCCCACGCTGCGCGGAGCGGCCGTCGGGCGGTCCATCGGCATCGGTCTGATGTACGGGCTGTTCAGGCCCCGGGTCCTCGGCGCGTGGCGCGTGCCCGCCGCCGGACCCGTCATACTCGCGGTGAACCACTCCCACAACATCGACGGACCGATGCTGATGGGCACCGCACCCCGGCCGGTGCACTTCCTGATCAAGAAGGAGGCGTTCGTCGGCCCCCTCGACCCGTTCCTGCACGGAATCGGGCAGATCGAGGTGGACCGCAGAGTCGTCGACCGCACCGCCATCACCCACGCGCTCGGCGTGCTGGAGGACGGCGGCGTCCTCGGGATCTTCCCCGAGGGCACCCGGGGCGAAGGGGACTTCGCCTCGCTGCGGGCCGGACTCGCGTATTTCGCGGTACGCGGCGGGGCTCCGATCGTCCCCGTGGCCGTCCTGGGAAGCACCGAGCGCCGCGGACGGTTGATACGGGGGCTGCCTCCACTGCGCAGCCGGGTCGACGTCGTCTTCGGCGACGCGTTCGACGCGAGCGCCGGCGACGGGCGGCGGACGCGCAGGGCGCTGGACGAGGCGACCCTGCGGATCCAGGCGAAGCTGACCGACCACCTGGAACGTGCCAAGCGCCTCACCGGGCGATAGGCGAGACTTGAGTAGTGGACCGCGCTGATCGCGGTCCATCGATGATGATGCAAAGAGGAACGGACTTCATGAACGACCAGATTCACTCCGACGGCTCGGGCCACGAGCACGGAGCACTTGGCGATGCCGAGTTCGCGGAGTTCATGGAGCTCGCCGCGCAGGAAGGCTTCGACCCCGAGGAGGTCGAGGGAGCCCTCGACGAGGCCGGTCACGGCCCGCTCCCCGTGCTCGCCGTCGTCGGCCGCCCCAATGTCGGCAAGTCGACCCTGGTGAACCGGATCATCGGCCGCCGTGAGGCCGTCGTGCAGGACAAGCCCGGCGTCACCCGCGACCGTGTCAGCTACGAGGCCGAATGGGCCGGACGCCGCTTCAAGGTTGTCGACACCGGCGGCTGGGAGCAGGATGTGCTGGGCCTCGACGCCTCCGTCGCCGCCCAGGCCGAGTACGCCATCGAGACGGCCGACGCGGTCGTCTTCGTCGTCGACTCCACCGTCGGGGCCACCGACACCGACGAGGCCGTCGTCAAGCTGCTGCGCCGGGCGGGCAAGCCCGTCGTCCTCTGCGCCAACAAGGTCGACGGACAGAGCGGCGAGGCGGACGCCACCGCCCTGTGGTCGCTGGGCCTCGGCGAGCCCTACCCGGTCTCCTCGCTGCACGGCCGCGGCACCGGCGACATGCTGGACGCGGTCCTGGAGGCCCTGCCCGAGGCCCCGGCCCAGAAGTTCGGCACCGCCCTCGGCGGCCCCCGCCGCATCGCTCTGATCGGCCGCCCGAACGTCGGCAAGTCCTCCCTGCTGAACAAGGTCGCGGGCGAGGACCGGGTCGTCGTCAACGAGCAGGCCGGCACCACCCGCGACCCGGTCGACGAGCTGATCAAGCTCGGCGGCATCACCTGGAAGTTCATCGACACGGCCGGCATCCGCCGCCGCGTCCACCTCCAGGAAGGCGCGGACTACTACGCCTCGCTGCGTACGGCCGCCGCCGTGGAGAAGGCCGAGGTCGCCGTCGTCCTGATCGACTCCAGCGAGTCCATCAGCGTCCAGGACCAGCGGATCATCACCATGGCCGTGGAGGCCGGACGTGCCATCGTCGTCGCCTTCAACAAGTGGGACACCCTCGACGAGGAGCGCCGCTACTACCTGGAGCGCGACATCGAGACGGAGCTCGCGCAGATCTCCTGGGCCCCGCGCGTCAACGTCTCGGCCCTCACCGGCCGGCACATGGAGAAGCTCGTCCCGGCGATCGAGACCGCGATCGAGGGCTGGGAGACCCGCGTCCCCACCGGACGGCTCAACGCCTTCCTCGGTGAGATCGTCGCCTCCCACCCGCACCCGATCCGCGGTGGCAAGCAGCCGCGCATCCTCTTCGGCACCCAGGCGGGCACCAAGCCCCCGCGCTTCGTGCTTTTCGCCTCCGGCTTCCTGGAGCACGGCTACCGCCGCTTCGTCGAGCGCCGCCTTCGCGAGGAGTTCGGCTTCGAGGGCACCCCGATCCACATCTCCGTCCGGGTCCGCGAGAAGCGCGGTCGCAACAAGTAGCGTCCGTGCACGACGAAGCCTCGGGCCGCTCTCGCGAGAGCGGCCCGAGGCTTCGTCGTGCGGCCTTCGTCGTGCGGCCTCAGGAGTCCCGTGACCCCGGCGGCAGCGCCGCGGGCCCGGGGCGCCCCGCATGCCGTCCGACCCGCTGCCAGGAGCCGAGGCTCCCGGAGTGCTGGCTCTGCCCGCCGCTCCCGCTCCGGCCGTTGTGCCCGCCGTTGCCGCTGTGACCGGAGGGAGCGGGGTGGCCGCTCAGCGCGGTCCTGGAGGCGAAGAGACCAGCGCCGAAGGCGGGGAAGCCGAGATTCTCCTCGCCGCTCCGGTCGCCCGGCAACGCCCGGAACGAACGCCGGTACTCGGAGTACAGCGCGTCGTAGATCGGGGTGGGGGACACGCCCCCCGACGGATCCTGCGAAGGACGCATAGCGGGGATCTGACTCTGATACTGGCGGGAGGAGTCGTATGAGTGCACGTAGGTGCCAACGACCTCACCGCCCGTCGGATGCGGCTCCGCCGGAGAAAACGCTGTTCGGCGGGGGTGTCCGAGCCGGCCGGACACGATCAGGTCCCGGCCAGCGGCATCGACGCGGCGACCAGCAGCCCGTTGACCGCGGCCTTCTCCAGGGCATCCCGGAGCAGGTCCTCGCGCGGCTGCTGGCCGATGGTGCCGGCCGGGGCGGCGAAGACGAGGACCGTCTGCGACTTGTTGACCGCGGCCCGCCAGCCGTCGGTCACCTGGAGCGGCTGGTGGGCCTGCCACCAGGCGACCGGGTTGCCGCCGCCGGCGCTCGGCTGCAGCACGGCGTGCAGCTGGCCCACCGCCAGCAGCACGGACCAGCCAGCGAGGACCTCCGGCAGCCGGTTCATGTCGGGGGCGGGGCGGAAGCCCTGCTCCAGCAGCAGCTGGAGGAACACGTCGCCCCCGCTGCCATCGGTGCCGGGCCGGGCGACGGGGCCGGTCGGTTCGACGACCAGGGCCGGGCGGAGATCGTCCTCGATGAGGACGAGTCCGCTGGTAATGCCGAGGACGGCCTGTTCGGGCATGCGTCCCTCCGTGTTCTTCTGCTCGCTTCCGGTGATGCTGCGCACCGCGCCCTGGAGCTGGTCCTCCGCGACCTTGACGACCTGCGAGGGGATGCACGTCGCGTGGGCGAACGCGAGGACGGCGGTCTCGTCGCCGATGAACAGCACCGTGCTGGTGCGTTCCTGGTCGGAATCGCCGGGGGTGCGGCAGGAGGTGCAGTCGTAACTGCCCGGGGCGTTGTCGCCGACGAGCAGCCGGTCGGCTTCGTCGTCGCCGATCTCGGCGCGTACGTCCTGGCTGACGTCGAGCATGCGCGGCACGGGGGGCTCCTCGAACTCGGTGCGTGGGCCGGGTGGTTCCCGGGCTCCATGAAGAGACAACGCGGGATCCGTGGCCGGGGTCACGCACCGGGGCGCACGGAAGTGCGGCACAGGTCGACACATCGGTACGTCGAGCAGTCGATGTACGGCGTACGGCCTTTCGCGCGGTCTGCGCACGGCTCCGGTCCGATCGGCGTACGGGCCCCGCCCCCGGCGACGTACGGCTCTCGCGTTCCGTCCGGAAGTTTTTACCGGGGCGCAGGCAACCTCGCGGCATTCTCCTACGTCAAGCCCGAGGGAAGTCCTGACGAACGGGGAGCGGGTAGCTGTCCGGGTTACCGCACCGGTGGCTCGTGCGCGGGCCCGTTGCTTACGGGGCTTGCGGCTATCCGGATTGAATGCCTCCGGAACCCGCAGGTCAGCGCCGGTCCGGCGGCGGAGCGGGGATACCGTGAGGGATGTCGCGGATGCTTCGGGATTTCCCGGTGTATTTCGGGCGGAAATTCGCCGGGAAGTGCAGACTTGACAAGGCCGGGTCGACAGGGGAAACAGCGAAACCATGCATATTTCTTTTCTTCTGCACAATGCCTACGGAATTGGAGGAACGATCCGGACGACGTTCACGCTCGCCCGTACGCTCGCCGAGCAGCACGACGTCGAGATCGTGTCCGTCTTCCGGCACCGTGACGCCCCCGACCTCGGCGCGCCCGAGGGCGTGACGCTGCGCCACCTCGTCGACCTGCGGAAGAAGAGCGCGACGTACGACGGCGGCGAAGCCGAACACGCCCGGCCCGCCGCGGTGTTCCCGCGCGGGGACAGCAGGCACAAGCAGTACAGCAGGCTCACCGACGCCCGCATCGCCGCCCATCTCCGGGCTGTCGAGGCGGACGTCGTCGTCGGCACCCGCCCCGGGCTCAACGTGCACCTCAGCCGGGGGACCCGCCGCGGACCGGTGCGCGTCGGGCAGGAACACCTGACGCTCGACAGCCACAACTACCGGCTGCGCCGCGAGATCGCCCACCGGTACACGCTGCTCGACGCGCTCACCACCGTCACCCGTGCCGACGCGGACGACTACCGAAGCCGGCTGAAGCTGCCGGGCGTGCGGATCGAGGCCATCCCCAACGCTGTTCCCGAGCCCGCCTGTCCGCCCGCGAGCGGCGACCTGAAGTGGGTCGTCGCGGCGGGCCGGCTGCACCGGGTCAAGCGCTACGACCTCTTGGTGCGGGCCTTCGCCCAGGTGTCCGCGGCCCGCCCCGACTGGCGGCTGCGCATCTACGGCGGCGGGGACGCGACCGGCGACGAACAGGCGTCGCTGCGCACCCTCATCGACGGACTCGGCCTGCACAACCATGTGTTCCTGATGGGCTCGGCCAACCCGATGGAGGCCGAGTGGCCCAAGGGGTCGATCGCCGCCGTCACTTCGGACCGCGAGTCCTTCGGCATGACGATCGTCGAGGCGATGCGCGGCGGTCTGCCGGTCGTCGCCACCGACTGCCCGCACGGCCCGGCCGAGATCGTCGAGGACGGCGTCGACGGGCGTCTGGTTCCGGTCGGCGACCCGGACGCGATCGCCGCCGCGCTGCTCCAGCTGATCGAGGACGACGAACTGCGCCACCGGATGGGCGGGGCCGCGCTCGGCGCCTCGGCCCGCTTCGACCCGGCGCGGATCGCCGAGCGCCACGAGAGCCTGTTCACCGAACTCGTCGCCCGAGGCGCCCAGGGGCATGGGCACGGTGCCCTGCGCACCGCATTGCATCGCACCCGGGGCAGTGTCCTCGACGGGGCCTACGCCCTGCGCTACAAGGCCGCCGACGTGCTCCGCAAGGGAAGGGCCGCATGACCCCCGCCATAGCCACCGTACGGGCCGACTGCACCGCCGATCCGGCCGGGACGCTCACCTTCGACCTGACCGCCCCGGCCTCCGCCCCCGCGTCCGTACTGCTCCTTCGGCGCCGGGGCGCGGCCGGCCGCAGGCCCGGCGGCACGGTGCGGATCCCGCTCAGCGGGTCCGGCCCCGGGCGGCTGCGGGCGGTACTTCCGGCCTCCACCGAACTGTCCGAGGGACGCTGGGACGCCTATGTGGAGGAACCGGGATCCGAGACCGCCCGGACGGTGGAGCCGGGGCTGCGGGACCTGCGGGCCCTCGTCGACCGCAGCCCGGACACCGGAGCCGCGGGCGTCAGGGCCCGGGTGCCCTACCCGACCGCCGACGGCCGGCTCGCCCTGCGTTGCTGGGTCCGCGCCCCGCACGCCGAGGCGGGAGCCGTCGTGGTCGGCCCGGCCGGTATGACGGTCGAGGGCATGCTGTACGGCGCCGCCGTGGGGGAGGGGGCCGCCGTGGAGGCCCGGCTGCCGGGGGAACCGGCCCGGGCGCACAGCTTCCCGCTGACCCCCGCCGAGGGGCCGTCCGGCGGCTTCGCCTGCACCCTGCCCTACGGCCCGCCGGCCGAGGGGCCGGTGGACGAGGCGCAGCTGTGGCAGCTGTGGCTGGTCCCGGCGGCGGGCGCGGCCGGGGTCAGGATCTCCCGCATCCTCGACGACGTCTGGTCCCGGAACAAGTCCTTCGTCTACCCGGCCCGCGAGGCGGCCTCCGGAGTGCTCGCCACTCCTTGCTACACCGCCGACAACGACCTCTGCCTCCGGGTGGAGCCCGGACCGGCGGACCGCTGAGCGAAGGGATCGCTGAGCGAGGGGATCGCAGGGATTGCGGACGGAAGCTGTCCGCAATCTCTGGCAGACTCGCCCGCATGTTGGAGACCTCGGCACGACTGCTGCGCCTGCTCTCACTGCTCCAGGCCCACCGGGACTGGTCCGGCGCCGATCTGGCCGACCGGCTCGGCGTCACCCCGCGCACGGTGCGCCGGGACGTCGACAAGCTGCGCGACCTGGGCTATCCGGTGAACGCCAGCCGGGGCACCGGCGGCGGCTACCAGCTCGGGGCCGGCGCCGAGCTGCCGCCGCTCCTGCTGGACGACGAGGAGGCCGTCGCGGTCGCCGTCGGCCTGCGCACGGCCGCCGGACAGGGCATCGAGGGCATCGGCGAGAGCTCCGTACGGGCGCTGGCCAAACTGGAACAGGTGCTGCCGAACCGGCTGCGCCGCCGGGTGAGCGCGCTCGGCGCGTACACCGTGCCGATGCTGCACGGGGCGGACGACTCCGCCGTCGACCCCGCCGTTCTCACCGAACTGGCGACCGCCTGCCGGGACGCGGAACGGCTCCGGTTCGCCTACCGGACCCACGGCGGGGAGGTTTCGCGCCGGACCGTGGAGCCGCACCGCCTCGTCTGCACCGAGCACCGCTGGTATCTGGTGGCCTGGGATCCGGACCGGGCGGACTGGCGCACCTTCCGGGCGGACCGGATCACCCCGACCCCGCCGCACGGCCCTCGTTTCGCCCCGCGCACCCCGCCGGCGGACGATCTGGCGGCGTACGTCTCCCGGGGCGTCGCGGTCTCGGCGTACGCGGCGCGGGCCGTGATCCTGCTGAAGGCCCCGCTGGCGGAGGCCGCCCGGCGGGTGTCGCCGTCCGCCGGGGTGCTGGAGGCCGTGGACGCGGACACCTGCCGGCTGACCGCGGGCGCGCCGGACCTCACCGTGCTGGTGATCCACGTGCTGATGATGGGGATCGATTTCGAGGTGATCGAGCCGCCCGCGCTGACCGGGGTCATGCGGGAGGCGAGGGACCGGCTCACACGCGCGCTCGACGGACCGTGAGACTCCGGGTGTGGGCGCCCGCCCGCCGCACCGCGCCCGGCGGGTGGGCGGGTGGGGGAAGCGTGCGGATAAGGAAAGGCCGGTTTACGGGGGTGGGGAATTCCGATGTCCCACCATGTGGGCAGCACTCCCCGATGGGAAAAGAAGCAGGTCATCCCACGATTCCGGAAGGCTTCCAGTACCCCCTGGCGGCGGTGAACGGGGGTTTCCCGTTAATGTGTGCCGATGCTTCCGATCGGGCCGTTCGGGTGAATAGGACCGCGTATACATGTGTGGGGATCCTGTGACACAAGCGTGACCGCCACGGCACGGGGAGACGCACGGGAGCGCACTCCCGGAGGCCCTCCCGGCCCGGCCTTCCGTCACGGTCCGGGGCCGCCTACGGTGAGGGCATGGCATCTCTACCGACCCCTCCAGCACAGCCGGACGACGCCGTCGAGTCCTACGTCGGTCTCGCCGCCGACGCCGCCGAGCGGCAGGCCAGGAGCCGCGGCTGGGACACGGTCCGGTCCGTTCCCCCGGGCACGTTCCTCACCATGGAGTTCCGGCGCGGCCGCATCAACTTCCAGGTCGAGGGAGACACGGTGACGCGCTGCTGGGTGGGCTGACCCGCCGGCCGCTCCGGGCCCCGACGGCCGAAGGCCCCGACCGAGGTCGGGGCCTTCGGCGCGTACCGATGAGGCTGTGCGCACCCCGTCCCCGCGTTCGCGGGGGAGCGGGGTCAGCCGGGTCAGCCGCCGGTCATCGGGCGTGCCGGGCTGCCGGTGCCGCGTGCGCCCCGTTCCGTGTGCGGCGGCGGACGACGGACGCCCGCCGGGGCGACCGGGGCGCCGGTCGGACGGGGGGAGAGCCCGCCGTGGGCCCGTGCCCTCGCGCCCGACGCCGGATGTCCGACGGGGAGCACCGGCTCGGCCGTGACGGTCACGGTCTCGGTCTCGGTCTCGGCGGCGACGCCGTCGGTGGCCATCGACTGCGGCAGCAGCACCGGCTGCGGCCCGGCCCCGGTCACGGGCGTCGGGCGGGCGCCGCCACGGTGCTCGCGCCACCGCTCACGCATCGCGAAGATCCACACCTCGGTCCGGGCGATCAGCGGCTCGAACCACGGCAGCGCCAGCAGGATGAGCAGCCCGGCCGCCCAGCCCAGCACGACATCGCTGAGCCAGTGCGTACCGATGTACACGGTGGTGAGGCCGACGCCCAGCGAGACCGTCGCGGACACGGCCGACAGATAGCGCCTGGCGCGCGGCGTGGTGGCCAGATAGGCGAGGATTCCCCAGGTCACGACGGCGTTCGCGGTGTGCCCGGAGGGAAATATATCGCCGCCGGCGAACATCTCGGCCGAGCCGATCTGCGTCGCGTAGTGCGGGCCGAGCCGCCCGAGCCCCAGCTTGACCGCGCCCACCGTCACATTGAGCAGCAGCAGGGACGTGCCGAGGACCAGCAGCGGACGGAGCGTGTGCTGACGCCAGGAGCGCCAGCCCAGCCAGCAGGCGACCATCACCGCTGTGGGGCCGCGCTGGCCGAGCACGACGTAGTAGTCCAGGAAGGCGTGCAGTTCGGGCCACTGCTGATAGGGCCGGAACAGCATGACCTTCCAGTCCAGGGTCACCAGCCAGGAAGTGATCAGCACCGCGAAGACGATGGCGAGATAGAACGCCAACGTCCCGCCGAAGAGGGCGATGCGGTGACGACTCATCCGCGGTGCCTCTATCTTCGGCGGTTCCGGCTCCCGGTCCAGCCGGGCAAAGATGTCGGTACGCACCCAATCGACGTTACAGCGAGTGAGTGTGCGAGCAGGCCAATCCGGGCTCTTTGTGATGACGATGTGATGTGGACCGTGTCTCGGAACGGCGTCTTTTCCGGGCGCCGAGAAGAATCTCCGTGATCTTGTGGGCAATTGGCCGCCGGTTCCGTTCGTAAGCGTGTTTGATCTCTCGGGAAAAGAGGCGCACCGGAATCCGCGGCAATTGATCCCGCCATTCGGGGGAGGCGCACGCTGTCGCGCCGCGCCCCGCGACGCCCGCCCGGGCCCCGGAGCGGCGGCCGTCCCGGCTCCCCGGCGGGAGCCCCCCGGCCGGCACCGTAATGGCGTACGCCACACTGTCCGGCGGGCCGGGGTATGACGTGGGCCACAGGTGACCTCGCCGGACTCGCGTACGCTGACGGCTCACTCGCCCGTCGATGCCGGGCCCGAGGGACGCGCACCCCACGTCACCGTCGGTCCGCCGAGCGCGAGGGACTCATCGGGAGGTACGTAGATGTCCGGGACGACCACGGCCGGGGCCCGGCTGCGCAAGGCCGCCGACGACGCCAACCGCTGGGTCGTCCTCGTGGTCCTCTGCCTCAGTCTCCTGGTCGTCGCACTCGACGCGACCGTGCTCCACGTCGCCGTTCCGGCCGTCACCGAGGACCTGCGTCCCAGTGGTACGGCCCTGCTGTGGATCGTCGACGCCTACCCTCTCGTCTGCGCCTCGCTGCTCATTCTCTTCGGCACGCTGGGTGACCGGATCGGCAGGCGGCGCGTGCTGCTCTTCGGCTACGCGCTGTTCGGCGTCGCCTCCGCGCTCGCCGCGACGGCGGACACCCCGGCCGTCCTGATAGCGGCCCGCGCCCTCCTCGGGGTCGGCGGCGCGATGATCATGCCCGCCACGCTGTCGATCCTGCGCCAGGTCTTTCCCGACCGCCGGGAGCGGGCGCTCGCCATCGGCGTGTGGACCGCGGTCGCCGCGGTCGGCGCCGCCACCGGACCGGTCGTCGGCGGCTTCCTGGTCGAGCACTTCTGGTGGGGCTCGGTCTTTCTGATCAACATCCCGCTGATGGTGGTGATCCTGCCGCTGGGCCGCCGGCTGCTGCCCGAGTCGCGCGGCGGCGACAACGGCCCGTGGGACGTGCTGGGCGCGCTGACCGCCGCGGCGGGAGTGCTCGGCGTCGTCCTCGGCGTGAAGCGTCTGGGCGGTGGCGCTGGTCTCCTGGATCCGGTCTCACTGGGCCCGCTGACCCTCGGGCTCGCGCTCCTGATCCTCTTCGTGCGCCGTCAGAAGCGCCGCAGCCATCCGCTGATCGACGTCTCGATGTTCGCCCGCCCGGCCTTCTCCACCGCCGTCGGCTGCATCGTGCTCGCCATGCTGGCGCTGGTCGGCCTCCAGCTGATCGCCGTCCAGTACCTCCAGCTGGTGCTGGGGCTCGGCCCGCTGGAGACCGGGCTGCGGCTGCTGCCGCTGACCTTCGCGGCGATGGCCGCGGGCGCCACCGGCTCGCACACCCTGCGCCGCATCGGCCCCCGGCGCATGGTCGGCTGCGGCTTCGTCCTCACCGCGTCCTCGGTGCTGCTGCTCACCTCGATGGGGCAGCACGACCGGCCCGCCCTGCTGACCGTCGCGTTCGTCCTGCTCGGCTTCGGACTCCAGACCACGCTCTTCGGGGCGTACGAGTCGATGCTCAGCGACGCCCCGCCGGAGCGGGCGGGCGGCGCGGCGGCCATCGGCGAGACCTCGTACCAGCTGGGTGCGGGCCTCGGCATCGCCCTGCTCGGCAGTGTCATGAACGCCGCCTACGCCCCCGGCCTCGCCGGTCTGCACGAGAAGGGCGTCCCCGCCCGCGCCGGGGCGGAGGCCTCCCACTCGCTGGGCGAGGCCTATCAGGTGGCCGCGCAGCTGGGCGGCCCGATGGGTGATCTGCTGCGCTCCACGGCCCGGCAGGCCTTCATCGGCGGACTCCACATCACGCTGTTCGTCAGCGCGGGGCTGCTGCTGCTCGGGGCGCTGGCCGCCCTGCGGCTGCCGAAGGTCATGGAGTGTCCGCCGAAGGAGGTGTGTCACCGGGGCGAGGCCGACGACGCCACGGTCGCGACCATGTCCAAAGCCTCTCCCGCGTCCACGGCTCCCGCGTCCACGGCTCCCGCGTACGGGGCGGACGAGAACCGGGTCCCCGGCGCCGCCGGGCCGGCCGGGCGCGACTGCCCGGCTCCGCGCCCGACGCTGCCCGCGCTGCCTGCGCGGCGCGAGCCGGCCGAGGCGGCCGGCTCTGGACGAGCGGCACACTGAGCCGTAACGTCAGCACGACGCCCTGACTACCACTGCTAGTTTTCGGAGGGCGGGCGTCTCCCGGTCCCTCCGAGCACCGTGCGAGCCGCCGGAGGCACCCTCATGTCCAGCACCGAGTCCGCGAAGCCGTCGAAGCTCCCGCCGTTCGACACGGCGGATCCCCTCGGCATCGACGACCTGCTCGGCCCCGACGACCTCGCGATCCGCGACACCGTCCGCACCTGGGCCACCGACCGCGTCCTGCCGCACATCGCCGACTGGTACGAGAAGGGCGAGCTGCCCGGAATCCGGGAGCTGGCCCGGGAGCTCGGCGCACTGGGCGCGCTCGGTATGTCCCTGGACGGCTACGGCTGCGCCGGGGCGAGTGCCGTCCAGTACGGGCTCGCCTGCCTGGAGCTGGAGGCCGCCGACTCCGGGATCCGCTCACTCGTCTCCGTACAGGGGTCGCTCGCCATGTACGCGATCCACCGCTTCGGATCCGAGGAACAGAAGCAGCGGTGGCTGCCCGGCATGGCGTCCGGCGAAGTCATCGGCTGCTTCGGCCTGACGGAACCCGACCACGGCTCCGACCCGGCCGGGATGCGGACGTACGCCGAACGCGACGGTGAGGACTGGGTCCTCACCGGCCGCAAGATGTGGATCACCAACGGCTCGGTCGCCGGAGTCGCCGTCGTCTGGGCGCAGACAGGTGAGGGCGAGGACGGGCGGGGCATCCGGGGATTCGTCGTGCCGACCGAGGCCCCCGGCTTCTCGGCCCCGGAGATCCGGCACAAGTGGTCGCTGCGCGCCTCGGTCACCAGCGAGCTGGTCATGGACGAGGTACGCCTGCCGGGCGACGCGGTGCTTCCCGGCGCGAGCGGGCTGCGCGGCCCGCTCAGCTGTCTGAGCCACGCGCGCTACGGCATCGTCTGGGGCGCCATGGGCGCGGCGCGGGCCAGCTTCGAGTCGGCCCTCGACTACGCGAAGAGCCGGGAGCAGTTCGGCCGGCCGATCGGCGGCTTCCAGCTCACCCAGGCCAAGCTGGCGGACATGGCCCTGGAGCTGCACAAGGGCATCCTGCTCGCCCACCACCTGGGCCGCCGCATGGACGCGGGCAGGCTCCGGCCGGAGCAGGTCAGTTTCGGCAAGCTGAACAACGTGCGGGAGGCGATCGAGATCTGCCGCACCTCGCGCACGATCCTCGGGGCCAACGGGATCTCGCTGGAGTACCCGGTGATGCGGCACGCCACGAACCTGGAGTCGGTGCTCACCTATGAGGGAACCGTGGAGATGCACCAGTTGGTCCTGGGCAAGGCGCTCACCGGTCTCGACGCCTTCCGGTAACGGTACGCGCCGGTTACGCGCGCATCGGCCGGATGCGTTGACCGGATCTTTCCGGCGAGCGCCCTGCTCAGCTCTGGTTGAAGAAGCCGCCGGCCTTGCGGCCGGCGGTTTCGCCCGCCACCACCTGGGTGTCGGCGGGGGACAGCAGGAAGACCCGGGTGGCCACCCGGTCGATCGAGCCGCGCAGGCCGAAGATCAGCCCGGCGGCGAAGTCCACCACGCGCTTGGCGTCGGCGGGGTCCATGGCCGTGAGGTTGACGATCACCGGGACGCCGTCCCGGAAGAGCTCACCGATGGCGCGTGCGTCCCGGAAGCTGTCCGGGGTCACCGTCGCGATCCGGCGGTCCTGGTCCTGGGCCGTCTCCGCGGCCACCTGCACCCGCGGGTCGGTGACCCAGGCCTGGTTGCCCGTGCCGGTCTCCGCACCCTCGGCGTACTCGTCGTCGTAGTACCGCTCGTCGTTGTCCTCTACGAGGCCCAGCCAGGCACTCGCCTTGCGCACCGATCCCATGGACGCCTCCTCTCACCGCGGTTCCTTGGCGTTCCGCATCTCTTTCGTATCCCTATGGTCGTCCATGATGCGGATACCGCGCCAAGTGGATAGTCGGCTCGCAGGCGATTCGTGACGCTACTGGTGCAGAAGATGTGGCGATTCGTCAGGGTTCGTCCTGCGTAAGGGGGCTTGCAGAAGGAAAATATGATGCTCCGGCCGTACGGGTGATCCGCGGGACGTACGGGTGAACGGGACACTCGATACGATGCGCGACGCTCCGGTGCGCGGGCGTCGCGCGCCGGCGGGACGGCTCCCGGGGGGATCGTCGTGTTCGGAATCGTCAGGCCCTGGCCCATCGGCTCTCCGAAGGCCTCAGGGCCGATGGGATGGCCCATCTCTGCGGTCTGTGCCTGGCCCTGAGGGCGGGTCACGGGCATTTCGCCCGTATCGTCACGAACTGTGACGGGCTGACCGTTTCCGCGCTGACGGAGGCTCAGGCGGGCCCATGAGCTGCGGCGCTCGGTCGACCGGGCGTTCGGCACCTCGTCCTGCCCGCACCAGGAGCACCAGGAGCACCAAGGGGGCCGGGGGATCGGGGGCTGCTGCCCGACCGCTCCTTCGGCACACCGCCCGGTCACCCGTACGGCACACCGCCCGGCGGCCCGGCCTCACCGCCTCCGTCGCGCCCGCCCCGCGACCGGCGCGGGCTGATCGCCGGATGCCTGGTCCGGGCCGGACTCGCCTGCGCCTGCCGGATGGGGGCCGCATCCGTACGCGCCGTCCGGCGCCGGTCACTTCAGCTCGGGCGGTGAGATCTCGGAGGTCTCGATCGCGGACGCGGAGGTGCCCCACTTCTTCAGGATCCGGTCATAGGTCCCGTCCTCCTTGAGGCGGTTGACCGCGGCCTGGAAGGCCGGGGCCAGTGGGGTGCCCTTCTCGAAGGCGAAGCCCACGTCGAGCCGCTTGAACTCGTTGAGGAAGCGCAGCCCCTCCTGCTGGCTCACCGCGTAGCGCAGCCCGTTGATGGTCGACATCACCACATCGCTGCGGTTCTGCTGGAGCGAGAGCCAGACGGCCGCCTGGTCGGCGTAGGTCTTGACGTTGTACGGCTTCTTGCCCGCCTCCGCGCACCGGGGCAGATTCTCCTGGAGCGTCACCTCGAAGGTGGTGCCCGCCCCGGTGGCCACGTCCAGCCCGCACAGCTGGGTGAGGTCGGTGACCTTCTTCAGTTCACTGTCCTCGCGGACCGCGAAGCCTTGGCCGTCATTGATGTACGTCACGAAGTCGACCGTCTCGCGGCGTACGTCGGTGACCCCGAAGTTCCCCGTGCCCAGGTCGTACTTTCCGCTGCCCAGCGCCGGCAGGATCGCTTCGAAGGACGCCACCTCGCGCTTCAGTTCCAGCCCGAGCACCCGGGCCGCCGCGTCCGCGAAGTCGATGTCCGCACCGGCCAGGGTGGAGCCGTCCTCCTGATAGAAGGCCCCGGGCGGGGTGCCGATGGCGGCGGCGATCCGCAGTGTCCCCGCCTCGCGGACCCCGGCGGGCAGCAGCCTCGCCGCGGCCTCGTCCTCGCGGACCTTCGAGACGACGTCCGTCGTCGGGGTCTTCCCCTTGGCCGCGACCTGGGCGGACCCATCGCCCTGCTCCTCCGTCGGCTCGGCGCAGCCGGCGAGCGTCAGCGTGGCCACGGTGATCAGGGCGAACAGGGCGGTATGTCGGGATCTGGGCATGGCTGTGCTCTCCGGGTTCGTCGGGGTAGGCCGACCTCCCCGGCCCACGGCGGGCACGGGGGGACGGCGAAGGTATTCAGCGGTGCGAGGGGAGGGCTGCGCGGTGTGGTGAAGGTGAAGTCACGCGAGGAACGGGGCTCGAACGCCGGAAAAGGGGGCGTGAGCAGGGAAAGCCGGACAGCAGAAGGTCAGCTCAACAGGAAGAGGACCACACGCGACCGAAGTCGATGTGGGAGCGGGTGACCAGCCACTGCTGCGGATGCATGGGCTCAGTGGAACAGGCATCCGGGTGCGCGTCAACCGAGGTGAGATGTGCGGCTCACAGTGTGGACAGGCTTGACAACTCCCCGCGTACGCCGCTTATCTCGGAGGTGGACCGGCGCTGAGGGGCCCGGCCCATGTGTGGTTTCCGGTGTGAAGGCACGCCCCGTGTTCGATCTGAGCATCCACGGAGCTCCCGCATGCCCCCGCAGACCGTCTCGCTGCCCCCTTCCTCCTCCTCGCGGCTCGCCAAGGACGCTGCCGACGTGGTGCCGCGCATCGTCCCCGTACGCCGAACAGGCCGCTGGGCAGCGGCTGTTGCCGTTCTCGTGCTGCTCGCGCTGGCGCTGAACTCGGTCATCCGCAACGACGCCTTCCAGTGGGACGTCGTGCTCTCCTACTTCGCTACCGTCCCCGTCCTGCGCGGGCTCTGGCTCACCCTCTGGCTCACCGCTGTCGTCGTGGTGCTCGGCTTCGTGCTGGGCGCCCTGCTCGCGGTCCTGCGACTCTCCGGCAACCCCGTGCTCCAGGCCGTCAGTTGGGGCTACGTCTGGCTGTTCCGCTCCACCCCGATCCTGGTCCAGCTGCTGTTCTGGTTCAACATCGGCGCCCTGTACCCGCAGATCCTCGGCGTCTCCACGGTCAGCCTCCTCGGTCCGGTCACCATCGCCGTCATCGGGCTGACCCTGCACGAGGCCGCGTACGCCGCCGAGGTGGTGCGCGGCGGCATCCTCTCCGTCGAGCGCGGACAGGTGGAGGCCGCCCAGTCCCTCGGCCTCGGCCCCTGGCGGCGGTTCCGGCGCATCGTGCTGCCGCAGGCGATGCGCTCCATCGTGCCGCCGGCCGGGAACATGCTGATCGGCACCCTCAAGGGCACCTCCATCGTCAGCATCATCGCCGTGCAGGACCTGCTGTACTCCGTCCAGCTCGTCTACCACCGCACCTACCAGGTCATCCCGCTGCTGCTCGTCGCCACGCTCTGGTACGCGGCCGTCACCACGCTGCTGAGCATCGGCCAGCGCTCTGTGGAGCGGTACTACGCCCGCGGTACGGCGGGTGCGCGATGAGCTCCGTGCCCAGCGTCGTGGTGATCGGCGGCGGCCCCCGCGGCACCGGCGTGATCGAGCGCATCGCCGCCAACGCCGGTGAGCTGTACGGGGACACGCGCCTGGACATCCACCTGGTCGACCCCTATCCGGCGGGCGGCGGGCGGATCTGGCGCCCCGACCAGTCGCCGCTGCTGTGGATGAACTCCATGGCCGAGGACGTCACCATGTTCACCGACGAGACGGTGGAACTGGACGGCCCCGTCGTCGCGGGCCCGGCCCTGGACGCCTGGGCCGAGGACGTCCGCGCGGGCCGGATCCTCCCGGACGCGGACCCCTCGGTCCTGGCCGAGATACGTGGCCTCGAAGGAGCGGACTTCCCCACCCGGCGACTCCAGAGCGCCTATCTGCGCTGGACCTACGACCGCGCCCTGGCCGCCCTGCCGCCCGGCATCACCGTGCACGAGCACCGCACCACCGCCCTCGCCGTCACCGGGTCGCACGGCGGCCGCCAGAGCGTCCGGCTCCAGGGCCGCACAGAGCCCCTGCTCGCCGATGCCGTCGTCCTGACCGTGGGCCACCTCGATGCCGAACAGGAGCCCGAACAGATGCGGTTGGGCGCCTTCGCCCGGCGGCACGCCCTGGTCCACCTGCCCCCCGACTTCACCGCCGACAGCGACCTCGACGCCCTGCGCCCCGGAGAGCCGGTCATCGTCCGGGGCTTCGGGCTCGCCTTCATCGATCTGATGGTCCTGCTCACCGAGGGACGCGGCGGACGCCACGAGAACGGGGTCTACCTGCCGTCGGGCCGTGAACCCGTGCTGTACGTCGGATCGCGGCGCGGCGTCCCGTACCACGCGAAGATCGGCTACCCCTGGACCGGTGAACGTCCGCCGCTGCCGCTCCACCTGGGCCAGGCGTGGATCGAGGATATGCGGAGCAGACCAGGACCCCTCGACTTCCGGCGCGACATCTGGCCGGCGGTCGCCAAGGAGCTGGGCCACGCCCACTACCACCGGCTGTTCACCGCCCACCCCGAGCGCACCACCCTGGCCCACGAGGTCTTCGCCGAGAAGTACGCCGCCGCCGACCCGGGCAGCCCCGAACTGGCCGGGCTGATCGCCGACGCCGTGCCCGACCCCGCCGACCGGCTCGACCTCGACGCCCTGGACCGACCCCTCGACGGCGTGAGCCACGCAACCCCCGAGGCCCTCCAGGAAGCCCTGCGCGACCACATCACCGCCGACCTGAACCGCCGTCACGATCCGGCGCACAGTGCGGATCTCGCGGTCTTCCTCGGGCTGCTCTCCGCCTACGCCCAGCTCGTCCGGCTCGGCGACATCGGCGGCTGGTGGCACGGCTTCTTCAGCTATCTGGCCTCCGGTCCGCCGGGGTCCCGGCTCCAACAGCTCCTGGCCCTCTCCCGGGCCGGTGTCGTCCACTTCCTCGGCGCGGACCTCGCCGTGGAGACCGACGAGGAGCACGGCCTCTTCCGGGCCACCAGTGCCACCGTCCCCGGCGCGCGCGCCGAGGCCCGCGCACTGGTCGAGGCCCGCCTCCCCGACCCCTCGCTCCAGCACACCGCGAGCCCCCTGCTGCGCTCCCTGCGCGACGACGGGGCCGCCCTCACCGACACCGGCCTGCTCTCCGTGGACCCCGCCGACAGCCGGGTGCTGGACCGGGCCGGCCGCCCGCACCCGCGCCGCTTCGCGCTGGGCCCCTTCACCACCGCCCGCAACAGCGGCGCGTTCACCCGGCCCCGTACCGGCGGACCCGCCTTCCGGCAGAACGACGCCGCCGCGCGCGCCGCGCTCACCTTCCTGCGCGACCTCTCCTGTCGCAGCCGGCCGGCTTCCTGAACCGGGCCCGCCGGGCCCCCTTCCCCTACCACCGCCGCCATCCCTCCCAAGGAACCCCGCCATGTCGCTGACCAGCGATCCCCCCATCGATCCACCCGCGAGTGCCGCCGACGGCCCGCCCGCCGCGAAGGCCGCCCGACCCGGCACCGACTACGGGGAGCTGACCGTCGTCCCGGCCCGTCACCCCTGGCGCTGGGCCGCCGTCGCCGTGACCGTCGTCCTGGTCGCCCAGTTCATCAACGGACTGGTCACCAACCCCGGTTGGGAGTGGGACGTCTTCGCACAGTTCTTCTCGGCGCCGGTCATCCTCAAGGCCGTCTGGCTCACCCTCCAGCTGACCTTCTACGGCACGGTCCTCGGCTTCGCGCTGGGCATCGTGCTGGCGTTCATGCGGCTGTCGGCCAGCCCGTTCCTGAGGACGGTCGCGTACGGCTACATCTGGGCGTTCCGCTCGATCCCGCTCATCGTGCAACTGCTGTTCTGGTTCAACCTCGCCTATCTCTACCAGGAGTTGCAGTTCGGCATCCCGTTCGGGCCGGGCTTCTTCACCTTCGACACGATGAACCTGGTCGGCGCGGTCAGCGCGGCCGTCCTGGGCCTCGCGCTGCACCAGGCGGCCTACGCGGCGGAGATCGTGAGAGGTGGCGTACTCGCCGTCGGCGAAGGGCAGTTGGAGGCGGCGGCCGCCCTCGGCATCCCCAGACTGCGGCAGCTGCGGCGGATCGTGCTCCCGCAGGCGATGCGCTCCATCCTGCCCAACGCGGCCAACGAGATCATCTCGCTGTTCAAGGGCACCTCGATCGTCTCCGTCATGGCGATCGGCGAGCTCTTCTACCAGGTCCAGGTCGTCTACGGCCGCAGCGGCCGGGTCGTCCCGCTGCTGATGGTCGCCACCGCCTGGTACATCCTCCTCACCACCGCCCTCTCCGTCGTCCAGTTCTACGTCGAACGTCACTACGCCAAGGGGGCCGTGCGATGAGCGCACCCAGCGATGCCATGGTCGAGATCCGCTCCGTGCACAAGAGCTTCGGCTCCCTGGAGGTGCTGCGCGGTATCGACCTGTCGGTGCGGCCCGGCGAGGTCACCGTCGTCCTCGGCCCCTCCGGCTCCGGCAAGTCCACCCTGCTGCGCACCATCAACCACCTGGAGAAGGTCGACCAGGGCTGGATCAGCGTGGACGGAACCCTGGTCGGCTACCGCAGGGAGGGCAACAAGCTCTACGAACTGCGCGAGCGCGAGGTGCTGCGCCAGCGCACCAAGATCGGCTTCGTCTTCCAGAACTTCAACCTCTTCCCGCACCTCACCGTGGTGGAGAACATCATCGAGGCACCCGTCTCGGCGCTGCGCCGGCCCCGTAAGGAGGCCGTCGAATCCGCGGAGAAGCTGCTCGCCCGGGTCGGGCTCGCCGACAAGGCCTCGGCCTATCCCGCCCAGCTCTCCGGCGGACAGCAGCAGCGCGTCGCCATCGCCCGCGCCCTGGCACTGGAGCCGAAGCTGCTGCTCTTCGACGAGCCGACGTCCGCACTGGACCCGGAACTCGTCGGAGAGGTCCTCGACGTCATCAAGGACCTGGCGCACGGCGGCACCACGATGATCGTCGTCACCCATGAGATCGGCTTCGCCCGCGAGGTCGCCGACACCGTCGTCTTCATGGACGAGGGCCGCATCGTCGAGCAGGGTCCGCCCGCCGACGTACTGGACCACCCCACGCAGGAGCGCACCCGCGCGTTCCTCTCCAAGGTTCTCTGAACCGTCTTCACGTCCCGTCCGTTCGCATCACTCACAAGGAGTACGCACGTGTCCGTCCGCCGCAGTATCACCCTCGCCCTCGCCACGTTCGCCGCCGCCGGACTGCTCACCGCCTGCGGCGACCCCGACGCCTCCACCGACGTGGCGTCCCAGGACAAGAAGGACACCGGGGTCAACACCGGTCCCGACCAGGACCGCCTCAGAGGCAGGAAGGCGGCGGAGGCCGCCGCCCTCGTACCCGAGGCGATCCGTGAACGCGGCACGCTGAGGATCGGGGCGAGCGCGGACGCCGTACCGCCGCTCGGCTTCTACGCCACCGACGACAGGACCCGGATCGGCTCCGAGATCGACATCGCCACCCTCGTCGCCGACACCCTCGGCCTGAAGCCGGAGTTCGAGCAGGTCTCCTGGGAGAACCTCTTCGTCGGCCTGGACAGCTCCAAGTTCGACGGGGTCCTCTCCAACGTCACCGTGACCGAGGAGCGCAAGGAGAAGTACGACTTCGCCACCTACCGGCTCGACAACATCGCCTTCGAGGCCAAGAAGGGCTCCGGCTGGAAGGTGAAGGGCCCCGCCGACGTCGCCGGCAGGACGATCTCGGTCTCCTCCGGCACCAACCAGGAGAAGGTCCTCGTCGAGTGGAGCGAGGAGAACGTCAAGGCCGGGCGCGAGCCCGTGGAGATCAAGTACTTCCAGAAGGAGAACGACTACTACCTCCCCCTCCAGTCGGGCCGCATCGACGCCCACCTCGGCCCGAGCCCGTCCGCCGCCTACCACGTCGCGACGTCCGGCCAGAGCGAGATCGCCGGACAGCTCTCCGGTGCCGGCGGCGGCCTCCAGGGCAAGATCGCCGCCACCACGAAGAAGGGCAGCGGCCTGGTCGAGGCGTACGCCGCCGCGATCGACCACATCGTCCAGGACGGCTCGTACGGCAAGGTCCTGGAGCGCTGGGGGCTCAGCGGCGAGGCCGTGGAGAAGTCGGAGATCAACCCGCCCGGCCTGCCGAAGACGAAGAGCTGACGCGGAGGTCCACCGGACCCGCCACCCCGGCCGCGCCACCCCGGCCGCGCGCCCCACCCGGCGCGACCCGCCACCGCCGGCCGCGCCCCACCCGGCGCGCGGCCGGTGAGCGACCGGGCAGCGCCGAGCGGCCACCGCGCAGTCCCGACCGACCGTCGACCCGAGAGGTCCCCGCATGTCCGCACGTACATCCCTCCATCTGGCCGCCGAGATCGGCGGCCCGCCGCACTACGACGCCGGGCACTACCTCCGGCTCGCCCGGCTCGCCGAGGGCGGCGCGCTCGACTACGTCACCCTCGGCGACTCGTTCGCCCGCCCCGGACTCGACGCGCTCGCCGTCCTCGCCCGGGTCGCGCCGGCGACCGACCGCATCGGCCTCGTCCCGACCGTCACCACCACCCACACCGAGCCCTTCCACGTCTCCTCGGCCGTCGCCACCCTGGACTGGGTGAGCCGGGGCCGCGCGGGCTGGAGCGCGGACGTCTCCACCACCGAGGCGGAGGCACGGCTCTTCGGCCGACGCCCGGCGGCGCCGGCCGAAGAGCTGTGGCAGGAGGCCGGAGAAGTGGCCGACGTCTCCGGGCGGCTGTGGGACAGCTGGGAGGACGACGCCGAGATCAGGGACACCGCCACCGGCCGCTTCATCGACCGGGGCAAGCTGCACTACGTCGATTTCGAGGGCTCCACCTTCACGGTGAAGGGCCCCGCGATCGTGCCGCGCCCGCCGCAGGGCCGCCCCGTCACCGTCATCGACGCCACCACCGGCCCGGCCCGCGAGGCGGCCGCCCGGCACGCCGACGTCATCCATATCCGGGCCACCACCCCCGAGCAGGCGGCCGCCGTCCGCGACGAGGTGCGGGCCAAGGCCGCCGCCCACGGGCGTGACCCCGGGGCCCTGCGGGTCCTGGTAGCCCTCACCGTCGACCTCGGCGACATGGAGACCGCGCCGGAACCCGGCCTGGAGAGCGGACCGCGGCTCGCCGGGCGCGGCACCTACTTCCGGGGCGGCCCGGTCGACCTCGCCGACCTCATCGCCCAGTGGTACCGGGCCGGGGCGGCCGACGGCTTCCACCTCACGCCCATCACCCCCGAACGCGACCTGGAGAGGATCGTCAACGGCACCGTGGCCCTCCTCCAGCACCGCAGTCTCTTCCGCACCTTCCATCCCGGCGGCACCCTGCGCGAACACCTGGGGCTGGTGCGCCCCACGAGCCGGTACGCCGCCGCCAGGACCGCCGCGAAGGAGGCCTGACCGTGCCCCGCCCGATGCACCTCGCCGCCCATTTCCCCGGCGTCAACAGCACCACCGTGTGGGCGGATCCCCGCTCCCGCAGCCAGATCGACTTCTCCTCCTTCGAGCAGCTGGCCCGGACGGCGGAGCGCGGGAAGTTCGACTTCTTCTTCCTCGCCGAGGGGCTGCGGCTGCGCGAGCACAACGGGCGCGTCCACGACCTCGACGTGGTCGGCCGGCCCGAATCGCTGACCGTGCTGAACGCGCTGGCCGCCGTCACCGACCGGCTCGGGCTCGCCGCCACCGTCAACGCCACCTTCAACGAGCCCTACGAACTCGCCCGCCGGCTCGCCACCCTGGACCACCTCAGCGCGGGCCGGGCCGCCTGGAACGTGGTGACCTCCTCCGACGCCTTCACCGGGGAGAACTTCCGCCGGGGCGGCTATCTGGACCGGGCGGACCGGTACACGAGGGCCGCCGAGTCCGTCGCCACCGCCCGGGAACTGTGGGACTCCTGGACGCCCGACGGCGCGTCGCGGCCGTTCGCCCACGCGGGCCCGCAGTTCACGATCTCCGGCGAGTTCACCGTGAAGCGCTCACCGCAGGGCCACCCCGTGGTCATCCAGGCCGGTGACTCCGACGAGGGCCGGGAGTTCGCCGCCTCCGCCGCCGACGTCATCTTCACCCGGCACGGCACCCTGGAGGCGGGCCGCACCTTCTACGCCGACGTCAAGGCGCGGCTCGCGGCGTACGGCAGGGAGCCCGGCGATCTGAAGATCATGCCCGGCGTCACCGTGGTGACCGGCGACACCGACGCCGAGGCCCAGGAGCGCGCCGCCGGGATCCGCCGGCAGCAGGTCTCCCCGCAGAACGCGATCCTCACCGCCGAACAGATCTGGGGCGCCGACCTCTCCGGGTACGACCCCGACGGGCCGCTCCCCGAGTTCGACCCCATCCCCGACTCCGAGATCACCCGGGGTCGGGTCCGGCCCGGCGACCCCTTCGCGATCGTCGCCCGCTGGCGTGCGATCTCCGAGGCCAAGGGGCTGTCCATCCGGCAGACCGTCATCGAGACGACCACCCGGCAGTCGTTCATCGGCTCGCCCCGGACGGTGGCGGCGGAGCTGACCGCGTTCGTCGACGAACGGGCCGCCGACGGTTTCATCCTGGTCCCCCATCTCACCCCGAGCGGCCTGGACGACTTCGTCGACCGGGTCGTCCCGCTCCTCCAGGAGAGCGGGGCGTTCCGCTCCGAATACACCGGCTCCACGCTGCGGTCGCACCTCGGCCTCCCGGAGCCGGTATGGAAGGGTTGACCGCATGAGTACGGACGCACAGCAGCAGGAGCAGGGCGGCGGGACGGACGCCGCACAGGACTGGCAGCGGTGGCACGAAGGGCGCGTCCTCGCCGTCGCCGCCCCGTACGGCCCTCTCTCCCTGACCGGAACCCACTGGCTCTCCGACTACCCGGAAGGGCGAATTCCGGCCGTCCCGGGGTATTGGCGCGAGGACGGCGACGAGCTGGTCCTCACGGCCGCCGCCGAGGACGGCGTCGTCGTCGACGGCAAGCCGCTGACCGGCGAGGTCGGGCTGGCCGCGGACCGCGGGCCGATCGACGACTCCCGGGTGGCGCAGGGGGAGCGGCGGCTGGTGGTGCTCCGCCGCGAAGGGCTGTGGGCGGTACGGGACTTCGACCCGGGATCTCCGGCCCGGCACGCCTTCTCGACCATCGAGGCCACCCCGTACGACCCCCGCTGGACGCTGCCCGGGACCTTCCGCCCGTACGGCGGAGACCGCACCGTGCGGGTGGTCAACGCGGACGGGGTCGAGCGCGGCCTCGGGCTCGGCGGAGAGATCGCCTTCACGGTGGACGGCGACGAGCACACGCTCCAGGTCGCGGTCGAACCCGACGGGTCGCTGTGGGCCGTCTTCGCCGACGTGACCAGCGGGAACGGTAGCTACCGCTTCCGTTTCCTGCGGCCCGGCGCGCCCGCCGCCGACGGCAGCGTGAGTGTCGACCTCAACCGCGCGCTGCTGCCGCCGTGCGCCTTCGCCGATCACTTCATCTGCCCCTTCCCGCCCCCGGGCAACACGCTCTCCGTGGCGGTCCCGGCGGGGGAGCGGAACCGGGTCGACGTCTGACCCGCGGGAGAACCCTCCGGCCCCGGCAGCCCCACGGCCCCCGGGGCCGGAGACGTGTGTGACCCATGTGGCCGAAAGACATTCTTGCGCCCTCTGTCCGGCCCCCTCGATACTCCGGTCAGCGATTGTCAGGGGCACGGCAACTCCGGAATCCGGACAGCCCCCGACTGCGCCTCACGGGCCCACCACCCCACAGGAGGGCCCCCGATTCCCCTCGGAGGAACCCGAAGTGAGGATCAAGCGCACCAGTAACCGCTCAGTCTCGGTGAGACGCGTCCGTACCACGGCCGTACTCGCGGGGCTCGCCGCCGTCGCGGCGATGGCCATCCCCACCGCGAACGCCGAAACCCCCCGGACGTTCAGCGCCAACCAGCTGACCGCGGCGAGCGACGCCGTGCTCGGCGCCGACATCGCGGGCACCGCCTGGAACATCGACCCGCGATCCGAGCGCCTCGTCGTCACCGTCGACAGCACGGTCTCGAAGGCGGAGATCAACCAGATCAAGAAGTCGGCGGGCGACAACGCCGACGCGCTGCGCATCGAGCGCACCCCCGGGAAGTTGACCAAGCTGATCTCCGGCGGCGACGCGATCTACTCCGGCACCGGACGCTGCTCGCTCGGCTTCAACGTCCGCAGCGGCAGCACCTACTACTTCCTGACCGCCGGCCACTGCACGGACGGCGCGACCACCTGGTGGTCGAACTCGGCCCGCACCACCGTGCTCGGCACGACCTCCGGGTCGAGCTTCCCGAACAACGACTACGGCATCGTGCGCTACACCAACACCACCATCCCCAAGGACGGCACCGTCGGCGGCCAGGACATCACCAGCGCCGCCGACGCCACCAACGGCATGGCCGTCACCCGCCGCGGCTCCACCACCGGTACCCACAGCGGTTCGGTCACCGGACTCAACGCCACCGTCAACTACGGGGGCGGCGACGTCGTCTACGGCATGATCCGCACCAACGTGTGCGCCGAGCCCGGCGATTCCGGCGGCCCGCTCTACTCCGGCACCCGGGCGATCGGTCTCACCTCCGGCGGCAGCGGCAACTGCTCCTCCGGCGGAACGACCTTCTTCCAGCCGGTCACCGAGGCGCTGAGCGCGTACGGCGTCAGCGTGTTCTGACCGGTCCCGCACCGGCCGGGTGCGGAGAGTTCCGTACATACGTGCCCCCGTCCGGAACTCCGGACGGGGGCTCCCGCTTGCCGGGGAGCTCTTGAGAGGATGTCGGCACGACGGGTCGCCGCTGCGGGGGCGACGGGGGGCGGGGTGACGGGGCGGGCGCGCCCCCGGCCGCGCCCCGCTGGCATCAGGGGGTAGCAGGTCCGTGAATCGCATCGGAGTGACCGGTCACCGCTCCATCCCCGCCGAGGCCGAGGCCCATGTGCTCGCGGGTCTGCGGGCCGCGCTGTGCGGCCTCGACGGCGCGACGCACGCGCTCTCCAGTCTGGCGGTCGGCGCCGACCAGCTCTTCGCCGACCTCGCCCTCGCCTGCGGTGCCGAACTGACCGCCGTGATCCCCAGCGGCGACTACGAGGCCTGTTTCGAGAACGCCGTCGACCTCGCCCGCTACCGGACGCTCAAGGCGCGCGCGGCGCAGGAGGTCCGGCTCGACTTCCCGCACTCCACCGACGAGGCGTACTACGCGGCGGGCGCCTACATCGCCGACCACTGCGACCGGCTGCTCGCGGTCTGGGACGGCCTCCCGGCCCGGGGCCTCGGCGGCACGGGCGACATCGTGACGTACGCCCGCACCCTGGGCCGTCCCGTCACCGTGATCTGGCGCGACGGAGTACTGCGCGGCTGAGTACTGCGTGACGGAGTACTGCGCGGCTGACCGGAGGGCGCCCGCCGAACGGGCCGTACGGGGAGGGGCTCACGCTCCCGCACGGCCGCCCCGGCTCACACGCGATGTCTGACCAGCCAGTCCGTGTGCTCGGGCGACACGATCCGCTCGGTCTCGAACACCGCCCTCGGCCAGTGCCGCTCGGTGAGGGTGGTCTCCATGGCGGCCTGCATCGACTCCAGGTCCTTCTCCACCAGCGAGTGCGCCGAGATCAGCGGATGGTGCCGGCGCATCTCGTTCCAGGCGAGACAGGCCGCCGCCGCGGCGGAGAACGCCCCCGTCAGACCGAACGAGCGCCCCACCCCGAAGGCCTGGAACACGCTCAGCGCCAGCGCCGGGAGCGTCAGCGCGACAATGGCGCCCGACCACAGGATCGCCCCGCGCCGGGAGGCCTGCTGACGTCTGCGGTACCAGCGCCGCTGTTCGATGAGCCGGTCCCGTACATAAGTTTCCTTGCGGACCGTGTAGGCCTTGTTCCGTAACGCGCGCATGGACTCCGTAATGAGGCCGCCGGAATCCGGCAGTTCCTCGCGCGGGTCGGCCCAGCCCACCTTTCGCAGTTCCTGGAGGCCGTCCTCCAGACGATTGGCGAACAGCGCCTCCGGGTGCTCGGACGCGCTGTCGAACGGTGCGCCGTGGACCGCGTAGCGCCAGCAGTTGGACTTGATGAACTCGGCCGCTGAGCGGTTCAGTTGCCAGTGCGACTTTGCTTTGCGGTGGGAGGCCAGAAACGTCGCGAAGAGCACGCCCAGGTAGGCCAGCACCGCGCCGCCGTACAGGGCCCGGGCCGCCGGATTGTCCTCGGTGTGCCAGGGCAGCGCCGCCGGCACCGCGCCGGCCACGAGCAGCGCGAGCTGCGCCCGGGTGGTGTTCACGGCCTCACGCTGGCGGGCCACGGCGACCGCGTCCGTGTGATGGAACAGCGCCGGCAGGTCGTCGTTCCTGAAGACCATGGATCTCAGCGGCTCGGGCAACGCCGTCATGGACGCCTCCGTCTGCAGTTGTCGTATGACCCGGCCGGTCGTGGCGCCTGCCCGCCCGGGGCCACGAGAGTAGGGGGGAGGACCGGACGCGGCAAGAGCGTCCCGGTTCCCCGGACGGTCACCACGACAGGGTTCGGCCACTTCCGCGCGGGCGTCCTTCCCCGCACCGCCGCTCGCGACCGCCGTGAACGCGACCTGGGCCGCGTGCGCGTCGCCCGGCCGGAACGCGACGTTCCCGGCGGGAACCGCTGAACGGGTGAACCGCCGTCCCGCCGGAGCGCCCCGGCACCCGCGGCTCGGGCCCACACGGCTCGCGCGCCCGGCATCTTTGTGAGCGGTTTCGCCGGCGGCGGGAAGCCTCTCACCTGCGAGGGCCGGCGGCAGCGGGGCCGGCGCTCCGGCCCGCCGGTTCCGCTGCTCGTCCCCCGCTCACCCGAGCGGCCGGGCGGAAAGCGTGTTTCGACTTCTGATTCCAGGTACGAAGGCTGCTCCGCCGGCATGTGGAAGGGCCTCCTCGGTAGTAAAGTGCGCGTGCCGGGACGTGTTGATGACACGTAATCCCGCAGCGTTTCAATGTCCGGAAACAGACCCCTTCAGGATCCCCCTAGGACGGCCGTGAAGACCTACGGAACCACCCCCGCCTTCGCCTCTGCGAAGACCCGCGCGACCCTCTCGGCGACCGACGTCCGCAGCGCCGAGGCCGTCAGGAAGATCAGCCGTGTATGCGGTGCGACAACGGCCCGGTCCACCCGGATCTCCACGTTCAATTCGGCTCTCTGAGCCGGCGTCGGAAGCGGCTAGAATGGCGGAATGACAGGACCCCTGGTCCCCTTCCGTGAATTCGTGCTCAAAGTGCACAGCAGGTGCGATCTGGCCTGTGATCATTGTTATGTCTACGAACATGCGGATCAGAGCTGGCTGACACGCCCCAAGACCATCTCTGACGAGGCAATTTCCTGGACTGCCCGGCGCCTGGCCGACCATGCGGCTACTCATGCGCTTCCCTCCGTCACAGTGATCCTGCACGGTGGGGAACCGCTCCTGGCGGGGCCCGCGCGACTGCGACGGGTCTGCGAGGAGCTCGGCTCGGCCCTGAACGGCATCGCTGAGCTGGACCTCAGAATCCACACCAACGGCGTCCAGCTCAGCCCCCGTTACCTCGACCTCTTCGACGAGTTCCACGTCCGGGTCGGGATCTCGCTCGACGGCGATCGCGCGGGCAACGACCGCCACCGCCGATTCGCCGACGGACGCAGCAGCCACCCGATGGTGATGCGAGCCGTCGAACTGCTCCGCGAGGAGCGCTACCGCCACCTGGACCTCGGCCTGCTGTGCACGGTCGACATCCACAACGACCCGGTGGCCGTGCAGGACGCCCTCGCCGGACTCGAACCTCCGCTCGTCGACTTCCTCCTGCCGCACGCCACCTGGGACGACCCGCCCCCGCGGCCGGACGGATCGCCCACCGCGTACGCGAACTGGCTCCTGACGGTCTTCGACCGCTGGACCGAACAGGGCCGCACCATGCCCGTCCGGATGTTCGCCTCGGTGCTCTCCAGCCTGAACGGCGGCCCCAGCCTCACCGAGTCCCTCGGGCTGGCCCCCACCGACCTCGTCGTCATCGAGACCGACGGGAAGCTGGAACAGGTCGACTCGCTCAAGAGTGCCTACGAGGGCGCCGCCGCCACCGGGTTCGACGTCTTCCGCAACACCTTCGACGAGGTCGCGGCCCACCCCGGCGTCCGGGCGCGGCAGCTCGGTCTGGCCGGAGTCAGCGAGACCTGTCGCCGCTGCCCCGTCGTGCGCTCGTGCGGCGGCGGGCTCTACACCCACCGGTACCGCTCCGACAGCGGCCCCGGCAGTGGCGCCGGCAGTGGCTTCGACAACCCGTCGGTCTACTGCGCCGACCTGGCCGCCCTGATCCGGGGCATCGAGGAGCGTACGGCCGCGGCCACCGAGTCGCCCGCAGTCCGGGCGCCGGACGAACTGCTCGCCGCACACCAGGACCTGACCCGAACCCTGCTCGCGGTTCTCCACGACACCCTCGACGGGCGGGGCGGGACCCTCTGGCACGACGCCTGGCGGCTCGCGGCGACGCTGGAGGCGCAAACCCCGGGCGCCGAAGCGCTCGACACGGTGCTCGCGCACCCCTACACCCGCACCTGGCTGGTCGGCGCCCTGGAGGACGTCGAGGCGGGCCGCGGCATGACGGAGCCCGCCGCCGAAAGGCTCGGCGCCACCGTGGCCGCCGCCGCCGTCCGCGCCGGACTCGACCTGTCCGTGCCGGTGGCCTACCGGGACGGAAGCCTGTATCTGCCCACCCTCGGCACCGTGGTTCTCGGCGGCCCGGGGGAGCGGGGAACGGCCGTGGTGCACGCGACGGGCGACGGATTCCTCGTCCGCCGGCCGGAGGCCGCGCCCGGCACGGAGCTGCGCATCGCACCCGATGCGCCCGAGAGCCCGCACTGGCTGCCCGTGCACGTCCTGCGCCGGGCGCCGGCCCCCGTACTCCTGCTGGACGACCTCGACCCCCTCCGCGACTGCTTCGACGCTCCCGCGACCGACCGCCTCGAAGCGGAGGAGGCCGAAGCCTGGGCGCACCGGGTCGGCGACGCCTGGGAACTGCTGGCCGAGGCCGTACCCGACCAGGCGGCCGAGGCCGCCCGTACGCTCACCACGCTGACCCCGCTGTTCACCGGTGAGGCCGAGCCGGGGCTCCACGGGCCCGGCGCGCTCGGCATCGGGCCGTCGGTGGAGGCGAAGCAGTTGGCGCTCGGCCTGCTGAGCGGATTCCGCCGGGCGAAACTGCGGGCGCTCGGTGAAGTGACGGATCTTTACGCCTTGGACGGTACCTGGGAGCATCGGACGCCCTGGGGGAACGAACACGTGACGTTCTCCCGACTGCTGGCCGAGACATTCGAACGGGCGGGGCTCGGGCTTTATGACCCGCGCTTCCTCGCGGGTGTTCCGGAAGCTCTCGACAAGATCGAGAACGCGGCGGAGGTGACGGTCGACGGTAAACAGCTGATCTCCGCTGTCCGCAAGGAGATCAGCGGAACACGGAGCGCGGCCGGGAAGAATCGCGGCAGGATCTTCCCGTCGTCCGGTCAGGCGCCGAACGTCCTGGCATCTGACCAAAAAGTGACGTTCGAATGACCGAACGGCAGTGGGGTGGAAAGTGGCCCGCTCCGGAATGATGAGTTCGCTTCCACTCCCTTCCTCCTTCCGGGATGCGAGTGCTCACACAGGACGGGGGTCGTGTGCACGCATCGACGCAACAGCGAGCGGTGGGCCATCGGCCGTATTTCTTTCTGAGTTACGCCCACACGCCGGGGTACGGCGGCGGCACGGACCCCGATATGTGGGTAGAACGGCTTTTCCAAGACCTTTGTGGCCATGTGATGGCCATGACCGACTTACCCGCGGGCGCGCCCGCGGGCTTCATGGACCGGGAGATACGTTCCGGAGAGGGCTGGTCGGAACGGCTCGGCGACGTCCTCGCCACCTGCCGGGTCTTCGTCCCGCTGTTCTCACCGCGCTACTTCGCCAGCGAGATGTGCGGCAAGGAGTGGTACGCCTTCGAACAGCGCGCCATCCACCACCGCGCCCGCTCCAACCAGCCCGCCGAGGCCATCGTCCCGGCACTCTGGGTACCGGTGCCGCCGAGCCAACTGCCGGGCTCCGCAGAGCGGTTGCAGTTCAACCACCGTGATTTCGGGGAACGGTACGTCAGTGACGGGCTGTACGGCCTGATCAAGCTCAGGCTCTTCGCCGAGGAATACGAACGGGCCGTCTACGAACTGGCCAAACGCATCGTGAGCGTCGCCGACTCGGTCCGCATCGACACCGGCCGCCCCGTCGACTACCGCCTCGCTCCCAGCGCCTTCGGCTCCCCCAGCAGCGGAGTAGGCGCCCCCCGGCCGATGCAGATCACCATCGCCGCGCCCACCCGCCACGATCTGCCCGAGGGCCGCAGCAGCGACCACTACGGCGATCACCCCCAGGACTGGAACCCCTACTACCCGGCCGCCGCCCGCCCGCTGGCCTATGTGGCGGAGGAGCTGGTCCGCTCGCTCAACTACCAGGCCGTCATCACCTCGTTCGACGAGGACCGCCCCGATGCCAAGGCCCCGCCCAGCACCCCCGAGATCCTGCTCGTCGACCGCTGGGCCCTGCGGGACGAGGACCACCGCCGCAGGCTCGCCGCCTTCGACGCCGAGAACCGGCCCTGGGTGACCATGGTCGTGCCGTGGAGCCGTGAGGACCACCAGAGCAGAGCGGCGGAGGCCGAGCTCACCGAGAGGCTGGAAGCGACCATGCCGATCAAGATGGGCCAGGGCCGGGCCCTGTGCCGGGCCGCGGCGAAAGGGGTCCCGACCATGGAGGCGTTCGGCCAGCTCCTGCCCCAGGTCGTCGAGGTGGCCGCCCAGCAGTACCTCAAGCACGCGAAGGCCTACCCTCCCGGCTCCGGCGGCGGCTCCGGCGAGCGGACCCGGCTCACCGGACCCATGGGCGCTACGAGCTACATCCCCGACCCGCACGACCCTGCGACGGAAGCGGAGGACCTATGAGTGCCGGTCGTGACGGGCGCATCGTCACCTTCTACTCGTACAAGGGCGGTACCGGGCGCACCATGGCGCTCGCCAACACCGCCTGGATCCTCGCGGCCAACGGCAAGCGCGTGCTGGCCGTCGACTGGGACCTGGAGGCCCCCGGGCTGCACCGGTTCTTCCACCCCTTCCTCGATCCGGCCACCCTCGGCGCCACCACCGGTGTGATCGACCTGATCACCGAGTACGCCTGGGCCGCGACCAGCCCCGCCCAGCGCGCCGAGGACTGGCACCGCGACTACGCCCGCATCCAGCCGCACGCCGTGTCGCTGACCCCGGAGTCGCTCGGCTGGGAGTTCCCGAAGGGCGGCACGCTCGACTTCGTCTCCGCCGGGCGGCAGAACCGCGAGTACTCCGCGACCGTCTCCACCTTCGACTGGGACAACTTCTACGACCGTTTCGGCGGCGGCCACTTCTTCGACGCGCTGCGCGACGACATGAAGGCCAACTACGACTACGTCCTCATCGACAGCCGGACCGGCCTCAGCGACATCGCCGACATCTGCACCGTCCACCTCCCGGACGTGCTCGTCGACTGCTTCACCCTCAGCGACCAGTCCATCGACGGCGCGGCCTCCGTCGCCCGCCAGATCGCCGAGCGCAACACCGGCCGCCCCATCGCCCTCTACCCCGTTCCGATGCGCATCGACGAGGGCGAGAAGGAGAAGGCGGACGCCGGGCGGGCGCTGGCCCGGCTCAAGTTCGACCGGCTGCCGCGCGACCTGTCCGGCGACGAACTCACCGCCTACTGGGGTGCGGTGGAGATTCCCTACCGGCCCTACTACGCCTACGAGGAGACGCTCGCCACCTTCGGCGACGAGGCCGGGCTCACCAACTCGCTGCTCTCCGCCTTCGAACGGCTCACCGCGGTCATCACCGACCGGGAGATCACCTCGATGCCCCCGATCGGCGAAGAGGTCCGCCTGCGGATCCGCGACGCCTTCACCCGGCGCAGGCCCGCCCTGCCCGCCGATCTCTTCCTCAGCTATGTGGCGGAGAACCGGATGTGGGCCGACTGGCTCGAATCGATCCTCACCCGGGCCGGCTTCCGGGTGGTTCCGCGCGACGTCTCCGCCGAACGACCCCCGGAGGAGGTGGCGGAGGCCACCGCTTCGAACCCCGCCCGCACCGTGGTGCTGCTCTCCAGCGCCTACCTGAAGTCCCAGCGCGCGGTCGAGCTGTGGGAACGGACCGCCGCGGAGGCCGTCGGCAGCGGCCGCCGCCGACTGGTCCCCCTGCGGGTCGGGGACGTACGCCTGAGCGCCCCCTACATCGACCGCAACCCGGTCGACCTCTTCCGGCTGGACGAGGTGCACGCCACCACCGCCGTGATGCGGGCCCTGGACCGCCCGGTGCAGGTGGCGGACGGGGTCTCGCCCGGACCCCGCTTCCCCGGTACCGTGCCGAGGATCTGGAACGCGCCGCCCCGCAACCCCGGCTTCACCGGCCGCTCGCTCGTCCTGGAGCGGATGCGCGACCAGCTCGGCGGCGGCCTGGCCGTCGTCCTGCCGCAGCCGCAGACCCTGTACGGACTCGGCGGCGTCGGCAAGACCCAGGTGGCCCTGGAGTACGTGCACCGCTTCATGGCCGACTACGACCTGGTGTGGTGGATATCGTCCGAGCAGCCCGACGACGTGGTCGCCTCGCTCGCCGAACTCGCCGTCCGGCTCGGCGCCCAGGGAGGCGACGACATGGCCGCCGCCTCGCAGGAGGCCGTCGACCTGCTGCGGCGCGGGGTGCCCTCGGACCGCTGGCTGCTGGTCTTCGACAACGCGGACGACCCCGAACAGCTGCGCCGCTACTTCCCGCAGGGAGGCTCCGGCCACATCCTGGTGACCTCCCGCAACCAGAGCTGGTCCCAGCACGGGGACGCGCTGCCGGTGGACGTCTTCCTGCGCGAGGAGTCGGTCGAGCACCTCCAGCGTCGGGCGCCGGGGCTCAGCGACGAGGACGCCGACCAGGTGGCGACCGCCGTGGGCGACCTGCCGCTCGCCGTGGAGCAGGCGGCCGCCTGGATCGCGGAGACCGCCACTCCCATCGACGCCTATCTCGAACAGCTCGCCCGGCAGGCTCCCCAGGTCCTCGGGCTCAACCAGCCGGCCGGCTACCCGGAACCGGTCGCCGCGACCTGGAACATCTCCATCGCCCGGCTCAAGGAGCGCTCGCCCGCCGCCGTGCGGCTGCTCCAGCTCTGCGCCTTCTTCGCCCCGGAACCGATCTCCGCGAACCTCCTCTACAGCAAGGAGATGATCGACGCGCTGAAGCCGTACGACTCCTCGCTCCAGGAGAAGCTGGTGCTGGGCCGGGTCATCCGGGAGATCGGCCGGTTCGCCCTCGCCAAGGTCGACCAGGTCTCCAACTCCATCCAGGTCCACCGCCTCGTCCAGGCCGTGATCAAGGCGCAGCTCAGTGAGGAGGAGCAGCGTGCGGCCCGGCACGTCGTCCACCGCATCCTGGCCGGCGCCCGGCCCGACGACGACGAGCCGATCGACAACCCGGATACCTGGCCGCGCTTCGCGACGATCTGGCCGCACCTCGGCCCCTCCGACGCCCGTAACTGCAAGGAGCCGGAGACCCGCAGGCTGCTGATCGACCGGGTCCGCTACCTCTGGAAGCGCGGCGACATCAGGACCGCGGGCGCGCTGGGCGACGAGCTGCGGGAGATCTGGCAGGAGAAGCTGGGGGAGCGGGACCTGCAGTACCTCTACCTCTGCTTCCATCTCTCCAACATCCTGCGTACGCGCGGGCGTTACGTGGAGGCGAAGGACCTCGACGAGGTCACCCTGGAACGGCAGCGGGCGGTGCTGGGGCCCGAACACCCGCACACGTACATGACCACCAGCAGCCTGGCCATCGACCTCGGTCTGCTCGGCGACTACGCCCGGGCGATCGAGATGGCGACCGAGGCCCACGAGGGGTTCGGGCAGATCTTCCACGACTCCCACCCCCGGACCCTGGCCGCCGCCAACAACCTGGCCCTGAACCTGCGCAGCGTCGGCCAGTACGCCCGCGCCCGGGAGATCGACCAGGACGTCTACGACCTCCGCTCCCAGGTGCTCGGACCGGAGCATCCCTACTGCCTGTCCTCAGCCATGAACCTCGCCCGTGACCTGCGGGAGGTCGGGCGGTACGAGGACTCGGTGGGGCTGCTCAGCACCACGTACAACAGCTTCAAGGAGACGATGGGCCGCAGCTTCCCCACCACGCTGAGCGCCGCGAAGAGCCTCGCGGTGTCGTTGCGCAGGGCGGGCCGGCTGGAGGACGCCCGTCGTCTCACGGTGGCCACCCGTGCCCGCTACCGGGCGAAGTACACCATCGCCAACCCCGATTCGCTGGCCTGCGATCTCAACCTCGCCGCCGACCTGTTCGCGGCGGGCGAGAGCGCCGAGGCGAGGGACCTGGCGCAGGAGGTCGTCGACCAGTTCATGAAGGTGCCGGGGGAGAAGCATCCGTACACCCTGGCGGCGCAGAACAACCTCGGCGTCTATCTGACGCGGGCCGGGGAGTTGGAAGCGGCGGACCGGGTGCTGAAACTGGTCGTCGCCTCCATGCGGGAGACGTTCGGCCGCGAGCACCCGAACACCTTGTTCTGTGTGATGAACCTGGCCAGCGCGACGGCGGACCGGGGAGAGCTGGACATCGTGCTGGAGACCGAGCGACGGCTGTCCGGGCAGCTGCGCGAGGCGCTCGGGGCGCACCATCCGGAGACCCTGGCCATGACCTCGAACATGGCGGTCACGCTCGCCGCCATGGGGCGCGAGGACCAGGCGGTGCAGCTGCGGGCGGAGCTCGTCCCCGAGCTGTCGCGCCAGCTCGGGGACGACCATCCGCTGGTGCGGATCGCCCGGACCGAGGAGCGGTTCCGGCGGGAACTGGAACCGATGTCGGTGTGACCGTCCGGCCGGGAGGGCTCACCCTCCCGGTGCGGCGGCCGACCGGATCCCGTCCGGGTGCTCCCGCTCGTCCAGCAGCCAGTCGAGGATGCGGGGGAGCATCGGGAACGCGTCGAAGTGCGCCGCCGCCGGTTCGAGTACGGCGGTGGCGCCCGGGATCTGCCCGGCCAGCCAACGGGAGTGCCCGACCGGGGCGAAAACGTCCTTCACCCCGTGCCAGAGGAGCACCTTTCCGGTGATCCGGGCAGGATCGAACCCCCAGGGGCTGCAGAACGCGATGGCGTCGTCGATCCAGCCGTAGGCCGAATTGCGCAGCCCCTCGCTGAAGTTGCGCAGCAGCATGGACCGGATGCCCGCGTCGTTGACCACCAGTCGGTCGGAGTCGGTCAGCTCCCGGCGCAGATCGTCCAGGAGCCGGGCCGGGTCCCGCCGGATCTGTGCCGAGCGGACGGTGAAGGACTCCGCCAGGCTGTCGGGGTCGTCGGCCGCCGTGGAGTACGCGAGCACATTGGACGCGGTCATCCCGTCGAACCAGTCGAGACCGGCCGCGTCCCGGGGCGCGAGGCTGACCAGCGCCGCGGTCCGGGTGATCCGTTCCGGCATCAGCGCCGCGCAGGCCAGGGCGTGCGGGGCCCCGCCGGAGCGGCCCACCACGGCGAATCGTTCCAGTCCCAACGAGTCGGCGATGGCCCGGACGTCCTCGACGACGTCCTTGATCCGGCGGCCCTCGTGCCGGTCGCTGCCGCCGTATCCCGGGCGGTCGTAGGTGATCAGCTGCGTATGGCGCTGGTACAGCACCATGCCGCGGGGAGCGGGTCCGAGCCTGCTGCCCGGAGTGCCGTGGAGGAGGAAGACCGGTCTTCCCCGTGGGTCTCCCATCCGCTCCACCACCAGATGCCGCCCGTCCGCCGCGAGCACCCGATTGCGCACCCGTTCCTCCTCCGCTCGGTCACCCGGCCGGCCCGGACACGGTGTGCCCGGCGTGTGCTGCCCTTTCGATGATGACCCATCAGAGGCGTTACCGGGACTGTTGGGCGACAGGAACTGTGAAGGTACTGGGAGGTCCCCGGCGGGCGATTTCCGTCGGCATCCGGACGGGTGGGCACACCATCCGGACCGGCACCGGCGAATACCGGACAGGCCTCGTCCTCACCCGGGGGCCGTCCATGGTTGCACCGAGTGTTCGCGATCGGAACCGACATGGTGGGACCCGGGGTAGGTGAACGCCCCGCGTGCGAAGCGTCGCTGTCGTGTGCACGTCTGGAAGTCGACCTTGTGTGCGTTTCGCCGTCTCGGAACAGTGGGCGCCCCATCCTCCGTGTACGGGCACCCCACTTGGCCGTACTTCCTGACGGCCGGCCACCGCACCGAGTCGGTCACCGGCTGGTCGGACACCCAGGGCGGCTCGGAGATCGGGGCGAACGAGGGCTCCAGCTTCCCGGAGAACGACTACGGCCTGGTCAAGTACACCTCGGACACCGCGCACCCGAGCGAGGTGAACCTCTACGGCGGCTCGACCCGGGCGATCACCCGGGCGGGCGACGCGACGGTCGGCCAGGCGGTCACCCGCAGCGGCTCCACCACCCAGGTGCACGACGGTGAGGTCACCGCGTTGGACGCCACGGCCAACTACGGCAACGGCGACATCGTCAACGGCCTCATCCGGACGACGGTCTGCGCCGAGCTGGCGTGGGCGTGGGCGTCAGGCGACCGTCGACCCGCCCGCCGCGCGTGCCGTCCCCGTACCGTTGTCGCCGTCCGGCCCCGGCCGGTGCCGCATCGACAGCAGCAGGGTCAGCGCGGTGCCGACGACTGCCCAGGCCGAGAGCACCAGCAGTGGCCCGGTGACCGCGTTGCCCCGGAAGTAGGCGATCGAGCGGGCCACCCAGGTGCCAGCGCCCGGAGGGAGGGCCGGGCCGATCGCCCGCCAGAAGTCCGGGAGCATCGGCAGCGGGAAGGCGCCGCCCGCGCTCGGGTTGCCCGCGATGACGACGATGAGGACGGCCAGGCCGATGCCGACGATACCGGTGAGTGCCTGGAGTGCGAGCGTGGTCATGCCGACCGCGAAGACGACCAGGGCGCCCAGGCCGGCCAGCCCCCAGAAGCTGCCCGGCAGCGCGCCGAGGACCGGACCGATAATGATCGCGCCGCCGATGCCGCCCACGATCGAGTAGAGGGCCATGGTTCCGGTCCGGATCACCGCGCGCTGCCGGTTGGCGGGCTTGGCGCCGGAGCTGATCGCCAGGATCGAGGCGCAGAGATAGCCGCCCACGCACCAGCCGATGACCAGGTAGAAGGACGAGAGACCGTTGAAGTCCTCGCCGGAGGACGGGGCGACGTCCACGGTCCGCACGCTTCGCTGCCGGGTGGCGTCGGCCTCGGTGAGGATCCCCTCCAGGGAGGCGGCCAGAGCCGTTCCGCCGCCGGAGGCGACCAGCAGCGTGTCGGTGCGGCCTTCCGGCGAGACGATCAGGGCGCCGTCGATGTCGCGGTTCATGATCTGTCTCCGGGCCTCGGCGGCGCTGCTCACCGTACGGGGGTCGAGCGGTCCGCCGGGGAGCCCGTCCAGCCGGTCGACGAGCTGCTGGGACAGCTGCTGCGGGGCCACCACCCCGAAGGCGACATCCGTCGGCTTGGGCTTGTGCAGCGCTCCGACGTAGGAGGCGATGAACAGCAGTTGCAGTCCGAGCACACCGATGACGAGCAGGGCGGCCCGTGGGGTGACGGCGTTCTTCACCTCGTCGACGAAAGTCATGCCCCCACGGTCCGGGCGGGACGGCGTCCGCGCAGGCGGGACGGGGCCGAACGGCGCAGCGCCGGGGGGCGGGCGGGCTCTGAGCTTTCCTTTCGTAAGGTCATGTTCTGTAGTAAGTTCCAGATGTGGACGTAAGCTCTGAGGTCAAGGATGAGAAAGTCGGCGCGATGAGTGACGCCTTTACGGCGGACTGCCCGGCCCGCACCGTGCTGAATCACGTCAGCAGCCGCTGGGGCGTGCTGATTCTGGCCTCGTTGCAGGAGGGGCCGATGCGCTTCTACGTGCTGCGGGACAGGATCGGCGGCATCAGCGAGAAGATGCTGTCCCAGAATCTGCGGGTGTTCGTGCGGGACGGACTGATCGCCCGTGAGGTCGAAGCCACGGTGCCGCCCCAGGTGACCTACTCGCTCACCCCTCTGGGGCGGGAGCTGGCGGTCACGCTGGGCGGCCTGGTCGAGTGGATCACGCATCGGATCGGAGACATCGTCGCCGCGCGTGAGCGCCACGACGAGGTGAAGTGAACCCGCTGCCCGTCGGCGCCCCGTTCCCTGGAGGTGGAGCGGGGCGCCTTCTCGTGCCGAGCGGCGCCTCGGATCGGTTCCCCGGGTCGGCGGTCCGGCCTGCGCACTGTCGGCCCGGTCGGGGGCTGACCGGGAAGTAAGCCCTTACCTATCGAAAGCTTAATACCTAGGGTAAGCCCGACGGGTCGAGTGACCCGGAAGGGAGAATCCGGTGGACACGGAAACCGCGCCGCGCGCCGGGGTGCGCGAGTGGATCGGGCTGGCGGCGCTGGCGCTGCCCGCGATGCTCGTGATCATGGACATGAGCGTGCTTCATCTGGCGCTGCCGACCCTGAGCCGGGATCTGGAGCCTTCCGGGGCGCAACTGCTCTGGATCACCGATGTCTACGGGTTCGTCATCGCGGGCGCGATGATCACCATGGGAACGCTCGGTGACCGCGTCGGCCGCCGTCGGATGCTGCTGATCGGGGCCGTTGCCTTCGGCCTCGCCTCGGTGCTCGCCGCCTACGCGCCCACCGCGGAGACGCTGATCGCGGCCCGCGCCCTCCTCGGCCTCGCCGGCGCGGTACTGGGCCCCTCGACGCTGTCACTGATCAGCGCCATGTTCCACGACGCCGGGCAGCGAGGCTTCGCCATCACGGTGTGGATGACGAGCTTCATGCTGGGCGGCGCGGTCGGCCCCCTGGTCGGAGGTGTGTTGCTGGAGGTGTTCTGGTGGGGCTCGGTCTTCCTCGTGGCCGTGCCCGTCATGGTGTTCCTGCTGGTGGCGGGCCCGCTGGTACTTCCGGAGGTCCGTGACCCGGATGCCGGCCGGCTCGACCTGACCAGCGCCGCGATGTCGCTGGCCGCCATCCTGCTGGTCGTCTTCGGAGTGAAGGGGGTCGCCGAGGAGGGCGTCGCCCCGCTGCCGCTGCTGTCCCTGGTGCTCGGCCTCGTGGTCGGCGCCCTCTTCGTCGTACGGCAGCGCCGGCTCACCGACCCACTGCTCGACATGAGGCTCTTCGCGAACCGCGGCTTCAGCGTCTCCCTCGGAACGCTGACTCTGACCGTGGTGTTCATGCTGGGCGGTCAGTTCCTCATCTCCCAGTACCTCCAGATGGTGCTGGGAATGGAGCCGCTGGAGTCGGCGGTGTGGAGCCTGCCGATGGTCGTCAGCGGAACGCTCGCGATGTTCGTCGCTCAGGGCGTCGCGGCCCGGGTGGGCAAGGGATACGTCGTCGGCGCGTCCCTCTCGATCGCCGCTGTCGGCTTCACTGTGCTCGCCCAGGTGGACAGCGGCTCCGGGATCGGAACCGTCGTCACGGCGGCTTCGCTGCTGTTCGCCGGTCTGATGCCGGTCTCGTCCCTCGGGATCGGGATGATCGTCGACGCCGCGCCGCCCGAGCGGGCGGGCTCGGCGGCCGCGGTGGGGGAGACGACCCAGGAACTGGGCGGCGCCCTCGGTATCGCGGTCCTCGGCAGCGTGCTGAACGTCGCGTACCGCGGCGGGATGACGGGCTCGGTGCCGGACGGCGTACCCGTCTCCGACCGTGAAACGGTCACCGACAACCTGCCGGCGGCCCTCGAAGCCGCCGGCCGGCTGCCCGCGGAGACGGGAGCCCAACTCGGTTCCGCGGCAAGGGAATCGTTCACCCAGGGCCTCGCCTGGATCGCGACGGGAGCCGTACCGGTCATGCTCGCACTGGCCGTGACGGCCACGTTGCTGCTCCGGAAGGTGGGGCGCGCCGACGGGGGCGCGGACCGGGAGGCGGGCGAAGCGGGGGCGGTCGTCAAGTCGACATCCAAGGCGGAGGCGTCGGCTCCCTGACCTGACTGCCCATCACCGGCCGGCCGCGCGTCACCCACCGAGGGAGGCGGGGGCCGGCCGCGTTGGCGGCACGGGGCGGTGCTCCCGCCCGCCAGTTTTTACCGACGCGTAACTTCCCTCGCCACCTTACTCGTGCGTAATTTGGCATGAGCACATAAAGCTTGTGGTCCGGGCCACAGGGCGCACCGCCATCGCACCTCCCTTGAGCCGCAAGGAGACCACACGATGCTGCCCTGGATCCGTGCTGCGCGCGTTCCCCGCACGCGCAGTCTGCTCGCCGCCCTGCTCCTCGCCCTCACCGTTCTCGTTGCCCCCGGGGCGACCGCGACCGCGGCGACCCCGGCCGCCGAGGCCACGTCGCGTGGCTGGAACGACTATTCCTGCAAGCCCTCCGCCGCCCATCCCCGCCCCGTCGTCCTGGTCCACGGAACCTTCGGGAACTCGGTCGACAACTGGCTGGTCCTCGCCCCCTACCTGGTCAACCGGGGCTACTGCGTCTTCTCCCTCGACTACGGCCGGCTCCCCGGCGTGCCGTTCTTCCACGGCCTCGGACCCATCGACAAGTCCGCCGAGCAGCTCGACGTGTTCGTCGAGGAGGTCCTCGACGCCACCGGAGCCCCGAAGGCCGACCTCGTCGGCCACTCCCAGGGCGGCATGATGCCGAACTACTACCTGAAGTTCCTCGGCGGCGCCGACAAGGTCAACGCCCTCGTCGGAATCGCCCCGGACAACCACGGGACCACGCTGCTCGGTCTCACCAAGCTGCTGCCGTTCTTCCCCGGCGTCGAGAAGTTCATCAGCGACAACACCCCCGGACTCGCCGACCAGATCGCGGGATCGCCCTTCATCACCAAGCTCACGGCGGGCGGCGACACCGTCCCCGGCGTTCGCTACACCGTCATCGCGACCGAGTACGACCAGGTCGTGACCCCGTACCGCACGCAGTACCTGGACGGGCCGAACGTACGCAATGTGCTGCTCCAGGACCTGTGCCCGCTCGACCTGTCCGAACACGTGGCGATCGGGACCGTCGACCGCATCGCCTTCCACGAGGTGGCCAACGCCCTCGACCCGGCACGCGCCACCCCGACCACCTGTTCCTCGGTCATCGGCTGACCCGCCGCGCAACGACGGGCCGGGGTCCGCCGTCCGATGGGGCGGACGGCGGACCCCGGCCCGTCACGTCCTGCCGCGCCCGACGTCCCGGAGGGACGCGGCAGGGGTATGAGAGGGGTGCCGCGGCGGTCGGCGGCTGTGGCGGCCCGCCGCGTCGGCGATGTTCACCCCGTTCCAGTCGTACAGCGCCTGGGTCCCACCCACCGCGACCGCCGCCCGGCACGCCGCCGACGCGGGCGGCTTCATCGGTGCCGGGCGGCACCTTGTGGCTACAGGGTGCTGGCCAGGCGGTCGGCGAGCAGCCGGGTGTAGCGGGCCGGGTCGGGCAGGTCGCCTCCTTCGGCGAGCAGTGCGCTGCCGTAGATCAGCTCGGCGACCTCCGTGAGTGCGGGGGCATCGGCGTCCGCACTGTGCGCCGTGCGCAGGGCGGTGATCAGCGGGTGTGAGGGGTTGAGCTCCAGGATCCTCTTGACGGTGGGCATCTGCTGGCCCATCGCCCGGTACATCTTCTCCAGGGTCGGCGTCACGTCGTGGGCGTCGCCGACGATGCAGGCCGCCGAGGTGGTCAGGCGTGATGACAGGCGGACCTGCTTGACCTGTTCGGACAGGGCTGTGGTCAGCCAGGGCAGCAGGTCGGCGAAGTCCTCCTCGCGCTGGGCCCTGGCCGCGTCGGTTTCCTTCTCGCCTTCGGTGGTCTCGCCGAGATCGACCTGGCCCTTGGCGATGGACTGCAGGGAGTGGCCGTCGAAGGCCGGGACCCGGTCGACCCACACCTCGTCTACGGGGTCGGTGAGGATCAGGACCTCGTAGCCGTTCGCCGCGACGGCTTCCATGTGCGGGGAGTTCTCCACCATCGCCCGGCTCTCGCCGGTCAGGTAGTAGATGGTGTCCTGGCCGTCCTTCATGCGCTCGACGTACTCGCGCAGCGTGGTGGCTCGGTCGGGGTCGTGGGTGGAGGCCACCGACACCAGCTGGAGCAGGGCCTCGGTGTTGTCCGCGTCCTCGACCAGGCCTTCCTTCAGGGCCCGGCCGAACTGCTCCCACACCTTCGCGTAGCGCTCGGCGTCCTTGGACTGCATGTCCTTGAGGGCGCCGAGGACCTTCTTGACCAGGCGTCGGCGCACGCCGTGAATCTGACGGTCGTGCTGGAGGATCTCGCGCGAGACGTTCAGCGACAGGTCGTGGGCGTCCACGACACCCTTGACGAAGCGCAGGTAGTTGGGCATGAGCGCTTCGCAGTCGTCCATGATGAACACCCGCTTGACGTACAGCTGCACGCCGGGCTTGGTCTCGCGGGAGAACAGGTCGAAGGGGGCCTGCGAGGGGATGAACAGCAGAGCCTCGTACTCGAAGGTGCCTTCGGCGCGCATATGGACCGTCTCGGCCGGGGGCAGCCAGTCGTGGCTGATCTGCTGGTAGAACTCCTTGTACTCGTCCTCGGTCACCTCGGTGCGGGGCCGGGCCCACAGCGCCTTCATCGAGTTGAGCGTGTCGGTCTCGCGGGTGGTCGCGCCATCAGTGGCGGTGCGCTCGGTGGCCATGCGGATGGGCCAGCGGATGAAGTCCGAGTACTGCTTGACGATCTGACGGATCTTCGACCCGGACAGGTAGTCGCCGCGTCCGTCCTCGCTGTCGGCGGGCTTCAGGTGCAGGGTGACCGAGGTGCCCACGGGCGGGCCGTCGACGGCCTGGATGGCGTAGGTGCCCTCGCCGTCGGACTCCCACCGGGTGCCGGTCTCCGTGCCGGCCCGCCGGGTGAGCAGAGTGACCTTGTCGGCGACCATGAAGGCCGAGTAGAAGCCGACGCCGAACTGCCCGATCAGATTCTCGGCGGTGGCGGCGTCCTTGGACTCCTTGATCCTCTCCAGCAGGCCGGCGGTGCCGGACTTGGCGATCGTGCCGATCAGCTCCACCAGCTCGTCGCGGGTCATACCGATCCCGTTGTCGCGGACGGTCAAGGTGCGGGCTTCCGGGTCGACCTCCAGGGAGATATGCAGGTCAGCCGATTCGACCTCAAGGCTGGAGTCGGTCAGCGACTCCAGCCGCAGCTTGTCCAGGGCGTCGGAGGCGTTGGAGATCAGCTCACGAAGGAAGATGTCCTTGTTCGAGTAGATCGAGTGAATCACCAGCCGGAGCAACTGGCGGGTCTCCGCCTGGAATTCCAGCGTCTCGACATTGCTGCCCATGGGATCTCTCTCTGTGGGAACGTCATGAATGGACTCGGAGCGGGGCCGGGACAGGGTGGTGCCCGTCACCGGCGTGGATCGGGGTGGGCCGGGCCACACCTGGCTGGTGTGCCTCCGAGCGGGGGAGTCAGTCATTGTCGGCGGTGTGGTCGTGCGCCGGGGCGCCGAGGGCGTCCAGGGATTCGACGAGGCCGGTGTGGCGGGCATCGAGGTAGGGGCGGATGCCGCCCAGCGGGGCGATGAGCTCGGCGGCGTCAGAGGCGCCGAGAGCGGCGTGCAGGGCGGCCTGGGCTGAGCGCGCACCGGGCGTGAGGTGGGCGAGCGCGGTGATCTGCCCGGCGAGGCGGCGCAGATCGGCGGCGTTGGCGCGGGCCCAGTCGGCGTTGGCGCGGTCGGCGGCTCTCGCCCGGCGGGTGTCCGCCACGCGCTGCTCGCCGGTGGTTCCGGCGGCGCCGGGGCGACCGCGCAGGTAGCGGCGCTCGGCGGCCTGGCGGCTGGCGACACCGAGAGGGCGGGCGAGAGCGGCCCAGCTGGCGCCCGCGCCACGGGCGGTTTCGATCAGGCCGGTCTCCCAGCCGGCGAGATGCTCGCGCACCTGCCGTAGCAGCAACAGGGAGGCCAGCACCTGATCGGGGCCGGGGCCCACGGCGTCGGGGGTCTCGCGCTGCGCGACGCGCAGCGCGTCGTCCATGGCGGCAAGGGCCGCTGCGGCGGCGATGAAGGACGCCGGGCCGTGGGTGCCGACACCGGCCGTGGACGGCTGGTCTGCCGCGTTCATGTGCGCCTCCCCGTCCTGTCAGCCGTTCGATGACATCGGGATTGTCGTCCACCGGGCGACACGTTGCAACGGGGTCAGCGCGGCGCATGGGCGGCGACAGCCCTGTCCGCTGGAGACGTCGCACTGGACGCCTGGGCACCTTGCCCCCGTGAGCGACGCCGTCGAGCAGGGCGCCAGAGGCAGCCGGCACCTGTCCCCGAGGCGCCGGCCGGCCTCTGGGCGCGGTGTTCGGGCCGCCTTCCTCAGTGACGTGAGGTGGGCGCGGACCACCACCTGCGCCGAGCAGCGGTGCGCGGACGCCGTCCCCTGCCTTCTCACCCCGTCCAGCGGTAGCGGCGCTCCGGCCGGCCCGTGCCCCCGTAGCGCAGGGTCACCGCGGCCCGGCCCGTTCCGGCGAAGTACTCGAGGTAGCGGCGCGCGCTCACCCGGGACAGCGCTCCCACCTCGGCGCACTCCGACGCGGACAGGCCTTCGGGGTGGTCGCGCAGGGTGCGTTCCACCAGGTCGGCCGTGGGGGCGGCCAGGCCCTTCGGCAGCTCGCGCGAGCCGGGCGGGCGGGTGCCGAAGATCTGGTCGACGTCTTCCTGGCGGGCCTCTCCCAGCTTGTCCAGGCGGGTGCGGAGCGAGGCGACATGGCGCATCTGCTCCTGGAGCGCGGACGGGCTGAACGGCTTGATCAGATAGTGCAGGGCCCCCGCCCGCAGCGCCGCCCGGATCACCCCCGCGTCCCGGGCCGCTGTGATGAACAGGGCGTCCGCGCTGGGGCGCGAGGCGTCCCGCTCCTCCGCCGCACGCAAGGCACGCAACACCTCGATACCGTCCATATCGGGCAGATAGATGTCCAACAGTACGAGATCGGGGCGCAGCCGCTCGGCCGCCCGCAAGGCGTCGGCACCGTTGTGCGCCACCCCGACGACCGTGAAGCCGTCCATAGCGGACACATAGCGGCTGTGCAGTTTCGCGACCATGAAGTCGTCGTCCACCACCAGCACAGTTGTCACGCCGCCACGCTAAGCGGCGACCGCAATGACCACAACGTCCGTTGATACCGGAAGAGAGACAGCTTCTTAACGCACAGGCAACATGTGGGCCACTTCACAGTGAAAGGCGGAACCTGTGCGACTGCGCACTCTCCTCGCCCTTTTCGGGGCCGCGTTGCTGGTGGTGGTGGGGCCACCCCTGCTGTCCACCGGTGACGGTTCCGAGACCGGCACCCAGATTCCCGGGCTCCGCTTCATGGTCCCCAACACTCCCGGCGGCGGGTACGACATCACCGCGCGCACCCTGGCCAAGAACGCCGAGGACGCCGGGCTCACCCACAACATCGAGGTGTTCAACCTGCCGGGCGCCGGCGGAACGGTCGGTCTGACCCGGCTCGTCGGCGAACGCGGCAACGGCAAGCTCGCGCTCTCCATGGGGCTCGGCGTCGTCGGAGCCGTCCACACCAACAAGTCCCCGAGCACGCTGGCAGACACCACCCCGATCGGCCGGCTCACCGAGGAGCCGGGCATCGTCGTCGTCTCCAAGGACTCCCCGTACCGGACCATCGCCGACCTGCTCGCCGCCTGGAAGAAGGACCCGGCCCGCGTCCCGGTCGGCGGCGGTTCCTCGCCGGGCGGCCCGGACCACCTCGCCCCGATGCTCATGGCACAGGCGGCCGGCATCGCCCCGAAGACGGTCAACTACGTCCCGTTCGACGGCGGCGGCGAACTCCTCGCCTCCATCCTCGGCAACAAGGTCGGCTTCGGGGTCTCCGGCCTCGGCGAGTACCGCGACCAGATCGAGGCGGGCGAGCTGCGACTGCTCGCCGTGACCGGTCCGAAGCGGGTGCCGGGCCTCGACGCCCCCACCCTGCGCGAAGCCGGACTCGACACCGAGTTCACCAACTGGCGCGGCATCGTCGCCCCACCCGGCCTCTCGCCGGCCGAACGCGACAAGCTCACCGGCCTGCTCCGCGAACTCCACGGCACGAAGCAGTGGAAGGAGTCGATGAAGAAGAACGGCTGGGACGACGCCCTCCTCATCGGCGAACCCTTCGGCGACTTCCTCGACGAGCAGAACCAGCGTGTCGCCACCGTTCTCAAGGAGCTGGGGCTGTGACCACCGAACCCACCGACTCCGCGGGGCAGCCGAGCGCCGAAGCCGTACACGAGGAGGGCACCGTCCTCGCCTGGCTGCGTGAACGCTCCGAACTCGGCGTCTGTGTCCTGCTGTTCGCGCTCGGGCTGCTCGTTCTCACCGACGCCTTCACCATGAGCGTCGACATCGCCCAGCGCGGCCCCGTCGGCCCCCGGACGGTCCCCTTCGTCATCGGCGGACTGTTCCTCCTCATCTCCGTCCTGCTCGCCGGCGACGTCCTGCGCGGCGGACGCGGCGAGGCGGAGGGTGGCGAGGACGTCGACCTCGACGAACCGGCCGACTGGCGTACCGTCCTCCTGCTCACCGGGGTCTTCCTCGGCGCCGCCGTCCTGATCGGCCCCCTGGGCTTCCCGATCGCCGGGGCGCTGCTCTTCTGGGGCTCCGCCTACGCGCTCGGCAGCCGGCACCACGGCCGGGACCCGCTCATCGCGGCCGGCATCTCCCTCGCCACCTATTTCGTCTTCGACAACCTGCTCGGTGTCCCCCTTCCGGGCGGCCCGCTGATGGGGGTGCTCTGACCGATGGATTCACTCAACTCCCTCATCGACGGCTTCGGTACCGCGCTCACCCCGATGAACCTGATGTGGGCCGCGATAGGCGTCCTGCTCGGTACCGCGATCGGCGTGCTCCCCGGCATCGGCCCGGCGATGGCCGTGGCGCTGCTGCTCCCGGTGACGTACGGACTCGACCCGACCGGCGCGTTCATCATGTTCGCCGGGATCTACTACGGAGCGATGTTCGGCGGCTCCACCACCTCGATCCTCCTCAACACCCCAGGGGAGAGCGCGGCCGTGGTCGCCGCCATCGAGGGCAACCCGATGGCGAAGGGCGGACGCGGCGCCCAAGCGCTCGCCGCCGCCGCCATCGGGCACTTCGCGGGCGGCATGATCGGCACGATCCTGCTGGTCGTCCTCGCCCCGACCGTCGCGTCGCTCGCCATCGGCATCGGAGCGCCCGACTACTTCGCCATCATGGTGCTGGCCTTCATCGCCGTCACCTCCGTCCTCGGCGCCTCCCGCATCCGCGGCATCGCCTCGCTCCTCATCGGCCTCACCATCGGGCTGGTCGGCCTCGACCAGATGACCGGTCAGCAGCGCCTGACCTTCGGCTCGCTCCAACTGGCCGACGGTGTCGACGTCGTCATCGTCGCGGTCGGACTCTTCGCGATCGGCGAAGCGCTCTGGGTCGCGGCCCACCTGCGCCGCTCCACCGGGAAGCCGATCCCCGTCGGCAGGCCGTGGCTCGGGCGCGCCGATCTGAAGCGCACCTGGAAGCCCTGGCTGCGCGGTCCCGTCATCGGTTTCCCCTTCGGGGCGATCCCGGCGGGCGGCGCGGAGATCCCCACCTTCCTCAGTTACGTCACCGAGAAGCGGCTCTCCAAGCACCGCGACCAGTTCGGCAAGGGGGCCATCGAAGGCGTCGCCGGGCCCGAGGCCGCGGCCTCCGCCTCCGCCGCCGGAACCCTCGTCTCGATGCTTACCCTCGGGCTGCCCACCACCGCCGTCGCCGCCGTGATGCTGGCCGCCTTCCAGCAGTACGGCATCCAGCCGGGCCCCCTTCTGTTCGAACGCGAACCGGAGCTGGTCTGGGGTCTCATCGCCTCGCTCTTCGTCGGGATGGTGCTGCTGCTGGCCCTCAACCTGCCGCTCGCGCCCGTCTGGGCGAAGCTCCTGCGGATCCCGCGCCCGTATCTGTACGCGGGCATCCTCTTCTTCGCCGCCGTCGGCGCGTACGCGGTCGGCGGCGAGTCCCTCGACCTGGTGATCCTCCTGATCATCGGGCTGCTCGGGTTCGGGATGCGGCGCTACGGGCTGCCGGTGCTGCCCGCCGTCATCGGGGTGATCCTCGGCCCGGCCGCCGAACAGCAGCTGCGCCGCGCGCTCCAGATCAGCGACGGGAGCGTGTCCGGCCTGGTCAACACCCCGTTCTCCGTCACGGTCTACGCGATCGTGGTGCTGATCGTGGCCTGGCCGCTGATCAGCCGGCTGATCCGCAGGCTGCGCGGTGGCCGGAAGTCGGCAGAGGAGTCCCGCACTGTCAGTGGCGGCTGAGAACATCGGCACCATGACCACGATCGACTGGGACGCGGCTGCCGGATCCTTCGACGAGGAGCCCGACCACGGGCTCCTCGACCCCGCGGTGCGCGACGCCTGGGCCGGGCGGCTGGAGAGCTGGCTGCCCGGCACCCGCGGCGATGTGCTGGACCTGGGGTGCGGCACCGGCAGTCTCTCCCTGCTCGCCGCGGGTCAGGGCCACCGCGTCACCGCCGTCGACCGCTCGCCCCGGATGGCCGACCGGGCCCGTGCCAAGCTCGCGGGGACCGGCGCGGAGGTCCTCGTCGGGGACGCCGCCCGGCCCCCGGTCGGGGAGCGGGCGTTCGACGTCGTGGTGGCCCGGCACGTCGTCTGGCTGCTGCCCGACCCGGCGGCGGCCCTGAAGCACTGGTTCGGACTGCTCAAGCCGGGCGGTCGGATCATTCTGATCGAAGGGGTGTGGGGCGGCGCGGGCCTGTCCGCCACCGCCCTCACCGCCCTGCTCTCCGCGCACACCGAGCGCATCCACCACGAGGACCTGGCCCCCGACTCCCGGCTGTGGGGCAAGGAGGTCGACGACGAGCGCTACGCGCTCATCGCCCGCGCGATGCCGCCGCACCGGCACACCGAGGTCGTCGACGTCCATCTGATCCTGCGCCGCGGCCCGGACGTCCTGCTGGCCCGCCGTGCCAACACGGGATATGCGGACGGGCTGTTCCATATGCCCTCCGGCCACGCCGAGGACGGCGAGGACGTCCGCGAGGCGATGATCCGGGAGGCAGCCGAGGAGATCGGCCTCCAGCTGGATCCCGACGAGCTGCGGGTGGCCCTCGTGATGCAGCACCGGGGCCCCGGCGGCGGGGCGCGCATGGGCTGGTTCTTCGTCGCGGAGTACGACCCGACCCGCCCGCCGCGCAACGCGGAGCCGGAGAAGTGCTCCGAGCTGGACTGGTTCCCGCTGGCCGCCCTGCCGGACGAGATGGTCGCGTACTGCCGTGCGGGCCTGGACGGATACCGCGCGGGCGAGCACTTCATGATCCACTGGCACCGGGACGGGGAGCCGATCGCGTATGTTCCCGGGGGTGTCGGCCGCGCCGTCCCGCTGCCCGCCGCCGGGGAGACCACCGGGCGGGTGCACCACATCGAGCTGTGGGTGGCGGATCTGGCGGCGGCGGAGCGCGGTTGGGGATGGCTGCTGGGCCGGCTCGGCCATGTGCCGTACCAGCACTGGGCCCACGGCCGCAGCTGGCGTCGCGGTGACACGTACGTCGTGCTGGAGCAGTCGCCCGACCTGGCCGTCGGAGGCCACGACCGCCGCCGCCCCGGGCTCAACCACCTGGCGTTCCACATCGCGGACCGGGCCGCCCTCGACGCCCTGGTCGCCGAGGCCCCTGCGCACGGCTGGCGGCTGCTGTTCCCCGACCGCCATCCGTACGCGGGCGGCGAGGGGCATCACGCCGCCTATCTGGAGGACCCGGCGGGGTACGAGGTGGAGCTCGTCGCCGACTCCCGGCCCCGCCCCTGAACCGCCCGGAGGTTGGTACGGGCCCCCGTGCCCGACGGGGCGTTCAGCCGAGCAGGGCGGTCAGCCCGTCCGCGCGGGCCAGGCGTTCCAGCTCGTCCAGGGCGCTGACCGCCGCCCCGGCAGCCGCCGGATCGCGCCCGGCCAGACCGCTCTCCTCGAACTCGTCCTCGTCCAGCCGCAGGACCGTCGAACCGTCGGCCGAGACCCACAGATCAAGGTCCAGGTCCTCGACCGCCAGTACCCCGTCCGCGAGCACCGCGGGCCGGGTGATGTCGCAGTACCAGCCCTTGAGCCCGCCGTCGCCGGTGCGGACCTCCTTCACCGCGAACCACCGGTTTCGCCAGTAGTGCTCGGTGAGGACGTCGCCCGGCTCGAACCGGACGAAGCCGAAGTCCCGCATCCCGGGCGCGGCCCACGGCGCCCGGACGGTGACGCGGACACCGTCGTCCCGGAGCAGCTCCGCCGGATACCTGATCTTGGTGCGGCCCGCCTTGGACAGGGCGACGACGAGGCCCTTCGTACGGCCCGCGCGGGGCTCAGGAGAGGGTACGGACATGGCGGACCTCCGTCACGCTGACCGTGTAGCCGAACCACTGGTTGACGGCCAGCATCGGGCCGTTGCCGGTGTCGTTGGAGGTGTAGGCGTCCGTGTATCCGGCGGCCCGCGCCCGGTGCAGCGAGTCGTTCTTCGCGAGCTTCGCCAGGCCCCGCCCCCGGAACTCCCGCAGAGTGCCGGTCATGGCGCTCAGATAGGTCCGCAGGCCGTCGGTGGTGGCCGCGCTGAACGCCGCCACCTTGCCGTCGACCAGCACCACCGAGGTGAGTGCCTGGTCGAAGGTCGGGTGGAGCCAGACGCTCGTCAGCCAGTTCTCGTAGTCGTCCATCTGCGCGTCGATGTCGCCCGGCTCGTCCGCCGTCACCTCGGCGTCCGCCTCGAACAGCGGCCGGGGATCGTCGGCGAAGTCGGACCCGGGCCGCAGCTCGACGCCGGCCGGGAGCTCCCGACGCGGCGGCAGGGCCCCGCCCGCGAGGTCGAGGCGCTGGAAGTGCGCGGAGCGCCTGGGCCGGTAGCCCCGTTTGCGGGCGAACTCCAGGCTTTCCGGGTTGTCCAGGGCCCACGCCCACAGGACCGTGGCCCCGGCCTCGGCCAGGTGCTCTTCCGCCGTGCGCAGCAGCAGCGAGCCCGCACCGCGATGCGTGCGGCCGGGAAGCGTCTGCGGCGTGAAGAATCCCTGCCCGGGCTCCGGGCTGTCATGGGCGATGCCCGCCTGCGCCGTGGCGATGATCTCGCCGTCCTCCTCGGCGACCAGCAGCCGGTAGTGCCGGTCCGGATGGGCGTGGGCCAGGTCGTGGACGACCTGTTCGGGGGTGGCGACCATCCAGGGGACCGAGGCCCGGCGGGCCTCGGTCCACGCTTGGGCGTCGGACGGCCGGAAATCGCGCACGATCACAGTCATGCGGTGGACCGTATGCGCAGCCGCACCCCGATCGCCTCCCCTTTTACCGCCGGTGGGGGAGAATCGGCCCGTGACTGACAAGATCGTCCTCGACCCGGACTCCGGCATCGCGCCGTACGAGCAACTGCGCACCCGGCTCTCCGAGCTGGCCCGTTCCGGCGCGCTGCCCGTCGGCCACCGGCTCCCGACGGTACGCGGCTTCGCCGAGGAGCTGGGCCTGGCCGCCAACACCGTCGCCAAGGCCTACCGGGCCCTGGAGGCGGACGGGGTGATCGAGACCCGGGGACGCAACGGGACCTTCGTCGCGGCGGCCGGGGGAGCGGCAGAACAGCGGGCCGCGACCGCCGCGCGGTTGTACGCCGAGACCGCCGAGCGGCTCGGCCTCACCCGGCAGCAGGCCCTGTCGCTGGCCAAGGACGCGGTGCGCGCCGCGTACGGGGACTGACCTCTCGCACGTAACACCCCGGTCAGAGGTACAGCCCCGCGTCCGACCCCGCGTCCTGCTTCGGCACCGACGCGGGGCCGATGCCGCGGCGCAGCGCGTACAGCTCGGCGAGGGAGTTGCCCTCCCGGCTCACCTCTTCGTCCGTGCCCAGCCAGGCCGCCGACTCCTGACGGGTCAGCGGGCCGACCTCGATCCTGGCCAGACAGCGGCCGGGGCGTACGACCGCCGGGTGCAGCCGCTCCAGGTCCTCATTGGTGGTGACCCCCACCAGCACGTTGCGGCCCTGCCCCAGCAGACCGTCCGTCAGGTTCAGCAGCCGGGACAGGGCCTGGCCCGCGGTGTGCTTGGCCTCGCCGCGGATCAGCTCGTCGCAGTCCTCCAGGAGCAGCAGCCGCCACCGCCCCTTCGCCGTGCCGTCGTCCTCGCCGATCGCGATGTCCATCAGATAGCCGACGTCGTTGAAGAGCCGCTCGGGGTCCAGCACGCAGTCGACCTGGCACCAGTCGCGCCAGGAACGGGCCAGGGTGCGCAGCGCGGACGTCTTGCCGGTGCCGGGAGGGCCGTGCAGCAGGAGCAGCCGGCCCGCGATGTCGTCCGGCGTCACCTTCATCAGCCGGCCCATCGCGTCGGCCACCGGCGCGGTGTAGTTGGGTCGGACCTCGTCCCAGCTTCCGGCGGTGATCCGGCGGGTGGTGCGGTACGGGCCGCGGCGCGGGGAGACGTACCAGAAGCCCATGGTCACGTTGTCGGGCTGGGGCTCCGGCTCGTCCTGCGCGCCGTCCGTGGCCTGGCCGAGGATCTTCTCCGCCAGCTCCTCGCTGGTCGCGGTGACGGTGACGTCCGCGCCCCGGTTCCACCGGGATGCCAGCAGGGTCCAGCCCTCGCCCTCCGCGAGCGTCGCGCTGCGGTCGTCGTCGCGGGCGGTCCGCAGCACCGTGGCGTCCGGCGGCAGCAGTGTCGCCCCGGACTTGACCCGGTCGAGGGAGGAACTGTGCGAGTACGGCTGCTCGCCCGTCGCGAAGCGACCGAGGAAGAGCGCGTCGACGACGTCGGACGGTGAATCGCTGTCGTCGATGGTGAGTCGGATCGGCAGAGCGGATTCGGGGGAGTCGGACATGGCGCCCATGATCCGGCACGGGGTGCCCCCGTGCACCCGGGTTTCGCAGGCTCGCGTGCCGGGCCGGTGGCGCGCCCGGCGACCGACGGGGCGACAGCGGGGCGTCAAGGGGCGCCCGTTGAACGACCGGGGGCGGGCGGAAGCACAACGCCCCTATTTTTGACATGAACACTTCCGGTTCGGTGTGGGTGCTGCTACTACGGAGTAGGCAGCTATCCCTGCTCAAGGAGGTCCCATGAAAATGTCCGGACTCGTGGCGTTCTCGTCCTCTCTCCTGCTCGGCGCCGCCCTCGCCCTCACCGGTGCCGGGGTCGCGAACGCCGACTCGTCCGCCGCGGCCGTCGACTACGCCGCCCTCGGTGACTCGTACTCCTCGGGTGTCGGAGCCGGCAGCTACGACGGTTCCAGCTGCAAGCGCAGCAGCCGTGCCCACCCCGCCCTCTGGGCGGCCGCCAACTCCCCCTCCTCGTTCGACTTCGCCGCCTGTTCGGGCGCCCGGACCGCAGACGTCACGGGCGGTCAACTCGGAAAGCTGAACGCCTCGACCGACCTCGTCTCCATCTCCGTCGGCGGCAACGACGCCGGCTTCGCCGACGTCATGACGACCTGTGTCCTGCAGTCCGAGGCCACCTGTCTCAGCCGGATCGCCACCGCCCGCTCCTTCGTCGACTCCACCCTGCCCGGCCGGCTCGACTCCGTGTACACGGCCATCCGCACCAAGGCCCCCTCCGCGCGGGTCGTCGTCCTCGGCTACCCCCGCTTCTACCAGCTCGGCGGCGGCTGCGTCGCCGGCCTGAGCGAGAAGGAGCGCTCCGCCATCAACGGGGCGTCCGACCACCTCAACACGGCCACCGCCAAGCGGGCGGCGGACCACGGCTTCACCTTCGGCGACGTCAGGAAGACCTTCGCCGGGCACGAGATCTGCTCGGGCAACGCCTGGCTGCACAGCGTGAACTGGCTCAACATCGGTGAGTCCTACCACCCCACCGCCGCCGGACAGTCGGGCGGCTATCTTCCCGTCCTCGACTCCGCTCTCTGACGGCGGACCGGCGCTTTCGAACGGAGCGTTCCACCCCCCCCTGGACCGTCCCCCACGCGCTATGCGCGGGGGACGGCCGGGGCGGACCCTCCGAACCGCGCGAACCGCGCGAACTGTCCGAAGTCGCCCTGGAATCGCTCGGATTCGGTAGCGAGGCGTCAACCTCCGTATACGTGTGCGTCATCCTGTGGCCGGGATTCACGGGTGTCACCGCGGGACGATAGGGTTAACCTGCCCGGACCGGGTGCCCTCGTACGGGTGGGGAGTGACATGGAACAGATAACGGTGCGAAGCAGGCCGCGTGTGCCTGCCATCACATGTGGGAGCGGTGCGACCAGTACGCGCCTCGACCGCCATCTCGCGGTGCTCGGCGGCCCCGTCGTCCCGCAGCGCGAGTCGGCGGAAGCGACGCTGCTCATGCGTGAGCTGACCTCGCGTGATGCCGCGCACACCCGCAGGAGCAGGAGCGCACGCGTGTCGCTCTTCGCGCCGCTGCGGCGACTGCGGCGCTCGCTCTTCGGCAGCCGCCGCTGACCCACGGCATCGCCCGTCCGGGCCGGCCCGCCGCTCGGGACGGTTCAGACGATCACCCCGTCCCGGCGCAGCGCCGATGTCTGCTCGTCCGTCATCCCCAGGGCTCGCAGCAGCGCATCGGTGTGCTCACCCAGCGCCGGTACGGCGCCCATCCGTGGCTCCTCGCTCCCCGGCAGCGTGATCGGCGGCAGCAGCGCCCGCAACGGCCCCACCGGTGACCCCACCTCCCGCCACCGGTCCCGCGCCGCGAGCTGCGGATGCGCCGCCACATCGGCCACCGTGTTCAGCCGGGCACAGGCGATGCCCGCCGCCTCCAGCCCGGCCAACGCCTCCCGCCCCGTCAGGCCCGCCAGCGCCCGGCCCACCGCCGCATCGGTCCGTTCCCGGTTCGCGGTACGTGCCGCGTTCGTCGCGAAGTCCGGGTCGTCGGCCAACTCGGGCCGCCCGAGCACCTGTTCCGTCAGCCGTCGCCACTCCCGGTCGTTCTGCACGGAGAGCAGCACCTGCTCCCCGTCGGCCGTCGGATACGCGTCGTACGGGGCGATCACCGCATGCGCGAGGCCCGTGCGCGCCGGGGAAGCGGAGCCGTGCGTCCCCTGGTGCAGCGGATGGCCCATCCACTCGGCCAGCGCGTCCAGCATGGAGATCTCCACCGGGCCGCCCCGCCCGGTGCTCGCCCGCCGCAGCAGCGCCGCGAGTACCCCCGAGAACGCGTACATCGCCGCCGCGATGTCCGCCGCCGGAATGCCCGCCTTCACCGGCCGGTCCGCCGTCCCCGTCACCGAGACCAGACCGGCCTCGCACTGCACGAGCATGTCGTAGGCCCGCTTGTGCGCGTACGGTCCGTCCGCGCCGTAACCGGAGATGTCGACCGCCACCAGTCGCGGGTGCGCCGCGCAGAGCGAGGCGGCGTCGAGGCCGAGCCTGGCCGCCGCCCCCTGGGCCAGGTTCTGGACGAACACATCGGCCCCGGCGATGAGTTCACGGACCACCGCTAGCCCGCGCGGATCCTTCAGGTCGACGGCGAGGGACTCCTTGCCGCGGTTGCACCAGACGAAGTGCGAGGCGAGCCCGCGCGCCGCCGTGTCGTAGCCGCGCGCGAAGTCGCCGCCGTCCGGGCGCTCCACCTTGATGACCCTGGCTCCGAGGTCGGCGAGCTGCCGGGTGGCGAAGGGGGCGGCGACCGCCTGCTCGACGGCCACCACGGTGATGCCGTCGAGGGGGAGTGGCAAAGTGTTCATGACCCGTGCTTACCTCCCCACCGGCGCTTCTGCCACCCCCGGCCGCCCCGCGGACTCCCCGGCCCGCCGCTACAGCAGGGCGAACTGCCCCTCCGGGCCCTCCTCCTGGTGCCCGAGCACCGATGCGGGACGCCGTGCCGAGGACGGCACCGGCAGCACCCCGGCCGTCCGCAGCTCGGCGGGCCCGATCAGCGGCCCCGACTCCAGCGCCGCCCACAGCTCCTTCCGGCGCCCCTCCGTGCCGTCCAGCAGGGCCAGTACGGTGATGAGTTCGAGCAGCTCCGAGGTCCACTCCCGGGGCCAGCCACGCGCACCGACCGCGTCCAGACCGTCCGGGGGCGCCCCGTCGGGACCCCGGCCCGTCGCCGCCGAGGCCCGGCGCCCGAACCAGAGCTCCAGCACCCGCACCCCGCCCACCGTGAACTCCCAGGCCGCCGCGGGCACCGGCGAGATCCGGCCATCGCCGACGACCAGCGCCTGGTCCCCGGCCTCATGGACCAGTTCGGTGGGCCGGGCCGGGAGGGGCGCCCGCACATAGGGCCTGTGCCCGCCCGGCAGCCGGGGCCGCTCCCCGCCCCGGGTCCCGCGCAACTGGAGCCGCGTCAGCTCCCGGCCGAGCGCCACCCCCGACGACCACACCCCCGCGTCGGCGGGCAACGGGACCCGGAGGCCGGTGGCGGAGGGCCGGGCGGCGGCCAGGACCCAGGCCAGCACCGCTTCCGGGGTGAACGCGTCCGGCTCCGCCGCGCCGCCGAGCCGCTCGCGCAGCAGCTCCGTGAGCCCCGCAGCCAGGTTGGGTTCCGTGCCGCCGGGCCTGCGGTAGAGCGGCCTGATCCGGCCGGGCCGCCCGGCGGGGGAGTGCCCGTCGGGCAGCAGCGCGGTCACGGACAGGGCGGGCCCGGAATCCTCGGGGGCACAGCTGTGCTCGACCGCGAAGAGCTGCCGCCCGTCGGCGACCCGCCAAAGCTCCGGACGGGCCGCGTCGATCAGCCGGTGGTCGGGGAGCAGCCACTGTTCGTCGTAGGGGCCGTGGAGGATCCGTACGGGGTCGGGGCAGGGGCCCGGGGTCCGGGCGAAGCGCCCCGTTCCGGCGGACCGGCCGGGCAGGGCGGCGACCGAGGTCTGCGGCGTACGGGAACGGGTGGGCGCGAACAGCCGTTCCTGCTCGGCGGGTCCGGCGGCGGCCAGCCGTTCCCAGCGGGTCCGGAGCGCCACGGGGTCGGGGCCGCTCACCCAGGCGCGGCCGGTCCGCAGCGGCCGTACCGACCACGGCATCAGTTCGTCCAGCGGCAGAAGACCGTCCGGCGGCAGGAGCCCGTCCGGCGGCAGGAGCCCGTCCGGCGGTCGGGGCGTCCGCGGAGGTGAGGGCCGGGCGTTCCCGTCGCCGCGGGCCGGCGCTGTCCCGTGCGCTGTCACCTGCCTGTCCTCCCCTGTCCGCCGTGGCCCTTTCGCATCGTAACGGCGGGCGGTGTCCCCGTGGGGCGGGGTCAGTGGGCCTCCACCGTCACGGAGAAGGAGAACCGGTCGCCCCGGTAGCGGATCCTGGCCACGTCCACCACGCGCCCCTCCTCGTCGTACGTCACGCCCGTGTAGTGCAGGATCGGGCTGAGCAGCGGGACCTGGAGCAGCTCGGCGGTGACGGGGTCGGCGAGCCGCGCCTCCACCGTGTCGGTGATCCGGGAGATCCTCACCCCGATGACGTCGCGCAGGACCTTGGTCATCGGCCAGCGCTCGAGGTCGGCCACATCGATCCGGGCGGCGATGTCGGGACGGACCGCGTTCTCCGCCCAGTTGGTGGGCTCGCCGCTCTCGCCGTCGCGGCGCAGCCGTCGGTAGCAGGTTACTTCGGCGCAGCCCGGGAAGAACTCGGCGAGATCACCGGGCACCGCCGTCGGGCCGTGGCCGAGAATCGTCGTCGCTTCCCCGGACTGCTGGGCCACGATCGCGTCGACCGAGCCCAGCAGCCGGACCGGGGAGACCCGCCGGGCGCGCGGCTCGATGAACGTGCCGCGCCGCCGGTGCCGGCTGATCAGCCCCTCCGTCTCCAGCTCCTTGAGCGCCTGGCGCATCGTGAGCACGCTGACCCCGTAGTGCGCGGCGAGCTGCTCCTCGGTGGGCAGCCGGGAGGAGGCGTCCTGCGGGCGGCCCAGTATGGAGGCCCGCAGGGACTGGGAGACCTGGTACCAGAGAGGCAGCTTCCGGTTCAGGACGAGGGAGTCGGGGGCGAAGGCGGGCGGTGGCGGCACCGGGGCCGCCCGGGCGTCCGCGCCGACCCCGGCCGCGGCGTCCCCGTCGGTCCTCCGGGCGTCCGCCCCGGCTCTCTCCTGGCTCTCTGTCACATCGTCCCCGTCCCCGTCCCGTCCTCTCCGGCTTCCGGGCGTCTACGGCCGGAAGTTGCGGCTCAGACCCTGCCACACGTCGTCGTAGCCGCGCTGCAGGTGTTCGGCGCCGGCTGCCTGCGCGGTCGCCGTGACCGGCCAGCGGGTCTCGAACATGAAGGCCAGACCGTCGTCGATCTTCTGCGGCTTCAGCTCCGCCGCGCTCGCCCGGTCGAAGGTCTCCCGGTCCGGGCCGTGGGCCGACATCATGTTGTGCAGGGAGCCGCCGCCCGGGACGAAGCCGTCCGCCTTGGCGTCGTACGCCCCCTCGATCAGGCCCATGTACTCGCTCATCACATTGCGGTGGAAGTACGGCGGGCGGAAGGTGTCCTCACCGACCAGCCAGCGCGGGGCGAAGACGACGAAGTCCACCCCGGCCAGCCCCGGGGTGTCGGACGGCGAGGTCAGCACGGTGAAGATCGACGGGTCGGGGTGGTCGTAGCTGATCGTGCCGATCACGTTGAACCGGCGAAGGTCGTAGACGTACGGGGTGTGGTTGCCGTGCCAGGCCACCACGTCGAGCGGCGAGTGGTCGTACGTCGCCGACCAGAGGTTCCCGCAGAACTTGTTGACCACCTCCACCGGGCCCTCGTGGTCCTCGTAGGCGGCGACGGGCGCGAGGAAGTCCCGGGCGTTCGCCAGGCCGTTGGCACCGATCGGGCCGAGGTCGGGCAGGGCGAACGGGCGGCCGTAGTTCTCGCAGACGTATCCGCGCGCGGTCTCCTCCAGCAGCTCCACCCGGAAGCGGATCCCGCGCGGGATCAAAGCGACCTGGCCCGGCTCGGCCCGCAGCAGGCCCAGTTCGGTGCGCAGCAGCAGTCCGCCGCGCTCGGGGACGATCAGCAGTTCGCCGTCGGAGTCGCTGAACACCCTTCCCCGAGATCCCGGTGCCGCTTGACCAGGAGAGGCCCCATCCGGCATCGAGGAGTTGGCGTTGTACAGGTGGATCGCCATACCCGCGCGCTGCGCGGCGTCGCCGTTGCCGCCGAGTGTCCACAGGCCGCTCAGGAAGTCCGTGCCGGGCGCGGGGTCGGGCAGCGGGTTCCAGCGCAGCCGGTTCGGGTCCGGCACGGTCTCGGTGAAGGGCGCCGAGCGCAGCCCCCCGTTGTCGATCCGGGTGAACGCCGGGTGGGCGGCCGAGGGGCGGATCCGGTAGAGCCAGGAACGGCGGTTGTCCACGCGCGGCTCGGTGAAGGCGGAACCGCTCAGCTGCTCCGCGTACAGCCCGAGCGGGGCGCGCTGGGGGGAGTTGCGGCCGTGCGGCAGCGCCCCGGGAACCGCCTCCGAGCTGTGCTCGTTGCCGAAGCCCGAGGAATACGTCAGCCCCTCGGCCGCCTTCCTCGCCTGGTCGATCGCGCTCATCCCGCACTCCCGGTGCCCAAGAAGCCCTCGGATCCGCCGGACGGCGAATCCTATGTACCACCGTAGGAATAGGGGCGGGGCACGTCAACGGCATACATCGCGCCATTCGTGGCCTGTGCCGCGCCATTCGTGGCCGGTACGGGGAGGTGAGGGCTCCCCGTACCGGGCGTCGCCGACATCCGCCGGGCGGCGGGTGCGGTCCGCCGGGCGGGGAGGGCACGGCATCATGGGGCCCGTGCCCCATGTCAACCCGAACCTCCGCCGCGCCCCCGTGCAGCAGCGCAGTGCCGACCGGCTGGCCCGGATACTCGACTCCTGCGCCGGACTCCTCGACGAGACCGGCTACGAGCAGCTCACCACCCGGGCCGTCGCCGAACGCGCCGACGTGCCCATCGGCTCCGTCTACCGGTTCTTCCCCAACAAGCGTGCGCTCGTCGACGCCCTCGCGCTGCGCAACCTGGACACCTACGTCGACCGCATCGCCGCCCGGTTCGGCGACCTTCCCGCCGCCGACTGGCGCGCCGCCATCGACGCGGTGCTCGACGAGTACCTGGCGATGAAGCGCGGCGTCCCCGGGTTCGCGCTCGTCGACTTCGGGCCGCCGTTCCCGGCCGAGGGAGCGGCGGACGACGCCAACCGGCGTCTGGCGGACCGGCTCGCCGTACTGCTCGCCGGCCACCTCGGCCGACGGCCCGACGCGGCGCTGTCCCGGGCGGTCCTGGTGAGCGTCGAGGCCGCCGACGCCCTCCTCCAACTGGCCTTCCGCACGGAGCCGTCGGGGGACGTGGCCATCGTCGCCGAGACGCGGACCCTGGTCAGGTCCTACCTCGCCCAGACGCTCGACTGAGCGAGGGGCCCTGACCGGGGGCGCCTTCGGCTCCGCGTGCCGCCCGTCCGCCCACCGGCCCGTCAGCTCACCGCCCCCGTGCTCGCCCGCCTGTTCGCCGGCCTGTCTGTTCGCCCAGCAGTCTGTCCGCCTCGCGCGTCCTCGTCGGCCGCCGCCGGCTGCGCTCCAACAACAGCTGGATGCACAACGTCGGCTCGCTCACCGGCGGGTCCAACGTCTGCACCCTCCAGATGCACCCCGACGACGCGGCCCGGCTCGGCCTCGTGGACGGGGCCACCACCCGGATCGAGTCGTCGGGCGGGGGGATCGAGGCCCCCACCGAGATCACCGACACCGTGCGCTGCGGGGTGGTGAGCCTGCCCCACGGCTGGGGCCACAGCCGCCCCGGCACTCGTATGACGGTCGCCGCCGCCGCTCCGGGGGCGAACGTGAACCAACTGCTCGACGGCACGCTCCTGGATCCGCTGTCCGGCACCGCCGTGCTGAACGCCATTGCGGTCCCCGTGGCCCCCGCTCTTTAGCATCACCGTGTTGACCTGGGGTTTTGCTCGTATTGCTCATGCGTCAACATCTTGTTAACGCTGGGACAGCACCCCTAACGTCATCCGGACCGCCGAGACCGGTGGGAGTTCAAAGATGAACGTTAGGTATCCCCCATGCTGACCATCCTCGGCTTCGCCATGATCGCGACCTTCCTGGTCCTGATCATGACGAAGAAGATGTCGCCGATCGCGGCGCTGGTACTGATCCCCGCACTGTTCTGTGTCGCCGTCGGGCAGGGAGCGCAGCTCGGCGACTACGTCATCGAAGGCGTCGGCAACCTCGCGCCCACCGCCGCCATGCTGATGTTCGCCATCGTCTACTTCGGCGTGATGATCGACGTCGGCCTGTTCGACCCGATCGTCCGGGGCATCCTGAAGTTCTGCCAGGCCGACCCGATGCGCATCGTCGTCGGTACGGCGCTGCTCGCCGCGATCGTCTCGCTGGACGGCGACGGCTCCACCACCTTCATGATCACCGTCTCGGCGATGTATCCCCTCTACAAACGCCTGAAGATGAGCCTGGTCGTCATGACCGGCGTCGCGGCCACCGCCAACGGCGTCATGAACACCCTCCCCTGGGGCGGCCCCACCGCCCGTGCCGCCACCGCCCTCAAGCTGGACGCCTCCGAGATCTTCGTGCCGATGATCCCGGCGCTGGCCATGGGGCTGCTCGCCGTGTTCGTGCTGGCGTACGTGCTCGGCCTCCGGGAGCGCAAGCGCCTGGGGATGCTCACGCTCGACGAGGCGCTCGCCCGGAAGCCGGAGCCGGAGACCGTGTCCACCGGCGCGGGCAGCACCGGAGCGGCAGGCGCCGGAGCCGACGGCGGGGACCGCCTCCGCAAGGGCGCCTCCGCTCCGGCGGGCGCTACGGGGACCGGCACCGACGCCGACCCCGCGGACGGGGACGACGAGGAGTTCCAGGGCCTCGACCCGAACCGGTCCACGCTCCGCCCGAAGCTCTACTGGTTCAACGCCGGACTCACCGTCGCCCTGCTGACGGCGATGATCATGGAACTGATGCCGATCCCGGTGCTCTTCCTGCTCGGCGCCGCCCTCGCTCTCACCGTCAACTTCCCCCACATGCCCGACCAGCGGGCCCGGATCGCCGCGCACGCCGACAACGTCCTCAACGTCTCCGGCATGGTCTTCGCCGCCGCCGTCTTCACCGGAGTCCTCACCGGCACCGGCATGGTCGACAACATGGCCGACTGGGTCGTCGGCGCTGTCCCCGACGCGATGGGCCCGCACATGGCCATCGTCACCGGCCTGCTCAGCCTGCCGCTCACGTACTTCATGTCCAACGACGGCTTCTACTTCGGCGTCCTCCCCGTCCTCGCCGAGGCCGGCGCGGCCCACGGGGTCTCGCCGCTGGAGATCGCGCGCGCCTCCCTGGCCGGCCAGGCGCTGCACATGTCCTCGCCGCTCGTGCCCGCCGTGTACGTCCTCGTCGGCATGGCGAAGGTCGAATTCGGCGACCACACCCGCTTCACCGTCAAGTGGGCCGTGCTCACCTCGCTCGTGGTACTCGCGTCAGGCGTCCTCTTCGGCATCATGTAATGACACGCACGCCGCGAACCGGGCCCGGCAGGGGCTGGCTGCTGCGCCTCGTCATCGCCTTCGCCTTCGCGCAGGGGGCGGTGTCGATGGCGCGGCCCGCCGTCTCCTACCGGGCCCTCGCGCTGGGTGCGGACGAGGCGGCCGTCGGCGTCATCGCCGGGGTCTACGCCCTGCTCCCGCTGTTCGTCGCCGTGCCGCTCGGCCGCCGCGCCGACCACGGCCGCTGCGCGCCGCTGCTGCCTCTCGGTGTGCTCCTGATCTCCGGCGGCTGCGCGCTCAGCGGCATCGTCTCCTCGCTGCCCGCGATGGCCGCCTGGAGCGGGGTGATGGGCCTCGGCCACCTGTGCTTCGTGATCGGCGCGCAGTCGATCGTGGCCCGGCAGTCCGCGCCCGACGAACAGGACCGCAACTTCGGGCACTTCACCATCGGGGCCTCGCTCGGCCAGCTGATCGGCCCGGTCGCCGCGGGCGCGCTCATCTCCGGGCAGGGCCAGATCCTGGGCCGTACGAGCGCGCTGGCCCTCCTCGTGTCGGCGGCGGTCGCCGCCGCCGCCCTCGCCTCGCTCCGGCGCATCGAGCACCGCCGGGCGACCGGCCCCGGCGGCAGGCCCGGCGACAAGGTCCCGGTCCGCGCGATCCTGGGCGCGCGCGGAGTCCCCGCGGGCATCTTCATCAGCATGGCGGTGCTGTCCGCCACGGACATCCTCACCGCCTACCTGCCGGTCGTCGGAGAACACCGCTCCATCGCGCCGGCCACCGTCGGGCTGCTGCTGAGCCTGCGGGCAGCCGCCACGATCGCCTGCCGGCTGGTCATGTCGCCGCTGCTGAGGGTGGTGGGCCGCAGGGCCCTGCTGACCACCAGCTGCCTGCTCGCCGGGCTCCTCTGCGCGGGAGTCGCCCTCCCCGTGTCCGTCCCGGTCCTCGCCGTCATGCTCGCCCTGCTGGGCTTCTGCCTCGGTGTCGGCCAGCCGCTGTCCATGACCACCGTGGTCCGGGCCGCCCCCGACCGGGCCCGGTCCACCGCGCTCGCCCTCCGGCTGACCGGCAACCGGCTCGGCCAGGTCGCCGCCCCCGCCGCGGCGGGTCTGATCGCGGGTGCGGTGGGGGTGGCCGCCCCGTTCGTGCTGCTCGGCGTGGTCCTGATCGGCGCGGCGGGACTCGGACTGCGCGGCGACGGCCGTACGGGGTCCGCACCGGCTCCCGCGCGGCCGGACACCGGGGCCGCCCCCGTACGGCCTCGCGGGTTCGACGACATCCCGCGGCGCTGAGGGAACCGGGCTGACCCACCGGCGCCGAGGGGCCCGCCCGGTTGGGTGCTGCGCGGGAGCGCGGGGCTCGTCCCGGTCCTGGCCGGTCCCCGGCCGCCAGGGCAAGGGATCATGCCGTTCCGGCAGGACGGTGCGGGGCGGTGGCGTGCGTGCCGGAGCGTTGCGTGCCGGGCGGGACCGGCGACTCCGGGGGCCCCGGCGTAGTCCTCGCGCCAGGCGTCGCGGGCAACGCCCTTCGGCGTTACCAGGCCCGGACCGTCGTCCCCGCTGCCGACGACGCCGAACCCGTCCGGATACGGGCCACCGTGATGGGCCGCCCGGTCGCTCGCCCCGGAGATGCCGGGCTTCCGGTCCGTGCCCGCCCCGCGACCGCCGCGGTCCTCGCGCCCGCTCTTCCCGGGGGCGTCGGGCCCGTCCCGTCCCGCTCCGCTCCCGCTACGTCCGTTCCGCCTGGCGCTCCTCGTCATGACGGGATCCCTCCACCGGCCGGGCCGGACTCTCACCTGTGGGCCCAGTCTGCTGACGGCTCCGGGAGACCGCCACTCCGGCCAGGCACAGCACGCCGCCCAGGACGCCGAGCGGCGTCGGCACCTCGTCCAGCAGCACCCAGGCCATGCCCACGACGAGCGCCGGAACCGCGTACGTGGTCGCGCCCATCCGGCCCGCGGTGGTCCGTGCCAGCGCGTAGCCCCAGGTGGTGAAGGCCAGCGCGGTCGGGAAGACGCCCAGGTAGACCATGTTCAGCGTGGCGGACAGCGGCGCGTCGGCGGCCTCGGAGACCAGCACTCCGGTGAACGGCAGGCAGGCCACGGCCCCGATCAGGCAGCCGAAGGTGTTGATCTGGAGCGAGGAGCCGTGCGCGAGGGCCGGCTTCTGGCTCACCACGCCCAGCGCGTACACCACCGCGGCCAGCAGGCACAGCGCCACGCCCAGCACGGAGGAGCCGCCGTGCCCGGACATCGCGAGGCCGACGACGACCGCGCCCGAGAACGAGATGCCCATCCCCAGCAGCAGGCGGCGCGGCAGCCCCTCGCCGAGCATGCGGGCGCCCAGCAGCGCCATCAGGATCGGCCCGATGTTCACCAGCATCGCCGCCGTCCCGGCGTCGACCTCCTGCTCGCCCCAGTTGAGCGCCACCATGTAGAGCCCGAACCACAGCACGCCCGAGGTGATGATCCCCCGCCAGGCGCCCCGCCCCGGCAGCCCTTCCCGGCGGACGAGCAGGATCGCCCCCAGCACCAGCGCGCCGGTCGCCAGTCGCCCGAGTGCCAGCGCGCCGGGGGAGTAGCTCTCGCCCGCACTGCGGATCGAGACGAAGGCGGAGGCCCACAGCACGACGGTGGTGCAGGCGGCGGCGGTGGCGCGCCGGCGGTGGGCCGGCGGGGAGAGGGGGAGGGCCCTCGGGGTCGTCGTCATGGCCACGACCGTAGAGCCGGAAGCTTTTGGCCCCCACCGAATTGTCGAGGACCGTCAATCGGCGACCGCGAGCCCGCCGCTCCGGCCCGTCCGGTGCGCGCGGACGGAGCGTGCCACTTCCAGCCCGTCCGGCGTTTGAGGACGGAGCCCTGGCGGTGGCACGGGACGGCCCTTCCGCGTCCGGGAAGCAGGGGTACCGCCCGGGCCCGCGTCGGTCAGCGCGAAACCGGTGTCCCGCGCAGGGGTGCGCGACCCGCTCGTCCGCCTGCCGGACATGGCGGTGACGGCCCCGCCGCTCCTCGGCCGGCAGCCCGCCCGCGACCAGCCGCTCCAAGCGCTCGCCGGCGGTGGACGGGGCGACCGAGGCGTACCGGGCCGGCTCACCGGTCGTCCGGGCCCGCCCGTCGAGCAGGGCCAGGCAGAACGACGCGCGGGTCCCGCCGGCCGGGAGGGCGGCCGGCGCGGCGGGGCGCGGGGCCGAAGCGTCGTGCGGCCGAGGCCGCGGGGAACGGCTCATGGGGCCAGGTCGTGTCGGGAACGGCCCAAGGATCCAGGGTGCTTCAGGGACGGTTCGGTGCGGGCCGAACCGTGGTCGCGGCCACACCCCCCGGCCGCGCGTACTGCTCGTACTGGATCGCCAGGCCGTCCAGCAGGGCCCGCAGCCCGATCTCGAAGGCCCCTTCGTCGACCTGGCGGCGGTGGTCGGCCAGCAGATGGGCCTGGCCGAGGTGCGGGTAGTCGGCGGGGTCGTAGGCGCTCTCGTCGTCGACGAAGCCCCCGGCGAAGGAGCCCAGCGCGGAACCGGTGATGAAGTAGCGCATCAGGGCCCCGATCCGGGTGGCCTGGGCGGGCGGCCAGCCCGCGCCGGTCATCGCCCCGAACACGGCGTCGGCGACCCGCAGCCCCGCCGGGCGGCGCCCGGGGCCCCGGGCGAGGACCGGGACGATGTGCGGGTGCGCGGCGAGGGCGGCCCGGTAGGACAGCGCCCAGTCGTGCAGGGCCTCGCGCCAGTCGCGCGGGTCCGACTCCTCGAACATCGACAGATCGACCTGTACGGAGACCGCGTCGGCGACGGCGTCGAGGATCTCCTCCTTGTTGCGGAAGTGGTTGTAGAGCGAGGGCCCGCTGACCCCCAGGACAGCCGCCAGGCGGCGCGTGGAGACGGCGTCGAGCCCTTCGGAGTCCATGAGCGAACTCGCCGCCCCGACGATGCGGTCTCTGCTGAGGAGGGGCTTGCGCGGTCGGGCCATGCGGCTCATAGTAGGGCCCCCGAACCATAAACTAGCGATGCTCATTAAAGTGCGCTCCGGCGGCGCTCGCGAGAGGCAGGGGGTGGGCACGATGGGCCTGGCGCTCAGCGAGGAGCAGGAGGCCGTCCGGAAGCCGGCCGAGGACTTCGTCGCCCGGGAGGTCGCCCCCCATGCCGTCGCGTGGGACCGCGCCGAGAACATCGACAAGTCGATCGTGAAGAAGCTCGGGACCTCGGCTTCCTCGGTCCGACCGTCCCCGAGGAGTACGGCGGCTACGGCTGCATCGACGAGTATCCGGTCGGCAAACTGCTGCGGGACGCCCGCGTGATGACGCTCTACGAGGGCACCAGTCAGATCCAGAAGCTGATCATCGGCCGCGCGCTGACCGGCGTCTCCGCGTTCTGACCGGCGCGCGGATTCGTACGGGTGTCTGAGTACCGGCCTGAGTACGGGCGCGGATATGGCGTGCGCCACGTCGGCGGATGCTGAACCCATGAGTGACACGACATCGGTCAAGCAACAGAGCACCGCCGCCTTCTACGGTCAGGCCGTCGCCTCCTTCATGGTGGCGATCGGCGCGGTGGCCCTCGGCATCATCTACCTCGACGCCGATGCCTGGGTGCGCGGCTTCCTCGCCATCGGTGTGCTCTACCTGGTCACGTCCTGTTTCACGCTTGCCAAGGTGATCAGGGACCGCCAGGAGGCCGGGCAGATCGTCAGCCGGGTGGACCAGGCCCGGCTGGAGAAGATCCTCGCCGAGCACGACCCCTTCCAGAAGCTCTGACGCGGCAGGATCGACCGCGCAACCCCTAAGCGCTTGCTCAGGTTCGGGGTATGGTGTTCGTCCTGTTGACGGAGAGGGGCCCTGGGCGATGAGTGCGGCGGAGGAGACGAGCGGCGAGGACGCGCCGTGGGGCGAGGTCACTCCCGAGGCGGCCAGGCGGCTCCTCGTCGCCGGCGTGGACGCCTTCGCCGAGCGCGGGTACCACGCGACCACCACCCGTGACATCGCCGGCCGGGCCGGAATGAGCCCGGCGGCGCTCTACATCCACTACAAGACCAAGGAAGAGCTGCTCCACCGGATCAGCAAGATCGGCCATGAGCGCGCCCTGCACGTCCTCGACGCGGAGGCGGACCGGGACGGCACGGCTGCCGAACGGCTCGCCGGGGCCGTCCGCTCCTTCGTCCGCTGGCACGCGGAGCGGCACACCACGGCCCGGGTCGTGCAGTACGAGCTCGACGCCCTCGGCGAGGAGCACCGCACCGAGATCGTCGCGCTGCGACGCAGGAGCGACGCGGTGGTGCGCCGGATCATCGGCGAAGGGGTGCGGGACGGCGAGTTCGACGTCCCCGACATCCCCGGCACCGCGCTCGCGGTGCTGTCCCTCTGCATCGACGTGGCCCGCTGGTTCAACGCCCGGGGCGCCCGTACCCCCGACGAGGTCGGCGAACTGTACGCCGGCCTCGTCCTGCGGATGGTCGGCGCCCGGCAGGTCCAGAAGTGATCCGGCGGCTTCGGAAGCGGTCCGGCGGCTTCAGAAGTAGTAGCGGGACACCGACTCGGCGACGCAGGCCGGCTTTTCACTGCCCTCGCGCTCGACCGTGACGACCGCCGTGACCTGTACGCCGCCGCCCGTCTCCTCGACGTCGCGGAGCACCGCCGTCGCCCGCAGCCGCGAGCCGACCGGGACGGTCGAGGGGAAACGGACCTTGTTGGTGCCGTAGTTGATGCCCATCTTCATGCCCTCGACCCGCATCACCTGCGGCACCAGCGCGGGTAGCAGCGAGAGCGTCAGATAGCCGTGCGCGATGGTCGTGCCGAACGGCCCGTCCTTCGCCCGCTCCGGGTCCACGTGGATCCACTGGTGGTCGCCGGTCGCGTCGGCGAACCGGTCGACCCTCTCCTGCCCGATCTCCAGCCAGTCGCTGTGTCCCAGCTGTTCGCCCACTCCGTCCCGCAGTTCCCGCGCGGACGTGAAGATCCTCGGCTCTGCCATGTTCCCGGTTCCCGCTTTCCGGCTCGGCGCGCCATCGGGCGCGATGTCTAAGCGCTTGCTCAGCATTGTTGTGCGGCGCGTTCCTGTCAACGACAAGGCAGTAGATTCGAGGGGTGCCCCAGATTCCACAGACACTCCATGAACTCTCGGTCGGCCAGCTCTCGGTGCGCAGCGGCGCGGCCGTCTCGGCCCTGCACTTCTACGAGTCCAAAGGACTGATCAGCAGCAGCCGCACCAGCGGCAACCAGCGCCGCTACTCGCGGGACGCGCTGCGCCGGGTCGCCTTCGTCCGGGCGGCCCAGCGCGTCGGCATTCCCCTGGTCACGATCCGGGAGGCGCTCGCCGAACTGCCCGAGGAGCGCACGCCGAACCGCGAGGACTGGGCCCGTCTCTCCGAGGTCTGGCGCAAGGAACTGGACGAGCGGATCGGACAGTTGCACCGCTTGCGCGACCACCTGACCGACTGCATCGGATGCGGCTGTCTGTCGCTGGAGACCTGTGTGCTGTCCAATCCCGACGACATCGTAGGTGAGCGGATCACCGGTTCCCGTCTCATGCCCGAGGGCCGGAAGCCGCCCAAGCGCACGTAGTTCCCGGGGTGCGGGCGCGCGGCCTCACGCCGCTGTTGTGGCCTGCCTCCGGTGCCGTGGCAGCCGGGCTCTGGCCAGCGTGCGGTCGGTCAGGGCGGGCTGCGGCACCGCGATCCCGCAGCCCGTGCACACCGGGCCCGCCCACGGCGCCTCGCCCCGCTCCTGCCGCCACTCGATGCCGGTGCCCGCGCAGACCGGGCAGGCGGAACCGGGGCCGGCGCCCAGAGCCGCGATCAGGCGGCGCAGTACCTCGGCGAGCGGCCCGGTGGGATGGATGCCCGGGTCGGAACAGCGGGCCACCCCGTGACCGCCCCAGGTGCGGCGGTGCCAGTCGTCGAAGGCGCCGGGCCGCCGCAGCCCCGCGTGCTTCTCGCGCCGTCGCCGCTCGGCGAAACCCGCCTCGTACGCGAGCCAGACGGCCCGCGCCTCCTCCAACTCGTCCAGCGCGCCCATCAGGCGCACCGGATCGGGCGCCCGGTCCTCGGGATCGATCCCGTGCCGGGCGCACAGATGGTCCCAGGTCGCCCGGTGCCCGTACGGGGCGAACCTCTCCAAACACTTGCGCAGCGAATACCGCCGCAGGGCCAGATCCCCCATCGGATCGCGGACCTGTCTCGCAAGACTCCGGAAACCGGCCATGACACCGCCACCTCCGTCGCTCGTCCTTGGACGTCAAGGAATGGACGTACGCCTGCCCGTTTCGGCTCCATCGAAAGATGAAATCCGTCCATTGGCCGAGACTCCCCAGGGGGGAAGGGTTGTCACGGGCGGGAGCGGGGCGGCGCGCGGACGGGTGGTGCGAGGGCGTGCGGTCGTGCGGTGTCCGGTACCCGGTGGCGGGTCCGGCCGCCGGCCGCGCTGTTCCGGGGCCGGTGAAATGCCAGGTCGGAGCGGTACCTCCAGGGATCGGTCGGTGATGGGGATCACGTACTGACAGGCGGTTGATTGGGTGCCTTCAGGTGTTCTGCAGGACTATGACTGCCTGTCATGCACATGTGCCTACATCTACGGTCAGCTCCGTATTTGATCACCCTCACAGGTGATTGACAGGAAATGATTCTTGTAGGGGAGAACGTGAACAGACGGTTCACGGCGGCGGCCATATCCTTGGCCATGTCCGCCACGCTCGTTGCCTCAGCGGGCACCGCACAGGCGGGGGACGACGGAGACGGAAGACCCGTCACCATCTCCGGCCCGGCGAAACCCATGACCGAGGCACCGGACCTCGCCGCGGCGCAGCTCGCCGCGAAACTCTCTGGGCGGCGGGTGGAAGCCCTTTCCGAGCGCACGGCCGACGCGGGCACCTGGGCCAACCCGGACGGCACCCTCACGACGGAGACGTACTCCGGTCCGGTGCGGGTCAAGGAAGCCGGCCGGTGGAAGCCCCTGGACACCATCCTCGTCGACACCGGTACCCAGGTGGAGCCGAAGACGGCCGTGGCCGATGTCGCCCTCTCGGACGGCGGCAGCGGGGACTTCGCATCGGTCAGCCGGGGCAGCCGCACCTTCGGTCTCGACTGGGGCAAGGCGCTCCCCGTACCCCGGCTCGACGGCGACACGGCGGTCTACCCGTCCGTGGTCCCCCCGGCGACCTTCATGTGACCGCGCTGCCGCACGGCTTCTCCGAGTCGCTGATCCTCACGGAACGGCCCACGGAACCGGTCGAACTGCGCCTCCCCGTCACACTGGAGGGCATGGAGCTGCTGAAGCCCCCCCCAGCGGAATCTGCGGTTGGAGGACGGCTCCGGCAATCTCCTCGCCAGCGCTCCCGCGCCCCGGATGTGGGGCACCGGAACCGACCCCGTGTCGGGTGACCCGCTGCGCCACGCCGAGATCGCCACCACCGTGGAGGAGAGCCCCGAAGGCACGGTGCTGGTCCTCAGGCCCAGCGCGGCGTTCCTCGCCGACCCCTCCGTGACCTACCCAACAAGGCCGGCAAGGACGCCGACAAGGCCTTCGCCGAGGCCGCGAAGAGGTACCCCAGGAAGTCCCTCACCCAGGGGACCGGCGACGCGTTCCGGCACTGCTACTGGAACGCCCGCATGGAGATCAACATCGACCATGACACCGCCTACGAGGTCGCGACCCGCCATGAGTCGGAGTCCCGTGGTGTCGACAAGGAGGGACACCGCGGAGATCGACCACACCGATCCCTCCGGCTTCGACCCGCTGAACGCCGCCTTGATGGTGCTCGCCCCGGCAGGGCTGACCGGCGGTGCGGTCCTGCTGGGTCTGGAGCGCGTACGGTCCCGGGCGCCGCGTGCGCTGACGGGGATCTGGCTGGCCCTGGGCCAGACGGTACTCGCCGTGGTGGCCCTGGCCACGCACGGCAGCGCCGCGGGACTCGGCCTGCCGGTCGCCCTGCTGTGCGCTGCGGCCTGTGCCGTGGTGGCCGTCGCCTGTGCGCTGACCATCCGCACGTGCTTCGGAGCGGTCCGGCCGAACACGGCCGGCTGACGCGAGGGGATGGCCCGTACGGCGGCGGCACCCGGAACGCCGGGGCCGCCGCGTACGGGCTCCGCTCTCGTCGGGAGACGCGGAAGCCGTTTCCGCCGCCGGGCCGGCTGCTGCGACCGGGCCCCGCCCGCGCTATCCGCCGTACCGCAGATACTTCCCTCGCTTCGCCCGGAACGCCGACAGGTCCTGCTGCCACTCCCCTACCACCGTGTCGGTGTCCGCGCCCGCGTCGATCATCGTGCGGACCCGGGTGTTCCCGGTGAGTTTGTCGATCCAGTGGTCCGGCCGCCAGGCGAAGCCGCTCCACGTCCGCTTCGCGGTCACCAGCAGGGCGATCCCGGTGCGGACCGGGTCGAAGACCTCCCGGTCCTGGACGTGCACCTGCACCCCGCCCACCGTCTTCCCCGCGAACTTGGAGAACACCGGTGCGAAGTACGCCTCCCGGAAGGCCACCCCCGGCAGCTCCAGGGCGTTCGCGGCGGCGGCCCAGCGGTGGTCGACGCCCTCCGCTCCCAGTAGCTCGAAGGGGCGCGTGGTGCCGCGCCCCTCGGAGAGGTTGGTGCCCTCGAAGAGGCAGGTGCCGGAGTAGACGAGAGCCGTCCGGGGCGTCGGCATGTTCGGGCTCGGCGGCACCCACGGCAGCCCGGTCCCGTCGAAGAAGTCCGAGCGCCGCCACCCCGACATCGGCACCACGTCCAGCCGCGCCGGATTCTCGTGCAGGAACTCCGCGTTGAAGAACAGGGCCAGCTCCGCCACCGTCATCCCGTGCGCCTGGGCGATCTCCCGGCGGCCGACGAACGTGGCGAACGCCGGGTCCAGCACCGGGCCCAGTGCCGCCCGCCCGGTCATCGGATTCGGCCGGTCCAGCACGACGAGGCGCTTGCCGGCGAGCGCCGCCGCCTCCATGCAGTCGTACAGGGTCCAGATATAGGTGTAGAAGCGCGCGCCCGCGTCCTGGATGTCGAAGAGGACCGTGTCCACGCCCGAGGCGGTGAAGATGTCCGCGAGCGGCTGTCCGCTCTTGAGGTACGTGTCGTAGACGGGCAGGCCGGTCGCCGGGTCGTCGTAGCGCCCCTCGGAGCCGCCCGCCTGCGCGGTGCCCCGGAACCCGTGCTCGGGGCCGAAGACGGCGGTCAGGTCCACCCGTGCGTCCGGGTGCATCACGTCGACGATGTGCCGGACGTCGGCCGTGACGCCCGTCGGGTTGGTGACGATGCCGACCCGCTGGCCTCGCAACAGCCGGTAGCCGTCGGCCGCCAGCAGGTCGAAACCGGTGAGCACCCGGCCGCGCCCGTGCCCGGGTCCGGAGGCGGGGCCGTGTCCGGGGGCGGCCGACGCCGTGGCGGGACCGGTGCCGGCCGCTGTCGCCGCGAGCGCTCCCAGGGCGCCTCCCGCGGCCAGCACACCACGTCGGGACAGGCTCATTCCGCTACCTCCATGATCGCGCCCACTGTCATGGCCACGCACGCTAGCGCGGGCCGGGACCGCACGGAACGACCTGGACCGCGTGGGATTCCCCGAGCCGGGCGCCGCGCCCCTGCCGGTCTCGGCCAGGGCTCCTCCCGTGGTCCTCCCGTGGCCCTCCAGGGCTCGGTCAGGGCTCCGGCCGGTCCGTTCGCGACCCTTCCCCGATCACATACCGACCGGTTAGTCTGTCGGTGCGGTCGGATGAGAAGGGTCAGATGACGATGAGTATGGTGCAGGGCGCCGGCGTAGTGGTCACAGGGGCCGGAGGCGGCATCGGCGCGGCTCTGGCCCGCCGGTTCGCCGCCGGGGGCGCGCGGGTCGTCGTCAACGACCTCGATCTCGCCCGGATCGAACCGCTCGCGAAGGAGATCGGCGGCTTCGCCGTCGCCGGGGACGCCTCGGGGATCGTGGACGCCGCCCGGGAGGCGCTGGACGGCACGGTGGACGTCTACTGCGCCAACGCGGGCCTCGCCTCGCCCGGGGACGCGTTCGCCGACGAGGAGGTCTGGGCCGCCGCCTGGGACGTCAACGTGATGGCCCACGTCCGCGCGGCCAGGGCCCTCCTGCCGGACTGGCTGGAGCGCGGCAGCGGCCGGTTCGTCGCCACCGCCTCCGCCGCCGGGCTGCTGACGATGATCGGCGCGGCCCCGTACAGCGTCACCAAGCACGGTGCGGTCGCCTTCGCCGAGTGGCTCTCGCTCACCTACCGCCATCGTGGGATCAAGGTCCACGCGATCTGCCCGCAGGGTGTACGCACCGACATGCTCACCGCCGCCGGTTCGGCCGGTGAGCTGGTCCTCGCCCCCGGGGCCGTCGAGCCGGACGCCGTGGCCGACGCGCTGTTCGAGGCGATGGACGCCGGCCGCTTCCTGGTCCTGCCCCACCCCGAGGTCGGCCGCTACTACCAGGCCCGCGCCGCCGAACCCGACCGGTGGATGCGGGGTATGAACCGCCTCCAGAAGAAGTGGGAGGCGAGCGGCGCATGAGCGCCCCGACCCCCGGAGCCTCCGGCCGCCCCGCTTCCGGCGTACCCGGCTCCGGGGGCTCGATCTGTGCCGCCCGTGCCCGACGGGTACCGGGGGAGACGGTCCGGGCTTGTGCGAGTCTGCGTCCGGGGGCCTCGGTGGAGCCCGGCGAGCTCGGCGCGTACGGCGAGGAACGGCTCGCCGCGTACGGATATGGCGCGAGGTGGAGATCCTGACCGAGCTGCCGAAGACGGCGAGTGGGAAGATCCTCAGGCGGGAACTGCGTTCCCCCGTTGGAACAGCGTCGAAGCAGCGCACGCACGGTACGAAAGGAAGGTGGCGGCTCATGGCCAAGGCGACGGACCGGAGCGGCACTCCCGTCCCTCAGAGGCTGCTGGCCGCCGCCACCCGGCTCTTCGCCGAGCGCGGGTACGACCGCACCTCGGTCCAGGAGATCGTCGAGGCGGCGGGCGTCACCAAGGGGGCGCTCTACCACTACTTCGGCTCCAAGGAGGACCTGCTCCAGGAGATCTACGCCCGGGTGCTGCGGCTCCAGCAGGAGCGGCTGGACGCCTTCGCGGACGCCGAGGCGCCCATCGAGCGGCGGCTGCGCGACGCGGCGGCCGACGTGGTCGTCACGACCATCGACAACCTGGACGACGCGGCGATCTTCTTCCGCTCGATGCACCACCTGAGCCCCGAGAAGAACAAGCAGGTGCGTGTCGAGCGCCGCCGCTACCACGAGCGCTTCCGGGCCCTGATCGAGGAGGGCCAGCGCGGCGGCGTGTTCTCCTCGGCCACCCCCGCCGACCTGGTCGTCGACTACCACTTCGGCTCGGTCCACCACCTCTCCACCTGGTATCGCCCGGACGGTCCGCTCAGTCGCCAGGAGGTCGCCGACCACCTGGCGGACCTGCTGCTGCGGGCCCTGCGCCCGTAGGCGTGTCCGGCGATACGGGGCGGGCCCGGGCCATCCACTGGCCCGCTCCGCCGGTCGGGGCGAGTCTGGATGTATGACGTATGTCCTGCCTCCCGATGAGGCGCCGGGGTTCACGGGCACAGCACCGTTCGTTAATAGAACGGTGCTGTCCGGTTTCCGCTCTTGACGGAGCACGGTCACTTCCTTGAGCATCGGTCACGCATCGCGCACCTCTGGGCCCCTGTCCGGGCCCACGCTCCAGGACCCGGCCGGATCACCACACGGCCGGGGACCCCCCGCACGTTCCGTCAGTCCCCAACGGAATCCGGAGCCCGTGAATGAGACCGAACCGTTTCACCCTGCGCAGATCCCCGGCAGCCGCCCTGGCCGTGGCTCTCGCCGTCGCCCTCGGAGCCGGAGCACCGGCCGCCGGTGCGGCGACTCCGGCGGCAGCCGCCGCGGCCGCGCCCGACATACCCGTGGCCAACGTCAAGGCCCACCTCACGCAGCTCTCGACGATCGCCGCGAACAACGGCGGCAACCGCGCCCACGGCCGCCCCGGCTACAAGGCGTCCGTCGACTACGTGAAGGCCAAGCTCGACGCGGCCGGGTACACCACCACGCTCCAGCAGTTCACCTCCGGCGGAGCCACCGGTTACAACCTGATAGCCGACTGGCCCGGCGGCGACCCGAACAAGGTCCTGATGGCCGGGGCCCACCTCGACTCGGTCTCCTCCGGCGCCGGGATCAACGACAACGGCTCCGGCTCGGCCGGCGTGCTGGAGACCGCCCTCGCCGTCTCCCGCGCCGGGTACCAGCCCGACAAGCACCTGCGGTTCGCCTGGTGGGGCGCGGAGGAACTGGGCCTGATCGGCTCGAAGTACTACGTCAACAACCTGCCGGCCGCCGAGCGCTCCAAGCTCTCCGGCTATCTCAACTTCGACATGATCGGCTCGCCCAACGCCGGCTACTTCGTCTACGACGACGACCCGGTCATCGAGAAGACCTTCAAGGACTACTTCGCGGGCCTGAACGTCCCCACCGAGATCGAGACCGAGGGTGACGGCCGCTCCGACCACGCCCCGTTCAAGAACGTCGGTGTCCCCGTCGGCGGACTCTTCACCGGCGCGGGCTACACCAAGTCCGCCGCCCAGGCGCAGAAGTGGGGCGGGACGGCCGGGCAGGCCTTCGACCGCTGCTACCACTCCTCCTGCGACAACCTGAGCAACATCAACGACACCGCCCTGGACCGCAACAGCGACGCCGCCGCCCACGCGATCTGGACCCTGTCCTCCGGCGCCGGCGAACCGCCCACCGGCGAGGGCGTGTTCAGCAACACCGCCGATGTCGCCATCCCGGACGGTGGAGCGGCGGTGACCTCGCCGATCGCGGTCACGGGACGGACGGGCAACGCCCCGGCCGCCCTTCAGGTCGGCGTCGACATCAAGCACACCTGGCGCGGCGACGTGGTCGTCGACCTGCTGGCCCCGGACGGCACCGCGTACCGGCTGAAGAACTCCAGCAGCGGCGACTCGGCCGACAACGTCATCACGACGTACACGGTCAACGCCGCCGCCGAGGTGGCAGACGGTTCCTGGAAGCTTCGGGTCCAGGATGTCGCCCGTCAGGACACCGGCTACATCGACAGCTGGAAGCTCACCTTCTGACCGTCGGGCCGACCGGCTTCTTCCGACCGTCGGGCCGACCGGCCGCGGCCCCCTCCCGAAGAGCACCTCGGGAGGGGGCCGCACCGCTCCGTCCGTCACAGGTACCGCTTGATCTCCCGCCGGGCCAGCGACCGCTGGTGCACCTCGTCCGGCCCGTCCGCCAGCCGCAGTGTCCGCGCCGAGGCCCACAGCTCCGCGAGCGGGAAGTCCTGGCTCACCCCGCCCGCGCCGTACAGCTGCACCGCGGAGTCGAGGATGTCCACCACCGCGCGCGGAGTGGCGATCTTGATGGCCTGGATCTCCGTGTGCGCGCCCTTGTTGCCCACGGTGTCCATCAGCCAGGCCGTCTTCAGCACCAGCAGCCGCAACTGCTCCACCGTGACCCGGGCGTCCGCGATCCAGTTCCGCACGACGCCCTGCTGGGCGAGCGGCTTGCCGAACGCCGTACGCGCCACGGCCCGCCGGCACATCAGCTCGATGGCCCGCTCCGCCATCCCGATGAGCCGCATGCAGTGGTGGATCCGCCCCGGACCCAGCCGCGCCTGCGCGATGGCGAAGCCACCGCCCTCCTCGCCGATCAGGTTCGCCGCGGGCACCCGGACATCACGGAAGACCACCTCGGCGTGACCGCCGTGCGCGTGGTCCTCGTACCCGTACACCCGCATGGCGCGCCGCACTTCGAGTCCGGGGGTGTCGCGCGGCACCAGGATCATCGACTGCTGGCGACGGATGTCCTCGCCGTCCGGATCGGTCTTGCCCATCAGGACGAAGACCGCGCAGTGCGGGTTCATCGCCCCGGAGATGTACCACTTGCGCCCGTTGATGACATAGTCCTCGCCGTCCCGGGCGATCCGGGTCTCGATGTTCGTCGCGTCCGAGGACGCCACGTCCGGCTCCGTCATCGCGAACGCGGAGCGGATCTCCCCGGCGAGCAGCGGCTCCAGCCACCGCTTCTTCTGCTCGTCCGTGGCGAACTGGAAGAGCACCTCCATGTTGCCGGTGTCCGGGGCCGCGCAGTTCAGCGCGGTCGGCGCGAGGTGCGGGGAGCGTCCGGTGATCTCCGCGAGCGGGGCGTACTGGAGGTTCGTCAGCCCGGCCCCGTACTCCGCGTCCGGCAGGAAGAGGTTCCACAGTCCCTGCCGCCGCGCCTCGGCCCTCAGCTCACCCACCACCGCCGGGGTGTCCCACGGGGAGGCGAGCCGCGCCCGCTGCTCCTCGGCGACCTCCTCGGCCGGATACACGTACTCGTCCATGAACGCGAGCAGCCTGCTCCGCAGTTCCTCGGTACGGGCGTCGAATGCGAAGTCCATGGGTTCAGCCTTCCTGGAGGGTGGTGAGGCCGTGCTCGATGAAGACGGGGACCAGATCGCCGATCCGGTCGAAGCCCGCGCCGACGGTCCGGCCGAGGGTGTAGCGGTAGTGGATGCCCTCCAGGATCACGGCGAGCTTGAACCACGCGAACGCGGTGTACCAGGAGACGGCGGAGGTGTCCCGGCTCGAACGGGCCGCGTAGCGCTCGACCAGCTCGGCGGGGGACGGATGCCCGGCCGCGCCGCTGGTGGTGGAGACGGGCGACCGGGGCAGGCCGAGGTCGGAGCTGTACATCACGAGCAGCCCGAGGTCGGTCAGCGGATCGCCGAGCGTGGACATCTCCCAGTCGAGGACGGCCTTGATCCGGTCGTCGGAGCCGAGCAGCACGTTGTCCAGGCGGTAGTCGCCGTGGACGACGGTGGGCGCGGGGGAGGAGGGCAGCCCGCGGCCGAGGGAGGCGTGCAGCTCGCCGATGCCCGCCAGGTCACGGTTGCGGGAGGCGTCCAACTGCTTTCCCCAGCGCCGCAACTGCCGGTCCAGGAAGCCGTCCGGCCGCCCGAAGTCCCCGAGGCCCACCGCCCCCGGGTCCACGGCGTGCAGATCGACCAGGGTGTCGACGAGCCCGAGGACCGCCGCCCGGGTGCGCTCGGGGCCCAGCGGGGCGAGCTGCTCGGCGGTGCGGTACGGGGTGCCCTCGACGTACTCCATCACGTAGAACGGGGCGCCGATCACGCTGTCGTCCTCGCAGAGCAGCAGCGGCTGGGGCACCGGGACGGTGGTGGGGTACAGGCCGCTGATCACGCGGTGCTCGCGTGTCATGTCGTGCGCGGTGGCCAGCACATGGCCGAGCGGAGGTCTGCGCACCACCCATCGGCCCGTCCCGTCGCTGACGGTGTAGGTGAGGTTCGAGCGGCCGCCCTCGATCAGTCGCGCTTCGAGGGGTCCGCTCACCAGCCCCGGCCGCTCACGGTCGAGATGGCGGCGCAGCGGCTCCGGGTCGAGACCTGGTGGGGGGACTGGGCTCATGGTGCGTACCTCCGGGCGACGGAACGATCGGGAACCATGATGCCGACCAGTCGGTATGTCGTCCAGTGTCCTCCCGGGGTCCGGCGGCACGGAAGGCGGTCCGGCCCTGGCGGTGAAACGCATCTCTGAATAGAGTTCATGTATGAATACAGATGATCTGGTGATCGAAGACGTCAGGCTCACCCCGATCCTCGTGTCCGATCCACCCCTGCTGAACACGCAGGGCGTCCACCAGCCGTACACCCCGCGCCTGATCGTGGAGGTGGTCACCCGGGGAGGAACGACCGGTGTGGGGGAGACCTACGGTGACGGCGCCTACCTGGAGCCCGCGCGCCGCCTCGCCGAGGCGCTCCCGGGCCGGGCGGTCACCGATCTGAACGGGCTGTTCGCCCTGGCCGAGAAGGTGTGCGGCGACTCGCGCGCCGCCGACGACCGGGTCGACGCCGGGGGACTGCGCGGAGTCAGGAACGCCGGGAAGATCCGGCTCTCGGTCGTCTCCGCCTTCGAGGTCGCCTGCCTGGACGCCCTCGGCAAGGCCCAGGGCCTGCCCGTGCACGCCCTGCTCGGCGGCAAGGTCCGTGACACCGTCGAGTACAGCGCCTACCTCTTCTACCGGTGGGCCGCCCACCCCGGCCCCGGCGAGAGGGACGACTGGGGCGCGGCGCTCGACCCGGCCGGCGTCGTCGCCCAGGCCCGGCGCTTCGCCGACACCTACGGCTTCGGCTCCTTCAAGCTCAAGGGCGGCGTCTTCGAGCCCGACCGGGAGATCGCCGCGATCCGCGCCCTGGCCGAGGCGTTCCCGGGCCGCCCGCTGCGCCTGGACCCGAACGGCGCCTGGTCCGTCCCCACCTCGCTGTACGTCGCCGAGCAGCTGAAGGGCGTCCTCGAATACCTGGAGGACCCCACCAGCGGCACGGACGGCATGGCCGCCGTCTCGGCCGGAACCGACGTCCCGCTCGCCACCAACATGTGCGTCACCACCCTCGCCGAGGTGCCCGAGGCCTTCGCCCGCGACGCCGTCCAGATCGTCCTGAGCGACCACCACTACTGGGGCGGACTGCACCGCACCCGGGAACTGGCGGGCATCTGCCGCACGTTCGGCGTCGGACTCTCCATGCACTCCAACACCCACCTCGGCATCAGCCTCGCCGCGATGACCCACGTCGCCGCCACGGTGGCGGACCTCGCGTACGCCTGCGACAGCCACTACCCCTGGCAGACCGAGGACGTCATCACCGAGCGCCACACCTTCACCGGGGGCCGGCTGGCCGTCTCCGACGCCCCCGGACTCGGCGTCGAGCTGGACCGCGAGCGCCTGTCCGCCCTGCACCGGCGCTGGCTGGAGGACGACGGGACCTACCGCGAGCGCGACGACGCGGCGGCGATGCGCCAAGCCGAACACGACTGGACGACGCCGGCGGTCCCGCGCTGGTGAGCGGGGGCGGGCCCACGGCCGTACCCCCTGAGTTGCGGCGGCCCCGGCCTGCACGGAGGGTCGAGGGATGAAGGCGATCAGCTACAGCGCGTACGGCTCCGCCGACGTCATGGAGTACGGCGAGCGGCCCGACCCCAAGGTCGGCCCCGACACGGTCCTGGTGAAGGTGCGGGCCGCCGCCGTCAACCCGGTCGACTGGAAGGCCCGCGAGGGCTATCTCCAGGGGGCCCTGGAAGCCGTCTTCCCGGTGATCCCCGGCTGGGACGTCTCCGGGGTCGTCGTGCAACCGGGCGTCGCCGTCGACGAGTTCGCGGTGGGCGACGAGGTCATCGGCTACGTACGCGAGGACTTCCTCTCCCGGGGCACGTTCGCCGAGTACGTCGCCGCCCCCGTGCGCACCCTCGCCCGCAAGCCCCTGAGTCTGAGCTTCGAGGAGTCCGCGGGCCTGCCGCTGGCCGGGCTGACCGCCTACCAGGTGCTGCACCGCACCCTGAGGATCCGCGACGGCGACACCGTCCTGGTCCACGCGGCGGCCGGCGGCGTCGGATCGCTGGCCGTCCAGATCGCCCGGCACACCGGCTGCCGGGTGATCGGTACCGCGAGCCCCCACAACCACGAGCACCTCCGCAGCCTCGGCGCGGAGCCCGTGGAGTACGGCGAGGGACTCGTCGACCGGCTGCGCGAACTGGTCCCGGACGGCTTCGACGCCTCCTTCGACACGGTGGGCGGCGACGCGTTGCGCGCCTGTGCCGACACCCTCGCCCCGGGCGGCCGACTCGCCTCCATCGCGGACAGCGAGGTCTTCTCCTACGGCGGCCGCTACGCCTTCGTACGCCCCGACGCGAACGACCTGGCCCAGGTCGCGGAGCTGGCCGAACAGGGCATCGTCACCGTCCATGTGGACCGGGTGTTCCCGCTGGAGCAGGCCGCCGACGCGTACCGGCTCAACCAGGAGGGGCGGACCCGTGGCAAGATCGTGGTGACGGTGGACTGGGACGGCTGAGGGTCCCCGCCGGAGCGGGCGCGCTCAGAACAGCGCCGCCGCCCGTGTCCGGGTCGGGCCGGTCCGGCTCAGAACAGCATCGCCGCCGCGAACACCGCCAGTGCCACCGTGCACAGGGTCGCCGCCACTGCTCCACGCGGGGGGAGCGGCTCCGGCCGCGCCACCTCCATCCGCGTCATCCGGCGGTGGGCCACCACCAGGAAGCCCAGCCAGGCCGCCGCGCTCAGTGCCACCGCGATCAGCCCGGCCGGGGTCACCCCGCCGTGCAGCGCCTGCCGCACCGCGAGCAGTGCGACGACCGTCGCGGACAGGGTCGTGCGCCGCCAGGCCAGCCGCGTCCGCTCGGGCTGGAGCCCGGGATCCCGGTCCACCGTCGCCGTCACACGCCCTCCCAGCGGAAGAGGACCACCACCACCATCGCCACGGCGACGACGGCGACCACCAGGCTCAGCAGGGTCGGGAACCGGGACACCGGCAGGTCCTCGCCCCGCCGCATCGCCCGCTCGCACCGCACCCAGTGGTTGACCGCCCGCAACGCGCAGAGCACCCCGGCGGCGAGCAGCCCGAGCGCGAGCCCGGCCCGCACGCCCCACACCAGCTCCGGCAGGAACTGGTCGACGGCGAAGCCCCCGCCGATCAGGGCCAGTGCCGTCCGGATCCAGGCGAGGAACGTCCGCTCGTTGGCCAGCGAGAACCGGTAGTCGGGGGTGTCCCCCTCTTCCCGGATCCGCTGCGGCGCGAACCACATCCGTACGCTCTGCACGATCTTGTTCACACCGGGAACCCTAGAGGCTGCTCGACGATCGGGCCCGGTCAGCCCCGGTCAGCCCCGGTCAGCCCCGGTCAGCCCCGGTCAGCCCCGCTCGGATCCGGTCGGGGGCGGTCGCGCCCGGTCAGGCCGCCCGGAACTCCCGCAGCCGCCGGTACGCCTCCAGCCCGTCGGGCACCCAGGCCCACTCACCGAGCCGCCGCTCCAGCTCCGCGTCGTCCAGAAAGGTGTGCCAGGCGACCTCCGCCGCCTGCGGGGCCACCGGCAGCTCGCACCGCACCTGATAGACGGCGGACCACCAGGTGTGCTCGCCGTCGGCATAGAGGAACCGGAACAGCGGCTCGGGCTTCGGCAGCCCCGAGACCCCCAGCTCCTCCTCCGCCTCGCGCAGCGCCGCCTCGTCGTAGGACTCGCCCGCGCCCACGACGCCGCCGACGAACATGTCGTAGGAGGAGGGGAAGACCAGCTTGGTGGCCGTACGCCGGTGGACGAACAGCCGCCCCCGGCCATCGCGCGCCTCGATGAAGACACAGCGGTGGCGCAGGCCCCGCGCGGTCGCCTCGCCGCGCGGGGCCTGCCCGATGACCTCGTCTCTCTCGTCGACGATGTCCAGAATCTCGTCAGAGGGCGTCATACGTCTCATCCAACAGCACCCGGACGGTTGACGTGGCCCCGGCGGTTATCCAAGATCTGACGCACGGGTAACGTGAACGTTCCTTCCGCCGCCGAGCCACCCCGACAGAGCCCCTGAGCCACCCGACAGGATGGGACCCATGGCGTACGACGCTGATGTGATCGTGATCGGGGCAGGACTCGCCGGGCTCGTGGCCACCGCCGAACTGGTCGACGCCGGCCGTTCTGTGATCCTCCTCGACCAGGAGCCCGAGCAGTCCATCGGTGGCCAGGCGCACTGGTCCTTCGGCGGCCTCTTCCTCGTCGACTCGCCCGAACAGCGCCGGCTCCGGATCAAGGACAGCCGGGAGCTGGCCCTCCAGGACTGGTACGGCACGGCGGGCTTCGACCGCGAGGAGGAGGATCGCTGGCCGCGGAAGTGGGCCGAGGCGTACGTCGATTTCGCCGCCGGTGAGAAGCGCTCCTGGCTGCACCAGCAGGGGCTGCGCATCTTCCCGGTCGTCGGCTGGGCGGAGCGCGGCGGCTACGACGCGATGGGTCACGGCAACTCCGTCCCCCGCTTCCACATCACCTGGGGCACCGGTCCCGGCGTCGTCGCCCCCTTCGAACGGCGGGTCCGCGAGGGCGTCGCCAAGGGGCTCGTCCAGCTGAGGTTCCGCCACCGGGTCACCGGCCTCGCCCGCACCGCCGGGGCGCTCGACACGGTAACCGGCGAGATCCTGGAGCCCAGCGCCGCCGAGCGGGGCACCGCGAGCGGCCGGGAGGCCGTGGACGCCTTCGAACTGAAGGCCCAGGCGGTGATCGTCACCTCCGGCGGCATCGGCGGCAACCACGACCTGGTCCGCTCCCAGTGGCCCGAGCGCCTCGGCACCCCGCCCGAGAAGATGCTGTCCGGGGTGCCCGCGCACGTCGACGGCCTGATGCTCGGTATCGCCGAGAAGGCGGGCGCGCACCACATCAACCGCGACCGGATGTGGCACTACACCGAGGGCATCGAGAACTGGAACCCGATCTGGGCCAAGCACGGCATCCGGATCCTGCCAGGCCCCTCGTCCCTCTGGCTGGACGCGCGCGGCAAGCGGCTGCCGGTCCCGCTCTTCCCGGGGTTCGACACGCTCGGCACCCTCGAACACATCATGGGCTCCGGCCACGGCTACACCTGGTTCGTGCTCAACCAGCGGATCATCGGCAAGGAGTTCGCGCTCTCCGGCTCCGAGCAGAACCCGGACCTGACCGGCAAGTCGGTCCGCGACGTGATCGGCCGGGCCCGCGCGGACGTGCCCGCACCGGTCAAGGCGTTCATGGACCACGGCGTGGACTTCGTCGTCGAGAAGGACCTCGGCGCGCTGGTCCGGGGCATGAACGCGGTCACCGGCGAGGACCTCATCGACGAGGAGGGCCTGCGCCGCGAGATCACCGCCCGCGACCGGGAGATCGCCAACCCGTTCACCAAGGACCTCCAGGTCACCGCGGTCCACGGAGCCCGCGCCTATCTGGGCGACCGCCTCATCCGTACCGCGAAGCCGCACCGGATCCTGGACCCTGCGGCGGGCCCGCTGATCGCCGTCCGCCTCAACATCCTCACCCGCAAGTCCCTGGGCGGCCTGGAGACGGACCTGTCCTCCCGCGTCCTGACCGCCGGGGGTGCCCCCCTCCCCGGCCTGTACGCGGCGGGCGAGGCCGCGGGCTTCGGCGGCGGCGGAGTCCACGGCTACCGCTCCCTGGAGGGCACGTTCCTGGGCGGCTGCATCTTCTCCGGCAGGGCGGCGGGCAGGGCGGCGGCAACCGCCCTGTAGACCTTCTGGACCGGGCCCGCGCATCGCCATCCCCTCCGGCGACGGGCGCAGCGGGGTCCGGGGCGGAGCACCGACGGTCACCCCAGCCGCTCGACCACCCGGAACCGCTCCGCCACGATCAACGTCCCGTCGTCCACCGTGAACGACGGATCCCCCAACGCCTCCCGCATCTCCTCGCTGTGCCAGAACCGCTCGTGCGCCGCCCGCCACTCGGCCACCGACCGAAATCCCTCGCCCTCGTCGAGCGCATGCTGGAGATCCACCTCCCCGAGCGGCAGCACCCGTACGCCGGTCAGCTCCAGCACCGCCACCTCCCGCCCTTGCGAGTCGATCAGCGCGGACCGCATCCCCACGGGGGGAAGCTCTTCCCGCTCCCGTTCGTACTCGGCCAACAGCCCGGAGGTGGAAACCTTTTCGCCGGAGAGGACCGCCGCCACCAGCTGGTCGCGCAAGGGTCCGGGAAAGGCGAGGAGGAAGGGGCTGAGGGGTTCGCGAGGTTCCATGTCCTCAGTGTGTCAGGCGCCACTTCGCGCCCACCGACCCCGCCGCACGCTGCGCGAACACCCCACCCGACGAGGTGAATTCCAGCCAAGTAGTCGAAAAATGAACGGAGTTGACACAAAGCGCCCCTTGACGTGGAGCACGGCCTGCCGGTTTGCTGTGCGCGATCATCCGCTCGCACACCGCATCGAAAGAAGCCTGCGGAATGCCCCCGCCTCCGCCGCCCCTGGGCCGCTCCCGCCGCCGGGGCGGCCGCTCGGACCACGTCTTCGACCCGGCCCTCGACGACGATGAACTCATCGCCGCCCGCGGCCGGTTCGTTCAGGGCAGATGGTCCGAGGCCCGTACCCTGCTGGTGGCCACCGGGCGGGACTGGGACCGCCGCGGGCATCGTGTTCTGGCCTTGGCCGAGACCCCGTCCGCCGTGGACTGGGCCGGTGACTGGCTGCTCGTCGAACCCGAGAGCGCCGATGCCGCCACCCTTCTCGGCTGCGCCCGCGTCGCCCGCGCACTGCGGCCCAAGGCCAAGGCGAACGACGCCGCCCGCGCCCGGGAGGCCTGCCTGGCAGCCGCCCGCCTCATCCCCGACGACCCCACCCCCTGGCTCGCGCTCCTCCTCCTGGACCGGGGCCGCGACGACGGGGCGGACGAGACCGGCCGGCTCTTCGAGGAGGTGCGCTCCCGCCATCCCGACCACCATCACGCCCACCATGTGATGACCGCTCTACTGGCCGAGAGCAACCCCGCCAGCGGCCACGACCCCCTCCACGAGGTGTACGACTTCGCCGCCTGGGCCGCCGAACTGGCCCCCGCCGACTCCCCGTTGGCCGTTCTCCCGGTCATCGCCCACGCCGAGCGCTACCGCGTCCTGGTCGCCGCGGGCATCGAGTCCGAGGACCCGGCGGACTCCGGGCACTGGTCCGGACGCCGGGCCCGCCAAGTGATGAAGGCCGCCTTCGACTGGTGGCTGGAATGGGAGCGCGAGGACCACCCGCGCCACCGCCTCGACCTCAACTTCCTGGCACACGCCAAGGTCTGCGAGGGGCGGCCCGCCGAGGCCGCCGCCCTCTTCCACCGCATCGGCCCGTACGCCACCGCCGCGCCCTGGTCGTACGCGGGCCGGGAGCCGCACGACGCGTTCGTCGCCGCGCGCGCCCACGCGCTCGGCACCCCGTGAAGCACGAAAGGCATCACCCACCACGAAGAAGGGACCCATCCCGCCATGTCGAGGGGCAGTTCGTTTTCCAGCGAGACCGGCACCACGAGGGGGGCCGCCGATACCGGGGGGATCAACACCTACAAGGGTGAGGAACGCGCCCTGCGCGCCGACCGGCTCGGTACCCCCGGCCTTCTGCTGTCGGTCGTCGCGGCCAGCGCCCCCCTGATGGTGGTCGCCGGAGTGATGCCCACGGTCTTCGGTGTGACGGGCATCGTCGGCCAGCCGCTGCTCTACATCATCCTGGGCGTCGTCCTGATGCTGTTCAGCGTCGGCTACGCGGAGATGAGCCGGCACGTCCACAACGCTGGCGCGTTCTACGCGTACATCGCCCGCGGGCTCGGCCCGACAGCCGGCGCCGGAGCCTCGCTCGTGGCGCTGGTGGCGTACAGCGCGATGCAGGTCGGCATCTACGGGATCCTCGGCTTCGAGGTCTCCGGCATCTTCGCCACGTATCTCGACATCGAGCTGGCGTGGTGGATTCCTGCCCTGGTCGCGGCGGCCGTCGTCGGCGTCCTCGGCTGGCTGAAGATCGACCTCAACGCCAAGGTGCTCGGCGTCCTGCTGGTCATCGAGTGCGCCCTCGTCGTGATCTTCGACATCGCCGCCGTCAGCGAACCCGGCCCGGAGGGCCTGTCGCTGCACGCCTTCAACCCCGACACCCTCACCGGCGTCGGGCTCGGCACCGCGCTCTGCTTCTGCATCGCCGCGTTCGTCGGCTTCGAGCAGGCCCCGGTGTACGCGGAGGAGACCAGCCGCCCGCAGATCGTGGTGTCCCGGGTGATGTTCCTCGCGGTGGGATACGCCGCGCTGTTCCTGGCGATCAGCTCCTGGGCCCTCACCGTCGCCGCCGGACCCGGCTTCATCGTCGACACCTCCGTCAAGGAGGGTCCCGGCGTGCTGTTCGGCCTCACCGAGGATCGGCTCGGCTCCACCTTCACCGACATCCTGCACGTCCTCTTCGTCACCGGGATGTTCGCCGCGCTCCTCAGCTTCCACAACGTCGTCGCCCGTTACGCGTTCGCGATGGGCCGCGAGGGCCTGCTGCCCGCCCGCTTCGGCCGCACCAACCGGGCGAGCGGCGCCCCCGGCACCGGCTCGCTGCTCCAGACCGTCGTCTCCGTCGTGATCGTGCTGACCTTCGCCCTCACCGACGACAAACCGGTCGGCGACCCCACCGCCCCCGTCCTGCGGCTGTTCACCTGGATGGGCAACGTCGGGGCGCTCGGCGTCATCCTGCTGATGGCCGCTGCCTCCTTCGCCGTCATCGCCTTCTTCGTCAGGCGCGGCGCGGGCCGCGCGCAGGCCCCGCGCCTGGTCGCCTCCGGCCTCGCCGGACTCGCGCTCCTGTCGATCGCCGTCCTCACCGTCCGCGACTTCGGCGTCCTCGTCGGATCCGGCCCCGGCTCGGCCCTCAACTGGCTGCTGCCGGGCGTGATCATCCTCGCGCTCGTCGGAGGCCTCGTGTACGGGGCGGTGCTGCGCTCGGTCAAGCCCGAGGTGCACGCCCGGATCGGTCTCGGCAACGAGGCGTTCCAGCTGGAGAAGGCGGCCGAGAGCGAGTCCGCCCGCCGCTGACGACTCCCGGTCGCACAGGGAAGCGCCCGCCCCGGACACCGGAGCGGGCGCTTTCGTCCACGGAAGTGGGGTCGCGCTACAGCAACAGCGACAGCAGCAGGATGAAGGCCAGGGCCACCACGGAGATGATCGTCTCCATCACCGACCAGGTCTTCACGGTCTGGCCGACGTCCATGCCGAAGTACTCCTTCACCAGCCAGAACCCGGCGTCGTTCACATGGCTGAAGAAGAGCGAACCGGCGCCGACGGCCAGCACCAGCAGGGCCGCGTGCGAGGCCGACATGTCGGCGGCCAGCGGGGCGACCAGACCGGCGGCCGAGATGGTGGCGACGGTGGCCGAGCCGGTGGCGAGGCGGATCGCGACGGCGATCAGCCAGCCGAGCAGCAGGGCCGGGATCGACCAGTTCTCGGAGAACTCCAGAATCATCTGGCCCACCCCGGCGTCGATCAGCGTCTGCTTGAAGCCGCCGCCCGCGCCGACGATGAGCAGGATCCCGGCGATCGGGGCGAGGGACTTCTCCACGGTGCCGGCGAGCCGGTCCTTGGTGAACCCGGCGGCCCGGCCGAGCGTGAACATCCCGACGAGGACGGCCGCGAGCAGGGCGATCAGCGGCGAGCCGATGACCTCGGTGACCTTCTGGAGACTGTTCTCGGGGTTGTCGACCACGATCTCGACGAGCGCGTTCAGCAGCATCAGGACGACCGGCAGCAGGATGGTCGCCAGGGTCGCGCCGAAGCTCGGACGGCGGTCCAGGTCCTCGGAGGGGCGCTGCGGGATCATGTTCTCCGGCGGCTTGATGTCCACCCAGCGCGCGGCGTAGCGGGAGAACACCGGACCGGCGATGATCACCGTCGGGATGGCGACCAGCACGCCGAGCGCCAGCGTCACGCCGAGGTTGGCGTCCAGGGCGTCGATCGCGACCAGCGGGCCGGGGTGCGGCGGGATCAGCCCGTGCATCACGGAGAGCCCGGCCAGCGCCGGGATGCCGATCCGCATCAGGGAGTAGTTGCCGCGCTTGGCGACGAGCAGCACGACCGGGATCATCAGCACGATCCCGACCTCGAAGAACAGCGGCAGCCCGATGATCGAGGCGATCAGGACCATCGCCCAGGGCATGACCCGGCCGCTCGCCTTCGCGAGGATGGTGTCGACGACCTGGTCGGCCCCGCCCGAGTCGGCGAGCAGCTTGCCGAGTATCGCGCCGAGCGCGATCAGGACGCCCACGCCCGCGACGGTGGAGCCGAGGCCCTTGGTGAAGCTGAGAATCGTGTCGGCCGGGGCGGCTCCCGCGAAGGAGCCGAGCGCCAGCGAACCGATGGTCAGCGCCAGGAACGCGTGCATCTTGAGCTTGGTGATGAGGAGAACGATGACGGCGATGCCCGCCAGGACGGCGATGCCCAACTGAGCGTTGCCTGCCGAGGTGATCGGTTCGGCGGCTTCCGCTGCCAGCATCTCGACGCTGAGACTGGTCACGGTAATGGTCCTTAACTGTCGAGCCGGCGCAGCGCGGCGACGGCTCGCTGGGTGATTTCCTCGGGGGTGCCGGACACGTCGACGTCCACCCCGGCCTCGTCGGCCTGGAGCGACTGCAACGTCGCGAACTGGGAGTCGAGCAGCGCGGTGGGCATGAAATGGCCCTTCCGGTCGGCCATCCGCTCCTCGATCAGCGCCCGCTCGCCGGTCAGGTGCAGGAAGACGGCGTCCGGCGCCCCGTCCCGCAACCGGTCCCGGTAGACGCGCTTGAGCGCGGAGCTGGAGACGACCCCGCCGAGCCCCGCCCGTCCGCGCGCCCAGGTACCGATGGCGTCCAGCCAGGGCCATCGGTCGTTGTCGTCCAGGGGGGTGCCGGCCGACATCTTGGCGATGTTCGCCGGGGGATGGAAGTCGTCGCCCTCGGCGTACGTAACGCCGAGTTCGGCGGCGAGCAGGGGACCGATCGTGGTCTTGCCGGTTCCTGCTACGCCCATCACCACGACGACGTGGGGGGTGCTCATGGGGGGTGCGGTGTTCATGGAGGTGTCTCGCTGTCTTCTTCGACATCGGTCCGTCGCGCTACTGAAACCTATTAGGTACGACGTATTCAAGAGGTTGTGACATAAACGTCGTACTTATTGTTCCTGGGGGCGCCCCGTAGGCTTGCCCCATGACCACACAGAGCCAGGGGCTGCATACACATGTGCTGGACACCCTGGGTCTGGAGATCTCCTCCGGCCAGTGCCCGCCCGGCAGCGTCCTGCGCACCGACGAGCTCGCCCAGCGCTTCGACGTCTCCCGTACGGTCGTGCGCGAAGTGGTCCGGGTCCTGGAATCGATGCACCTGGTCGAATCCCGCCGCCGCGTCGGCGTGACGGTCCGCCCCACCGAGACCTGGAACGTCTACGACCCCCAGGTCATCCGCTGGCGCCTGGCCGGTGCCGACCGCCCCCGCCAACTGCGCTCCCTCACCGTGCTGCGCTCCGCGATCGAACCGGTCGCGGCGTCCCTCGCCGCCCGTCACGCCACCGCCGCGCAGTGCGCCGAGCTCACCGAACGCGCCCTCGGCATGGTCGCCACCTCGCGCGGCCAGCAACTGGAGGGCTACCTCGAACACGACATCGCCTTCCACCGGATCGTCCTCAACGCCTCCGGCAACGAGATGTTCGCCCGGCTCGGGGACGTCGTCGCCGAGGTCCTCGCGGGCCGCACCCACCACCAGGTGATGTTCGAGGACCCCGACCCGGCCGCCGTCACCCTGCACGTCCGCCTCGCCGAGGCGGTCCGCGAGGGCGACCCGGAGGCCGCCGAACGGATCACCAAGGAGATCGCTGTCGGCGCCCTGCACGAGCTGGACGTCCTCGCCCCGTAGCGCCTCTGCCGCAGCGCCGCGCAGGACCGCTTCCCGGGGCGTACGGTTGTCCGCGATCGATCTTCACGAAAGCTCAGCAGCAGGGAGAGCACGGTTATGGCGCAGCAGGTGCAAGGGGTCATCGCACCGGGGAAGAACGAGCCGGTCAGGGTCGAGACGATCGTGATCCCGGACCCCGGCCCCGGCGAGGCGGTCGTGAAGATCCAGGCGTGCGGTGTCTGCCACACCGACCTGCACTACAAGCAGGGCGGCATCAACGACGAGTTCCCCTTCCTCCTCGGCCACGAGGCCGCGGGAGTCGTGGAGTCGGTCGGCGAGGGCGTCACGGACGTCGCCCCCGGCGACTTCGTCGTCCTCAACTGGCGTGCCGTGTGCGGCCAGTGCCGCGCCTGCCTGCGCGGCCGCCCCTGGTACTGCTTCGACACCCACAACGCCAGACAGAAGATGACCCTGCTCGACGGCACGGAGCTGTCGCCCGCACTGGGCATCGGCGCGTTCGCCGAGAAGACGCTGGTCGCCTCCGGCCAGTGCACGAAGGTCGACCCCGAGGTCTCCCCGGCCGTCGCCGGACTCCTCGGCTGCGGCGTCATGGCGGGTATCGGCGCCGCCATCAACACCGGTCAGGTCGGCCGGGGCGACTCCGTCGCCGTCATCGGCTGCGGCGGCGTCGGCGACGCGGCGATCGCCGGGTCCCGGCTGGCCGGCGCGGCGAAGATCATCGCGGTCGACATCGACGACCGCAAGCTGGAGACGGCGAAGAAGATGGGCGCCACCCACACCGTCAACTCCCGCTCCACCGACCCGGTCGAGGCCATCCGCGCCCTCACCGACGGCAACGGCGCCGACGTCGTCATCGAGGCGGTCGGCCGCCCGGAGACCTACCAGCAGGCCTTCTACGCCCGCGACCTCGCCGGAACGGTCGTCCTCGTCGGCGTCCCCACCCCGGACATGAAGCTCGAACTGCCGCTCCTGGACGTCTTCGGCCGCGGCGGCTCGCTCAAGTCCTCCTGGTACGGCGACTGCCTGCCCTCCCGCGACTTCCCGATGCTCGTCGACCTCCACCAGCAGGGCCGACTCGACCTCGCCGCCTTCGTCACCGAGACCATCGGCCTGGGCGACATCGAGCAGGCCTTCGCCCGGATGAACGACGGCGACGTCCTCCGCTCGGTGGTGGTCTTCTGATGTCGCTCCGCATCGACCACCTGGTCACCTCCGGCACCTTCGCCCTCGACGGCGGCGAGTGGGACGTCGACAACAACGTCTGGATCGTCGGCGACGACACCGAGGCGATCGTCATCGACGCCGCCCACGACGCCGCCGCCATCGAGGCCGCGCTCGGCGGCCGGACGCTGCGCGCCATCGTCTGCACCCACGCGCACAACGACCACATCGACGCGGCCCCCGCCCTCGCGGAGGCCACCGGTGCCCCGATCCTGCTCCACCCGGACGACCTGCCGCTCTGGCAGCGGACCCACCCGGACCGCACCCCCGACGGCGCCCTGGCCGACGGACAGGAACTGACCGTCGCCGGCACCACGCTCACGGTCCTGCACACCCCGGGCCACGCCCCCGGCGCGGTCTGCCTGTACGCCCCCGGCCTCGCCACGGTCTTCACCGGCGACACGCTCTTCCAGGGCGGCCCCGGCGCCACCGGACGGTCCTTCTCGTCCTTCCCGACGATCATCGACTCGATCCGGGACCGGCTGCTCACCCTGCCCGGCGACACCGCCGTCCGTACCGGCCACGGAGCCCCCACCTCCATCGGCGCTGAGGCCCCGCAACTCGACGAATGGATCAGGCGCGGCCACTGAGCGCCGCCCGCCTCACCCCTCCGGCCAGGCGGAGAGCCGCAGCCCGCTCTCGAAGCGGCGCGGTTCCCCGCCGACCGGATCGGTGAACTCCAGCACGCGAGCCAGCAACTGCAACGGCCGCGAGAAGTCGTCCGCGGCCTCGTCCTCCTCCACCACCGGATACAGCGGATCGTGGACGATCGGCAGCCCCAGCACGTTCATATGGACCCGCAGCTGATGCGTCCGCCCGGTCGCGGGCGACAGCCGGTAACGCCCGACCCCGCCCCGGTGCTTCACCAGCTCCACGCGACTCTCACTGTTCGCCTCGCCCGGCTCCTCCCGGGCGGCGAGCACCCCGCGCTCCTTGACGATCCGGCTGCGCACGGTCCGGGGGAGGACCACCTCCGGGTCGTACGGGGCCACCGCCTCGTACTCCTTGCGCACCAGCCGGTCCCGGAACAGCGTCTGGTACGCCCCCCGGTCCTCGGGCCGCACCACGAACAGCACGAGCCCCGCCGTCAGGCGGTCCAGCCGGTGCGCGGGTTGCAGGGCGGGCAGGTCCAGCTCCCGCCGCAGCCGGGCCACCGCGGTCTCGGTGATGTGCCGGCCCCGGGGCGTGGTCGCGAGGAAGTGCGGCTTGTCGGCGACGACGAGATGCTCGTCCCGGTACACGACACCGACCGGGAAAGGCACCGGTCGCTCCGGCGCGAAGTCCCGGTGGAACCAGAGGTACCGCCCGGCGCGGTACGGCTCGTCGCCCCGCACGGCGCCCCCGTCGGCCCCCACGAACCGCCCCGCGTCGAGCATCTCCGCCACCCGGCCCGCCCCGATCGCCCCGCCGAACCGCCCGGCCAGATGCTCCCCGACGCATCCCCAGAGCCCCCCGGGATCCTCCGGCAACCGCACCCGCACCGCGTCGATCCCGTTCCGCTGGGGGAGCGGCGCGGGAGGCGGCCTCCTACGACCCCGCATCGTCGCCCCTCTCCATGATCACCCGGTGACGCAAAAGAGCCCCACCGAAGTGGGGCTCCTGCTGGTGTCCGAGGGGGGACTTGAACCCCCACGCCCGATAAAGGGCACTAGCACCTCAAGCTAGCGCGTCTGCCATTCCGCCACCCGGACAAGGTGTCTGTCTCGCGGGCCCGTGCCCGTTCCGACGTGGAAAACCATAGCAAACATTCGGGGTGCTCGATCACGCCCCGATGGCTGTGAACGGTGCGTGACGGGGGGTGCGCGGCCTTGGGCAGGGGCCGTGGGCGCGGGAGGATGAGGAAGGAGCACCACAGCGACAGTGGAAGGAACCAGCGTGAGCGAGAGCAGCACGGGCAGGGCCGTCACCGGTGGCAACGCCGAGAGGGAGGTCGTCGACCTCTGTCGTGACCTGATCCGGATCGACACCAGCAACTACGGCGACCACTCCGGCCCCGGTGAGCGACTCGCGGCCGAGTACGTCGCGGAGAAGCTCGCGGAGGTCGGCCTGGAGCCGCAGATCTTCGAGTCGCACAAGGGACGGGCCTCCACAGTCGCCCGCATCGAGGGCGAGGACCCCTCCCGCCCGGCGCTCCTGATCCACGGGCACACCGACGTCGTCCCGGCCAACGCGGCGGACTGGACGCACGACCCGTTCTCCGGGGAGATCGCGGACGGCTGCGTCTGGGGCCGGGGCGCGGTCGACATGAAGGACATGGACGCGATGACCCTCGCGGTCGTCCGCGAGCGCATGCGCACCGGCCGCAAGCCCCCGCGCGACATCGTGCTCGCCTTCCTCGCGGACGAGGAGGCCGGCGGGACGTACGGGGCGCGCTACCTCGTCGACAACCACCCCGGGCTCTTCGAGGGCGTCACCGAGGCGATCAGTGAGGTCGGTGGCTTCTCCTTCACCGTCAACGAGAACCTTCGGCTGTATCTGGTGGAGACGGCCCAGAAGGGCATGCACTGGATGAAGCTGACCGTGGACGGCACCGCCGGGCACGGTTCGATGATCCACAAGGACAACGCCATCACGGAGCTGTCCGAGGCGGTCGGGCGGCTGGGCCGGCACAAGTTCCCGGTGCGGGTCACCAAGACGCTGCGGCACTTCCTGGACGAGCTCTCCGACGCGCTGGGCACCGAGCTGGACCCGGAGAACATGGACGAGACGCTCGCCAAGCTGGGCGGCATCGCCAAGCTCATCGGCGCCTCCCTCCAGAACACCGCCAACCCCACGCAGCTGGGCGCCGGCTACAAGGTCAACGTCATCCCGGGACAGGCGACCGCCCACGTCGACGGCCGGTACCTGCCGGGGTACGAGGAGGAGTTCCTCGCGGACCTGGACCGGATCCTCGGGCCCAACGTCCGGCGCGAGGACGTGCACGCGGACAAGGCCCTGGAGACCACGTTCGACGGCGCGCTGGTCGACGCCATGCAGACCGCGCTGGTCGCCGAGGACCCCATCGCCCGGGCCGTGCCGTACATGCTCTCGGCCGGCACCGACGCCAAGTCCTTCGACGACCTCGGCATCCGGGGCTTCGGCTTCGCCCCGCTGAAGCTGCCGCCGGAGCTGGACTTCGCCGGGATGTTCCACGGCGTCGACGAGCGGGTCCCGGTCGACGGTCTGCAATTCGGTGTGCGAGTGCTCGACCGGTTCATCGACCACTCCTGACCGCTCCGTGACCGATTCACCGTCGATTCGTCCACCAGTGCGGACATGTCCGAACGAGTGAAACGAGCCGTTCACACGTAGCCCCGCCATTTTCTCCTCGTTAGAGGGTTTGCGGTCCGCGGCTGGGACCGCGTTTTCCAACTAGGAGGAATCATGATCAAGAAGGTCGTCGCAGTTGCGGCTGCTACGGGTGGCCTCGTTCTCGCGGGTGCGGGCCTGGCTTCCGCCGACGCGGGCGCCCAGGGTGCTGCCATCGGCAGCCCCGGCGTGCTCTCCGGCAATGTCGTCCAGGTTCCGGTCCACGTGCCGATCAACCTGTGCGGCAACACGATCTCCGTGATCGGTCTGCTGAACCCCGCCTTCGGCAACACCTGCGTCAACGCCTGACGTTGAACGTCAACCCGTAAGGGTTTGAGCTCGACCGGTCCCGGAGCGCACTCCATGCGCTCCGGGACCGTTCGGCATTCGGCTCCCGCACGGTCATGTCCGGGGGCTTTTCGGAAGCCAGAAGGCAGGAAACGAACCTATGCGACAGGTCACTCGTAAAGGCCTGATCACCATGGCGGCTGCGGGCGGAGTGCTCGCACTGAGTGGCGGATACGCTCACGCCGACTCCGGGGCGGCCGGCACCGCCGCCGGCTCGCCGGGCGTGCTGTCCGGCAACTCGGTCCAGGTCCCGATCGACATCCCGGTCAACGTCTGCGGCAACTCCATCAGCGCCGGCGGCCTGCTGAACCCCGTCTTCGGCAACGACTGCGGAAACGGATCAGCAGCAGCATCCGACCGCTCCGGGGACCGCTCGGCAGCTCCCCGGAGCCGCCCGGTCCCGGGCGGCTCCGGAAACGGCGCCCAGGCCGGCGACACCACCGCCTCCGGCGGGCACGCGGACGCGTCGGACCGGCACTCCGAGCCCGGCACCGGCCGTCACCGGGCCCCGGGTGGCGGCGCCGCGGCCGAAGGGATCGCCCAGGGCTCGCCCGGCATCCTCTCCGGCAACTCGGTCCAGGCGCCGATCGACACCCCCGTGAACCTCTGCGGGAACAGCGTCACCATCGGCGGCCTGCTGAACCCCGTCTTCGGCAACAGCTGCTCCAACGACGCCGAGGTTCCGCCCCCGCCGCCCGAGCAGCCGGAGAAGCCCCCGGTCACGCCGGAGCAGCCGGTCGTCCCGCCGGCCAACCAGCCGCCCGAGCCGAATGCTCCCGAGCCCCAGCACTTCCCCGATGAGCAGCTCGCGCAGACCGGTGGGGGCGGGCTCGAACTGCTCATCCCGGCCAGTGCCGGACTGCTGCTCGCCGGTGCGGGATCGGTCCTCTACCGCCGCTCGCGCAGCGCCGCCTGATCCGGGCGCGCACAGCTCCGCACAGCCCGGACAGGGGAGCGGGCCCCGCGACGGCAGGGCCCGCTCCATGTCACCAGGTGGCCCGTAGCTGACGGATGATCCGTCTGCGCATCCGCACCCTGCGGCTGCCGTCCCTGCGCAGCGTCAGGCGGTCCAGTTCCCAGTGTCCGTACTCGGCGTGGTCGGTCAGGAGTCGGGCCGCTTCCTTGCGGGAGACCCCGCGCGGCACGTACACGTCGACGAATTCGTATTCCGGCATCGCATCTATTGTGCGGGCAGAGGCCCGGTACGGATAGCGTCTGCACTATGTCTGATGCTGCGCAGCCCACCGCTGCCGAGGTACGTGCCGCCGCCGAGGCGGTCAAAGCCGCGATCGACCGCCACCTCGACGCGGTCGAACGCCGTACCGGGGACGACGACCCCGCCGTCTACGACGCGTTCAACGGCCTTGCCGCTGCCGCCGAGGTCTACGACGAACTTCTCTACGAGCGCTACGACGAAGTCACCCCCTTCGAGATCCCCGGCGCTGACGACTCGCTGCCTCCCTACGCCGGGCCCGCCGAGCCCAGCGCGCTCAGCGTCCTGATCCGGCGCGACTACGTGGTCGCGGAGCCTCCGCGCCTGCTCGCACAGGCTCAGCGCCTCGCCGACCTCGACACGGGTCCGGGCGGTGGAGCGGACACGGCCCCGGTGGTCGGCACCAGCGTCCACGCCGCGCTCGGCGTGCTCTTTGGTGAGTACGAACCGGACGAGATCGCCTCCCGGCACAAGGAATTCGGCCTGGAGGAGGGCGACTCCACGCTCTGGGTCTCGGCCGGGGAGGCGCCGCCGGAGCCGGGGGAGTGGCTCGGCGCCCCGTTCGAGGACGCCGACCCCGAACTGGTGGTCTGCCGCTTCGACGTCAGCGCGGTATTCGACGAGGAGGACGAGTCGGACGAGGACTTCGCCGGGCCCTTGGCGGGCGGCCTCTGACCCCTCTCCTCCCTCCCGCACCGGACGTGACGGTGGGGCCCCGGCGCACCTTGAGTTCCGGCGCACCGGGGCCCCACCGCTGTCCGGATCAGTTCAACCGCTCAGGACGACGCGTCGGGCGTCGGGAGAGCCTCCAGCAACGGGCGCAGCCGTGTCGTCCGCTCCTGGGCCGGAACCTGCGCCACCGCGTGCGGGAGCGCCTGGTCCACCCCGTGCACCACGGACAGATGCCGCTCGCCCCGGCCGAACGCGGTGTACACCCACGGCCTGCTCAGCCCCTGCACGGCGTCGCCAGGCAGCACCACGACCGCGGCGGGCCAGCGCATTCCGGCCGCCTGATGGGCGCTGAGGGCCCAGCCGTGCCGCACCGACGACTCCACCCGCTCCTGCGGTACGAGGACGGGGACGCCCCCACAGTCCAGCCGCAGCCCCTCGGCGTCGGCCGAGCGCACGACCCCGGGCACCGTCCGGCCGGGCGCGGGCACATGGACCACGCGGTCGCCCGGGTCGAAACCGCCGAACCGGCCGGGGCCCGGGTTGAGCCGCTGCTTCAGTGCCTCGTTCAGTGCCCTGGTCCCGGCGGCCCCACCATGGCCCACGGTGATCACCTGGGTCTCCTCGGCGGGGATGCCGAACGCCCGGGGTACTGAATCCGCGACCAGCTGCACGGTGCGGTGGACGGCCTCGCCCGCGTCGCGGACCGGGACGATCACCACCTCCTTGCCCGGGGCGTCGACCTGGTTCAGCTCGCCGATGCCGATACCGGAGACCAGCTCGCCGATCGGTCCGGGGTCCGGGGTGCGGGAGACGACCTGCGGGCAGGAGTGGGAGGCCAGCACATCGGCGAACACCCGCCCGGCGCCCGCGGAGCCCAGCACGCCCGGGTCGCCGCTCAGCACCAGCCGGGCGCCGTCGGCCAGCGCCTCGACCAGGACCGCCGCGCCCTCCACGTCCAGCTGCGGGGCGTCCAGCACGACCAGCAGGTCCAGGGCGAACGCCCCGTCCTCGTCCCGGCCGGGGCCCTGCGCACCGGACAGCAGGCCGGCCAGCGTGACCGCCGTGTCCGGATCACCGGTGGCCGCCGCGAGCCGTCGGCGGCCGTCCTCGCTGTGGGTGGCGCCCAGGGCCCGCAGCCCCAGGCCGCGCGCCGCCGCGATCAGCGCCGCGGGCTCGGCCCGGGCCGCCTCGCCGCCGCTGTGCGCGACCAGCCCGGCGACGGCCGCCGTACGGATCAGCTCGGCGGCCGACGGGCTCGGGGCGGCGGCGGCCGCCGCCGCCCAGTCGGCGGCCTTCTCACAGGCGTTGACCAGCCGTGCCAGGCCGTCGGCGAGACTCTCCTCGGCCAGCGCGTAGCGGTCCAGGCCCAGCAGCACCTGGACCGGCTCCCGGGCCGCGCCGGCGTCCTCCGCGAGGCCCGCTTCCCCGGCCTCCGCCTCGGTGTCCTCCGGCTCCTGCTCCTCGCCCTCCCCGAAGAGCAGGGCGACGCCTTCCTCGACGGCGTCCCGCACCGCCGCGTCCGGATCGCCTACCGCATGCTCGGCGAGCGCCTCCCGCACGGCCTGCGCGTCCAGCGCGGTGTGGCCCTGGAGCGCGGCGCGCTCCAGCAGCCGGCCGATCAGGGCCGCCGTCCTGCGGCCGTCGTCCGGTCCGCAGTCGGCGCCCAGCAGGGCCCGTGCGAAGCCGTCGGCCTGTTCCGGCCGCACGCCGGGCACGGCCAGCAGCTGCCAGGGGTCGGTGCGCAGCAGCTCGGCCGCCTGCTCGCCGAGCGCGCCGACGGCCGGGCGGGCCAGGGCCTCGGGGGCCCCGCCCTCCGTGAGCACCGTGAGCACCGAGTCCAGGGCCTCCGGCGTGGCGGTTTGTGCCGCGGGGTCGGCCCGGGGCGCGGGCGGCCGGGGCGGCTGTGCCCCGGCCGGGGCGGGACGAGGGGGGGCCGGGGCGGTGGCGGGCCGGTCGAAGAACGCGGTGCCCGCCTCCTCGCCGCTCTCCACGGCGCGGACGGCCGCGAGCAGATCGGCGGCCGTGCCGCTCAGACCCGTACCGGCGGCGATGGGCGCGTCCTTCTCCGCCTTGCGCTTGTCGATTCGCTTCCGCAGCTCGCGCTGGGCGGCCAGCTCGGCCTGCGCCTCCGAGAGCTCGGCGGCGGGCGCGGCTTCGGCGGGCGCGGCGTCAGCGGTCGCTTCGGTCTCCCCGGCCTTCCCGTCCTCCGCGTCGCCCCTCGCGTCGTCCTCACCGTCCGCCGGAGTGCCCGAGGGCTCGCTGCCTTCGGACTCATCGGACGCGTCAGGCGCATCGGGCGCATCGGGCGCTTCGGCGTGCTCGGGGCCTTGGGCACCGGCCTCCGGCGGGGACACGGTGTCCTGTGGTGTGTCCGTGCCGACGGTGCCGGGGGTCTCCCCGGGAAGCGCAGTCACAGCGTGCTCCAGTCCTGGTCGGGATAGCGGTGCACGGGCGCCGACACATCGTCGAGCGCCTGGCAGATCTCGTAGGGAAGACTAAGCGCCTCTACTGACAAAGCCTCCGTGAGCTGCCCGGCGTTGCGCGCACCGACGATCGGCGCGGCCACCCCGGGCCGGTCCCGGATCCAGGCGAGTGCCACCTGGAGCGGGCTCGTCGCCAGTCCGTCCGCCGCCGTCGCCACCGCGTCGGTGATGCGGGCCGCCGCGTCGTCGAGATACGGCTCGACGAACGGGGCGAGCCGTATCGACGCGCCCCGGGAGCCGGACGGGGTGCCCCGGCGGTACTTGCCGGTGAGCACGCCGCGCCCCAGCGGCGAGGACGGCAGCAGCCCGATCCCGAGGTCCAGCGCGGCGGGCAGCACCTCGCGCTCGATGCCCCGCTGGAGCAGCGAGTACTCCATCTGCGTACTGGCCAGCCGGGTGCGCACCCCGGGCGCGGCGAGCTGCCAGGTGGCGGCCTTCGCCAGCTGCCAGCCGCAGAAGTTCGAGACGCCCGCGTAGCGGACGCGGCCGGAGGACACGGCGAGGTCCACCGCCTGGAGGGTCTCCTCCAACGGGGTCGACGGGTCGAAGGCGTGGACCTGCCACAGGTCCACGTAATCCGTGCCGAGCCGTTCCAGGGACGCGTCCAGAGCGGCCAGGAGGTGCCCGCGCGAACCGTCGAAGCGGCGACAGGGGTCCGGGACGTTGCCCGCCTTCGTGGCGAGGACCAGATCCTGACGGGGGACCAGGCTCCCCACGAGCCGCCCGAGCAGATATTCGGCCTCGCCGCCGCCGTACACATCGGCGGTGTCCACCAGGGTGCCGCCCGCGTCCCAGAAGGTCTTGAGCTGGTCGGCGGCGTCGTGCTCGTCCGTGTCCCGGCCCCAGGTGAGGGTGCCGAGCCCGATCCGGGACACGCGAAGGCCGGTACGGCCGAGATGCCTCTGCTCCATGGGCGCTGAGATTACTGGCCATGGCCCCACCGGGTGGAGGCCTGTGGACAACCGGGGGTCCGCCGGGCCTGCCGGATCCCCGACACCCGCGCTAGAGTCCGGAGAAAGAGACGTTACTGATCAGTAAGGGGAGCGGCTATGCGGCTCGGCATCAATCTGGGTTACTGGGGCGCCGGCATGGACGGCGACAACCTCGCCGTCGCGCAGGAGGCCGACCGGCTCGGCTACGACGTCTGCTGGGCGGCCGAGGCCTACGGTTCCGACGCCCCGACCGTGCTGACCTGGGTCGCTGCCCGGACCGAGTCGATCGACGTCGGCTCCGCGATCATGCAGATCCCGGCCCGCCAGCCCACCATGACGGCGATGACCGCCGCCACCCTCGACTCGCTGTCCGGCGGCCGCTTCCGGCTCGGCCTCGGGGTCTCGGGCCCGCAGGTCTCCGAGGGCTGGTACGGCGTGAAGTTCGACAAGCCGCTGGCCCGCACTCGGGAGTACGTGGAGATCGTCCGCAAGGCGATGACCCGCGAGCGCGTGTCGTACGAGGGAGCGCACTGGACGCTGCCGCTCCCCGGCGGTCCGGGCAAGCCGATCAAGCTCACCGTGCACCCCCAGCGCGAGCACATCCCGCTCTACATCGCCGCGATCGGCCCCAAGAACCTGGAACAGACCGGCGAGATCGCCGATGGCGCCCTGCTGATCTTCCCCTCCGCCGAGCACCTGGAGGAGACCGCGATCCAGCCGCTGCGCGCGGGCCGGGAGAAGGCCGGGAAGACGATGGAGGGCTTCGACGTCAGCCCGACCCTGCCGCTCGCCGTCGGCGACGACGTGACCGGTCTCGCCGATATGTTCCGCCCGTACACCGCGCTGTACGTCGGCGGCATGGGCAGCCGTGAGCAGAACTTCTACAACCAACTCGCCCAGCGCATGGGATACGGGAAGGAGGCCGCCGAGATCCAGGACAAGTACCTCGGCGGGGACAGGGCGGGGGCGGCCGCCGCCGTGCCGCACCAGCTGATCGACCAGACCGCGCTGCTCGGTCCCGTCGAGCGGATCGCCGAGCGGATGCAGGCCTACGCCGCCGCCGGGGTCACCACACTCAACCTCGCCCCGGCCGGTTTCACGCTGGAGGAGCGGCTCACCGCCCTGCGCGCCGGCACGGACGCCCTGGAGCGCTCCGGACTCGCCTGACGGGTCCCGGGACAGCACTACGGCCGTGGTGGGGGCTCGGGGGTCCTCCCCGCCACGGCCGTCACCGGGAACAACGCGCCGCGCCCCCGGGGTTACGTCGCGCCGCCGTGCGCCGGCCGTGACCGCTCCGGGTTGCCGACCGCCCCGCCGGGCCTTTGACTCTCCCTGCGGACTACTCCGCGGACTTCGGCTCCGCGGGCGACGGGTACGGAGGTAGCCGGAATGCTCTCAGCGCAGACCCTGTTCCAGGAGATCCTGGACAACGACGAGTCCTACCGGCTCTTCTGTTCCATCGCCGCGAGCGGCGAAGCCCAGGGCGGCTGGGAGAACGCCCGTATCGCCGCCCTCGTCCCGGAGGGCTGCCGCGATCTGGCCCCCAGGATCGTCCGGCACGGCGCCGACGAGGACAAGCACGGCAGGATCTTCAACGCGCTCCTGAAGAAGCGCGGACTGCCGCCCGTCGAGGTCCCGCCGGAGACCGACTACACGATGCTCCTGGAACAGCAGGGCATCGGCCTCGCACACTCCCGGCTGCGCGGCGAGGAGCGGCTCACCGAGCGCGACATCATCACCTATCTGGCCCACAGCCGCGTCACCGAGCAGCGCGCCTCCGAGCAGATGCGCCTGCTGCGCCGGTACTTCGCCGACCACCCCGACATCGGCCGCGCGGTGAAGATGATCTCCCACGACGAGGACAACCACCTCGCCTACTGCCACGAGGAGCTGCTCGCACTCGCCCGCGCCGGGCACGGCCGGACCATCCAGCGGATCATGCGCGAGTGCGCCCTGGCCGAGATCCGCGTCTACCGCGACGTCAGCCTCGCCGTGATGGCCGCCATGGGCCGGGTGCTCGGCTGGTCGCGGCCCAAGGCGGCCGTCCTCGCCGCGGGCATCCACGCGGTGTACGCGTACGAGCGCCTCGTCGGCTGGCGGCGCATGGTGAGCCTTAAGACGCCGCGGCGGCGCGACGCGTTGGGCAGCTCCGCCGCACCGGAACGTGAGTACGCCTGAGCGCGCACGGCCCGCGGTCACCGGGCGCTCAGAGCCAGCCGCGCCGCTTGAACAGCCGGTGGAGACCGAAGACGGCGCAGCCCATCGACGCGACCACCGCCGGGTAGGTCCACACCCAGTGCAGCTCCGGCATGTGGTCGAAAGTTCATGCCGTAGACGCCCGCCACCATCGTGGGGACGGCGGCCATGGCCGCCCAGGCGGAGATCTTGCGCATGTCGTCGTTCTGCCGCACGCCCATCTGGGCCAGATGGGCCGACAGAATGTCCGAAAGTAGTCGGTCCAGCCCCTCCGCCTGCTCGTTGGCGCGCGTCAGATGGTCGGCCACGTCCCGGAAGAACGGCTGCGCGTGCTCGTGGACGAACGGCACGCCCGCTCCCGCGAGCCGGGCCATCGGAGCGGTCAGCGGTCCGGCCGCCCGGCGGAACTCCAGCACCTGCCGCTTGAAGGTGTAGATCCGGGCCGCGGTGTTCTTCGAGTCGCCGCCGCTCGGGGCGAACACCTGCTCCTCCAGCTCGTCCAGGTCGAGCTGAAGCTCACCGGACACGTCCAGGTAGTGGTCCACGACGGCGTCGCTGACCGCGTACAGCACCGCCGTCGGGCCGTGCTTCAGCACCTTGGGCTCGGCTTCCAGCCGGCGGCGCACGGCCGCCAGCGGGGCGCCCTCGCCGTGCCGGACCGTCACCACGAACGAGTCACCTATGAAGACCATCAGCTCGTCGGCGCTGACCGTGTCGCCCTCGGGTTCGTAGACGATCGGCTTGAGGACCGCGAACAGGGAGTCGTCGTACACCTCGAGCTTGGGCCGCTGATGTGCCCGCAGCGCGTCCTCCACGGCCAGCGGGTGCAGCCCGAACTCGTCCCGTACGAGGTCGAACTCCTCCTCCGTCGGCTCATGCAGCCCGATCCACAGGAACGCCTCCCGTGAGGCCCGCGCCTCGTCCAGGGCATCGGAGAAGTCGTCGGGCCGTTCGGTGCGGCGCCCGTCCCGGTAGATGGCACAGTCCACGATCACGGCGGGCATTCTTCCCTGTGACAGGCTCCCGCGCACCTTCGCCGTCCCTCTAGGCTGGCGAGTATGCCCACGCTGATCCTCGTACGCCACGGACGCTCCACCGCCAACACCGCCGGAGTGCTCGCGGGCCGCACCCCCGGCGTCTCCCTCGACGAACGCGGCGCCGAACAGGCCGCGGCCCTCCCCGCGCGACTCTCCGCCGCGGCCCCGGTCCTCGCCGTCAGCAGCCCGCTGGAGCGCTGCCGGCAGACACTCCAGCCGCTCCTCGACGCCTGCCCCGACCTGCCCCTGCACACCGATGACCGCATCAGCGAGTGCGACTACGGCCACTGGTCGGGACGGAAGCTGGCCGAACTCGCCGATGAGCCGCTGATGTCCGTCGTCCAACAGCACCCCTCCGCGGCGGTCTTCCCGGGCGGTGAGTCGATGCGCGCGATGCAGGCCCGCGCCGTCGACGCCGTACGCGACTGGAACGAACGGGTCGAGGCGGAGCACGGTGCGGACGCCACCTACGTCATGTGCTCGCACGGCGACGTCATCAAGTCCCTCGTCGCCGACGCCCTGGGCATGCATCTGGACCTCTTCCAGCGCGTCCACGTCGACCCCTGTTCGGTCACCGCGATCCGCTACACCCGGCTGCGCCCCTTCATCCTGAGGCTCGGCGACACCGGTGACCTCTCCTCCCTGGCCCCCCGTGAACACCCCGTCGGGGCGGACGCCGCCGTGTCCGCCCCGGACGACGGCTCGGCGGAGGCGACGGTCGGGGGTGGTGCGGGCGCGCCGTGATCGCTCCGGGCAGTAGGGTGGACGCGCCGTAGCGCCGCCCAACCACCATCGAAGCTCTAGGGAGCAGGACGTGTCCCGTCAGGTGTTCCTCTACGACCCACCGGACCGATTCGTGGCCGGTACGGTCGGGTTGCCTGGCCGCCGTACGTTTTTCCTGCAGGCGTCCACCCAGGGCCGGGTCACCAGCGTCGCCCTGGAGAAGGCCCAGGTCGCCGCTCTCGCCGAGCGGATCGACGAACTGCTCGACGAGGTCGTACGCCGCACCGGGGGCAACTCCCCGGTGCCCGCGGTGGCCCCCGCCGCCGTCTCCGACACCGCGCCGCTCGACGTTCCCGTCGAGGAGGAGTTCCGGGTCGGCACCATGGCCCTGGCCTGGGACGGCGAGGAACAGCGCATGATCGTCGAGGCGCAGGCCCTCGTCGAACTCGACGCCGGCTCCGAGGACGACCTCGCGGAGGCCGAGGAGAAGCTCCTCCAGGACGAGGAGAACGGCCCGCCGATGCTCCGGGTCCGGCTCAGCGGCGCCCAGGCCCGCGCCTTCGCCAAGCGGGCCCTGGACGTCGTCAACGCCGGCCGCCCACCGTGTCCGTTGTGCAGCTTGCCACTTGATCCGGAAGGACACGTATGCCCGCGCCAGAACGGATACCGTCGCGGAGCCTGACGGACACCGACCTGCTCACCCTGCTCACCGAGGGCGTGATCACCGTCCTCGGGCAGGTCGGCGGGGCGTCCAACGCGGTGCTGCACTGCACGGTGGCGTACGAGGGCGAGGAGCGCGCCTGCGCCTACAAGCCGGTCGCGGGGGAGCAGCCGCTGTGGGACTTCCCCGACGGGACCCTCGCCCAGCGGGAGGTCGCCGCGTACGAGATCTCCCGGGCGACCGGCTGGGACCTCGTGCCGCCGACCGTGCTGCGGGAGGGGCCGTACGGGCAGGGCATGTGCCAGCTCTGGATCGATGGCCCCGCAGCCGATGAGGACGCGCCCTCGCTGCTGGCGCTCGTCGAGGGCGAGGAGCCCGGTGACGGCTGGAAGGCCGTGGGCTTCGCGGACGTGGGGGAGGGGAAGACCGCGCTGCTGGTGCACGCCGACGACGTCCGGCTCCAGCGGCTCGCCGTGCTGGACGCGGTGATCAACAACGGTGACCGCAAGGGCGGACACCTGCTGCCGGCCCCCGGCGGACAGCTCTTCGGCATCGACCACGGTGTCACCTTCAACGCGCAGGACAAACTGCGGACCCTGCTCTGGGGCTGGGCGGGCGAGCCGCTGACCGAGGAGGCGCTGGCGGTGCTGGGCCGGCTGGCCGGTGAGCTGGCGCCGGGGACCGTCCTCGCCACCCGGATGGCCGAACTCATCACACCGGCCGAACTGGAGGCCCTGCGGGAGCGGGTCGCCGGGCTGGTCAAGAGCGCCGTGCACCCGCAGCCGAGCGGTCAGTGGCCGCCCATTCCCTGGCCGCCGGTGTAGAAGCCCCTCGCGACAGGGCCGGGCCTTACCGCCTGCCAGGTGTTTCACGCAAGAGGGCCTCTTCGGACAGGTTTCCGGAGCCGGTTCGTATCCGGAAGCATCGTCCGGTTAGGCTCATGACATGCATGCCTGGCCCGCTTCTGAGGTCCCCGCCCTGCCTGGCAAGGGCCGCGACCTTCGGATCCACGACACCGCGACCGGCGGACGGATCACCCTTGACCCCGGTCCCGTCGCCCGCATCTATGTCTGCGGCATCACGCCGTACGACGCGACCCATATGGGTCATGCGGCGACCTACAACGCGTTCGACCTCGTTCAGCGCGTGTGGCTCGACAACAAGCGGCAGGTTCACTATGTCCAGAACGTGACCGACGTGGACGATCCGCTGCTGGAGCGGGCCGTGCGCGACGGCCAGGACTGGATTGAGCTCGCGGAGCGCGAGACGGCGCTCTTCCGCGAGGACATGACCGCCCTGCGGATGCTGCCCCCGCAGCACTACATCGGAGCCGTCGAGGCGATACCGGGCATCGTGCCCCTCGTCGAACGCCTCCGGGACGCGGGCGCCGCCTACGAACTGGACGGCGACGTCTACTTCTCCGTCGACGCCGACCCGCACTTCGGCGAGGTCTCCGGCCTCGACGCCGAGGCGATGCGCCTGCTCTCCGCCGAGCGCGGCGGCGACCCGGAGCGCCCCGGCAAGAAGAACCCCCTCGACCCGATGCTCTGGATGGCCGCCCGCCCGGGCGAGCCGAGCTGGGGCGGGGCCTCCCTGGGCGAAGGCCGCCCGGGCTGGCACATCGAGTGCGTAGCCATCGCGCTCGACCACCTCGGCATGGGCTTCGACATCCAGGGCGGCGGCTCCGACCTCGCCTTCCCGCACCACGAGATGGGGGCCTCCCACGCCCAGGCGCTGACCGGCGAGCACCCGTTCGCCAAGGCGTACGTCCACGCCGGAATGGTCGGCCTGGACGGCGAGAAGATGTCCAAGTCGCGCGGCAACCTGGTCTTCGTCTCGACGCTGCGCCGCGACGGCGTGGACCCGGCGGCCCTCCGCCTCGCCCTGCTCTCCCGCCACTACCGCTCCGACTGGGAGTGGACCGACCAGGTGCTGGCCGACGCTGTCGAGCGCCTCGGACGCTGGCGGGCCGCCGTCTCGCGCCCCGACGGGCCGTCGGCCGACGCGCTGGTCGAGGAGGTCCGCGAGGCCCTCGCGGACGACCTGGACAGCCCTTCGGCGCTCGCCGCGGTGGACCGCTGGGCCGCGCTCCAGGACGCGGAGGGCGGCACGGACGAGGGCGCGCCCGGCGTCGTCTCCCGTACGGTCGACGCCCTGCTGGGGGTCGCGCTGTAGGACCGAGCGCGGCTCCCGCCGCCCGATCCGATCAACCGGACCCGGTCCCGGACTTCTCCACGAAGTTCGGGGCCGGTTCCTTTTTGTTCATGGCCAGGTGCTTGAAGTTGCGCTAAAAGCTCGCTATGCAAACATCAACGCGCATGAGAGTGGTGGTAGTCGCTGCGCTGCTCGGGCTGCTCGGGCTGCTCGGGCTGCTCGCGGGGCCCGGCGGGGCCCACGCCGACTCCGGCATCGCCGTCCACCTCGGGGGCCGGTGCACCGCGTTCACCGCCGACGTCGGGATCGACGACGAGATCAACGGCTACGGGGAAGTCGCGTTCTCCGTGGAGGGCGACGGCAAGGTGCTGTGGACCTCGCCGAAGCTGACCGGGGCATCGGCGACCCTGCCGGTGGACGTGAGGCTCGACGGCGTACGGCAGGTGCGCCTGAAGGTCACCGACACCAACGGGTCCAGGACCGGGGACCACGGCGACTGGGCCGCGGCGAAGTTCCACCGCGCCTGAGCCGCACCCGGACCCACGAACAGGAGCGCCGCACGGGATCCTCTCCCGTGCGGCGCTCCGCGGTTCGCCACCGCCGTGCGGTCAGTCCTGGTCGGGAGCGCTCCCGGAACCTTCACCGGAGTCGTCCCCCGGCGCGTCGTCAGGCCCCTGGGCACCCTTGTCGCCGGAGGCTTTCCCCCGCCCCGTCTCCGGACGCGGCGGCTTCGGCGGGCGGGTGCGGCCGCTGGAGGAATCGCGCAGATACGGCACGTCCCCGGTCTCCGTCGCATGGCCGCCCGGCCCCTGTCCGGGACCGCCGTCCCGCCGTCGCAGATAGCGCTCGAACTCCCGGGCGATGGCCTCGCCGGACGCCTCGGGGAGCTCCGCGGTGTCCCGCGCCTCCTCCAGCGTCTGCACGTACTCGGCGACCTCGCTGTCCTCCGCGGCCAGCTGGTCCACACCGAGCTGCCAGGCCCGTGCGTCCTCGGGCAGCTCGCCCAGCGGGATGCGCAGCCCGATCAGGTCCTCAAGACGGTTCAGCAGGGCCAGCGTCGCCTTCGGGTTCGGCGGCTGCGACACATAGTGCGGAACCGCCGCCCACAGGCTGACCGCGGGCACCCCGGCGTGCGTGCACGCCTCCTGAAGGACCCCGACGATGCCCGTGGGACCCTCGTACCGCGTCTCCTCCAGGTCCATCGTCCGTGCCAGGTCCGGGTCCGAGGTGACCCCGCTCACCGGCACCGGCCGGGTGTGCGGGGTGTCGCCGAGCAACGCGCCCAGGATGACGACCATTTCGACGCCCAGCTCATGGGCGAAGCCGAGGATCTCGTTGCAGAAGGACCGCCAGCGCATCGACGGTTCGATGCCGCGTACCAGGACCAGGTCCCGGGGCTTCTCCCCGCCCACACGCACCACGGACAGCCGCGTCGTCGGCCAGGTGATCTTCCGCGTACCGCCGTCCAGCCACACCGTGGGCCGGTTGACCTGGAAGTCGTAGTAGTCCTCGGCGTCCAGCGCCGCGAACACCTCGCCCTTCCACTCCCGGTCCAGATGACCGACCGCTGTGGAGGCGGCGTCCCCGGCGTCGTTCCAGCCTTCGAACGCGGCCACCATGACCGGGTCGATCAGCTCGGGCACCGACTCGAGCTCGATCACCCGGGCCTCCTTCCGATGTCTCCATACGTACGGAGCAACCTTACGGCTTCCGGGCCTCCACCCCGCAGCCCTCTCGCACGGCCGGGTGAACCCTGCCACCGGGAGTGGATCAGCGGGCGGATCAGTGCATCATGGCCCCCGCGTCGCGGGGGCCGGCCGGCTCCACGTCGGTACCGCGGCGAGCCGGCTCCGTGTCAGCGCCGGGGCGAGGACGGCGCCTCCCGCCGCACCACCGGGGCGATCTCCTGCGCGAACCGCTGGAGCGTCTCCAACTGCTCCGGCCTCTCCAGCCCGAAGCCGTCCACGGTGATCGACTGGAGATCGTGGCGGTAGACCTCGTGCCAGCCGAGGATCTTGTCGATGATCTGCTGCGGGCTGCCGATCAGCTGCGGGCCGCCCTCGATCGCCTCCTCGATCGTGCGGAACGGTGTGTTGTAGCCGGCCCTGCCCTCCAGATGCGGCTTGAAGGTCTGCCGCACCCGCGCCTCGTACAGGTCCTTGTACCGCTCCACGGCCGCCTGCGAGCTGTCGGCGATGAGGAGTCCGCCCGATCCCGCCGCCACCTCGGCATCCGCCGGATCATGCCCGTACGCCTCGAACCGCTCCCGGTAGTGGGCGATGAGCCTGGCGTACGCCTCGCGCGGCTGGATGGCGTTCGCGGTGAACAGCGGGTCGCCGTGTTTGGCCGCCAGCTCGGGGGAGTTGAGGCTGGTCGCCGAGCCGTGCCACACGCGCGGCACGCCCGCGTACGGGCGCGGCACCGTCGTCACGTTCTTCAGGGGCGGCCGGAACTCGCCCTCCCAGTCGACGCCCTCCTCGCTCCACAGCCGCCGCAGCAGCTCGTACTTCTCCTTCTGAAGGTCCCACTGCCGTGCCTCGTCGAGCCCGAACAGGTCGAAGTGGCCCGCCTCCGCGCCCTTGCCGACGACCAGTTCGACCCGACCCCGGGATATCTGGTCGAGGGTCGCGAAGTCCTCCGCCACCCGGACCGGGTCGAGGATCGCGACGACGGTCACCCCGGTGAGCAGCCGGATGGTGCTCGTACGGGCCGCGATCGCGCCCAGCACCACGTTCGGACTGGAGGAGAGGAAGGCCCCGGCGTGCCGTTCGCCCACCGAGTACGCGTCGAAGCCGAGCCGCTCCGCCACCGCGGCCGTGTCGATCACTTCCTCGAACCGGTCGGCGGCCGGGAGGAGTTCGCCGGTGAGCGGGTGCGGTTCGTGGCCGATCAGGGAGAGCACGGAGAATCTCATGAACTCCACTTTCCCCGGGGCACGTTGCGAACGTATGGCGGGAGTGTGGCGCGTGCGCCGGGGCGTTCGCGCACGCCGACGGGGGCGGCTCCGTGGGAAGCCGCCCCCGTCCCCGCGACCGCGGGTGGGTCAGTCCTTCTCGGCCAGCAGCTTCTCGACGCCGGCGCGGACGTCGTCCGTCGCCAGGCCCCGGATCGTCAGCGTGGTCCGGCGGCGCAGCACGTCGTCCGCCGTCTCGGCCCACTCGTGGTCCCGGGCATAGGCGACCTGGGCCCAGATCTCCGGGGCGTCCGGGTGGACGCGCTCGGCCAGTTCCGGGCTCTCGTTGGCCAGGCGGGCGATGTCGAAGGCGAGCGATCCGTAGTGTGTGGCCAGGTGCCGGGCGGTGTCCGGCGCCATCCGGGGGCCGGGGGCGGGGCCGTCGATCAGCAGCCGGTGCGCTACCGCGTTCGGGTTGGCGATACCGGGCAGCGGCAGCTTCCTCGGCAGCCGGTTCATCGGCTCCATGTCCTCGGCCAGCGGGTGCCCCGGCAGGGCGGCCAGCTTGTTCATCACGGTGCGGCCGATGTGGCGGAACGTCGTCCACTTGCCGCCGGCGACCGACAGCATCCCGCCGCGGCCCTCCGTGACGACCGTCTCGCGCTTGGCCTTGGAGGTGTCGCCGGGACCGCCGGGCAGCACCCGCAGCCCCGCGAAGGAGTACGTGATCAGATCGCGCGACAGCTGCTGGTCCTTGATCGAGAACGCCGCCTCGTCGAGGATCTGCGCGGTGTCCGCCTCGGTCACCGCGACATCGGCCGGGTCGCCTTCGTACTCCTCGTCCGTCGTGCCGAGGAGCAGCATGTCCTCCCACGGCAGAGCGAACGTGATCCGGTACTTGTCGATCGGGGTGGCCAGCGCCGCCCGCCACGGCCGGGTCCGCTTGAGAACCAGGTGCGCGCCCTTGGACAGCCGGATGGAGGGGGCCGCGTTCGGGTCCTCCATCTTCCGCAGGTGGTCGACCCAGGGGCCGGTGGCGTTCAGCACGAGCCGGGCGGTGACGCCGAACTCGGTGCCGTCCGCGCTGTCCTTCAGGTCGGCGCCGGTGACCCGGCCCCGGGTGAAGCGCAGGCCCGTGACGGCCGCGTGGTTCAGGACGACCGCGCCCGCCTCGACGGCGGCGCGGACCGTCATCAGGGCCATACGGGCGTCGTTCATCTGGTCGTCGCCGTAGACCGCGACGGCCTTCAGCTGGTCGGTGCGCAGCTCGGGGACGTCGCGCTGCGCCTTGGCCGGGCTGATCACATGGCCGACGCCGTCGCCGAACGCGGAGAGCGCGGAGTAGGCGAAGACGCCCGCGCCGAGCTTGGCCGCGCCGTGCGGGCCGCCCTTGTAGACGGGCAGGTAGAAGGTGAGCGGGTTGGCCAGGTGCGGGGCCACCTCGCGGGAGACCGCGCGACGCTCGAAGTGGTTCTCCGCGACCAGCTTGACCGCGCCGGTCTGGAGGTAGCGCAGCCCGCCGTGGAGGAGCTTGGAGGAGGCGGAGGAGGTGGCGCCGGCGAAGTCACCGGCGTCCACCAGGGCCACCCGCAGCCCGGACTGCGCGGCATGCCAGGCGGTGGAGATGCCCAGGATGCCGCCGCCGATGACCAGGAGGTCGTACGTGGCCCGGGACAGCTGCTCCCGGGTCTCGGCGCGGCTCGGCAGCGAGCCGGAGGCCGGGTGCGTTCCGAGGGCGGGAACGCTCTGCAGGGTGGTCATGGTGATGCTCCTCGTCAGCTTTCTTCGTCCTCGATCCAGCCCATGGTCCGTTCGACGGCCTTGAGCCAGCTCTTGTACTCGCGGGCACGGGTGTCCGCGTCCATGCGGGGTGTCCACTCGGCGGCCCGGCGCCAGTTGGCGCGCAGCGCGTCGGTGTCCGGCCAGAAGCCGACGGCGAGACCGGCGGCGTAGGCGGCGCCGAGGCAGGTGGTCTCGGCGACCATGGGGCGCACCACCGGCGCGTCCAGGAAGTCGGCGAGCGTCTGCATCAGCAGGTTGTTGGACGTCATGCCGCCGTCGACCTTGAGCGCGGTCAGCTCGACGCCGGAGTCCTTCGTCATGGCGTCGCTGATCTCGCGGGTCTGCCAGGCGGTGGCCTCCAGGACGGCACGGGCGATGTGCGCCTTGGTGACGTAGCGGGTGAGGCCGGTGATCACGCCCCGGGCGTCGGGACGCCAGTAGGGGGCGAACAGGCCGGAGAAGGCGGGCACGAAGTACGCGCCGCCGTTGTCCTCGACCGAGGAGGCGAGCGTCTCGATCTCGGCGGCCGACTTGATCAGGCCCATCTGGTCGCGCATCCACTGCACCAGCGAACCGGTGACCGCGATGGAGCCCTCCAGCGCGTACACCGGGGGCTTGTCGCCGATCTGGTAGCCGACGGTGGTGAGCAGCCCGTTGTACGAGTTCACCGGGGTTCCGCCGGTGTTCATCAGCATGAAGGTGCCGGTGCCGTACGTGGACTTGGCCTCGCCCTCGGCGAAGCACGTCTGGCCGAACAGCGCCGCCTGCTGGTCGCCGAGGGCGGAGGCGACCGGGATGCCGTCGAGGATGCCGCCCTTGGCGTGGCCGTACACCTCGGCGGAGGAGCGGATCTCGGGGAGCACCGCGGCCGGGATGTCGATGGACGTGAGGATCTTGTCGTCCCACGCCATGGTGTGCAGGTTCATCAGGAGGGTGCGCGAGGCGTTGGTGACGTCGGTGACGTGCACCCCGCCGTCGGTGCCGCCGGTCAGGTTCCAGATGACCCAGGAGTCCATGGTGCCGAACAGGATGTCGCCGCTCTCGGCGCGCTCGCGCAGCCCCTCGACGTTGTCGAGCAGCCAGCGGACCTTGGGTCCGGCGAAGTACGAGGCCAGCGGCAGCCCGGTCTCGCGGCGGAACCGGTCCTGGCCCACGTTGCGGCCGAGCTCCTTGCAGAGCGCGTCGGTGCGGGTGTCCTGCCAGACCAGCGCGTTGTGCACCGGCTCACCGGTGTTCTTGTCCCACATCAGCGTGGTCTCGCGCTGGTTGGTGATGCCGATCGCCTTGACGTCGGCGGAGGTGATGCCGGCCTTGACGATGGCCCCGGCGACGACCTCCTGGACGTTCTCCCAGATCTCGGTCGCGTCGTGCTCGACCCAGCCCGGCTTCGGGAAGATCTGCTCGTGCTCCTTCTGGTCGACGGAGACGATCCGGCCGTCCTTGTCGAAGACGATGCAGCGGCTGGAGGTGGTGCCCTGGTCGATGGCCGCGATGAACGGCCCGGTGCCGTGGGTGCCGGTGGTGTGTGCGTCGGTCACGGTGTGCTCCCGGAAGTCTGTGAGGTGATGAGAGTGCGGCTACGCGAAGGCGAGGTTGTAGAGCCCGCCGGCGAGTGCGCCGCCGACGAGCGGACCCACGATGGGTACCCACGCGTAGCCCCAGTCCGAACCACCCTTGTTCGGCAGCGGCAGCAGGGAGTGCACGATGCGCGGACCGAGGTCGCGGACCGGGTTGATGGCGTAGCCGGTCGGGCCGCCGAGCGAGAGTCCGATGGAGACGACGACCAGGGCGGTGATCAGCGCGCCGAGGGTGCCGAGGCCGTTGCCCTCGTTGTTCAGGCCCTGGGTCAGGATCGCCAGGACCAGCACGGCGGTCGCGATGATCTCGGTGATCACGTTCTGCACGCCGTTGCGGATCTCCGGCCCGGTGGAGAAGATCCCGAGCACCGGGCCCGCCTTCGGGGCGGCGGTCCGGTCGACCATGCCCTCGTCGGTGGACTTGGTGCCGACGATCTCCGGGTCGGTCAGATGGGCGTGGAACTGGCCGTAGTAGACCGCCCAGACCAGCAGGGCGCCGATCATCGCGCCGAGCAGCTGCGAGCCGAGGTAGAGGGGGACGTCGCCCCACGCGGTGCCGCCCTCGATGGCGAGGCCGACCGTGACCGCGGGATTGAGGTGGGCGCCCGATACGCCGCCGGCGAGATACGCGCCGGTCAGCACGGCGAAGCCCCACCCGAGGGTGATGGCGAGCCAGCCGGCGTTGTGCGCCTTCGAGCGCTTCAGCGTGACGGCGGCACAGACACCACCGCCGAGCAGGATGAGTACGGCGGTACCTATGGTCTCGCCGATGAAAATGTCGGAGCTGGACACCCGCGACTCCTTTGTCCTTCGTCCAGGGGAGAGCGGAGCACCGGTCCCGCCGGTGTTCCGCGCCCCAGGTGGGTATCCACGAAGCGTGGGCAGCCCACCTGTAAGGGCTTGACCGGCCCTTGGCACTGTCACACCCTAACGCGTATAGCCGTTAGGTGTTCGACAATGCCGACCGTTGAACGGCAGTGTTTCCCCCGAGTGAAGGAAGCGTCAAGGGTTCTGTGGTCCACGACTCGGTGCGCGACGCGATCGTTACCGCGTGCGGGATGTGCCGGGGCGCGGGCGCCCGCCCCACCGGCGCCCGGCGGGCGAGGCCGCGTGCGGGACGGGTGCGCGGAGCGGCGATGCCCGCGGCGGTGCGGGGAGCGGGAGGAGGGCCGTGCGGATCGTCAGAAGCGGCCGGCGCCCAGATCCCGCGAGACCGCGCGGGCGCAGTCGCGTACGGCCGCGATCAGCTCGGGGCGCAGCGTCCCGCCCGGGGCCACCCGCTCCACCGCGCCCGTCACGGCGACGGCCCCGACGGGCATCCTGCGCCGGTCGTGGATCGGGGCGGCCACCGCGGCCACGCCCTCCCAGGTCTCCTCGGCGTCGGCGGCCCAGCCCTGGGCCCGGATCAGGTCGAGCATCGACTCGAAGGCGTCGGCGGCGGTGACGGTGCGCCCGGTGAAGGAGCGGCGCTCCGCCTCCATGACCTCGCTGTGGGCCACCGGGTCGTACGCGGACAGCACCTTTCCCAGCGCCGTGGAGTGCAGCGGCTGCATGGCCCCGACCTCCAGCACCTGGCGGCTGTCGTCGGGCCGGAAGACATGGTGGACGATCAGCACTCCGTGCTGGTGCAACACCCCGAGGTGGACGCTCTCGCCGCTGGAGCGCGCCAGGTCGTCCGTCCAGACCAGAGCGCGCGCCCGCAGCTCGTGGACGTCCAGATAGCTGTTGCCCAGCCGCAGTAGTTCCGCGCCCAGTTGGTAGCGGCCCGACGCCGCGTCCTGCTCGACGAAGCCCTCCAGTTGGAGCGTGCGCAGAATGCCGTGCGCGGTGCCCTTGGCCAGCCCCAGTGAGGAGGCGATGTCGGAGAGCCCGAGCCGGCGCTCGCCGCCCGCCAGCAGGCGCAGCATCGCGGCTGCCCGCTCCAGCGACTGGATGTTCTTGGCCATCGCGCCGTACTCCTCCACCTCGGTTCGACAATGCTGAACACTATCGGTCGATGCCGACCTACGTCGGACTCCGAGGGAAAGTCCCCGCCACCGGTCCGTCCGCGCCGCACCCGCACAGCATGCAGTCCGTCCCATGGACGCACCTACGGTCCCGGGCGGTGTCCGGCTAGGCTGGCGAGGTGCGCCTTCCCCAAGAAGGACGCAAAGCCGACAGCCGTCGCATCCCTGGGAGATCATCCATGGCCTCGTTGCCGACATCCGCCGCCGACAGCCGGACCCGCGCAGACGCGCTCCGAGAGGCACTTGCCACCCGCGTGGTGGTGGCCGACGGGGCGATGGGCACCATGCTCCAGGCACAGGACCCCACGCTGGAGGACTTCGAGAACCTCGAAGGCTGCAACGAGATCCTGAACGTCACCCGGCCCGACATCGTGCGCTCGGTCCACGAGGAGTACTTCGCGGTCGGCGTCGACTGCGTCGAGACCAACACCTTCGGCGCGAACCACTCCGCCGCGAACGAGTACGAGATCGCGGACCGGATCCATGAGCTCTCCGAGTCGGGCGCCCGGATCGCCCGCGAGGTCGCGGACGAGTTCGCCGCCAAGGACGGCCGTCAGCGCTGGGTCCTGGGCTCGATCGGTCCCGGCACGAAGCTGCCCTCGCTCGGCCACATCACCTACGACGTCCTGCGCGACGGCTACCAGAAGAACGCCGAAGGCCTCCTCGCGGGCGGCTCCGACGCCCTGATCGTCGAGACCACCCAGGACCTGCTGCAGACCAAGTCGAGCATCATCGGCGCGCGCCGGGCGATGGACGCCCTCGGCGTCCACGTGCCGCTGATCTGCTCCCTCGCCTTCGAGACGACCGGAGTCATGCTCCTGGGCTCCGAGATCGGCGCCGCGCTGACCGCCCTGGAGCCGCTGGGTATCGACCTGATCGGTCTGAACTGCTCGACCGGCCCGGACGAGATGAGCGAGCACCTGCGCTACCTCGCCCGCCACTCCCGTACGCCCCTGATGTGCATGCCCAACGCCGGACTGCCCGTTCTGACCAAGGACGGCGCGCACTTCCCGCTCGGCCCCGACGGTCTCGCCGACTCCCAGGAGAACTTCGTCCGGGACTACGGCCTCTCCCTCATCGGCGGCTGCTGCGGTACGACGCCGGAGCACCTGCGGGCCGTCGTCGAGCGGACCCGGGGGCTCACGCCGACCGAGCGGGACCCGCGCCCCGAACACGGCGCGGCCTCCCTCTACCAGACGATCCCCTTCCGCCAGGACACCGCCTACCTGGCGATCGGGGAGCGCACCAACGCCAACGGTTCAAAGAAGTTCCGCGAGGCCATGCTGGAGGCCCGCTGGGACGACTGCGTGGAGATGGTCCGCGACCAGATCCGCGAGGGCGCGCACATGCTCGACCTCTGCGTCGACTACGTGGGCCGCGACGGAGTCGCCGACATGGCGGAGCTGGCCGGCCGCTTCGCGACCGCCTCCACCCTCCCGATCGTGCTGGACTCCACCGAACTGCCCGTGCTGCGCGCCGGTCTGGAGAAGCTCGGCGGCCGGGCCGTGCTGAACTCGGTGAACTACGAGGACGGCGACGGCCCCGAGTCCCGCTTCGCGCAGGTCAGCGCCCTGGCCTCCGAGCACGGGGCCGCCCTGATCGCCCTGACGATCGACGAGGAGGGCCAGGCCCGCACCATCGAGCACAAGGTCGCCATCGCCGAGCGGCTGATCGAGGACCTCACCACCAACTGGGGCATCCACGAGTCCGACATCCTCATCGACACCCTGACCTTCACCATCTGCACCGGCCAGGAGGAGTCCCGCGGCGACGGCATCGCCACCATCGGGGCGATCCGCGAGCTGAAGAAGCGCCACCCCGACGTTCAGACCACCCTCGGCCTCTCCAACATCTCCTTCGGCCTGAACCCGGCCGCCCGGACCGTCCTGAACTCCGTCTTCCTCGACGAGTGCGTCAAGGCGGGCCTGGACTCCGCGATCGTGCACGCCTCGAAGATCCTGCCCATCGCCCGGCTGGAGGAGGAGCAGGTCAAGGTCGCCCTCGACCTGATCTACGACCGCCGCGCCGAGGGCTACGACCCCCTCCAGAAGCTCATGGAGCTCTTCGAGGGCGTCAACATGAAGTCGATGAAGGCCGGCCGGGCCGAGGAACTGATGGCCCTGCCGCTGGACGAGCGCCTTCAGCGCCGCATCATCGACGGCGAGAAGAACGGCCTGGAGGCGGACCTCGACGAGGCACTCCAGGACACCCCGGCCCTCGACATCGTCAACAACACGCTGCTGGAAGGCATGAAGGTGGTCGGCGAGCTGTTCGGCTCCGGCCAGATGCAGTTGCCGTTCGTCCTCCAGTCGGCCGAGGTCATGAAGAGCGCGGTGGCCCACCTGGAGCCGCACATGGAGAAGACCGACGCCGACGGCAAGGGCACCATCGTGCTGGCCACCGTCCGCGGCGACGTCCACGACATCGGCAAGAACCTCGTCGACATCATCCTCTCCAACAACGGCTACAACGTCGTCAACCTGGGCATCAAGCAGCCCGTCTCCGCGATCCTGGAAGCCGCCGAGGAGCACCGCGCCGACGTGATCGGCATGTCCGGCCTCCTGGTGAAGTCGACGGTGATCATGAAGGAGAACCTCCAGGAGCTCAACCAGCGCAAGATGGCCGCCGACTTCCCCGTGATCCTCGGCGGCGCGGCGCTGACCCGGGCCTACGTCGAACAGGACCTGCACGAGATCTACGAGGGCGAGGTCCGCTACGCCCGGGACGCCTTCGAGGGCCTGCGCCTCATGGACGCGCTCATCGGGGTCAAGCGCGGCGTGCCGGGCGCGGTCCTGCCCGAGCTCAAGCAGCGCAGGGTCCCCAAGAAGAACACCGACACCGCCGTGCTGGAGGTCGAGGAGCCCGAGGGCACGGTCCGCTCGGACGTCTCCACCACCAACCCCATCCCCGAACCGCCGTTCCGGGGCACCCGCGTCATCAAGGGCATCCCGCTCAAGGACTACGCCTCCTGGCTCGACGAGGACGCCCTCTTCAAGGGCCAGTGGGGTCTCAAGCAGGCCCGGACCGGCGACGGACCGACATACGAGGAACTGGTGGAGACCGAGGGACGCCCGCACCTGCGCGGCTGGCTCGACCACCTCCAGTCCAACAACCTCCTGGAAGCCGCCGTCGTCTACGGCTACTTCCCCTGCGTCTCCAAGGGCGAGGACCTGATCCTCCTCCACGAGGACGGCTCCGAGCGCACCCGCTTCACCTTTCCGCGCCAGCGCCGGGGCCGGCGCCTCTGCCTCGCCGACTTCTTCCGCCCCGAGGAGTCCGGCGAGACCGATGTCATCGGCCTCCAGATCGTCACCGTAGGCTCCCGGATCGGCGAGGCCACCGCCGAACTGTTCGCCGCCAACTCCTACCGCGACTACCTGGAGCTGCACGGCCTCTCCGTCCAACTCGCCGAGGCGCTCGCCGAGTACTGGCACGCCCGGGTCCGCAGCGAGCTCGGCTTCGCCGGGGAGGACCCCGCGGACGTCGAGGACATGTTCGCGCTGAAGTACCGCGGCGCGCGGTTCTCGCTCGGTTACGGGGCGTGCCCGGACCTGGAGGACCGGGCGAAGATCGCCGACCTTCTCCAGCCGGAGCGGATCGGCGTACACCTCTCCGAGGAGTTCCAGCTCCACCCGGAGCAGTCCACCGACGCCATCGTCATCCACCACCCCGAGGCCAAGTACTTCAACGCCCGGTAACCCCGTATTCCCGCCGCGGTCTCGCGCCCTCCGCGCACCCCGGCCGGACACGTCGTACACTGGTCGGTCCAGTGCAGGCCGGTCGCCCTCCCGTTTCTCCGGGAATGGCGGCCGGCCTTCTCGTCCCTTACGGAAGGTGTGCCGGATGACCAGTACGGTCCCCGCGTCCTTGACCCGCACGGCCGAAGGCGCCGCCCTGCAGGCGGTCCTTCTCGACATGGACGGAACCCTGGTCGACACCGAGGGCTTCTGGTGGGACGTCGAGAAGGAGGTCTTCGCCGGCCTCGGGCACCGGCTGGACGAGTCCTGGCGGGACGTGGTCGTCGGCGGCCCGATGACCCGCAGCGCCGGCTACCTCATCGACGCCACCGGCGCCGACATCCGGCTGGACGAGCTGACCGTGCTGCTCAACGACGGCTTCGAGAAGCGCATCGTGCGCGGGGTGCCGCTGATGCCGGGCGCCGAGCGGCTGCTCGCCGAACTGTCCGCGTCACAGATCCCCACCGCGCTCGTCTCGGCCTCCCACCGCCGGATCATCGACCGGGTGCTGGACTCGGTCGGTCACCACCACTTCGCGCTCACCGTCGCCGGGGACGAGGTCGCCCGGACCAAGCCCCACCCCGATCCCTACCTCACCGCGGCCGCGGGCTTCGGCGCCGACCCCTGGTGCTGCGCCGTCATCGAGGACACCGCCACCGGCGTGGCCGCCGCCGAGGCCGCCGGCTGCCGGGTCGTCGCCGTGCCGTCGGTCGCCCCCATCGCGCCCGCGGCCGGACGCGTGGTCGTCGGCTCCCTCGAAGAGGTCGACCTCGCCTTCCTGCGCAAGCTCATCACCCAAGCGGGCGGTACGGGCTGACCCGTACCGAGCACGCACCAGTACCGAGCGTGCACTTGTGAACGAACAGCGGATTTTCTGGTCGCCTTCGTGTGCGTTCCGACAATGTTCCGTGGATGTGGATCAGTTGAGGGTGCATCTGTGAAGAGGTTGGATGGGTGACCTTCCTCACCCGTGGGTCTTCGGTGGGCCGCCGGGATCGGGTGAACTGTCCTCAATGGTGATCGTATGTCGCCTCATCCGGTCGGCGGGGGAGTGGGAGCCGCCCGCCGAACGGTCGGAGCGGTCACCCGCGGCTACTAGCTTTGATTCCTCACCCGCCGGGATGAGGGAGAACGTCCAGATGAACCGCAAGACCCTGGTGCTGCCGGCCGTCGTCGGCCTGCTCGCCCCCGTGCTCGCCGCCTGCGGCGGCACGGACAGCGGCGCCGGTGGCAAGGGGGCCATCGTCGTCGGCACCACGGATCAGCTCGTGGCCTCCAAGGAGAACCCCGCGCCGCTCGACCCGGCCATCGGCTACGAAGCGGGCGTCTGGAACGTCCTGCGGCAGACCGTGCAGACCCTGACCACGGTGCCGGGCGGCGGCGGCGAGCCGGTGCCCGAGGCCGCCCGCAGCTGCACCTTCACCGACACCGCGAACGAGAGCTACCGCTGCACCCTGCGGGCCGGCCTCACATTCGCCGACGGGACGGCCGTCACCGCCGAGGACGTGAAGCACTCCATCCAGCGCGTCATCGACATCGACGCGGACAGCGGGCCGGTCGGACTGCTCGCCAACATCGACACGATCGAGACCAAGGGCGACGACCAGGTGATCTTCCACCTGAACACGCCCGACGCGACCTTCCCGTACAAGCTCGCCACCCCCGCCGCCGGCATCGTCCCGAAGGCGCAGTACCCGGCGAAGGAGGGACGCGCCGGCTTCCAGGTGAACGGCTCCGGTCCGTACACCATGAAGCCGCAGGTCGAGGACGGCCGGGTCGTCAAGATCGCCTTCGACAGGAACCCCTCGTACAAGGGCGAGCTGAAGGTCCTCAACGACAGGGTCGAGATGGACCTCTTCCCCGACGCCGAGGCCATGGGCAAGGCGCTGGACGAGGAGAAGATCCACATGATGACCCGGGCGATGTCGCCCCAGCAGGCCCACGACATGCTCGTGGAGCCGAAGGAGGGCGTCGAGCTCACCGAGCTGCCCGGCCTGGCCATCAGCTACGTCGGGTTCGACACCAAGGACCCCGTGGTCAACAAGCCCGTCCGGCAGGCCATGGCGCAGATCGTCGACCGGGGCGAGATCGCCGGCAAGGTGTACGGCACCACCGCCGAACCGCTCTACTCGCTGATCCCGTCCAGCATCGCCGGGCACACCAACGCCTTCTTCAACAAGTACGGCGAGCCCAGCACCACCAAGGCCGCGGCGATCCTCCGCGACGCCGGGGTCAAGACGCCGGTCAAGTTCACCCTGCACTACACCAGCGACCACTACGGCCCGGCCACCGCCGAGGAGTTCAAGGCGATCCAGCAGCAGCTGAACAGCTCGGGCCTCTTCGACGTCTCCGTCCAGGGCAAGGAGTGGTCGAAGTACCGCCCCGAGCAGAAGCGCGGCGACTACGCGGCCTACGGCATGGGCTGGTTCCCCGACTTCCCGGACCCGGACAACTACACCGCCCCCTTCCTGGACGAGAACAACTTCCTCAACTCGCCCTACCGTTCGCGCGAGGCGCAGAAGGTGCTCATCCCGCAGTCCCGCCGCGAGAGCGACCGCACCGCCGCCGGTGCCACCTACGAGAAGCTCCAGAACATCGTCGCCACCGATGTGCCGGTGCTGCCGATTTGGCAGGCCAAGCAGTACGTGGCCTCCCGCGACGGGATCGCCGGGGTGGAGCGCTCCGTCAGCGCCACCTCCGAGCTCCAGCTCTGGGAGCTCAACCGGCCCGGCGCCTGAGACCTGACCGGGAAAAGCCGTCCGGCCCGTTCTCCTCCTGTTTCAAGGCCGGGAACGGGCCGGACGGCTTCGTCGTGTGCGTGTGCGTGTGCGTGTGCGTGTGCGTGTGCGTGTGCGGGGCCGCTACTGCGCGCCGGGACGCACCAGTCCGCTCTCGTACGCGTACACCGCGGCCTGCACCCGGTCCCGCAGACCCAACTTCGTGAGCACATGGCCCACATGCGTCTTGACCGTCGTCTCACTGACGAAGAGATCCGCCGCGATCTCCGCGTTGGACAGCCCCCGCGCCACCAGCTTCAGCACCTCGACCTCACGGTCCGTCAGCGTGTGCAGGGCGTCCGGCACCGGATCCTCACCGGACGGCAGGTGATCCGCGTACTTGTCCAGCAGCCGGCGCGTGATGCTCGGCGCGAGCATCGCCTCGCCCGCCGCCACCACCCGGATCGCCTGCACCAGCTCCGCCGCCGGAGCGTCCTTCAGCAGGAAGCCGCTCGCACCCGCACGCAGCGCCTCCACCACGTACTCGTCGAGATCGAAGGTGGTCAGTACCAGCACCTTCGCCGGGCCGTCCTTCCCGGGGCCGGAGATCTGACGGGTGGCTTCCACACCGTCCATCCGTGGCATCCGGATGTCCATCAGCACCACATCGGGCTGCAGCGCCCGCACCTGATCGATGGCCTGCAGACCGTCACCGGCCTCACCGACCACCGCCAGATCGCCTTCGGCCTCCAGAATCATCCGGAAACCGGTGCGCAGCAGAGGCTGGTCATCGACCAGAAGGACGCGGATCGCCACAGGAACTCCTTAAGGGCCCTCAAGGGCCACGGCACGGCCGGCCTCGGCCTGGACCGGTCCCATTCTGCCCTGGCCATCCTCACCCGAATCCGCCGGGCGGACCGACAGCGGATATACCGGGGGAGTCCCGCCGAATTCAGGACACACCGCTTGGTGGTCGCACCAGCCGCACAGCTTCGTCGGCCGGGGCCGCCAGTCACCGGTCTCCGTCGCCAGCGAGATCGCGTCCCACAGCGCCAGGAGCTTGCGTTCCACCCGCTCCAGGTCCGCCACCACCGGGTCGTACGTCAGCACATCCCCGCTGCCCAGATAGACCAGCTGGAGGCGGCGCGGCACCACGCCCTTCAGCCGCCAGATCACCAGCGCGTAGAACGTCATCTGGAACAACGGGCCCTCGGAATACTCCGGCCGCGGCGCCTTCCCCGTCTTGTAGTCGACGATCCGGACCTCGCCGCTCGGCGCGATGTCCACCCGGTCGATCACCCCGCGCAGCCGCAGCCCCGACTCCAGCTCCGTCTCGACGAACAGCTCACGCTCCGCCGGCTCGAGACGTGTCGGGTCCTCCAGCGAGAACCACCGGTCCACCAGCCGCTCCGCCTCACCCAGCCAGCGTGTCAGGCGCTCACCCCCGGTGTCTCCGGCGAACAGCCCGGTCAGCTCCGGCTTCGACTCCAGCAGCCGGTCCCACTGGCCGGGAATCAGCGCCCGCGCCCGCGGCGCCGTCCGGTCGGCCGCCGGGGTGTCGAAGAGCCGCTCCAGCACCGCATGGACCAGCGTGCCGCGGGTAGCCGCCTCGCTGGGCTTCTCCGGCAGCTTGTCGATGACCCGGAAGCGGTAGAGCAAGGGACACTGCATGAAATCGCTCGCCCGCGACGGCGACAGGGACGAAGGCGGCTGGGGCTGCCGCGGCACGGAAGTCATGTCTGAAGACCCTACGGCCCGCCACTGACAGCGAGCGGCATACCATCGACGGCAGACCCTCGCACACTGCATGATCGTGGCGAACGCCACTCACCGAACCGAAGGGACCCCGTGGACGACAGCGGCGACAGCGGGCGGCCGCAGCCCGGCGCAGGGGGAACGGCCCCCGGCACCGATCCCGACAACGGCAAGCCGAAGCGTCCCGCCGAGCCGGGCGGCGGTCTGCTCATGGGCCGGCCCTTCGGCGTGCCCGTGTACGTCGCCCCCAGTTGGTTCGTCGTCGCCGCGCTGATCACCTGGGTGTTCGGCGGCCAGCTCGACCGTGTGCTGCCCGAGCTGGGCGCCGTCCGCTACCTCGTCGCCCTGTTCTTCGCCATCGCCTTCTACGCCTCCGTGCTCGTCCACGAACTGGCCCACACAGTCGCCGCGCTGCGTTACAAGCTCCCGGTCCGCCGCATCCAGCTCCAGTTCTTCGGCGGCGTCTCGGAGATCGAGAAGGAGAGCGAGACACCCGGCCGCGAGTTCGTCCTCGCCTTCGTCGGACCGCTCCTGTCCCTGGTCCTCGGCGGCGTCTTCTACGGCGCGATGCAGTTCGTCGAGCCCGGCACGGTCCCCGGCGTCCTGCTCGCGGGCCTGATGATCTCCAACCTCATCGTGGCCGCCTTCAACCTGCTGCCCGGCCTGCCCCTCGACGGCGGCCGGATGCTCCGCGCCGTCGTCTGGAAGATCACCGGCAAGCCCATGAGCGGCACCATCGCCGCCGCCTGGGTCGGCCGCGGCCTCGCCGTCGTCGTCCTCGTCGGACTGCCGCTGCTCACCCACACCGGGAAGCTGGGCGGCACCGCCCAGGACATCGGCGGGGTCGAGACCGTCATGGACGCGCTCCTCGCCGCGATCCTCGCGGGCATCATCTGGACCGGTGCCGGGAACAGCCTGCGCGTGGCCCGCCTCCGTGAGCACCTGCCCGACCTCCGGGCCCGCACCCTGACCCGCCGCGCCGTTCCCGTCGAGTCCGCCACCCCGCTCTCCGAAGCGCTGCGCCGGGCCAACGAGGCGGGCGCCCGCGCCTTGGTCGTCGTCGACGGACAGGGCAACCCCAAGGGCGTCGTCCGCGAGGCCGCCATCGTCGGCGTCCCCGAACACCGCCGCCCCTGGGTCGCCGTCAGTGGCCTCGCCCAGGACCTCACCGACGGCATGAAGGTCCCCGCGGAACTGGCCGGCGAAGCCCTCCTGGACCGGCTCAAGGCCACCCCCGCCACCGAATACCTGGTCGTCGAGGAGACCGGCGAGATCTACGGAGTCCTCTCCACCTCCGACGTGGAACGCGCCTTCGTCAAGGCCATGGCCCGCCCCGGCGCCTGACGGCCCTCCCGGGCCGTCGACCGGTGTGGCCCGGTGTGGCCCGGGCGGTCGGCGGCCCGGGAATCACCGGTAGGCTGGTCACATGTCTGAACCGACCGGTGCCGCCCGCCGACGTGGGCCCTTCAAGGTCGGGGACCAGGTACAGCTCACCGACCCCAAGGGCCGCCACTACACCTTCACGCTCGAAGCCGGAAAGAACTTCCACACCCACAAGGGTTCTTTCCCGCACGACGAGCTGATCGGTGCTCCCGAGGGCAGTGTTGTCCGCACCACGGGAAACGTCGCCTATCTCGCGCTGCGCCCCCTGCTCCCCGACTACGTCCTGTCCATGCCCCGCGGCGCCGCCGTGGTCTACCCCAAGGACGCGGGTCAGATCCTGGCCTTCGCCGACATCTTCCCCGGCGCCCGCGTCGTGGAGGCAGGGGTCGGATCCGGCTCGCTCAGCACCTTCCTGCTGCGCGCCATCGGTGAGCAGGGCATGCTGCACTCCTACGAGCGCCGCGAGGACTTCGCCGAGATCGCCCAGCAGAACGTCGAGCGCTACTTCGGTTCCCCGCACCCGGCCTGGCAGCTGACCGTCGGCGACCTCCAGGACAACCTCTCCGACACCGACGTCGACCGCGTCGTGCTGGACATGCTCGCCCCCTGGGAGTGTCTGGAGGCCGTCTCCAAGGCCCTGGTGCCCGGCGGCATCCTCTGCGCCTATGTCGCCACCACCACCCAGCTCTCGCGCACCGTCGAGTCCATCCGCGAGATCGGCTGCTTCGCCGAACCGCAGCCCTGGGAGTCGATGATCCGCAACTGGCACGTGGAGGGCCTCGCCGTCCGCCCCGACCACCGGATGATCGGCCACACCGGCTTCCTGGTCACCGCCCGTCGGCTCGCGGACGGCGTCGAGCCGCCGCTGCGCCGCCGTCGCCCGTCCAAGGGCTCCTACGGTGACGACTACGACGGACCCGGCAGCCAGAGCGGCTCCGCCGCCTCCCGCGGCTGATCCGCCCAACGAACCGGCGTGGGGGGGGGGGGGGGGGGGGGGGGGGGGGGGGGGGGGGGGGCGGCCCCCGCCGCGGCCCCCCCCCCCCCGCCACCCCCCCCCGGAGATGGGA
>NZ_JBVJMW010000018.1:0-139139 GCF_055583985.1 Streptomyces sp. NPDC104313
TGGACCTCGACTCCGACCCCACCAAACTCATCGAGATCGTCGAGATCGGCAAACAACTCCTCATCACCCGAGGAGCGTTGACCACCTTCTCCATCACCAACGACGTCGCGAAGTACTTCGCGATCATCCCCGCCATGTTCGCCATCGCCTATCCGGACCTGGACAAGCTCAACATCATGGGCCTGCACAGCCCGCAGTCGGCCATCGCGTCGGCGATCATCTTCAACGCGCTGATCATCATCGCCCTCATCCCGCTCGCCCTGCGCGGAGTGCGGTACAGGCCCGCCTCCGCGGAGGACCTGCTCCGCCGCAACCTCGCCGTCTTCGGACTCGGCGGCCTGGTCCTGCCGTTCGTCGGCATCAAGCTGATCGACCTCGTCATCTCGTCCCTGCCGGGATTCGGATGACTTCCGTCAGGGGGCCGTCAGAACCGCGTAGGGGCCCTTGAGGCGGGTGGCGGCCGCACCGTTGAATGGTGGTGAGGCGACACCAGCGGCCGCTCCGCCGCCGTCGGGACGAACCTCTGCCGTCGGCGCGGCTTCCCTCTCTCCACGCGCCGATCCTCGAACCCTGCTGCCGGCCATGCCCGCCCCCCGGCCGGCAGCAGGCACCACGTGACCACGGCCCCGAGGCCGGCCGGCGCTGCCTCCCGAGCCGCTGGTTCCCCTGCGGGGGCGGCCTCCGCCGAGGCCGCCCCCGCCCTTCGTCCACCGCGTCCACCGCGTCCGCACCGGTGTGCTCCGCGCGACACGGCCGCGCGGCACGGCCGGGTCGCGCGGAGCCGCAGCATCATGATCGCCGTGAGCGGCGGGCCCGGGATCGCGGACGGGCAGGCTTGGGCGTGCGACACACGGCGACGGCCGGGCCCCCGAGGGGGCCCGGCCGTCGCTGTGATCCCTCCGCGCCGCAGGCCGTCGGATCACGTCGCGAGACCCGCTCGTGGGGCCGGACAGCGCGCGGCACCTAGGCGCCGATGTCGCGCAGCCGCAGGTCCTCCTGTGTCTCGCGCCGTATCAGCAGGCGCGCGGCGCCCTCGCGCACCGCGACGACCGGCGGCCGGCCGACGAGGTTGTAGGCGGAGGCCATGGAGACCTGGTACGCCCCCGCCACGGGCACCGCGAGCAGGTCGCCGGAACGGATGTCACCGGGCAGCAGGACATCGTCCGCGAGGATGTCGCCGGCCTCGCAGTGCCGGCCCACCACCGTGGCCGCGACCGGTCCGGCGGTGGCGGCGCGGCCGATCAGGCGCGGCGCGTAGCGGGCCCCGTACAGGGCGGGCCGGGGGTTGTCGCTCATGCCCCCGTCGACGGCCACGAACATGTTCGGGCCGGTGTGCTTGACGGCCAGGACGCGGTAGAGCGCCACCCCGGCCGGGGCCACGATCGCCCGACCGGGTTCGACGGCCAGCCTCGGCACGGGCAGGCCCGCCGCCGCGCAGCCGGTGGCGAGTTCCGCGCCCATGCGGCGCGCGAGGGCGGTCAGGTCGAGGGCGGGTTCCCCCGGCCGGTGGGCGACCCCGTGCCCGCCCCCCATGTCGAGCTCGGAGAACGTGACGCCGTGGCTGTCCTTGATCCGGGCCATCAGCCCGACCATGCGCCGCACCGCCACCAGGTACGGCTTGACGTCGGTGATCTGGGAGCCGATGTGGCAGTGCAGACCGGTCAGTTCGAGCTGTGGCTGGCCGAGCACCCGGGCGATGGCGTGCTGGGCGGATCCGTCGGTGAGGGACAGGCCGAACTTCTGGCCGTCGGTCCCGGTACGGATCTTCTCGTGGCCGCCCGCCGACACCCCGGGCACCACCCGCACCATGACCTTCTGCCGCCCGGCGGTGCCGGCCAGCGCGGCGATCCGGGCGATCTCCGACGGGCTGTCGACGACGATCCGTCCGACCCCGAGCCGTAGCGCCGTCCCGATGTCGTCCGGTGTCTTCGCGTTGCCGTGCAGCACCATCCGCCCGGGCGGGAACCCGGCGGCGTGGGCGAGTTCGAGTTCGCCGACGGAGCAGACGTCCAGCCCCAGGCCCTCCTCGTCGATCCACCGCACCATCGCGCGGGACAGGAACGCCTTGGCCGCGTACAGCACCTGGGCCTCGGGGAAGGCCGCCCGGTAGGTCCGGCACCGGGACCGCACCTCGTCCTCGTCCAGGACGTACACGGGAGTGCCGAACCGGTCGGCGAGGCCGGCGAGCGAGACCCCGCCGACGCTCAGGTCGCCGTTCGGGAGCCGGGCGGTGGAGGCGGGCCAGACGGACAGGTCGTCCAGTCCTGCCGGGAGTTCGGTGAGAAGGGGAGCGGACATGGCGGCGTCTCCTCGGGAGGCGTGGAACGGGGCTCGGGTCACCGTGCGCGGGCGGGTTCTTCGGCCGCGCGCACCGGCACGGCGGAGACGGCCGGGGCCGAGAGGACCGGGTCGACGAGGAGCCGGTCGACGCCCAGGGGCTCCGTGAGGGAACGCAGCACCGGTTCGGCGAGCCTGATCGCGCTCTGACCGGCGCCGAGGGTCGCGGTCAGCAGGTCGAGGCGGGTGAAGCCGACGGCGGTGCGCTCGCCCAGCGGCGTGCGGAACATCCGCAGCGCGGGACCAGCGGTCTCCGGCCGGACGGGCACGTACAGAAGCCCGGCCCGGTCCTGTTGGTCGGGGTCGGGGTCGTCGTCGTACGAGAAGAGGCACATGAGGTTTCCTCCGGATGGAGCCGCGATCGGCCGTCGTGCGGCCGTATGACGTCGAAGCTATGTCCGCTCCGGCACAGAAGGCCCTCTCGCCTGACGCGATATTGACGGGCATCGCCCGTTTCATACGGATCGCTGACGCTCAACCCCTTCGGGCCACCCTTCAATGGAACTCCGGAGGAAAGGGACTCCGGGACAGGGCGAGACGGGAGGCCGGACAAGTGCGGCAGAGAATCGTGGTCGGCGTGAGCGGGTCCCCGGGGAGCCTGGCAGCCCTGCACCGGGCCGCCGCCGAAGCGCGGGAACGCAACGCGGACCTGTACGCCGTGCTGGCCTGGCAGCTGCCGGGCGGCGGGCTGGGCGGCCGTGCCACCTATGGCACCGCCGCGCTCCGGGAGTACCGGGATGCCGCGGTCGAGGACCTGCGCACGCTTCTTGACGGTGCGTTCGCCGTCAGCAGGCCGGGCGTCGCACTGTCCGGGCTCGCCGTGCGCGGCGAGCCGGGAGCGGTGCTGGTCGAGGCGGCCGATTCGGCCGACAGTCTCCTGGTCGTGGGTGCGGGCTCACGTGGCGGGTGGCTGCCCGCCCTGCGCCTTCCGGTGGCCCGTTACTGCATGGCGCACGCGACCTGCCCCGTTCTCGCGGTCCCCCCGAACCCCCTCGAAGCCGAACTGGCCGCAGTGCACGGTGGCAGCTGGTCCCTTCCTCGCCTGCTCGGGGACCGGCGGCGATGAGCGCTTCACAGGCCCTGGCGCGAAACGGGCAACGCCTTTCGGACGCCAGGCCTGCGCGCTGCCGGGCCTTGTGCCGTCAGACCTGCGCGCTGCCGGGCCTCATGCCGTCAGACCTCTCCCCTCACGCCTCACACCGTCGGGCCCGGCCGTCAGCCCCGGCCGCGGGCCCGCCGTGACATCACCGCGCGCAGGACCCGGCGGCCCTCCGTGGACAGGTCCAGTGCCTTGCGGAGTCCGGCTCCGCTGCCCGCCGTGCCGATGGTCTCCGCCAGGATCTCCAGGATGCGGACCTGCCGTTCCAGCTCCCCGGCGACCATCGGTCCCACGGCGGCCGGTTCACCGGCGCGGGCCGCCTTGAGCACCTGCTCCTCGTCCGGCGGCGTCTCCCCGGCCGGGGCGTCGAGCCGCCCGTGGATCCGCAGGGCGACCAGCGAACAGGCATCCGCCCACTCCCGCAGCGGTACGGCGTCGAAGTCGGAGGGGGCGGCGCCGAGCATGGTCCGCACGAGCGCGGCCGGGCCGTCGGTGACGGACGCGTGCTCCATCCCCGTACGTACCGCCGCGAGGCGGATGGCCCAATCCCGCCCGCTCTCACAGCTCGCCCAGAGCGGGCGCAGGGGCTCTTCCCCGGGCTCCGCGAGCAGCGGCAGGCATCGGTCCAGGCAGGCCAGCGCCCCGGCGGCCAGTGCGCGCTCATCGGCTCGCCCGATCAGTTCCAGCAGACTCATCGACGTCTCCCTCGGTCTACCGGATACTGCGCCGAATGGCTGGAAATCGTCACATCGGAGCGATGGTCACCCCGGAGCGTCAACCGCCGCGCCGGTGCGACGGCGATTCCGTCGCACCACGTCACCGCTGGGCGCCCGGGACCGCCGGTGCGGCCCCGGACCCGCCGGAACGCCGAGGTCTTCGGGTCCGGCGCGCAGAGGAGGGAACCAGAGGATGAAGAGGAGGTCCCTCCCCAGGAGCGCGCGGTCGGCGGACCGTGGCCCGTGGACAGCGGTGCTGTCCACGGGCCACGGTCCGCGGCGAAGGCGCGCCGCTACCTCACCCCGCGCTGCCGGTCCGCTCCGCCAGCTCCTGGAACTGCGCCCAGCTCAGCGCGGGTTTCCGCGGGTCCCACAGCTTCTGTGACGTCGCCACCAGCGGCATCTCGATGCCGTCCGCCACCTGCTGGGTGGTCTGCGCGTTCGGCAGGTCGCCCCAGACGGCGAACCGGCCGCCGAGGATCTGCGGCGAGTAGCGCTCGGCCACGGGTTCGGTGCCGCGCATGACCAGCGGGGTCCACTGCTCGTAGATCCGCTTGCCCGTCGGGTAGACGAAGTCGTTGGGCTCGCCGAGCACGTAGTAGAGGAACTCGTCGTTGAGGTTCAGCATCTTGTAGCCCGCGGCGAGGTACTCCTGCGGCGGGCGGGCGCCGATCTCCTTGCCGGTCCAGTACTCGATCTCGATGTTCTCGTCGGCCTTGACCTTCGTGTCCCGGAAGAGCCCGTCGTTCCAGGCCTTGGCGGTCCGGCCCTTCGGGACGACGACGGCCGCGCGGTCGTTCAGCCAGCCGGTCGCCAGGTCCTCGATGGTCGCCCCGGAGCCGTACTTCTTCTCCGCCGCACGCTGGAGCTGGGGGTAGGAGGCGGCCGGGTTCTGGACCGTCAGCGCCTGGTACTCATCCGCGCCGAGCTGCCAGAACCTCCCCGGGAACAGCTCGGTGTACTCGTCGAGGAGTTCGTCGATGAGCTTGGCCGCGCCCGGCTTGGAGATATCGATGGACCCCTTCGACGCGACGCCCGCGGTGTTGCGCAGCTGGAGGTCGGGGTGGGCGGCCAGCACCGCGCCGAGGTGTCCGGGCGAGTCGATCTCGGGGACGACCTCGATGTGCCGGCTGTTGGCGAGGGCGATGATGCGGCGGACCTCGTCCTGGGTGAGGGCCTCGTCGGAGACCACCTCGGGGTGGGACTTCGACTCGATCCGGAAGGCCTGGTCGTCGGAGAAGTGCAGACCGAGCTGGTTGAGCTTGAGGTCGCCCATCTCGCGTACGCGGTCCTCTATCCACTCCGCGCTGTAGTGCTTGCGCGCGATGTCGAGGTTGAGCCCGCGCTGCGGCCGGTCCGGCCGGTCGTTGACGACGCCCTCGGGGAGGGTGCCGTCCGCCTTGAGCGACTGCTTCAGCGTGCGGGTGCCGTAGAAGACGCCCGACTCGTCGGGTCCGGTGATCTTCACCTTCCGGTCGCTCACGGTGAGCGTGTACGACTCGGTGGGGCCCGCGTCCTTGTCGCCGAGCGCCAGCTCGACGTCTCCCGCCTTCGCCGGCTCGGCGCCCCGGTAGCGGATCTTCAGCTCCTTGGCGAGCAGCTCCGCCTCGTCGGCGAGCACCTGGCTGCCCTTGGCGATGACGACGGTGCTGTCCTTGCCCGGCTGCCAGCCGGGTCCCCGGGCCGGGGTGTGCTCGCGGACCGCGGGGATCGTGCTCGGTGTGCTGGACATCGGGTAGCTGCGGGAGGGCGACGGGGCGACGACCTCGGCGGAGGTGCCGGAGGGCGACGCCGTGTCGCCGGACGATCCGCTGCCGGACCCCTCCGGCCAGACGACGACGGTGAGGGCGACGGCGGCCGCGGCCGTGACAGCCGCGCCGGTGACGAGGGCACCACGCGTGGGCGACATCGGGCAGATTCCTCCGTTGAGTGGGCAGGGACGGGTGAAACGAGCGAATAGTCGATGAAACGAGTGAAGAGGGTGCAAGGTTGGCATTTTTGCCGGGGCCTCGCCCATCGGGGGCTCCGAGGTATCGAACGAAATCCCGGTCGCCGCAGGTCAGACGTCCATCACACGTTCCGAAACTCTCCCGTTCGGGTGATTCTTCCGCAATCCGCCGGACCGCCGTCGACCGATCTCGCTAGCGTTGCGGCACATTGGTCTCTCCCTTCACTCCCACCCCCGTGGAACTCACTCCCACGTCGGGCAACCTCGGTACGCCCCGGTCTGTCTTCAGGAGCAGAGGGTTCCTTCCGGGGCCACGGAGTCATAGCTGTCGTTGATACGAGGAGTCCACGCTGTCCAGGTCCAGCGAGTCCCCCGCCGGCCTGCCGAAGCGATCCACGCCCCCGGCCGGCCGTCCGGCCGTGCCCGCGCAGCCGCGCCACCCGGTTCCGGCCGACGGCCCGGCTGCCCCGACCGCCGACGCTCCGCCGGTTGATCATGCCGTGGGCCTGGCCCATTTCAACAGCCTGCCCGTCGCCGCCGCCGAGGCGGCCTTCCTGGAGTGCTGCGGCAGTCTCCGCTGGGCCCACCGGATGGCCGCCCACCGCCCCTACCCGGATCTCGACGCTCTCCTGGCCGCGTCCGACGAGGCGGGGTACGACCTCGCGCCCCGGGATATCGCGGAGGCCCTGGCCTCGGAGCCGGCCCCCTGCCTGCGCGACGACGCTCCCCGCGCCGCCCATCTGGCGCTGCGGGCCGCGCACGCGGCGTACGAGAGTCGTTTCGGCCACGCCTTCGTGATCTGCCTGGACACCTGTCGGCCCTCCCGGCACGTGGACCAGGTGCTGGCCGGAATCCGGGTCCGGCTGGCGCACGACGCCGACGAGGAGCGGGCCGTCACCGCCGAGGAGCTGCGGAGGCTCGCCCGGAGCCGGATCGTCGAGCTGGTGACGGCGGACCCGCGGCGGTAAGGGGCGCTCTAGCCCGTACGTGCCTGTTTGGTTGCCTCTTTGATCACACGGGAGGCCCCGGCGCGAACGAACCGACAATGCGTCGCTACGATGGCCGGGGCCGGTGGACCGTACCTGGCCGGGTCAGACCGACAGTCAAGCCGGCCGACCCCAATCCCCGCTCCCGGAGGGTTCTTCCGTGCCGGCTGGAACGCTGTACCGCGGCCGGGAAGGCATGTGGTCCTGGGTGGCTCATCGAGTCACCGGTGTCCTCATTTTCTTCTTCCTGTTCGTACATGTCCTGGACACCGCTCTCGTCCGCGTCTCCCCCGAGGCCTACGACGAGGTCGTGGCCACCTACAAGACGCCGATCGTCGCGCTCCTCGAATACGGCCTCGTGGCCGCGATTCTCTTCCACGCGCTGAATGGTCTCCGGATCATCGCCGTGGACTTCTGGGCCAAGGGCCCGCGACTCCAGAAGCAGATGCTCTGGACCGTGATGGGCATCTGGATCGTGCTGATGATCGGGGCCCTGTACCCCGTCCTCGGTCACGCCGTACGCGACGTCTTCGGGAGCTGAGGCCCATGTCCAGTGAGACTTCTTCCGCAGCCGCGATCGGCGACATCGAAGGCGTGAGCCTCTACGACGTCGACCACCCGGCCCCGGTGATCGAGCCCCCGCGCAAGCGCACGGGCAAGACCCCCAAGGCCTCGCGCGGCAATTTCGAGATGTACGCCTGGCTCTTCATGCGCCTGTCGGGCATCCTCCTCGTCGTCCTCGTCCTCGGCCACCTGCTGATCCAGCTGGTGCTCGACGGCGGCGTCTCCAAGATCGGCTTCGCTTTCGTGGCGGGCCGCTGGGCCTCGCCGTTCTGGCAGGTCTGGGACCTGATGATGCTGTGGCTCGCCATGCTCCACGGCGGCAACGGGCTCCGTACGGTCATCAACGACTACGCCGAACGGGACAACACCCGCTTCTGGCTGAAGATGCTCCTGTACACCGCCACGGTGTTCACCGTCCTGCTGGGCACGCTGGTGATCTTCACCTTCGACCCGAACATCCGCTAGGCGCCGGGACAGAGGGACCAGAGGAAACCATGCAGATCCACAAGTACGACACCGTCATCGTCGGCGCCGGCGGCGCCGGCATGCGCGCGGCCATCGAGTCGACCAAGCGCAGCCGTACCGCCGTGCTGACGAAGCTCTACCCCACCCGCTCCCACACGGGCGCGGCGCAGGGCGGCATGGCCGCCGCGCTCGCCAACGTGGAGGAGGACAACTGGGAGTGGCACACCTTCGACACGGTCAAGGGCGGTGACTACCTGGTCGACCAGGACGCCGCCGAGATCCTGGCGAAGGAGGCCGTCGACGCCGTCCTCGACCTGGAGAAGATGGGCCTGCCGTTCAACCGGACGCCCGAGGGCCGCATCGACCAGCGCCGCTTCGGCGGTCACACCCGCAGCCACGGTGAGGCCCCGGTCCGCCGGTCCTGCTACGCCGCGGACCGTACCGGTCACATGATCCTCCAGACGCTGTACCAGAACTGCGTCAAGGAGGGCGTGGAGTTCTTCAACGAGTTCTACGTCCTGGACCAGCTGATCACCGAGGTCGACGGGGTCAAGAAGTCCTCCGGCGTCGTCGCGTACGAGCTGGCGACCGGCGAGATCCACATCTTCCAGGCGAAGTCGGTCATCTACGCCTCCGGCGGCACCGGCAAGTTCTTCAAGGTGACGTCGAACGCCCACACCCTGACCGGTGACGGCCAGGCCGCCTGCTACCGGCGCGGCCTGCCGCTGGAGGACATGGAGTTCTTCCAGTTCCACCCGACGGGCATCTGGCGCATGGGCATCCTGCTGACGGAGGGCGCCCGCGGTGAGGGCGGCATCCTCCGCAACAAGGACGGCGAGCGCTTCATGGAGAAGTACGCGCCGGTCATGAAGGACCTCGCGTCCCGTGACGTCGTCTCGCGCTCCATCTACACGGAGATCCGTGAGGGCCGCGGCTGCGGTCCGGCCGGCGACCACGTGTACCTGGACCTGACGCACCTGCCGCCGGAGCAGCTGGACGCCAAGCTCCCCGACATCACCGAGTTCGCGCGGACGTACCTCGGCATCGAGCCCTACACGGACCCGATCCCGATCCAGCCGACCGCGCACTACGCCATGGGCGGCATCCCGACCAACGTCGAGGGCGAGGTGCTGGCCGACAACACCACCGTCGTCCCGGGCCTGTACGCCGCCGGCGAGGTCGCCTGCGTGTCGGTGCACGGCGCCAACCGCCTGGGCACCAACTCGCTGCTCGACATCAACGTCTTCGGCAAGCGCTCGGGCATCGCCGCCGCCGAGTACGCGACGAAGAACGACTTCGTCGAGCTGCCCGAGAACCCCGCCCAGCTCGTCGCCGACCAGGTCGAGCGGCTGCGGAGCTCCACCGGCACCGAGCGCGTCGCGACCCTGCGCCTGGAGCTCCAGGAGTGCATGGACGCCAACGTGATGGTGTTCCGCACCGAGCAGACGATCAAGACGGCGGTCGACAAGATCGCCGAGCTGCGCGAGCGGTACCTCAACGTGTCCATCCAGGACAAGGGCAAGCGGTTCAACACCGACCTGCTGGAGGCCGTCGAGCTGGGCAACCTGCTCGACCTGGCCGAGGTCATGGCCGTCTCCGCGCTCGCCCGCAAGGAGTCCCGCGGCGGTCACTACCGCGAGGACTTCCCGAACCGCGACGACGTCAACTTCATGCGCCACACCATGGCGTACCGCGAGGTGGCCGCCGACGGCGCCGAGTCGATCCGGCTCGACTACAAGCCGGTCGTGACGACCCGCTACCAGCCGATGGAGCGTAAGTACTGATGGCTACCCCGACCCTGGACAAGACCGACGGGACCGCGAAGCCCGAGGCCGGCTTCGCCGACTCCCCGTTCATCACCGCCACGTTCCGGATCCGCCGCTTCAACCCGGAGGTCTCCGACGAGGTCCAGTGGCAGGACTTCCAGATCGAGATCGACCCGAAGGAGCGTGTCCTCGACGCCCTTCACAAGATCAAGTGGGAGCTCGACGGAACCCTGACGTTCCGCCGTTCCTGCGCGCACGGCATCTGCGGCTCCGACGCGATGCGGATCAACGGCAAGAACAGGCTCGCCTGCAAGACGCTGATCAAGGACATCAACCCGGACAAGCCGATCACGGTGGAGGCCATCAAGGGCCTCACGGTCCTCAAGGACCTCGTGGTCGACATGGACCCGTTCTTCCAGGCGTACCGCGACGTCATGCCCTTCCTCGTCACCAAGGGGAACGAGCCGACCCGCGAGCGTCTGCAGTCCGCCGAGGACCGCGAGCGGTTCGACGACACCACCAAGTGCATCCTGTGCGCCGCGTGCACGTCCTCGTGCCCGGTGTTCTGGAACGACGGCCAGTACTTCGGCCCGGCGGCGATCGTCAACGCGCACCGCTTCATCTTCGACTCGCGCGACGAGGCCGGCGAGCAGCGCCTGGAGATCCTCAACGACCGCGACGGTGTGTGGCGTTGCCGCACCACGTTCAACTGCACGGACGCCTGCCCGCGTGGCATCGAGGTCACCAAGGCGATCCAGGAGGTGAAGCGCGCGCTCATCACGCGTCGCTTCTGACCCTCCCGGGTCCACCCGTACGTCAACAGGCCCCGTCCCCGCAGCCTCACCGCTGCCGGGGGCGGGGTCTGTTGCTGCGCCGGGGCCGCGACGGGCGGTACGGTGCAGCGGAGCCGAAGACCGAAAGAGAACGGGGATCGTCGTGAGTGAGCCGAATCCGTACGCGGACGACGCGTACAAGTGGGGCCCTCCCCAGCAGCCGGGTCACCAGCCCACCGTCGCCGACGGCCAGGGATACGGCTACCCGGCGCCGGGCGCCCCGCCCGCGTACGGCTATCCGCAGCCGCTGCCGGATTCCGCCGCCCGGCCCGGCCCCGGCTACCCCCAGTACGCTCAGCCCACGATGCCGGGCCAGTACCTCCCGGTGCCACAGGGAGCACCCGGCCAGGGCGGCGTGCCGATGCTGTCGATCGGCGACATCACCGTGCTGAGCGACGCGATCGTCACCCCGTCCGGGACGATGCCGCTCAAGGGCGCCATCTGGACGGCCACGGACATGTCGCGCACGGAGGAGAAGATCCCCACGCACGCGGTCGTGCTGGCGATCGTCTTCGCCCTGTTCTGCCTGATCGGTCTGCTGTTCCTGCTGATGAAGGAGAACCGGACCACCGGCTTCGTCCAGGTCACGGTCACCAGCGGCGGCCGGCACCACTCCACGATGATCCCGGCCATGGGCCCGTACACCTTCCCCGCGGTCATGGGCCAGCTCAACCAGGCCCGCTCCATGAGCGCCTGAGTCGCGGGGCAGGTCCACCGGGAGGCCTCCGCCCGGATCGTCCGCCGGTGGGCGCCGGCCACGTACCGCTCCAGGGCCCACCGGCCGACCACCCCGGCGGGGCGGTCCTTCACCGGGAGGACCGTGGGCTCCCCGATAGCCTTGGGCCCGTGGTGAAGGAAGAGAAGAACCCGCAGGAGAACAAGCCGGCCAAGGCCGCGAAGAGCGAGCAGACCCGCACGCTGATTCTCGAAACGGCGCTCCGGCTCTTCGCGGAACGCGGCTACGACCGGACGACCATGCGGGCCATCGCCCAGGAGGCGGGCGTCTCGGTCGGGAACGCCTATTACTACTTCTCCTCGAAGGAGCACCTGGTCCAGGGCTTCTACGACCGGATCGCCGGCGAACACGCGGCGGCGGTCCGGCCGGTGCTGGAGGGCGACGGGGATCTGACCGTTCGTATCAGGGGCGTACTCCTCGGCTGGCTGGACGTGGCGGAGCCGTACCACCGTTTCGCCGCCCAGTTCTTCAAGAACGCCGCCGATCCGGACAGCCCGCTCTCCCCGTTCTCCGAGGACTCGGTGGCCGCCCGTGACGCGGCGATCTCCATCCACGAGCGCTGCCTCGCCGGGGCGGACGTCAAGAGCGACCCGGAACTGGCGCCGCTGCTTCCGCAGTTGATGTGGCTGATGCAGATGGGGCTGGTGCTGTTCTGGGTGTACGACCGCAGCGAGGGCGCCGAGCGCAGCCGCCGACTGGTCGAGCGCACCGCGCCGATCGCCGCACGGGCCGTCGCGCTCTCCCGGTTCCGGGTGCTGCGACCGTTGGTGCGGCAGATCCACGCACTTCTGGTGGAGTTCCTGCCGGGCACGGCGACGGCCGGGGCCTAGGAGCGGTACGCACGCCCCCACGGCCCCGGCCGTCCGGCCGACCCGTTCGGATCAGATCCAGCTGAGTTCCCACAGGCGCCAGGTGCCGGTGCCGTCGGAGAGGTACTGGGAGCCGGCGACCTCGGACTTGGCGACGACGTAGTCCTTCTTCTGCCACAGCGGCAGCAGCGGGACGTCCTCGCCGACCAGCGACTGCATCTCCTTGAAGTCGTTCGAGGTCCGGCCGCGGTCGCTGAACTGCTGTGTGGCGGCGATCAGCTGGTCCATCTTCTTGCTGGAGTAGCCGCTGTGCAGGACGTTTCCGGTGCCGACGAGCGGCTGGGTGAAGGTGTCGGGGTCCGGGAAGTCGGGGAACCAGCCGACGGTGTAGATGTCGTACTTACCGGCCGCGTACCCCTTCTGGTACTTCGTCCACTCCACAGCCTCGACCGAGACCTTGAACAGCCCGTCCTTCTCCATCTGGCGGCGCAGCTCGGCGGTCTCCTTGGTGTACATGTCGCCCTCGCGGTAAGCGAAGTTGACGGCGACCGGCGTCTCCACTCCGGCCTCCTCCAGCAGTCGCGCCGCGCGCTTGGGATCGGAGGAGGGATAGGTGTCGAAGAAGGGGGTGCTGTGCCCGATGTAGCCGGTGGGGATCAGCGAGTACAGCGGGTCGACCGTGCCCTGATAGACCTTCCGGACCAGGGGGCCCCGGTCGAGGAGCGCGGCGACGGCCTGGCGGACCTTCTTCTCCGCGAACGGCGAGTCCTCGCGGAGGTTGAAGATGATGTTGCGGATCTCGGCGCTGGCCGCCTCGGTCACCCGCACGTCCGGGTCGTTCACGTTCAGTTCGGCGAGTGTCTCGGACGGCAGCTGGCGGTGGGCGATGTCCACATCGCCACTGTCCCACGACGTCTGGAGGTCCTCGGAGGTCTTGAAGTAGCGGATGGTGACCGCTTCACCGGTCTTCTTGAGCGCGCCCTTGTACTTCAGGTTCGGCACCAGTTCGGCGCTTTTCCCCGACTCGTAGGACTTGAGGACGTACGGGCCGGAGCCGTCGACCTGGTTGCCCTGGCGGAGCTTGCTCTTCGGGTATTTGGTCGTGTCGACGATCGCCGCGGCGCCGGTGGCGATCTTCTGCGGGAAGGTCGCGTCCTTGCCGGACAGGTTGAACGTGATCGTGCGGCCCTCGGTCGTCACCGTGTCGAGCGTGGGGAAGAGGCCCGCGGGGCCGACGTTCGACTTGATCGTGAAGATCCGGTCGAAGGAGTGCTTGACGTCCTCGGCGGTGATCTTGCGACCGTTGGAGAAGGTCAGGTCGTCACGGAGCTTGCACTGGTACGTCTGGAGTTTCTGCCCGACGAATCCACAGCTCTCGGCGGCGTCCGGTTCCGGCGTGACCGCACCGGGCTTGAAGGTCAGCAGCGACTGGTAGATGTTGCTGTAGATCGCCCAGGAACCCGCGTCGTACGCACCGGCCGGGTCGAGGGAGGTGACGACGTCCGATGTCCCGACAGTGATCGCATCGGTCTTCGCCTCCCCCGACGGGAGCAGTTGCCAGGCGCCGACGCCCGCTATGACCAATACCGCGAGAATCGCGAGAATCCGTACCCGGACCGACCGCATTGCCGTGCTCTCCCTTACCAGCCCCACCTCGGCGGTTGCGTTCGGATCCGCACATCGCCGCATGTTCGCGCTTACCCAATCACACGATTTTCACATCTGGAAGAGTAAATGGGGCGCTCATGGCCTTTTGTTGGACACGCGCCCGAGCCCTTGTCCGAAAAGGCTGTTTCCTGCCTCCCACCTGCGGCTTTCCGTAGCTGACGGTGACCCTTCGGGGTGGATTCCATGACGAGGAGTCCAGGCCCTCCGAACCGTCGCACCCGCAACGGAACTACGCCTGACGGGAGGCCAGCTCCACGACGGTGATGTCGGAGGGGGCGCCCACCCGGACCGGCGGGCCCCAGGCGCCCGCACCGCGCGAGACGAAGAGCTGGGTGTCGCCGTAGCGTTCGAGCCCGGCGACGGTGGGGTTGGCCAGCCCGGCGAGGAGGTTGCCGGGCCAGAGCTGGCCGCCGTGGGTGTGGCCGGAGAGCTGGAGGTCGACGCCGTGCTCGACGGCGTCATGGATGACGACGGGCTGGTGGGCGAGGAGGACGGCGGCCCGGCCACGGTCCCGGTCGCCCAGAGCGCGGGCGAAGTCGGGCCCCTGTCCCTCGGTCTCGCCCGCGATGTCGTTGACGCCGGCGAGGTCGAATCCCTCGACCTCGACCCGGGCGTTCTCCAGCGGGATCAGGCCCAGTTCGCGGACGTGCTCGACCCACTGCTCGGCGCCGGAGAAGTACTCGTGGTTGCCGGTGACGAAGAAGCTGCCGTGCCGGGCACGCAGGGCGGCCAGCGGTTCGGCGGCGGAGCCCAGGTCCGCGACGGACCCGTCGACGAGGTCGCCGACGACGGCGACCAGGTCGGGCGAGGTCGCGTTGATCGTGTCGACGATCCGGCGGGTGTGGGCACGGCCGAGGATCGGCCCGATGTGGATATCGCTGACCACGGCTATCCGGAAGCCGTGGGCGGAACGGGGCAGTTTGGCCAGCGGGACGGTGATCCGGCTGACGCTGGGCCCGCGCAGCACGCCGTACGTGCCGTACCCGACGGTGGCGAGTCCGGCGGCGGCCGCCGCGCCCCCGACGACCCGGGAGACGAAGAGCCGCCGGGAGGGGGCGAGGGCGGAAGCGGAGGCGGAGTCGGAGGCGGCCGGGGCTTCGGCGGCGGGTTCCGTTTCCGGTTCCGCCACGGGTTCCGGGGCCGTACGCGCCACGGCTTCCGAGCGGGTGGGGGCACCGGCCGACCGGGACGGCACCAGCTCTTCGGCACGAGGGTGGGTCTCGCCCGGGACTTCGGCGAGCGGCCTCGAAGCCGTTCCGCTTGTCCCCGCGCCCGTCCTTCCGTCCCGTCGGGCGAGGACCCGCACGAGCAGGGGGCGTACGGCCTCGCCCACGAGCAGCGCCAGCGTCAGATAGAGCAGGCAGGCCAGCCACAGGAAGCCCGGCCAGGCCAGCACCTGCTGGAGCCAGAAGGGGGCTCCCACCCGGCCGGACGTCATGGCGCCGACGCTCAGCAGGGGCAGGACGAAGGCCGCGACGGTGCCCGCCCGGCGCAGCGGGCTGCCCGGTGCCGTCGTGTCACCGACGAAGCGCCGCCACAGATACCGGTGCACGGCGCCGAGCAGCACCAGCACCACGAGCCCCACCAGGGCGAAGACCACCGCTGCCATCCGAGCTTCCCCATGTTCCCGTCGTCATGCGCGGTCGTCGCGCAAAGCCCGGACTCCGCGCAACCCGATCACGCCGACCACCGTCCCCAGAGACAAGGACGTGATGGCGAGCAGCAGGTGTACCCAGAAGTACCCGGTTGGTTCGCCCGCGTCGTCGAAGGCGAGCCCGCTGCCGTCCTGCCACAGGTTCTTGACGAAAGTGATCCAGATGAACCAGCTCCACACGCCGAACGCAAGCAGGAACCAGGACACGCGGCGGCTGAGCTTCATGGGTCCAGTATCGCCGCCGCCCTCCGGCCCCCTCCCCCGGGGTGGCGTCCGTACGGGGCCGTCCCGGCGTTCCCAGCGGCGGGTCAGCCGGTCCGGGTCCGCATCCACACCTTCGCCCTGTACGTTTCCGACCGTGCCTGCTCTGAAAAAGATCGCCCTCACGGTCACCTCCGCCGCCTTGTTGTCCGGATTCGTCCTCAGTCCCGCCGCGGCGGCCGACAAGGACAAGAGCGACGGCAAACAGCCCAAGCCGCCGAGCGCGATGTCCAGCATCGGCGGGGCGCAGCTCGGCAAGGCCGGCACCCAGGTCAATCTGGGTCCGGGGGCTCCGGTGCTGCCCAAGGAGCTGACCGGCCGGTCCTGGATCGTCGCGGACGCGGAGAACGGGGATGTCCTGGCGGCGCACAACTCGCACTGGCGGCTGCCGCCCGCCTCCACGCTGAAGATGCTCTTCGCGGACACCGTCCTGCCCGCACTCCAGCCCACCACCCTGACCCACAAGGTGACGGGGAGTGAGCTGTCCGGGGTCGGCGAGGGCAGCAGCCTGGTCGGGATCAAGGAGGACCACACCTACACGGTCCATGACCTGTGGCTCGGGGTGTTCCTGCGGTCGGGCAACGACGCGGTGCACGTCCTGTCGGAGATGTACGGCGGCGTCCCGGAGACGGTGGCCGCGATGCAGAAGCACGCCGAGGAGCTCCAGGCCCTGGACACCGTGGTGGTCTCGCCGGACGGGTACGACGCGCCCCGCCAGGTCTCCAGCGCCTACGACCTGACCCTGATCGCCCGCAGCGGACTCCAGAAGAAGGATTTCCGCGAGTACGCGGCGACCGCGTCGGCCGACTTCCCCGGCGAGGAGAAGAAGGGGAAGAAACGCGACTCCTTCGAGATCCAGAACACCAACCGGCTGATCACCGGGGACATCGGGGTGGACCCGTACCAGGGCATCGCGGGCGTCAAGAACGGCTACACCACCCATGCGGGCAACACCTTCACCGGCGTCGCGGAGCGCAACGGCAAGGTCCTGCTGGTCACGGTCATGAACCCGTCGGCGGAAGAGAGCCACGCCGTCTACAAGGAGGCCGCCGGGCTGCTCGACTGGGGCTTCGCCGCGAGCGGCAAGGTGACCCCGGTCGGCCTGCTGGTGCCGCCGAAGTCCGTGGACACCGGCACGGGCACCGGGACCGGCGGCAAGGGCGCGGCGCCCGCGGCCGGAGCCGACCAGGGCTCGGGGGGCCAGGCGGAGGCCACGCACGCGTCGGCGGCCCCGGACGGTTCCAGCGGGGTCGGGACCGCCCTGGCGATCATCGGCGCTCTGCTGGTGCTCCTGGGCGGCGGGGTCTTCCTCGTCAACCGTCGCTGGCCGCTGGCCGGCCTGGCCCGCCGCACCCCGTCGGCGGCCGACCCGGCTGGATCGGCTGGATCGGCCGACACGGCAGAGACGACCGCGAAGACAGGGAAGGCGGGGAAGGCGGCAAAGGCCGAGGCGGCCGACCAGGCCGGGACCACTGCCTCCTCCGGCTCGGCCGAGAAGTCCTAGGCGCGGGTGGAGCCGCCGGGCGCCACGGCCCCGGCGGTCTCCCCCGCCCCCGCCTCCGGCACGTCCTGCGCCCGGTCCACGCCTTCCTCCTCCTTGCTCCCGGTCGCCGTCCAGGCGGCGCAGAACAGCAGCAGCTTCGCGGTGAAGTTGATCCACAGGAGCAGCGCGATCGGCACGCCGAACGCGCCGTACATGCTCTTGCCCGCGACCTCGCGCATATAGCTGCCGAGCAGCAGCTTGAGCAGTTCGAAGCCGACCGCCCCGAGCAGGGCCGCGACCACCAGCCGCCGCCGGGGCGGCTCCACCCCGGGCAGCAGCGTCAGCAGATAGAGCAGCAGCAGGAAGTCAGCGACGACCGCGACCGCCAGGGCGGCCACCCGCAGCAGGATGCCGCCGGCCCCGTCCTCGGGGACGCCGGCCAGGCCGGCGGTCCAGCTGACCGCCGTCGAGCCGATGGTGGAGACCGCCAGGGTGGCGAGCGCCGCGCCGCCGAGGCCGACCAGCAGCACGGCGTCCTTCACCTTGGCGACGACGGGGTTGGCCTCCTGGACCTCGTCCAGCTCCCAGACCGCGCGCAGGCACTCGCGCATCGAGCCGACCCAGCCGACACCGGTGAACAGCAGCAGCGCGCCGGCCACCAGGCCGACCGTGCCCGCGTTGGCGACCAGCCCGTCGATGCCCAGCTGATCGGAGATGCCGGGCACCTGGTCGGCGAGCTTGTCCTTGATGGTGTCCACTTGTTCGTCGCTCAGCAGGGCGGCGGCGACGGCCGCGCCGACCGCGATCAGCGGGAAGAGGGCCAGGAAGCTGATGAAGGTGATCGCCGCCGCGAGCCTGGCCCAGTGGACCCGGTCCAGCCGCTCGTAGGAACGCCACACGTGCGTACCCATCAGCCGGGCGACCAGGGGCCCGATCACCGGGAGTTTCTTCAGCCAGTCCATGACGTCACGCGTACCCTCCTGGGCCCGGAACATCGCGGCCCGCCCAGGACTCTCCCGGACACGTCCGGCGGAGCTCCGTCACGCTTCGCTGACACTCGCTCCATCACCCGTTCCGGTGAGCGAATTCACCAATGCCGCGAAGGGGATTTCCCGGACGATACGGTCACCTTCATGTCCGTCGACACGGTGTCCTTGACCGGCTGGGGCCGTACCGCCCCGACGACCGCCGTGCGGTTCTGCCCCCGTACGTACGAGGAGGCGTCCGCCGTCGTCCGGGGGCGCGGGCCCCGGGGTGTCATCGCGCGCGGCCTGGGGCGGTCGCCCGGGGACGCGGCGCAGAACGCGGGCGGCTCGGTGCTCGACCTGACGGGCCTGGCCCGGGTCGGCGGTGTCGACACCGCCGCCGGCGTGGTGCGCTGCGACGCGGGGGTGAGCCTGGAGCGGCTGCTGCGGGTCCTGCTGCCGCTCGGCTGGCTCCCGCCGGTCGTCCCCGGCACCGGCAGGGTGACGGTCGGCGGGGCGATCGGCTCCGATCTGCCCGGCCTCGACCACCGCCGCTCGGGCTCGTTCGCGCGGCACGTGAGCGCCCTGGAACTGCTCACCGCCGACGGCGAGGTGCGTACGGTGCTGCCGGGCACCGCCCTCTTCGACGCGACCGCCGGGGGCCTGGGGCTGACCGGGGTGATCCTGGGCGCCACCCTGCGCCTGCGGCGCGTGGCGACTCCGCTGATGTCCGTCTCCACCGAGCGCGCCGGGGACCTGGACGATCTGCTGGCCCGTTTCACCGCGGGCGGCGACCGGCTGCCGTACGCCTCCGCCTGGATCGACCTGCTGGCCCGAGGCCGGGCGACCGGACGCGGGATCCTCACCCGGGGGGAGCTCGCGACTCCTGACATGCGCCCGGCGCACGTGGGGCGCACTCTGCTCTCCTCGCGTTCCGGAGGGGCCCGGGGACGGTTCCGGCTCCCCGGCTTGCCGCCGGTGCCGGGCGGGCTGCTCGGCCCGTCCTCGGCCGCCCTGTACAACGAGGTCCGCTACCGCGGCGCACCCCGCGCGCGGAACGGCGAGCTCCGGACGGTCCCCGCCTTCTTCCACGCCGCGGACGCCTTCCCGGACGCGAATCCGCTGTACGGCCGGGGCGGCCTGGTCCGCTACCGGTTCGCCGTCGGGTACGGCCAGGAGGAGACCCTGCACCGGGTCGTGCGGCGGATCGCGGCGCGCCGGAGCCCGGCGGTGCGGGCCGTGCTCCAGCGGTTCGGGGCGGCGGACCCCGGAGCGCTGTCGTTCGCCGCGCCCGGCTGGTCCCTGGCCCTGGATCTGCCCGCGGCCCTGCCGGGCCTGGCCCGCTTCCTCGACGAGGTCGACGAGGAGGTGGCCGCCGCCGGGGGCCGGGTCTGCCTGGCGAAGGACTCCCGGATGCGGCCGGAGGCGGCGGCCGCGATGTACCCGGGGCTGGCGGGCTTCCGGGAGCTGCGGGCACGGCTGGACCCGACGGAGGCGTTCCGCTCCGACCTGTCGCGCCGGCTCGGGCTGTAGGCCTCCCCCACCGACCAGCACGTTCTCCCCATCACTCACCCCACCCCCACTCCCCCCACTTCCCCACCTCATCCGACCAGGAGATTTCCGTGAAGGATGCCTTCGGCGCCCCGCAGTCCCTGCTCGTCCTCGGCGGCACCTCCGAGATCGCCCTGACCACCGCCCGCCGGCTGATCGCCCTGCGCACCCGCAGGGTCTGGCTGGCCGGGCGCCCCTCCCCGGCCCTGGAGTCGGCCGCCGCCGAGCTGCGCGGCCGGGGGGCGGACGTGCGGACCGTCGACTTCGACGCGCTGGACTCCGCCTCCCACGAGGTCGCCCTCGGCAAGGTCTTCGCGGAGGGCGACATCGACGTGGTGCTGATGGCGTTCGGGGTCCTCGGCGACCAGGCGCGGGACGAGGAGGAGCCGATGGCCGCGGTCCGGGTCGCCCAGACCAACTACACGGGGGCGGTCTCCGCCGGGCTGGTGTGCGCCGGCGCACTACAGGCGCAGGGGCACGGTTCGCTGGTGGTGCTGTCCTCGGTGGCCGGGGAGCGCGTCCGGCGCGCGGACTTCATCTACGGCTCCAGCAAGGCAGGCCTCGACGCCTTCGCGCAGGGGCTCGGCGACGCGCTCCAGGGGACCGGGGTGCAGGTGATGGTCGTCCGCCCCGGCTTCGTCCGGACCCGGGCCACGGCGGGGCGGCCGGAGCAGCCGTTCGCGACCGGCCCGGAGGAGGTCGCGGAGGCGATCGTCACGGGGCTGCGGCGGCGCTCGGAGACCGTGTGGGTGCCCGGATCGCTCCGGGTGGTGATGGCGGCGCTGCGGCACGTCCCGCGCCCGCTGTTTCGCCGGCTGCCCTTCTAGCTAGGGCGTGTTTCGACAGTCCCGCCTGCCTGGCGGCGTCTGGCACGCACGCTCGCCTCGTTCGGATCATGCCGGGCCGGCGGGCCCCGGGGGTCTCAGGGCCGCAGCGACGGGGCCGACGGGGCGTCGACCGTGTAACCGCCCTGGGCGGGGACCGCGGGCGCCCCGCCGCCGCCGCCGAACGGGAAGTCCCTGATCTTGCGCCAGACGGCGTCCGGGCCCTGCTCGTACAGTGCGAAGGATCCGCAGGTCCAGGCGGCCTCGTAGTCCGCGAGCTCCTCATAGGCCCGTTCCATGGCCTCCTCGGCGATGCCGTGGGCCACGGTGACGTGCGGGTGGTACGGGAACTGGAGCTCGCGCACCAGGGGGCCGGAGGCGTCCCGCACCCGCTTCTGGAGCCAGGAGCAGGCCGCGGCGCCCTCGACGACCTGGACGAAGACGACCGGCGACAGCGGGCGGAAGGTGCCGGTGCCGGAGAGCCGCATCGGGAACGGTCGGCCGGAGACGGCGATCCGGTCGAGATGCGCCTCGATAGCCGGCAGGTCCGCCGCCTCCGCCTCCGTCGGCGGGAGCAGGGTGACGTGGGTGGGAATGCCGAAGGCGGCAGGGTCCCCGAAGCTCGCGCGGCGATCCTGGAGCAGGCTGCCGTAGGGCTCCGGGACCGCGATCGAAACGCCGAGCGTTACGGTCCCCACGTCGTTCTCCTCCACCGTCGATAGTCGATTTCAGGTCATGCCGTGTGGGCCGGGTTTCCGGCCCACACGTTCCGTCGCCGCCAGTGTGACCCTACGGCCATGATCTCGCCAGGGTCCTTGGACTCAGTGCTTCGCGGGCAGCAAGCCCATCCGGTCGTACGTCTGGGCCAGGGTCTCAGCGGCGACGGCCCTGGCCTTCTCCGCTCCCTTGGCCAGGATGGCATCCAGCGTCTCCGGGTCGTCCAGATACTGCTGGGTACGGGCCCGGAAAGGAGTGACGAATTCCACCATGGCCTCGGCCAGATCCGTTTTCAGCGCACCGTAGCCCTTGCCCTCGTAACTCCGTTCCAGGTCCTCGACGGGGCTGCCGGAGAGGGTGGAGAGGATCGTGAGCAGGTTGCTGACGCCCGGCTTCTTCTCGGCGTCGAAGCGGATCACCGTGTCGGTGTCGGTGACCGCGCTCCTCACCTTCTTCGCCGTGACCTTCGGGTCGTCGAGGAGGTTGATGAGGCCCTTCGGCGTGGAGGCCGACTTGCTCATCTTGACCGCCGGGTCCTGGAGGTCGAAGATCTTCGCCGTCTCCTTGAGGATGTACGGCGCGGGGACGGTGAACGTCCGGCCGTACCGGCCGTTGAACCGCTCGGCGAGGTCGCGGGTCAGCTCGATGTGCTGGCGCTGGTCCTCGCCCACCGGGACCTGGTTCGCCTGGTAGAGCAGGATGTCCGCGACCTGGAGCACCGGGTAGGTGAAGAGGCCGACGGTGGCCCGGTCGGCGCCCTGCTTGGCGGACTTGTCCTTGAACTGCGTCATCCGGGAGGCCTCGCCGAAGCCGGTGAGGCAGTTCATCACCCAGCCGAGCTGGGCGTGCTCGGGCACATGGCTCTGGACGAAGAGCGTGCAGCGCTCCGGGTCCACGCCTGCCGCCAGCAGTTGCGCCACGGCGAGCCGGGTGTTGGCCCGCAGCTCGGCGGGGTCCTGCGGGATCGTGATCGCGTGCAGGTCCACGACCATGTAGAAGGCGTCGTGGGTCTCCTGGAGCGCCACCCACTGGCGCACCGCGCCCAGGTAGTTGCCGAGGTGGAACGAGCCCGCGGTGGGCTGGATCCCGGAGAGCACGCGCGGACGTACGGCCGCACCGGTGCGGCCCGTCTGCGGCTGGTCGGTGGGGAGGTCAGAGGCCATGGCTTCATTGTCTCAGGTACGGGGGCGATCTCCGGCAGCCGGTGCGGGGCGGAGAGGGCGCGTACCCGCAGGGGCCCGGGGCACGGGAGCGCACGCCTGAGACGAACCGCGCATTTCGGCGCGCCCGGCGTGCGACGGCGGGCGCGCCGGGCGATGGAGGTTTCCCGGCGCGGCTTCCGACCGACGATACAAAGTGGGCACCACCCCCGCCCACGCCGCACGACGAACGGAGATCCCGTGTCGACCACGGAAACCGCCATCGCCTCCGCCGAGGCGCACAGCGCGCACAACTACCACCCGTTGCCGGTCGTCGTGGCCACGGCGGAGGGCGCCTGGATGACCGATGTCGAGGGCCGCCGCTACCTCGACCTGCTGGCCGGGTATTCGGCACTCAATTTCGGCCATGGCAACCGCCGGCTCATCGACGCGGCCAAGGCCCAGCTGGAACGGGTGACGCTGACCTCCCGGGCCTTCCACCACGACCGGTTCGCCGACTTCTGTACGGAGCTGGCGGCGTTGTGCGGCATGGAGACGGTGCTGCCGATGAACACCGGTGCGGAGGCCGTGGAGACCGCGGTGAAGACCGCCCGCAAGTGGGGCTACCGGGTCAAGGGCGTGCCGGACGGCAGGGCGAAGATCATCGTGGCCTCGGACAACTTCCACGGCCGCACGACCACGATCGTCAGCTTCTCCACCGACCCGGAGGCGCGGGCCGACTTCGGCCCGTACACCCCGGGCTTCGAGATCGTCCCGTACGGGGACCTCACCGCGATGCGGGAGGCGATGACCGAGAACACCGTGGCGGTGCTGATCGAGCCGATCCAGGGCGAGGCCGGGGTGCTGGTGCCGCCGGCCGGCTATCTCCCCGGCGTACGGGAGCTGACCCGTGAGCGGAACGTCCTGTTCGTCGCGGACGAGATCCAGTCGGGCCTCGGGCGGACCGGAAGGACGTTCGCCCTGGACCACGAGGGCGTGGTGCCGGACATGTACGTGCTCGGCAAGGCGCTGGGCGGCGGGGTTGTGCCGGTCTCCGCGGTGGTCTCCTCCGCGGACGTGCTCGGCGTGTTCCGGCCCGGCGAGCACGGCTCCACGTTCGGCGGGAACCCGCTGGCCTGCGCGGTGGCGCTGGAGGTGATCGCGATGCTGCGGACCGGCGAGTACCAGCAGCGGGCGGCCGAGCTGGGCGACCATCTGCACCGGGAGCTGGGCCTGTTGACGGGCGGCGGCGCGGTGGAGACGGTGCGTGGCCGGGGTCTGTGGGCGGGCGTCGACATCGCTCCGGCGCTGGGCACCGGCCGGGAGATCTCCGAGAGGCTGATGGAGCTGGGGGTGCTGGTGAAGGACACCCACGGCTCGACGATCCGGATCGCCCCGCCGCTGGTGATCAGCAAGGAGGACCTGGACTGGGGCCTGGACCGGCTGCGGGCGGTGCTGAGCGCCTGAGCCGGCCCCGACCCCGACCTCGCCCCCGTACCCGCCGTACGGGCCCCGTGGTGTTCAGAGGATGACGTGGGGCAGGAAGCGGGCGTACGCGTCCGTGACCGGCCCCGCCGACTCCCGGATGCCGAGCCCCGCCGCCTCGTCCTCGACGACCCACGCACCGAGCACCACCCGGTTGCCGTCGATGTCGGGCAGCGGGGCCAACTGCTGGTAGCAGCAGGGCTCGTCGCGCAGGACGGGCGGGGAGCCGGGGCCGTGCAGGTCGACCCCGGCGCCCTCGCGGCCGAGCAGTGGCTTGGACACGTATCCGGCCCCGCCGGGTCCGGCGAGCTCGCGAGGGCCGTCGAGGTAGGCGGGGAGCAGATTCGGGTGGCCGGGGTACAGCTCCCAGAGGATCGCGAGCAGCGCCTTGTTGGAGAGGAGCATCTTCCAGGCGGGCTCGATCCAGCAGGTGGCGCCGGTGGAGCCACCGTTGTCGAGGGTGTCCAGCACCTGGGGGCCGAAGCGGTCCGTGGCCAGCCACTCCCAGGGGTAGAGCTTGAAGCAGCCGCGGATGAACCGCAGCCGGTCGTCGACGAACCGGCCCGACAGCCGGTCCCAGCCGATCTCCTCGACGGACAGCGCGTGCGTCTCCAGACCGGCCTGGTCGGCGGTCTCGCGCAGATACGCGACCGTCATCAGGTCCTCGCCCGCCTCGTCGCCGTCGGAGTGGACGAAGTGCAGCGGCCCGGGCGGCAGCAGGTGTGCCTGCCGCTTCCAGGCGTCGACCAGTCGCTCGTGCAGGGAGTTCCACTGGTCGGCCCCGGGGAACCGGTCCTCCATCCAGAACCACTGCGCGCTCGCGGCCTCCACCAGCGAGGTCGGGGTGTCGGCGTTGTACTCCAGCATCTTCGCCGGGCCGCTCCCGTCGTAGCGCAGGTCGAACCGCCCGTACACGGACGGCAGTTCGGCGCGGCGGTGCCAGGACTCGGCGACCGGCGCGGCGAGGCGGGGGTCGGTGATGCCCAGGTCGGCGAAGCGTTCTTGCTCGACGATGTGCGCGGCGGCGGCCAGGGACATCGAGTGCAGTTCCTCGACGGTCTCCTCCAGCGCCTCGACCTCGGGCAGCGAGAAGACGTAGTAGGCGCTCTCGTCCCAGTACGGGCGCAGTGAGCCGTCCGGGTATCGGGTGAGCGGGTAGACGACACCCTGCGACTCGACGGTCTCCTGCCAGCCGGGGCGCGGCTCGATCGTGCGGCGTTCCACGGCGGTCAGCCGCCGCCGGAGCCGGAGCAGCCGAAGCCGCCGCGGTCGACGGCCGCCTTGTCGAAGCTGCCGCCCTGCACCTTGCCGCTGTCGTTCTTGCCGCCGTAGTAGTACGAACCGTTCCCGCCGCCGCGGCACTCGGAACTCGGCAGGCTCTTCCGCGTGGTGCGGTCGGCGCAGCGCTTGTCCGGCTCCGAGCCGCAGGACGTGATCGTCAGGGCGAGCAGCCCCATGCCGCCGAGCACGACCGTGCTCGACCTCAACCTTCGCTTGGACATGTCCGGTTCTCCCCCGTGGTCGGTGTTCGGGTCCGGCTCTTCCCCTCACCACCGGACCTCTTGTCAGATTAGTTGGACGGCCGACCGGGCCGAAACCCGCGGGCGGCCGACGCGTCGGCCTCCGCCCGGTAGATTCCCTTTGTGCTTCTCGGGATGATCTGCGCGCTCGGGGCGGCGGTCTGCTTCGGCACGGCGTCCGTCCTCCAGGCCATCGCCGCGCGGGCCGCCGCCCGACCGGAATCGGGAGCGGGCGTCGATCCGGCGCTGCTGCTGCGGGCGCTGCGGCAGCGGCGCTACCTGGCCGGACTCACCCTGGACGGCGTCGGCTTCGTCCTCCAGATCATCGCGTTGCGCTCGCTGCCGATCTACGCGGTGGGCGCGGCGCTCGCCGCGTCCCTGGCGGTCACGGCGGTGGTCTCGTCCCGGCTGCTGGCGGTCCGGCTGAGCGGGGCGGAGTGGGCCGCGGTGGGCATGGTCTGCACCGGTCTGACCGTGCTCGCCCTGGCCTCCGGCGCGGAGGGCCACCGCCCGGGCCCGGACGCGCTGCCCTGGGTCCTGCCCGCCGTGGCGCTCGGCGTGCTGCTGCTGGGCGCGGTGGCGGGGCGGCTCCCGGCGAGGGCGCGGGCGCTGGCCCTCGGGCTCGGATCCGGGTTCGGCTTCGGGGTGGTGGAGGTGGCGGTCCGGCTGATCGACGACCTGTCACCGGGCGCGCTGGTGAGCGATCCCGCGCTGTACGGGCTGCTGCTGGGCGGCGGGGCCGCGTTCCTGCTGCTGACCTCGGCGCTGCAACAGGGTTCGGTGACCACCGCGACGGCCGGCATGGTGCTCGGCGAGACGATCGGCCCGGCGCTGGTCGGGGTGGTGTGGCTGGGCGACGGCACCCGGCCGGGCTTCGGCTGGCCGGCGGCCATCGGCTTCGTGGTGGCGGTGGCGGGCTCGCTGGCCCTGGCCCGCTTCGGCGAGGCCCCGGAGGTGGAACCCGCGACCGCGACCGTACCGCCGGACGGACGGGCGCCGGGGGGCCCGGGGAGGCGCTGACCGGGGCCCGGTCAGGCCCTGGGAGGAGCCCGGTCCTCTCAGGGAAGCACCCGGCACAGGGCATCCAGCGCGCCCACCGGGTAGGCTGAATTCCCCCGATGGTCGAACCTGCTTAAGGGTTTCGACCATCGGGGCTTTCTCATTATCTGGCACATTTCCCGGGGCTGCCGTACATGCGCGGCTCCCCAGCCTGGCTAACTCCCCTTCGGGAGCGAATTCAACCCTTGGTATGCTTCCCGCAAATCGGCAGCTTCCGGCAGCTGCTTACGCTCTACAGCCCTGACAACTTCCAGCGCACGCCAGTGATTCGATGGAACGATACGACCGGACAGTATGGCTCGCTGTGCCGCGTTGCACGCCTCATCCAGTCGGTCGCCACCAAGCAGCGCGAGGGCCAAATCGATATTTGCAGAGGCCACTCGGCGCGGCCATTTCTCCACATCGTCGGCGGGAGCAAGCCGGGCAATTACCTGCCGCGCATAGTTCTCCGCTGCGGGATCTCCGACCCATGCCAGCGTCGTTGCCGTATAGGCCAGCGCCTTACCGGGATCGTACTGATAGTGGTGCTCCGTACCCTTGCGGGCGACCAGTGCGCCAGACATCTGCTGAACCCGTCCAATGGCAGCGTACGTTTCGACTTCTTCCCCGAGTCGCGCTCTCGCCCGCCCCTCCTGCGCTGCTGCCTGGATGGCGGCCGACGTTCCCGCGGGTGCCAGTTCCTGCGCAATCAGGGAGAGTTCCAGCGCGCGGGTGTAGTCGCCGTCCGTGAGTACTCGCCAAGCGTCAGTCTCGTAGCACCATGCTTCGATTTCTCGATGGTCCGCGTGCTGCGCAAGAGTGGCCGCCGTCTGCAAACGAGCTATCGCAGCGTGTTCCTGGTTCAGGTCGATATGAAGAGTGGCACCCAATAGCTGGAACCATCCCCCGACAACATAAAGGCGACGTTGTTCCGCAAGAGTCATGCGCGCATCCATCAGATGGGTCACATACGAGGAGTGCTTCCTTACTCTTTCGAGCAAGTCTTGCGGCGGGGACACTGGGTATTTCATGGCCAGTTCATCGAATGAAAATTCAAGACGACCTAGCGTTTCCTTGCCTACGTCGCTGGCCGATACACGCCGGGCCAATTCAAGCGCGTCGAACTCATCGTCACTATTCGAGGGTGCGACAGCGAGCCAACCGGTGCGATTCTGTGGCGGGGCGTAGGCGTCAGGCACGAGCAGAGCATCCAGTTCGCCCGCTGTGATCGACAGTGTCTTTGCGATCTTCGGGCGTTGCCAGGGTTGGGGGTCGGTCTGCCCACTCTCCCAGCGCTGGACTGTTGACCGGTCAGCGCCGACCGCTTCCGCGAATCCCTCTTGACTGAATCCGCGCGCTTTCCGGAGATCCGCGAACCTCCGCCGCCTGCTGGTCATCGTGGCCGGTCTCCTCTCGGGAATGCGTCTGCCCTGGTCAGCGTAGCCAGTGCGGCAGGACTGCGGCCTTTCTGCCGTGGCACCCACCACCTGGCCGCGCCTCTCTGGGTCAACGCCCAACGGAAGTAGCGGACTTGACGGGATGGTGGCCATGACGAACCCGACCACGGCAGACACGGACGCGCGGCAATGGGAGTACACAACGTTCGCCCCCTCGGGTGAGACGTGCCCGTCTTGCATGAAGCCGATCAAGACGCTGGAGCGGTGCCGACGCGGGGAGATCGAGCGGCAGTCCGCAACCCCCATCACGATCTACCGGCACATCGACTGCGCCGACCCGCAGGGAACCAAGCGGCGAGCGAAGCGGTGACCGCGCGGGGCATGAAGAACGAAGGCCACTCAGTTGGCCCCGAACACCTCGACGACGGGGACCGCATCAAGGCAGTTGCAGCGGGCGTTGCGCTCGTCAACGCTTCGATCCCTTACGACGTCGACCTGGACGGCATGGGAGTTTCGGAGGTCTGCCACAACTGTACTTCCGTTGCGGACCCGTACGTCATCGACCTCGGCAAACTTCGACTCAAGGATGCCGAGGCAATCGCGGCAGAACTCCGGGACCATACCGAGGAGTTTCAGCGGCTGCATGACCTCACTGCCACCGCTCAGGTCGATGCGGAGCCGAAGCGCGAATTCCCTTCGCAAGGTTCGCACTGTCGGACACAGATCCCTTGAACTCCGCTCTCTGCCACATGACGCGCGCTGCGGCAGAGAGCGGGCACCACTCCGGTTGGCTGCTTTCGGCGGTGGCCAACCGGTTTTGCCCCCGCTTGCGACGGAGCGGGTAGCCCGCAAAGGGTGCTCCACTCATCCAAGGAGGAACACAGAATGACGGCAACCGAAACCGAGCTGCGGACCGGCCGCTCACTGGTCGAGCCGGAACTCTTCGACAGCATCGTGGACTTCACCGTGATGCACTTCGGCCAGGGCCGGGACAGGGCGGAGCGTGCGGCGGATCAGGCGCTTGCCTTTGTCGCCACGGTCGCTACCGCCACGGTCAAGATGGTGCCGAGTGACGACGTGGACGACGCGTTCCACGCGTTCATCCTGCACACCACCGCGTACCGCGAGTTCTGCGAGACGTACGCGGGCCGTTTCCTGGAACACAACCCGCGCCCTGGGACGGGGGGAAGGGTCCTGAGTGAGGTGCAGGCAACCGCGCACGCCATGAAAGCCACAGGGTTCATGGTCCTGGACGACCTGTGGACCGTGAACGGCGAGAATGCCGCGCAGTGCGACGCCGATGACGGGCGCGACTACTAGCCCGCCCTCGGCCGGTACCCTCCGGCCCGTGAAGTGAGCGGAGCCGGCCCCCTTGCCGAGGGAGTCGGCTCCGCCGTGGAAAGGTATGAGTATGGTCCAGCCCGGCCCGTATGAACTTCCTGCTTCCGCAGCGGAAGCGCTCAACCCGCAGGGTCAGCGCCTGATCATGAATCGGCGCGGCACAACGCTTTGGGAAGTCCGAACCCCTGACAAGTTCTTCGCTGTGAAAGTGGGCTACCCCACCGAAACGCATCCGTGGACATCTCTTGCCCCTGGTCGCGAAATCGCTGTACTTCGTCAACTCACCGTGGAAGCCCACTTCACCGGCACGTGGGAACGCGGAACATGGGGTGCTCAGCCGTGGCGCTCCGGAGTCAGCCTCTACGAACTCTGGAAGCCCCACCGTGCCGAACTGGCACCGCAGCCGGACCTACGCGAGGTCCTGTCATGCACGGCCGCACTGGCAGAGCTGCACCGAAGGCGTTGGGTCCACGGTGATGTTCAGCCTGCCCACCTGATCATGGGGAGCACGGGGACCTATCTCATCGACCTAGCCTTAGCTCAGGGAGGGCACATTCCCAGCGGCCTGGATTTTGCCTACCGTGGGTGCCTTGTCCACTATGAGGCACCGGAGATCGCCCGAAGCGTGCTTCAAACCGGCTTCGCCATCCCTACGCGTGAATCGGATGTATACGCACTCGGTGCGTCGCTGTTCATCAGCGTCACGGGCAGGCGGCACGTCGCCTACCCCGATGACGCAGACCGTCGAGACCAGCGAAAAGCTATCGCGGACGGACCCAACCGGTCCGTCGAAATCCCCGGGCCACTGGGGCCACTGATCGGGGCGATGATGCTTCGACGACCAGCGGAACGACCAACTGCCACCGAAGTGTGCAGAGAGCTGTCCAGGGTCCTATAGGTCGGGCCCGTTCGCGTGCTGTGCCCCCGTGGCACACGGGCGGGGGCTACTGCACGCCTTGGTGCTCGTCCTCGCTGCGGTCGCGTACGTAGGTGCCTCGCTGCGGCACGGTGTAGACGTACCCGAGTTCCCGCACATGCCGGACCGCGCGGCGGGCAGTGTCCCGTGCCACGCCCCACTGCTGAATCAATGAGGACTCCGAGGGGATCGGGCGGTCCACGGCGAGGGTGCCTGACTCGATCTCCCGGATGATCTCCGCCGCGATCTGCTGATACGGCGGTTTCGGGGCTTCGTAGTCGATGCTCGGACTCATGAGGGAAGCGTGCGCCCCGGTTCCGGTCCGCTGGATACAGAGCAGCAGCGGCCCCGGAAGAACCCTCTACGCGTGCCCTGACCACGCCGTACCGCAGCCGGGTGCCGGGGGCCAGGCGGCCGGGGCGCACCACCTCCCGCAACGCCTCCATCAGCCCGCTGCGGAGCCCCTGGCCGACCGGTTCCAGATGCAGGTCCGCGCAGAAAGTGGCCCAGGAGTCCGTCATGCCGATGGACCATGCCGGGGTGCCATCGGGGCCGTAGCGTCGTCCTCATGACCTCGACGCACGAGCACCACCACGCCCCGTCCGGCCTCGCCCCCGAGCATCCGCCCCGGATCTCCGTCTCCCAGCTGCTCCCCGACGTCTACAAGGCGATGGTCCGGCTCGACATCGCCGCCCGCAAAGGCCTGGACCCCGTCCTGGTCGAGCTGGTGAAGATCCGCGCCTCGCAGCTCAACCAGTGCGCGTTCTGCCTGGACATGCACAGCAAGGACGCGCTCGCGGCGGGCGAGTCCGTCGAGCGGATCGTCCAGCTCAGCGCCTGGAAGGAGTCGCAGCACTTCTACACCCCGAAGGAGCTGGCGGCGCTCGCCCTGACCGAGGCGGTCACCGTCCTGACCGACGGCTTCGTCCCGGACGAGGTGTACGCGGAGGCCGCCGGGCACTTCGAGGAGACCGAGCTGGCCCAGCTGATCGCGGCCATCACCGTGATCAACGCCTGGAACCGCTTCGGCGTCACCGGTCGCCTGACTCCCGGGCACTACACGCCCGGCGACTTCACGAGCTGACCGCCGGGCCCCGGACGGCACGCGGAAGCGCCCCCGGCAGCAGGTGCTGCCGAGGGCGCTCGACGTATCGCGGGTGCGGGTCAGATGAGGCCGAGCTCGCGGACCGCGTCGCGCTCCTCGGTGAGCTCCTTGACCGACGCGTCGATGCGCGTACGGGAGAACTCGTTGATGTCCAGGCCCTGGACGATCTCGTAGACACCGTTCTTCGTGGTGACCGGGAACGAGGAGATGATGCCCTCGGGGACGCCGTAGGAGCCGTCCGACGGGATGCCCATCGAGGTCCAGTCGCCGGCGGCGGTGCCGTTGACCCAGGTGTGGACGTGGTCGATGGCGGCGTTGGCGGCCGAGGCGGCCGAGGACGCGCCACGGGCCTCGATGATCGCCGCGCCGCGCTTGGCGACGGTCGGGATGAAGGTGTCGGCCAGCCACACCTCGTCGTTGACGACCTCGGCCGCGTTCTTGCCGGCGATCTCCGCGTGGAAGATGTCCGGGTACTGGGTGGCCGAGTGGTTGCCCCAGATCGTCAGCTTCTTGATGTCGGAGACGGCGGCGCCGGTCCTGGCGGCCAGCTGCGAGATCGCGCGGTTGTGGTCCAGCCGGGTCATCGCGGTGAAGCGCTCGGCCGGTACGTCCGGGGCGGCGGCCTGCGCGATGAGCGCGTTGGTGTTGGCCGGGTTGCCGACGACGAGGACCTTGATGTCGTCTGCGGCGTTGTCGTTGATGGCCTTGCCCTGCGGCTTGAAGATGCCGCCGTTGGCGGCGAGCAGGTCACCGCGCTCCATGCCCTTGGTACGCGGGCGGGCGCCGACGAGCAGGGCGACGTTCGCACCGGCGAAGCCGACGTTCGGGTCGTCGGTGATCTCGATGTCGCGCAGCAGCGGGAAGGCGCAGTCGTCGAGCTCCATCGCGGTGCCCTCGGCGGCCTTGAGGCCCTGCGGGATCTCCAGGAGGCGCAGGTTGACCGGCACGTCCGGGCCGAGCAGGTGGCCGGAGGCGATGCGGAAGAGCAGCGCGTAGCCGATCTGGCCGGCGGCGCCGGTCACGGTGACATTCACGGGAGTGCGGGTCATGGCGGTCTCCGTTTAGACAGCTGGCGGTGGGGGTTCCGGCCCCTGGTGCCGGACCCTGGTGCTGGACGCCCTCCGCGCCCCGACGAATCTTGACGTGAAGAGATATCCATCGTTCAGGCTATCGGACCCGGCCGGGCCGGACCGCCCGCCCCCCTGTGGCACCGCACACAGCCGGTCACGCACCGCACGCACGGGCCGCGGGGAGCGGCGCGGGCGGAGTCGAGCGACGCGGGCGGCGCGGTCCATGGGGGGGGGCGGCGCGGGCGGGAACGCCCGCCCGCGCGGTCGTCACTCGCCCGGGTCGGTGCACCCCTTCGTTCCGGAGGTGAGCGTCACGCAGGCCTTCGCGTCCGCCGCCCCCTTCACCGCGACCATCGGGGTGTACGCGTCGGTGTCTCCCATGACCTCGCCGTTCTGTGTTCCCTCGCCGGCGGTGATCCGCACGGTGTCGCCGATGGCCGCCTCGGTGAGCCGGGCCCAGGAGGCGGAGCAGACCTCGCTGTAGCGGACCTCGATCTTGCTGCCGCCGACCACGGCGCCGGCCACCGTACGGGCGAACTCGCCGCCGCAGCCCATCGCCTCGGGGTCCTGCCCGGCGCAGTCCGCGCCGCTGCACTCGACGCCCACGGGCAGCTCCGGAGCAGCCTCGGTGGGCGCCGCCGACGGCGGCGGGGTGGCCTTGGCCGTGTCGTCGCCGCCGGGTGCGAGCAGCACCGCGCCGACCACGACGATCAGGGCGCCGACGGCCCCGACGGCGAGCATGGCACCCTTCTTCCGGCCTCCTGGGGTCTTGCCCGCAGCGTTGCGGCCCATCCGTCGGCCGCCCTGCGGCGGCCGGGTCACCCCCGGTGCGCTGCCGCGCTGGTGGGGCACGGACGGCGGACGCGTCGCGTCAGGGCCGCCGGGCCCGTAGGCGTCGGTCCCGTAACCACCGGGCCCGTAGGCGTCGGTCCCGTAACCGCCCGGCCCGTAGGCGTCGGTCCCGTAACCGCCCGGCTCGTGGCCGCCGGTCGCGTGGCCGCCCGGTCCCTGGCCGTACGCCCCGTGGGCGGGGGCTCCGCGACCGTCGGGAACGGCGGCGTCGCGGGGCGGAGCGTCGGGAGCCGTCGTGCCGGGCTCGCCGAGCGCGGCACGGGCCTGTGTGATGCGGATGGCCTCCATCGTCATGTCGTGGCGCATCTCGGCCCGGCTCCAGGCCCGCTCCGCCAGTTCCCACATGGTCGTGAGGTGGTGCTGCGGAGTGCCCGTCACCTCGGCGAGGGCCACGACGGCTCCGCGCGGGGCGAGCAGCCGCCCGTTGAGATACCGCTCCCAGGACGTCTTGCTGTAACCCGTGCGGTCGGCCACCGCGTTGATGTTCAGCCCGCTGCGGTCGACGAGCCTGCGCAACTGGCTGGCGAACTCCCTGATCTGCGGGTCGAGCTCTTCGGGCAGTGCCTTCCAACGAGGCATGGTGCTTCCCTTCCCCCCTCATGTCCCCCGGACGTCATTGCTGTGCCTCGCTGCGGCCGGTCCCCCGGTCCGCGCATCCTCCGGCCCGTCCGCCGTCCGTCCGGTCCGGACCGTCAGCAGGACTACCCACGAGGATGCGCGGAGCCAGGGTGTCAGTTCCTGACGAGGAGACGCACGGGAGCGTTCGGGACGGGCGTTCGGGACGGAGCGCGTGGTCTCTCGTGCCCCGAACTCCGCGCCGGCCTCTGCTCCGCCTGCTCCGTGCCGCTCTGCGCGCGGTGCCAGTCTGCCATCGTTGCGCGGCGATCACACCGCGCCGGAATGGTCACTTCCGCGCCACGGGCCACAAGTGAGCGCTTGCTCCGGTCTTTCATGTCCATGACACTAGAATCGCGACGGGGTAAGGCAGCCCATTTCGCCATACATCCGGGCCTTTCACCCGGTTGCCCCGTTCCGCCGTGGTGCCCGTCCCTCCTCGGGGGTGGGGACGGGCACCACGGACCTGATCGGGACGCGACCGCCCACTAGCGGATCGTGAAGCGGACCGCGTCCTCCAGGATCGGCACGTCGAGCCACGGCGCGGGCTGTGCGACCAGGGCGAGCAGCACGATCAGCGTGCCCATCAGCCCGTACGTGACCAGGTCGGTGAAGCGGGAACGTACCGCCAGCATCCCGACCGAGGGCACCACCCAGCGCAGCACGCCCCCGGTGATCAGGGCGCCACCGATCAGGATCGTTCCGACGCGGAACGCCTGGCTGAACGGGTCGAGCACCACGATCAGCAGTCCGAGGCCCGCCGCGCAGAGCACGGTGAGCAGCGGCCACTGCCGGGCCGGGGCGGGCGCGTCGCCGGACGCCGCCCTGCCCCCACCCTCGGGCCGGGCGGTGTCCCGGGTGAACCGCGGGAACCGCCGCGACCGGCGAGGCGGACCGTCGGCCACGACCCCGTCCGTGGACGTGGACGTGGACGCGTCGGTGGCGGTGGAAGTTGCGGTGTCCGTGAACGCGGACGTGGACGTGTCCGTGCCCGGGGCCGTGGACGTGGACGTGGTGGTGTCCGTGCCCGGGGCCGTGGCATCCGTGGCGGCCGGGTCCGGTCCGGCGGACCCGGTGGACCCGTCCCGCCCGTCCCGCACGTCCGGTTCGCGTGGCTCGTCCGCCGCCCGGCCCGCGGGGGCGGGGTCGGCCGGACTCGTACCAGCACCCATGGGGTTCCCTCCGGTTCCGGCCGTCAGCCCGTCGCAGCGGCGTCGGCGGCCTCGGCAGCGGCCCGCTCGGCGGCCTCGACCACGTTGACCAGCAGCTGCGCGCGCGTCATCGGGCCGACGCCCCCCGGGTTCGGGGCGACCCAGGCGGCCACCTCGCGGACCCCCGGGTGCACATCGCCGACGATCTTGCCGTCCGCGTCCCGGCTGACGCCGACGTCGAGCACCGCCGCGCCCGGCTTCACGTCCTGCGGCTTGATCAGGTGCGGCACACCGGCGGCGGCGACGATGATGTCGGCCTGCCGCAGGTGGGAGGAGAGGTCCCGGGTCCCGGTGTGGCACTGGGTCACCGTGGCGTTCTCCGACTTACGGGTCAGCAGCAGCGGAATCGACCGGCCGATGGTGACACCGCGTCCGACGACCACGACGTGGGCCCCGTTGATCTCCACGCCGTGCGCGCGCAGCAACTGGACAACGCCCTGCGGGGTGCAGGGCAGCGGGCCGGTCTCGTTGAGGACGAGGCGGCCAAGGCTCATCGGGTGCAGTCCGTCGGCGTCCTTCGCCGGGTCCATCAGCTCCAGGATCCGGTTGGTGTCGATGCCCTTGGGCAGCGGCAGCTGGACGATGTAACCGGTGCACTCGGGGTTGGCGTTGAGCTCCCGGACGACGTCCTCGATCTCCTCCTGGGTGGCGGTGTCGGGAAGTTCGCGCTGGATGGAGCCGATGCCGACCTGGGCGCAGTCACGGTGCTTGCCGTTGACGTACCACCGGCTGCCCGGGTCGTCCCCGACGAGCAGGGTTCCGAGGCCGGGAGTGATCCCCTGGGCCTGGAGGGCCGCCACACGGACGGTCAGATCGGATTTGATCGCGGCAGCGGTGGCCTTGCCATCGAGAATCTGGGCAGTCATGCGCCCATCCTCCCGGATGACCCCGCCCGCATACCAATTGCCGGTGCCACCCCCGTACCGGACATTGCACTTGCACAACGTCGGGGCCCCGGACTGGACAAACAAGGGTTCCGCTCATAACGATGAAGGCCGCGGTTGTACGGGGGGCGGGCCGCTGATCGCTGTCCTTCCTCCGTGTGGCCATCTCGTCCCCACACGCCTGTTGAAGGAACACCCCTTATGAGCTTCGGCGACCCGAACAACCCTTACGGGCAGCAGCCCGGCCAGCCGCCCCAGGGCCCGCCGCAGGGACAGCCCGGTTACGGCTACCCGCAGCAGGCTCCGCAGGGCGTCCCGCCGCAGGGCTACGGGTACCCGCAGCAGCAGCCCGGACAGCCGTACGGGGCCTACCCGCAGCAGCCGGGTTACGGCGGCCAGCAGCCCGGCCACGGCGGTATGCCGGAGCTGGCCCACTGGGGCCTGCGCTTCGGCGGACTGATCGTCGACGGGCTCGTCATGATGATCCCGTACATCCTGGTCATCATCGGCGGCGCGGTCGGCGAATCGTTCGGCTCGATCCTCGCCGTCATCGGCTTCCTGGGCCTCATCGCCGTGGCCGTCTGGCAGCTGTACCAGGAGGGCACCACCGGCCAGTCGATCGGCAAGAAGGCCGTGGGCATCCGCCTGCTGCGCGAGGCCGACGGCCGCCCGCTGGGCTTCGGCATGGCCTTCGTGCGCCGCCTGGCCCACTTCCTGGACAGCATGGCCTGCTACATCGGCTGGCTGTGGCCGCTGTGGGACGCGAAGAAGCAGACGTTCGCGGACAAGGTCTGCTCGTCGGTGGTCGTCAAGGCCAACTGATCCGCCGCAGCACCTCGCACGTACGGAAGGCCGCACCCGGTGAGAACGGGCGCGGCCTTCGCGCGTACCGGGCCGGACTTCACGCATGGCCCGGACCTCACGCGTGGCCCGGCCCTTCGCGCGTACGGGCGCCGGTTCCGCGGTCAGTCGCCCCGTACGCCCGGGATCTCCGCCGGCTCCGGTGTCGTGCGCTCCATCACCACGAAGCTGCCGCCCCGGTGCTTGAGCCGGTAGCGGGCCTCGGGGTGCAGCTGCTCGGCGTACGCCACCGGGTCCTGGATCGGGCGGGACCAGCCGAAGTCCAGGTTGATGGCGACGATGTCGGGTGCGGTGCCCGGGGCTCCGCCGACCCAGTAGACGGTCCGGTCGGAGGTGAGGTGGGCCATCAGCGTGATGTCCGTCTCGACCCGCGCCCCGGCCGGGATGGCGTCCAGCGCCGCCCGGGCCGCCTGGCTGCGGGCGTCGTCGGTACGGTAGGTCTCCGGGCGCAGCAGGTCGCGCAGTGGCAGGTGCTGGGTCATCGCGACGGCGATCGCGGCGGCGACGGGCACGGCGGCCTTCGCGTACGAGGCGAGCCAGGGCCGGCGCGAGTCACGGCTGCGGCGGACGCCGTCGGCCAGCGCGAGGAAGAGCACCGGCATGAGGATCGCGCTGTAGTGCCAGACCATGCCCCAGTGGTTGCTGTCCTGCGAGAGCAACCGCCAGCCGAGCGTGGGCACGATCAGCAGCGTCAGCGGTGAACGCAGCGCCATGAACGCGGTGATGCCGATCAGGAAGACCAGCATCTCGATCTTGACGGAGGAGTCGAGGACGCCGAGGACGGAGTCCAGCATCGAGACGTCCCGCTCGCCGTCCTTGTCGATCTTCTGCCAGTAGTCGTAGGTGCCCGCGCTGCTGGCCGCCGGAATGAGGACCGTGAGTGTGACGACGAAGGCGGCGACCCCGAAGGCGGCGAGGAGTGCGCCCTGGAGTCGGCGGCCGTGGACGAAGAGCAGAAAGCCGACGACCGCCACGGTGGCGCCCAGGTCCTCCTTGACCAGGACGAGCGGGAGCGACCAGAGCAGGGCCGCCGTGTACCTCTTCAGGAGCAGGGCCCGGCAGACGAGGGCCAGCAGCGGCACGGCGAACGCGATCTCGTGGAAGTCGGCCTTCACCGCTTCCTGGATCCCCCAGGAGAGTCCGTACGCGACGGTGACGCAGAGCCCGGAGCGCCCGCCGAGAAGCTGCTGGGTGGTGCGGCCGACGATGACCGCCCCCAGTGCGAACAGCGCGGCCTGGGCGAACAGCAGGGACTCGGCCGACGGCCAGAGCCAGTACAGCGGGGCCAGCAGCGCCACGATCGGGGAGAAGTGGTCGCCGAGGATCAGATAGCCCGGCCCCTTGATGTCGACGACCGGGGCGTCCAACCTGGCGTAGGCCCGGACCTCCTGCTCGAAGATGCCCAGGTCCCAGGAGGGCGAGCCGAAGCGGCTGTACTGGAAGTACGAGTAGAGGAAGTAGAGCGCGCACAGGATCGCGCCGGCGACGAGGTAGAGGCGCAGGGGTACGCGTTCGGCGGCCAGGGCCTCGCCCGCACTCGGGGAGCCGTCCGCCGGGCGGGCGTCCGGAGCGGCGTCGGGCCCCGGGTCCTGGGCGGGCAGGCGTCCCGGTCCCGACCGGTCCGTTCCACTCTTGTTCAGCTCAAGCACGGTGACTGCTCCCGCCAGGGATTCCACGGCCGCTCATCGGACACGCCATGTTCATCCGTTACCTCATGGGATACGGCCGTTCATTAGAACAGAACGGCGAGCCGGTTCCGTGCGACGGACACGGCCGAGGCCGCACCCCGTGTCGGGTGCGGCCTCGGGTCCGGTCGGCGGAAGCGGCCCTGGTCAGAAGCCCTGTCCAGAGGTCCCTGCCAGAGGTCCCGGTCAGTGGTCCCTGCCAGAGGACCCGGTCAGTGGTCCCGGTCAGTGGTCCCTGCCAGAGGACCCGGTCAGTGGAAGAAGTGGCGCGTACCGGTGAAGTACATGGTCACGCCGGCCTTCTTCGCGGCCTCGATCACCAGCTCGTCGCGGACGGACCCGCCGGGCTGGGCAACGGCCTTGACGCCGGCGGCCGTGAGGATCTCCAGGCCGTCGGGGAACGGGAAGAAGGCGTCGGAGGCGGCGTACGCCCCGCGCGCCCGCTCCTCGCCCGCCCGCTCGACGGCGAGCTTCGCGGAGTCGACCCGGTTGACCTGGCCCATGCCGACGCCGACCGACGCGCCGTCCTTGGCGAGCAGGATCGCGTTGGACTTGACGGCGCGGCTCGCCTTCCAGGCGAAGGCCAGCTCCTTCAGTTCGGCCTCGGAGAGCGCCTCGCCGGTGGCGAGGGTCCAGTTGACCGGGTCGTCGCCCTCGGCCTGGAGGCGGTCGGCCACCTGGAGCAGCGCGCCGCCGTCGATGGCCTTGACCTCGAACGCGCCGGTCGGGGCCTCGGGAGCGCGCAGCACGCGGATGTTCTTCTTGCGGGCCAGCACCTCGACGGCGCCGTCCTCGTAGGCAGGGGCGACGATGACCTCGGTGAAGATCTCCGCGACCTGCTCGGCCATCTCGACGGTCACCGGGCGGTTGACGGCGATGACGCCGCCGAACGCGGAGAGCGGGTCGCAGGCGTGTGCGTTGCGGTGCGCGGTCGCGATGTCGTCGGCGACGGCGATGCCGCACGGGTTGGCGTGCTTGATGATCGCGACGCAGGGCTCGGCGTGGTCGTAGGCGGCGCGGCGGGCGGCGTCGGTGTCCGTGTAGTTGTTGTAGGACATCTCCTTGCCGTGCAGCTGCTCGGCCTCGGCGAGACCGCCGCCCCCGGAGGTGTAGAGCGCGGCGGGCTGGTGCGGGTTCTCGCCGTAGCGCAGGACGTTCTTGCGCGTGAAGGTGTCCCCGAGGAACTCGGGCAGGCCCGAATCGTCGGCGGCGGCGTAGCCGTCCACGAACCAGGAGGCGACGGCCACGTCGTAGGCGGCGGTGTGCTGGAAGGCCTCGGCGGCCAGCCGCTTGCGGGCGGTGAGGTCGAAGCCGCCCGTGGCGACGGCGGCCAGGACGTCGGCGTACCGCCCGGGGCTGGTGACGACGGCGACCGACGGGTGGTTCTTGGCGGCGGCGCGGACCATCGAGGGGCCGCCGATGTCGATCTGCTCGACGCACTCGTCGTCGGAGGCGCCCGAGGCGACCGTCTCCTTGAACGGGTAGAGGTTCACCACGACCAGGTCGAAGGGCTCGACGCCGAGCTCGGCGAGCTGCTCGCGGTGGGCGTCGAGACGGAGGTCGGCGAGGATGCCGGCGTGGACGCGCGGGTGCAGCGTCTTGACGCGGCCGTCCAGGCACTCGGGGAAGCCGGTGAGCTCCTCGACCTTGGTGACCGGCACTCCGGCGGCGGCGATCCTTCCGGCGGTGGAGCCGGTGGAGACGAGTTCGACGCCCGCCTCGTGCAGACCGCGGGCGAGGTCTTCGAGCCCCGTCTTGTCGTAGACACTGACCAGAGCGCGGCGGATGGGCTTATTCACCGACATGACCGAGATGAACCTTTCGTCCCTCAATGCGATGGCCGTCACGGGCGATCCGCCCCACGGCCTCGACGAGCAGCGAGCGCTCGACTTCCTTGATCCGTTCATGGAGGGCGGCTTCACCCTCCGGGGTGTCCTCCTCGGTCACCTCGACCACGCCCTGCGCGATGATCGGACCGGTGTCGACGCCGTCGTCGACGAAGTGGACGGTGCAGCCGGTGACCTTCACGCCGTACGCGAGGGCGTCACGCACTCCGTGGGCACCGGGGAAGCTGGGCAGCAGGGCGGGGTGGGTGTTGACGGTCCGGCCGCCGAACGCCGCGAGGAACGCCGGACCGACGATCTTCATGAAACCGGCGGAGACGACGAGGTCCGGGCGGTACGCGGCGACCTGCGCGGCGAGCGCCCCGTCCCACTCGGCGCGGGTCGCGTGGTCCTTGACCTTGCACACGAACGTGGGGATTCCGGCCCGCTCCGCGCGCTCCACGCCGCCGGTCCCGTCACGGTCCGCGCCGACCGCGACGACCCGCGCTCCGTACGCCGCCGTGTCGTCGCCGATGGCGTCGAGCAGCGCCTGGAGATTCGTACCGGATCCGGAGACCAGCACGACCAGCCGGGCAGGAGAGGCGGAGGGGGGCGGGGAGGCCACGTCGGGGCCCTTTCTCACGTGATGACCGCATGGTGACTCAGGTGCGGCATGCTCTTTGTAGGGTCGTACGAAAATATCGCTTCGCCCGATACGGGGAACCCTACGAACGGGCCGACCGTCAGCAACGATACCGGCACACCCGACGGCCCCCACGGGACGGGGGCGTGACCGGGAGGTAGCGTCAGGGGACAGCGAGCCGTCCACCGGGCGGACGAACCGCCCTACGGGCGGACATGACGAGATGGGGAAGACGTTCACCACATGCCGGACCGACGCCGTCGCACCGCCTTCCGCCTTCCCCTGTCCGAGCGGTCCGCTCCGCTGATGCGGGAAGGCCGGCCCTCTTCGCCGGACTCCTCGTCCTCGGGTCACTCGTCCCCGGACTCCTCGTCCCCGGGCCCCTCGTCGTCGGGCCCTCCTTCCCCGGATTCCTCGTCACCGGATTCCTCGTCGCCGGGTCACTCCTCGCCGGATTCCTCCCCGGAATCCGCACCGGCCTCCGGCTCCGCCGCGAAGCCCCAGGAGGACAACCCGTTCGCCGCGCCGCCCGCGGACCGTCCGGACCAGCCGTGGCGGCCGCGCCGCCCCGCCGGGTCCAACAGGCCGGAGGGGTCGAACGGGTCGGACGGGAAGGGTGGGTCCGACGGGAACGGCTCCGACGGGGACCGCCCGTCGTGGGGCGGCCAGTGGAGCAGCAAACAGCCCGGCCGGGGCAACGGCGGCTTCGGCGGCCGCCCCGGCGGGAACGGCTCCGGCGGCCCTGGAGGCAAGGGCGGAAGCGAACGCGGCGGTGCGGGCGGACTGCGCTGGGACCCCACCGACCCCGCACAGCGGCGCGCCCGTTACGCGGTGCTCGGCGGTATGTGGGCCTTCTTCTTCGCCCTCTTCGACCTCCCGGATCTCGCGCTGCTCCTGGGCGCGCTCTCGACGTACTGGGCGATCAGCGCGCTCCGCACCCCGCTGAAGAGCGCCTCCGCGACGGACCGGACGGCGGTGGGCGCCACCGGCGCTGCCGGGACCGGCACGGGAGCCACAGCGGGCGACGTCTCCGGAGCCTCGCCCACCGCGCCCACGCCCGCCGCGCCGAAGAGCGTCAGCAGCAGGCAGCAGACCACTGCGGCGGTGAGCGGCCTGGTGACCGCCCTGCTGGCGCTGCTCATCGTGGCGACCACGTTCACCGTGCAGCTCGTCTACCGCGACTACTACACCTGCGTGAACGACGCCCTGACCAAGACGGGCGCGCTGGCCTGCAACGACCAGCTGCCGAAGCCGCTGGAGCCGCTCTTCGGCGTCAAGAAGTAGGCCCCGGGCGGTCCGGCTCCGGCGCGGGACGACCCGCGGCGGCATCGGCGGGCCCAACGGGACCAGCGGCATCGGCGGGACCAGCGGGACCAGCGGGGAATTCGGCCATCAGTCCGCCGGAACCCCGCTTCAGGGAGGCCCAACGGGCCTCCCTGAAGTCTTTCTCGTGCCACGGGTCGGTCGGCAGGAAGTCGTACGGCTCGAACCCCGCGTCGCCCCGTCCCACCCTCGGCCCGGCCGCGCCGACCGAAGCGTCGGGGGCCGTTTCGGAGGCCGCCCCGGGGGCCGGAACCGAGGAAGCGGCGGGTGCTCCGGCACCGGCCGACACCGTACCGCCGCACGCGCCCACCGCCCTTGCCCGCCCACGCCACGGCGCCCACCAGCGGCGCGGACGCCCGATGACGGCCTCCGCCGCCGCCTTCTCCTCGGTCGCCACCCTCGCCGACGCCGCCACTGTCGCCATCGCTGTCGCCGCGAGCTCTTCCGCCTCCGGTACGTCCCTGCGCCAGGCCCAGCCCGGGGTACGCAGTCGCCACAGGCGCAGCAGCAGGGCCGCCGGTACGCCGATGCCCGCGGTCCACGCCAGCGCCGCCGGACCTGCCAGCCACCAGACCGGGCCGAACTCCCTCAGCGCGCCGGTGCCGAGCGACCCACCGGCCACCGCCGTGAGCAGCGCCGTCACGGCACCGCACCCCAGTGCGGCGAGCAGCGTCACCAGCACCGTCTCGCGCCGGCTCCACGCCTGACCACGAGGCGAGTCGGCGGGCGCGGCCCTGCGGGCGGTGAACCAGGCGACCACCAGCGCGGCCGCCACCGGCACCGCCAGGGCCGCCCCGTTCAGCAGGGAGCCCGGCCCCTGGTCGGGCAAGGCCGCCAGCAGGGGGAAGTGGGGCGCCGCCGGGGTCCCGTCGAGGCCGAGCGGGGTGGCGGTGGCTCCCGTACCGAGCGAGAAGCCGGGACCGAGCCCGTACGCCGCTCCCCACAGTGCGGCGTTCGGCACGAGCGAGGCGGCAAGCAGGAGCACGGCGAACTGTCCCGACCAGTCGCCCGCGAGCCCCAGGAACGTGTCCCGCGCCGACCCCGCGTTCCGGCCGAGCGCCACCGCGACCAGCAGCGCACCACCCCCGAGCAGCACCGTCACGCCCGCCGCCGCCGACCGGCACACCGCCTCGGCCCGGTCACGGTAGAGCGTCCGTACGATCGCCTCCTGAAGCACCAGGGGCGACCAGGACGGCAGGGGCCACAGTGGCCGCCCGGCCGCCGTCCACACTCCGGCCGCCGCCGCACCGGCCACCACCAACGCCACCGGGAACACCAGCGTGTCCGGGTCCGGGCGCAGCGAACCGCCCCGCGCACAGGCCGCCGCCCCCGCCACGACCAGCAGGTATCCCGCGGTCACCGCGCAGAACGCGCCCGCGCGTGAAGGCCTGGACCGTCCCTCCTCCGGCTCCGCCGCATCGCGCGCCGCGCGGTGCGCCAGCCAGACCGGGCCCACCACGAGCAGCAGCGGCACCACGGAGACGGGGGCGGGAACGCCGCTCAGGGTGTCGGGCCGCACGAGTCCCGCGCCGTGCGCGAGCAACCAGACCCCGGCCGCCGCGCGCAGCGCCCCGCCCGGTCCGCTGTCGGGGTACGGGGAGCTGATCCACACCACCATGACCAGCACCGTCAGCGACCCGAGGCCGAGCCCGGCGGCGACGATTCCCCTCACCAGGGCGGCGGCCAGGGCCAGGGTGCGGTTCCGCTCGACCGTCACCTTCGGGCTGCTTTGCGTCATTTGGGTCACGCGGCCCATGCTGCCAACGACACGCGCCTATTTCGCGTAACGCGCGAACAGCCGCTGTGTCGCTCAATATACGTTTATGTACTTTTTCAGCCAGTGCGGCGCTGCCGGGGGGCGTCCATGACCCGGAGCACCACCGACGAGGCCGCCGCACCGCAGCTGCCCTCCCCCAAGGAGCGCCGCAGACTGCGCGAGGCGAAATCGCTGAGCGAGGAACAGGTAGCGGCGGCGGTCGGCGTCACGCGCGCCACCGTGCGCTCCTGGGAGACGGGGCGCACGAGCCCGCGCGGACGCAAGCGCGCGCTGTACGCGAAGCTCATCGCCCCCGAACCGGAGGCGCTCGCCACGACACCATCAGCGGCTGTGGCGGCTCCGACAGCTCCGCCGACTCCGCCGTCTCCGGAGCCCGCCCCCGAACCCATTCCCGAAGCCATTCCCGAAGCCCCTCCGGAAACCTCCCCGGAGGTACTGGCGACGGCGGTGGCGGGGGCGGACTTGGGCGCCGGTGCGGAGGCGGCCGGCGAGCGGCGTCTCTCACCCGCCGAGGCGTTCGACGGGCTGTACGCCCGGACCGCCCCCGGCCTCGTCCGGCAGACCTATCTGCTGACCGGCCGCCGCGCCCTGGCCCGCGAGTCCGTCGAGCGTGCCTTCCAACTGGCCTGGCACCGCTGGCCCGAGGTGGCCGTCGACCGCGACCCGGCCGGCTGGGTGCGCGCGGCGGCGTACGAGTACGCGATGTCCCCCTGGCACCGGCTGCGCCGCGTGCACCGCCACCCCGACGCCCCGCCCACGGAGCCGGGGAAGCAGGCGCTGTTCGACGCGCTGCTCGACCTGCCCCCGGCCTACCGGCGCACGCTCCTCCTCTACGACGGGGTCGGACTGGACCTCCCGGAGACCGCGGCAGAGACGGAGGCCAGCACCCCGGCGGCGGCGGGCCGTCTGATGACCGCCCGCGCCGCCGTCGCCGAGCGGCTCCCCGAACTCGCGGCCGCCGGTTCGCCCGCCGAGCAGTCGGCCCTGCTGCACGACCGGCTCGGCGGGCTCGCGCGCGCCGAGCACGTACCCGTACCGCAGCCGGCCGGTGCCGTGCGCACCGGCAGCGAGGACAAGGCCAGGCTGTGGACCCGGGCCGCCGTCGCCGGCGTCGCGCTCCTCATCGCCGTGACCGGACTGACCCTGCACACCGCGCCCACCCACTACGAGCCGCCGATCTCCCCCGCCGAGCGGGTCGGGGGCGTACCGCCCCGCGGAGGTCCGCAGAAGCTCACCGCGCAGGACCTGAAGCTCCAGAAGTCGCTGCGCGAGCAGTTGGCGCACGGCTCGGAGCGGCTGATTCCGCAGCTGCGGTGAGCCGTCGAGCGGACGGCGGGCGGGTACGCGAACGGCGCGGGCCCGCACCCCTGCGTCACAGGGAGTGCGGGCCCGCGCCGTTCGCAGCGTGTCTCCGCTGCCTGACTGCCCGCGTCAGGCGCCGAGGATCTCGCGCGCCAGTTCGGCGGTCTCGGTCGGCGTCTTGCCGACCTTGACGCCGGCGGCCTCGAGGGCCTCCTTCTTCGCCTGGGCGGTGCCCGAGGAGCCGGAGACGATGGCGCCGGCGTGGCCCATGGTCTTGCCCTCCGGGGCGGTGAAGCCCGCGACGTAGCCGACGACCGGCTTGGTGACGTTCTTGGCGATGAAGTCGGCGGCACGCTCCTCGGCGTCGCCGCCGATCTCGCCGATCATCACGATGAGGTCGGTCTCCGGGTCCGCCTCGAACGCCGCGAGGGCGTCGATGTGCGTGGTGCCGATGACCGGGTCGCCACCGATGCCGACGGCGGACGAGAAGCCGATGTCACGGAGCTCGTACATCATCTGGTAGGTCAGCGTGCCGGACTTCGACACGAGACCGATGCGACCGGGCTTGGTGATGTCGCCCGGGATGATGCCGGCGTTGGACTGGCCGGGGGTGATGAGACCCGGGCAGTTCGGGCCGATGATCCGGGTCTTGTTGCCCTTCGCGCCGGCGTACGCCCAGAAGGCGGCCGAGTCGTGGACGGCGATGCCCTCGGTGATCACGACGGCGAGCGGGATCTCGGCGTCGATCGCCTCGACGACGGCGGCCTTCGAGAAGGCCGGCGGCACGAAGAGGACGGACACGTTCGCGCCGGTCTTCTCCATCGCCTCGGCGACGGAGCCGAAGACCGGGATCTCGGTGCCGTCGAAGTCGACGGAGGTGCCGGCCTTGCGCGGGTTCACGCCACCGACGATGTTGGTGCCGTCGGCGAGCATGAGCTTGGTGTGCTTCATGCCCGTCGCGCCGGTCATCCCCTGGACGATGACCTTGCTGTCCTTGGTGAGGAAGATAGCCATGGTGGTCTGAGTCCCTCTTCCTTACTTCGCAGCCGCGGCGAGCTCGGCGGCCTTGTCGGCCGCGCCGTCCATGGTGTCCACGCGCTGCACGAGCGGGTGGTTGGCGTCGGAGAGGATCTTGCGACCCAGCTCCGCGTTGTTGCCGTCGAGACGCACGACCAGCGGCTTCTCGACCTTCTCGCCCTTGGACTCCAGCAGGGCGAGCGCCTGCACGATGCCGTTGGCGACCTCGTCACAGGCGGTGATGCCACCGAAGACGTTGACGAACACGGACCTGACGTCCGGGTCGCCGAGAATGATCTCCAGGCCGTTCGCCATGACCTCCGCGGAGGCGCCGCCACCGATGTCGAGGAAGTTGGCGGGCTTCACGTTGCCGTGGTTCTCACCGGCGTACGCGACGACGTCCAGGGTCGACATGACCAGACCGGCACCGTTACCGATGATGCCGACCTCGCCGTCGAGCTTGACGTAGTTGAGGTTCTTGGCCTTGGCGGCAGCCTCGAGCGGGTTGGCTGCGGCCTTGTCCTCGAGCGCCTCGTGACCCGGCTGACGGAAGTCGGCGTTCTCGTCGAGAGACACCTTGCCGTCCAGGGCCAGGATCCGGCCGTCCTTGGTCTTCACCAGCGGGTTGACCTCGACGAGGAGGGCGTCCTCGGCGATGAAGGTGTCCCACAGGGTCACCAGGGCCTCGGCGACACCCTCGGCCACGTCGGCCGGGAACTTCGCCTGGGCCACGATCTCGCGGGCCTTGACGATGTCGACGCCGTCGACAGCGTTGACCGGGACCTTCGCGAGGGCCTCGGGGGTCTTCTCCGCGACCTCCTCGATGTCCATGCCGCCCTGCACCGAGGCCATGGCCAGGAAGGTGCGGTTGGTGCGGTCGAGGAGGTACGAAACGTAGTACTCCGCCTCGATCTCCGGGGACAGCTCGGCGATCATCACCTTGTGGACCGTGTGGCCCTTGATGTCCATGCCGAGAATGTCGGTCGCCCGGGCGACCGCCTCGTCGGGGTCGGCAGCCAGCTTGACGCCGCCGGCCTTGCCGCGGCCGCCGACCTTCACCTGCGCCTTGACGACAGACTTGCCGCCCAGCTTCTCGGTCGCCTCGCGGGCTGCCTCAGGCGTGTCGATGACTTCACCGGCCAGCACCGGTACACCGTGCTTGGCGAAGAGGTCCCTCGCCTGGTACTCGAACAGGTCCACGCGCGTCCGTCCCTTTTAGTGGTATCGCGGTTCGTTCTTCTGCGTGGGCGTGCCGCGAAGGGCAACGTGACTGCGCGGTCACAAGGAAGGCGTACACGGTGTCCGGGTACGCGGCATGTCCATCCGGCAGGTTATCCCCGCGCCCCGTGTGCCCCTAAATCGCAGATCACACCTGAGCGGTGATAACGGTCACAGAAGGTGGCCCCGCCAACTTCCGGGCGGGGCTCGCCGCGAGCCGGAAGAGGCCGGTCGGACCCGGAGTACCCGGCCCGGACCCCCTCGGCCGGATACTCCGACGCGGTGGACCGTGCGGCTTGCGAGCCTGCGCGGTTCGTCCGCCTCGGAGCGCGGACACCGCGTCCGTCGCGAACGACGGGGCGACGCCCGCACGAGCCCGTGGAGGGGTAGCGCAAGCTCCCGGCTACTGTTGGATCTCCTTGTCCGGTATGGGCAGTGGCCTCTTCTCGATCGCCGCCGCCATGACGTCCGGGAAGAGATCCGGTGTGCAGGCGAACGCTGGTGCGCCCAGCGCCCCGAGCGCCGCCGCGTGCTCGTGGTCGTATGCCGGTGCACCCTCGTCGGAGAGCGCGAGCAGCGTCACGAACTGCACGCCGGAGGCCTTCATCGCGGCGACCCGCTTGAGCATCTTGTCGCGTATGCCGCCCTCGTAGAGGTCGCTGATGAGGATGACGACGGTGTCCGCGGGGCGGGTGATCCTCGACTGGCAGTAGGCGAGCGCGCGGTTGATGTCGGTGCCGCCGCCGAGTTGGGTGCCGAAGAGGACGTCGACCGGGTCGTCGAGCCGGTCCGTGAGGTCGACAACCGCCGTGTCGAAGACGACGAGCCGGGTCGAGAGGGTGCGCATCGAGGCGAGCACCGCCCCGAAGACCGCGGCGTAGACGACCGACGCGGCCATCGAGCCCGACTGGTCGATGCACAGGACGATGTCCTTCTTGGCCGACCGGGAGGCGCGCCCGTGACCGATGAGGCGCTCGGGAACGATCGTGCGCCTCTCCTCCGCGAATCCCGAGTCGCCCGCCACCCCCGCCATTCGCGCGCCTTCCGTCCCGGCCGGTCCCGGGACGGGGAGGTAGTTCTTGAGGTTGGCGCGGATGGTGCGGTTCCAGTCGATGTCCCGGTGGCGCGGCCGGCTGGTACGCGCCGAGCGGTCCAGGGCACCGGTCAAGGTAGCCCTGGTGCGGTTCTCCAGACGCTTCTCCAGGTCCTCGACGACCTTGCGGACGACAGCGCGTGCGGTCTCCTTCGTCGTCTCGGGCATCGCCTTGTTGAGGGAGAGCAGGGTGCCGACGAGGTGAACGTCCGCCTCGACCGCCTCCAGCATCTCCGGTTCGAGGAGCAGGGCCGCCAGGCCGAGCCGGTCGATCGCGTCGCGCTGCATCACGTGGACCACGGAGCTGGGGAAGTACGTCCGGATGTCGCCGAGCCAGCGGGCGACGGAGGGCGCCGACGCGCCGAGACCCGCCGAACGGCCACCGGAGCCCCGGCCGCCGGGTTTCTTCCCCGCACCGCCGCCGTACAGCGCGTTCAGCGCACCGTCCATCGCGGCGTCCTGGCCGGTGAGGGCGCGCCCGGTGCTGTCGGCGCTGTCCGCCCCGAGCACCATCCGCCAGCGCCGCAGCCGTTCGGCGTCGGGCGCGCGCGGGGCGGTGGGCCGCGCCGTCCCCGAGGCCTGTGCCGTTGTCCGTTCCATCGTCTCCCCCGTCGGTTCCGTCACACCACGGCCGCTCGTGCCCGGGTCCGCCGGGTCCGTAGGGTCCGTCACACCACGGCCCCTCGTGCCCGGGTCCGTCGTCGTCATCCGGCTGCCTCCTCGGGCTCCGGTCCACGGCCGAGCAGCAGGCGCAGCAGAGGCTCGACCGCGTCGGCCCTGGCCCGGTCGAGACCGGGTCCGAAGCCCCCGGGCACCCGGCCGACGTCGTCCCTGCGGGCGCCCTCGGGGACGGGCCCGCGCCGGACCAGGTCGCCCAGAGTGCGCCGTACGCCCGGTTCGTACGCGGAGAACGTGCGGCGCAGCAGCGGCAGCACATCGGTGAACATCTCGGTGGGGACACCGGTCAGCCAGGCGTCGACGAGACCGAGGAGCCGCTCGTCGTGGACCAACAGCATGCCGCCGCCCGACGTGCCGCCGATGAACCCCTCGATCCAGGCGGCGGCGTCGGCGGGCGGGGTCCCGGGCGAGAGCGCCAGGCCCATCAGCCGGGCCGCCCCGTCCTCCGCCAGCCGCCCCTCGTCCAGGAGCAGCCGGGTGGCCCGGCCCCGGATGATCCCGGCGACCGTGTCCCGGGCCGCCAGCTTGTGCAGGACGGCGTCCCAGCGCTCCCGCAGCCCTTCGGCGGAGGCCGTTCCGGCGAGCAGAAGCCCGATCGCACCGTGCACGGCCTCCACCTGACGGCGCAGCGCCTCGGCCCCGTCGGCGTCGAGGCCGGTGCAGGCGGGCGGCAGGCCGACGCAGATCCGCTCGGCGAGTCCGGCGGCGACCACCGCGAGCGCCGCCGTGTCCGTGGAACGGACGTCCCCGTACCGCAGGGAGCGGGCGAGGGCGGGCAGCGCGTCCGCGAGGTGGCCGACGTCGGCGTCGAGGGCGGCCCGGTCGGCGAGGGCCCTCATCACGACGGGCAGCGCCTCGGGCAGTCCGGCCAGGAGACAGTGTTCGGCGAGTGCGGTGACGTCGGCCAGCGCGGTCGCCGCCACGGCCCTCGATTCGGCCTTCGCGGTGGCGGCGGTGAGGACGGTGGTGCCCCAGACGCCTGCCTCCGCGACCCGGACGTGCAGTTCCGGTTCCCAGCTCAGCCGCCAGCTCTCCCGGAAGGTGCCAGTGCTGCCCCGGCCCGCGACCGGGTCGCCCCAGCCGACGTCGAGAAGGCACAGCCGGTGCAGGAGGCGGCTGCGGGCGGCGTCGGTCTCCTTGCGCAGGTCGAGATCCAGCTCGCGTTCCGACGCCTCCGGCTTGAGCCGGAGGGCGCGCTGGCTGCGGGTCAGGTCCCGTTGCAGCGGGACGGCCGGGGCGGTGTCCGGCACCTCGCCGAGGGTCTCGCCGACGATCAGCCGGTCCCGGACCAGGGCGAGCGGGACGTCGGACCCCTCGCACATGACGGCCCGCACCGCGTCGGTCGTCTCGCTCAGACCTGCCAGCGGGCGGCCCCGGAGGGCGGCGAGGGTATCGGCGAGCCGGACGGCCTCGATGACATGGGCGGTGGAGACGAACCGGTCCTCCTCGCGCAGCAGTCCGGCGACCTTGGTCATCCATCGCTCGATCGGCCGGTCGGCGACGTCGAAGAGGTGCCCGTACCAGCCCGGCGAGTCGATCCCCGCCCCGTATCCGCTGTGCCGGGCGAGCCGGCGGTGGGTCCACGGCACCCAGGTGAGATCGGCCTTGACCTTCGGGAGGCCCTTGAGCAGGGCTCGGTCGGCGGCGAGGGTGCTCCGCACGGCGAGGGCGGGGACGTGCCAGGCGCCGCAGACGACGGCGACGTCGTCCCCGAACTCCTTGCGCGCGGTACGCAACTGGATCCGCATGTACGCCTCGCGCACCGCGTCCCGGGGCTGCCCGCCGTCGCCGTACGCGTCGCGGAGAGCGCTCATGGCCTCCGCCAGCGCGACGAACGGCACGAGCGCGTCGCCCCCGTCTCTCGCGCCCCTCTCACCGCTCCCGTCTCTCTCGCCGCTCTCGCCCCTCGTGGCTCCGGGCGGGCCCGCATCGGAGCCACGGCCGGTAACGATGTTCTGGCGGGTACCCACATCCCGGCCTGTGCCGGTACCGCCGCCGCCCGGTGAACGGTGCTCGACGACGTCCTCCCACCAGCGTTCGGGATCGTCGTATCCGGCGGTCTCGGCGAGAACCCGGATCGGGTCGACGACCGACGTGGTCTCTTCCCCGGCCTGCTCCCCCGCCACCGCCTCCTCGCTCCCCGCGCCCGGCGCGGGTTCTTCGAGCGCGAGGGAGTGGGCGGCGGGCAGGTCGATGAAGCGGACCGGGACGTCGTGGTCGAGAGCCCAGCGGATGGCCACCCACTCGGGCGAGAACGCGGCCATCGGCCAGAAGGAGGCCCGCCCCGGGTCGTCCACGGCGTGCGCGAGCAGCGCGACGGGGGGACGCATCCGCGGGTCGGCGGCCAGGGGCAGCAGCGCGTCGCCCTCGGGCGGCCCCTCGATGAGGACAGCGGCCGGACGGGCCGCCGCGAGCGCGGCGAGGACCGCGCGGGCCGACCCGGGGCCGTGGTGCCGCACCCCCAGGAGCCAGGGCCCTGCGGCCACACGGGGCCCTGGCCCGGCGGCTCCGGCCGGTCCGGTCGTGGCCGCCGCGGTAGCCGTCGCCGTCCCGGTCCTCGCTGCCGCTCCGGCCGTCGTCGCCGCCCCGGCGGGGCTCGTCATGCGGATACCTCGCGGCAGGCGCGGTAGAAGTCCTTCCAGCCGTCCCGCTCGCGGACCACGGTCTCCAGATACTCCTGCCAGACCACCCGGTCCGCCCCCGGGTCCCGGACGACCGCGCCGAGGATGCCGGCCGCGACGTCTCCGGGGCGCAGGACGCCGTCGCCGAAGTGGGCGGCGAGCGCGAGGCCGTTCGTGACGACGGAGATCGCCTCCGCGGTGGAGAGGGTGCCGGAGGGGGACTTGAGCTTGGTGCGCCCGTCGGTGGTCACCCCGTCGCGCAGTTCGCGGAAGACCGTCACCACGCGCCGGATCTCGGTCAGGCCCTCCGGCGCCGCGGGCAGGTCGAGCGAGCGGCCGATCTGGTCGACGCGCCGGGACACGATGTCGACCTCGGCGTCCGGGGTGGCGGGCAGGGGCAGCACGACGGTGTTGAACCGACGGCGCAGCGCGCTGGACAGCTCGTTGACGCCACGGTCCCGGTCGTTGGCCGTGGCGATGAGATTGAAGCCGCGGACGGCCTGGACCTCCTGGCCCAGCTCGGGGACGGGGAGCGTCTTCTCGGAAAGGATCGTGATGAGCGAGTCCTGCACATCGGCGGGGATGCGGGTCAGCTCCTCGACCCGGGCGGTCATGCCCTCGGACATCGCCCGCATCAGCGGACTGGGCACCAGGGCGTCGCGGCTGGGGCCGTGGGCCAGCAGCCGGGCGTAGTTCCACCCGTAGCGGACGGCTTCCTCGGGCGTCCCCGCCGTGCCCTGCACGAGCAGCGTCGAGTCACCGCTGACGGCGGCGGCGAGATGCTCGGACACCCAGGTCTTGGCCGTACCGGGGACGCCGAGCAGGAGCAGCGCCCGGTCGGTGGCGAGCGTGGTCACGGCCACCTCGACCAAGCGGCGCGGGCCCACGTACTTCGGCGTGATCACCGTGCCGTCCGGCAGGGTCCCACCCTGCAGATAGGTGGCGACGGCCCAGGGCGACAGCCGCCAACGGGTCGGCCTCGGGCGGTCGTCGGCGGCTTCGAGTGCCTTCAGTTCGTCGGCGAACGCGTCCTCGGCGTGCGGGCGCAGCACCTCGGTGCCCGCCTCCGGCTCGACGGCCGCGGTGGTTTCGGACACGGTCATGGATCCCCCTCCAGATCGTTCGACCTGATGTGGTTCCCACCGTGCACCATGCCACTGACAACGGGCCCTGACCGCAGGTCAGGGCCCGTTGGGAGAGGCGTGGGACCGGCTCGGCGGCCCTGTCGGACCTCCGCCGCTCGGCCGTCAGCCGTCAGCCGTCAGCCGTCAGCCCACGATCGGCGACACGGCGACGCAGCCGCCCGCCGTGAGCATGCCCTCGCCCTTTGCCTCCTTGATGACCTTGCCCTTGTAGGTGATGGTGCAGGTGATGTCCGTACCGCCCGCGTCCACGGCCACCGGCATGACCGCGGGCGGCATGATGCCGCGCAGCTCGACGGTCTTCTTCCACGGCAGGGCCGGCGAGGTGACGGTCTCCAGCTCGGGCTCCATGGCCTTGCCGCCGCCCCCGTGGTACGTGATCTCTTCGACGCTCTTGCCGGTGACCTCGTACGTGACCTCGTATGTCTCGTCCACGGTCGTGTCGACCGCCTTGCCGACCGCCTCGTCGACCGACTCGGCCGAGCAGGCGCCGAGGCCGAGCACGAGACCGGCGATCGCCACGGCGTGGGCAGCGGTACGCACGGGCCGGGTGGTTCTGGCGGTGCGTGCGGTGCGGAAGGTGCGGTTCATTCCGGGATCCCCCTGAGTCAAACCGGGCACGGATCTGTTCCGTACGCGGAGATCGCAGAAGAACGCAAAGGGATAGCAAAGTCAAATCCGCTCGGGGCGACTGCTTCGCAGGTCGGAGGGGTCTGTCAGTGGTGCCGCCTACCGTCGGGGACATGCTGCTATCTCACGCGGGAGAACCCTCGCCCACCGGTGGACCGGTGGCGCGCTGGTCGGTGGAACAGGTGCTGGCACTGGCTCCTGATGACGCATCACGCAAGGCGGGTACGCGGCTCGGCACGGCCGGCCCGTGGACAGGCACGGGCCGCGATGCCGCGGGCGCGGTGTGGGGCCGGTGCCAGGGGAGCGGGAGCACGCCGTACCGGACGGTGATCGACACCACTGGCCCCGCCTACTCCTGCAGCTGCCCGAGCCGGAAGTTCCCGTGCAAGCACGCACTGGGACTGTTGCTGCTCCGGGCGTCCGACGAGGCCGCGCTCCGGCCTGGCGAGCCCCCCGACTGGGCCGCTGCGTGGATCGGTGCCCGGCGCGGACGCGTCGCGGAGAAGAGCGGGCCCACCGTGGGCGGAGACACAGCGCGGGGCCCCGCCGACGCCGCCGCCAGAAAGCGCGCGGAGCGCCGCGCCGAGCGCGTCACGGGCGGGGCCCAGGAGCTGGAACAGCGCCTGGGCGACCTGCTGCGCGGCGGACTCGCCGCGACCGACCACTCGGGGTACGGCCTGTGGGAGGAGACCGCGGCCCGCATGGTCGACGCCCAGGCCCCCGGGCTCGCGGCCCGGGTGAGGGAGCTGGGCGCTATCACCGGATCCGGTCCGGGCCGGCCGGTCCGCCTGCTGGAGGAGTGCGGCCTGCTCCATCTGCTGGACACGGCCTGGATCGGCCGGGAGCGGCTGCCGGAACCACTGGCCGCGACCGTGCGCACGAGAGTGGGACTGCCCGTGTCCGCCGAGGGCTCCCCGGTCCGTGACCACTGGCTGGTCCTCGCGCAGTACGACACCCCGGACGGCAAGATCGTCGCCCGACGGATCTGGCTGTACGGGCGGGAGTCGGGCCGTACGGCTCTGCTGCTCTCGTTCGGCGCGGCCGGCCGGGCCCCGGCGCAGGCGCTGCCGGTGGGCTGGACGATCGACGCCGAGCTGACGCCGTATCCGGGCTGCGGGCAGCTCCGTGCGGAGCTGGGCGAGCAGTTCGGAGCCATGGCCCTGGCGGGGCCCCCGCCAGGGATCGCCGCAGCGGCCGCGCCGGCCGTCTACGGAAACGCCCTGCGGGAGGACCCCTGGCTGGACGCCTGGCCGGTCACCCTGCACGACGTCATACCCGTGCCGGGCAGGGACGGCTGGCAGGTGGCGGACGCGCACGCCGACTCCGCGCTGCCGATCGCCCCGGCCGCGCTGTCCCGGCCCGGCCTCTGGAAACTCGTCGCCCTGTCCGGCGGTGGCCCGGTCACCGTGTTCGGTGAGATCGGCCACCGCGGCTTCGACCCGTTCGCGGCCTGGGACCCGGGCGAAGCGGAGGAGAACGGGCGCGCCACGGGCGGCGCGGTCGTCCAACTGGTCTGACCCGGGCGACCGGCCGACCCGGCCCGGCGCACTCCGACGACGCCCCACCCCGCCCGGCGCACCCGGACGACCCGCCCACCTCCCGGCGCCTACCGGCAGACCGCCTCACCAGCCCACCGCGAACCCCGGGCCGTCGCCCGCCCCTCCCTGCCGGCCGCATCTCCGCGCCGCCCCGATCCGCTGTCCAGGTCCGCTGTCCAGGTCCGCCGCCACCCCGATCCGCCATCCCAGTCCGACATTCGCGCATTCCTGCCGCTGGAGGGGAAAGATGCCTCGCACGACCGGCCCCACCGCCCCCGCTGCCGACACTGCCACCACCACCGATGCCGCCGATACCGCCGCCGCTTACGCCTCCGTCGACTCCCTCCCCTGGGAGGAGTTGGTCACCTCGGCGCTCCTGGGCACCGACCGCCGTCCCCCGGTGCCACGCGGCGGACCCGTACCAACCGATGCGCCCGCGGCCCTGCTGGACGCCGCCGCGCTGCACACCGTGCGGCGACGGGCCGGGCTGCTGCCGGCTGTGCCGGAGGCCCGGCCGGCGCCCGCCGCCCCGGACTCCCGCCCGGTGCTCCCCGAGGCCGCCCGGCACCGGCTCGCCCACCTGCTGGCCGACCGTGTCGCGCCTTCGGGCGGCGGGCGGCGCGGGGCCGCTCCCGACCTCACCGAACTGATTCCGCAGTGGCTGGCCACCGCCAACCGGAAGGGTTTCCGCGCCCCGGCAGCCCTGTTGCCGCCATTGCTGGACGCCGCCCGCGCCCGTACGGACCTGCGCCCGCAGGCGCTCGCGTTCGCCGGGCCGCGCGGTCTGTGGCTGGCCGGGCTGAATCCCGACTGGAAGTTCGCCCTGCGGGGTGCGGCGAGCGACGCGCTCCACCCCGGAACCACGGACCCGGAAGCGGTGGGCCGACTGTGGGAGGAGGGACTGTTCGCGGAGCGGGTCGCGCTGCTCGACTCCGTACGGGCGCAGGATCCGCCCGCCGCGCTCGCTCTGCTCGCCACCACCTGGCCGGCCGAACGGGCCGAGGACCGGCTGATGTTCCTGGACTCCCTGCGGTCCGGACTCGGGGGCGACGACGAGCCGTTCCTGGAACAGGCTCTGGCCGACCGCAGCCGCAATGTCCGCGCCACCGCCGCCGAACTGCTGTCCGCCCTGCCCGAGTCGGCGCTCGCCGGACGCATGGCGGCCCGCGCGACGTCCTGCGTGAACCCGGACCGTACGGGGGACATCGCCTCCATCGCCGTGGAGGCGCCGCACGAGTGCGACGCGGCAATGCAGCGCGACGGCGTCGCCGCGGCCCCACCGGCCGGCCGGGGCGAACGGTCCTGGTGGCTGGGGCAGTTGGTGGAGGCCACCCCGCTCGGCATCTGGGAGGAGCGGTTCGACGGACGTCCGGCCGAGGAGATCGTGGCCCTGCCCGTCGCCGACGACTGGGCGGGCGAGCTGCACGCCGCCTGGTGCCGGGCGGCCGTGCGGCAGCGGAATCCGCAGTGGGCCCGGGCCCTGCTCGGGCGTCCCTCAGCACCCGCGGCGAGCGACCCCGGGACAGCCTCGATCGCCGAGCGTTCGAAGCTCCTCTCGATCCTGGACCGGGCCGAACGCGCCTCCTGGGTAGCCGAGTTCATCGCCGCGCACGGCCTCTCGGAGGCGTTCCAGCTGCTCGGGGTGTGCACGGTCCCCTGGGCCGGGCAGCTCGGGCGTGCGGTGGTCGACGCTCTTGACATCGCGCGGGAAGGCGGGAGTTACCCCTGGAGCTTCAGCGGGGTGATGGGTCTCGCGGAACGCTGCCTGGATCCGGCCGAGGCCGACCGACTGGAGGTCCTGACGGCCGCGCAGGACGACCAGGAGGGGGCGTCGCCGGGGGCGGGCGGCTACTGGTCGGAAGCCTTCCAGCGCCTGGTCTCCACCCTGCGGCTGCGCGCCGCGATGGAGGCGGAACTGATGTCCTGATGCCGCAGGGAAGAGGGAAGCAGAGCTGATCCGCCCGCCGCCGTGTCAAGTGAGCATGTGGGCGCGGTCGAAGACGTGGGCGTGGGCGACGGCGTGGGGCGGCGACGGAACCGCCGCCGCCCGCGCGGGCCCGTACGCAGCGGGCCCGCTCCAGGGATCGGTGGTCAGGCCTGGGCGGCCTGGCGGACGTTGGCGTTGACCCACGTGACGATCTCGGTCGTCGTCGCCCCCGGGGTGAACAGCTCCGCGACGCCCAGCTCCTTCAGCGGTGCGATGTCGTCCTCCGGGATGATCCCGCCGCCGAACACCTTGATGTCCTCCGCCTCACGCGCCTTCAGCAGCTCGATCACCTTGGCGAACAGCGTGTTGTGCGCCCCGGAGAGGATCGAGAGACCGATGGCGTCGGCGTCCTCCTGGATCGCCGTGTCGACGATCTGCTCGGGCGTCTGGTGGAGCCCCGTGTAGATCACCTCCATACCGGCGTCCCGCAACGCCCGCGCGATGACTTTGGCCCCGCGGTCGTGGCCGTCGAGTCCCGGCTTGGCCACCACCACACGGATCGGACCGGTCACACCCATCACTGCCTCCACCTGGTCTCCCGCGCCTGAAGGGCCGGGGATGTGAACGAACGTTATCCACAGCATCCCGCAAGGCGCTGTTTCGCGGCAGGCGGGGAGGGGGAAATCACATGGGGGACATGTTCGCCAGGCGTCGCCCCGGTACCACGCGGCGTTCCGGCCGCGCGGGGTCCGGCGCGAAGGGGAGCCGCTACGAGGTCGCCGTACCACCGCGCCGCCAGCCGCACGGCACGGTGGTACGGCCTCCGTCGCCACCCGGCCGCCCACCGGCCCCGCGACACTCGTGCCGGCACCCCACGAGGGCGCACGGGGACGGGAGCCGTATCCCGGTGCGCCGGCGCAGGAGGCCGGCCGGAATCTCCTCCCTCTCCTCCCCCGCCGCCCCGCCCGACGCCCCGGCCGACGAGCACCGGCCCCGACGGCGCCGATGAGGACGACGCGGCTCACCTCGCCACCACCACCCGGGCGAGGCAGCTCCACGCGCGGCCACCACCCTGCCCGGAGGCCGGAGAGGGCACCGCCACCGCCGCCGGTTCCCCCACCGGGACGACCGCCGCGACCTTAAATAGAACATCACTCGAACGTAGGGCCAAGGCTGCGCCTGCCGTCCACCGAAAGGCGGCCGATTGCCCGTTTCCTGCGAACGCAAAACCTGTCGAAGATTGTCGTCCTCACATACCGCCGGGTACAGTCGCGGCCACTGCTTCCCCCCTGGGACTCCCCTGACCGGTGCCCCAGAACAGTCCTGCTGCCGAGGCGAGAGAGAACTTGGTGAGCGACCAGCACCCCCACGCCGGGCATGTCGGGTACGACGACCGATCGACCGGCAGCTTCGACACCGACCCGCTCTTCGGCTCCCTTCCGGGCGGCCATGACACCGGCTACGGCGCGGGTCACCCTGCCGCCGGATACGGCGACACCACCTACGGCGCCGGCTACGACACCCCGTACGCGGCCGGACAGCCGGACCACAGCGGCCCGTACGACTCCTCCGCGTGGAACACCGGCGCACAGCAGACGTCCGCCTACGACGGTTACGCCGTCCAGGAGCAGGCCCCGCAGCAGTGGGACACCTCCGGGGCCTGGCAACAGGTCGCCGAACAGGACCTGACCGGCCAGTGGTCGACCGGCCAGTGGTCGACCGCCGACACCGGCGCGTACGCCACGGAGGCGCACGACACCGGTGGCTACGGGACCGGCGCCTACGACACCGGTACGTACCCGGCCGGTACCGCGTACGGAACCGGCGGTGCCCACGGCGCCGACGCCTACGAGACCGGGTCGTATCCGACCGGCGCGTACGGCACGGCGGCCGCCGACACCGGGACGTACGCCACCACCGCCTTCACCACCGGCACGCATGACACCGGTTCGTACGCCACTGGCACATATGACACCGATTCATATGACACCGGCGCTTACGGCACCGGGTCCTACGGCACGGACACGTACGACACGGGCGCCTACGACGCGACCGCGTGGAACTCCGGCGCCACGCCCGGGGACACCGCGTACGAACCCGAACAGACGTCGTACCCGCTGTACGAACAGCAGCCGGTCGACGCGACGGTGCCCGGGGCCGCGGCCGAACCGGACCGTACGGCCGAGGACCCGGAGACCGGCCACTCCTCCACCGCCGAGTTCGCCGCGCTCGCACCGGACGCCGCGCCGGAGCCGGACGCCGGGGACGGCTTCCCCGCCCCGCACACCGTGAACCGCACCGCCTCCCGCCCTCCCTCCCCCCGCAACCGGGCCCGTCGGCGTACTCCCGCCAAGCGTTCCGCCCTGCTGACCGTCGCGGTGCCCTCCGCCTGCGTGATGAGCGTCGCGGGCATCGCCGCCGCCTCGGTCGGCGGGATGCCCGGCGGCGAGGAGAAGCAGGAGGAGACGACCACCTCGCTGGCGGTCGCCGACCCCAGCACGGTCAAGCCGGTCGCCGCGAACAACCGGCTGGACAGCCAGCTGGAGCAGCTCTCCGAGGGCAGCGACGACTTCCGTGAGCGCGCGAGCCGCACCCAGGAACGCATCGACCTGCGGGAGCGGCAGGCGGCGGAGAAGAAGAAGCGCGAGGAGGAGGCCGCACGCCGCGAGGCGCTGCGACCCAAGTTCGTCCTGCCGGTCAAGCAGCACGGACTCAGCGCCTACTACGGTCAGGCGGGCCTCAACTGGATGTCCGTGCACACCGGCATCGACTTCCCCGTCTCGTACGGCACCCCGGTGATGGCCGCGACCGACGGCACCGTGCGCACCCAGCTGGACAACGCCTACGGGGTCATGGCGATCGTGACCGCCGCCGACGGCACCGAGACCTGGTACTGCCACCTCAGCAGCACCAAGATCCGCTCGGGCCCGGTGAAGGCGGGTGACGTCATCGCGTACTCCGGAGACTCGGGGAACTCCACCGGTCCGCACCTGCACTTCGAGGTCCGGCCCGGCGGCGACTCGGCGATCGACCCCCTGGCGTGGCTGCGCAGCAAGGGCGTCGACCCGAGCTGAGACGACATCACGAGAACGACATCACGGAAGCGGACAGACGGAAGCGGGAGGGAGGGCCGAGGCCCTCCCTCCCGCTTCCGTCTGTCCGGTCCGGACGGGCGTGCCCTGTCCGGCCCCGGCCCGTCTACAGTTTCTCGACCGGCGCGTACCGCAGCAGCAGCTTCTTGGGGCGTTCGTCGCCGAAGTCGACCGTCGCCTTGGCCTGGTCGCCGAAGCCCTCGACGGCCGTCACCGTGCCGAGCCCGAACTGGTCGTGCGTGACCCGGTCCCCGGCCACCAGGGTGACCGTCGGCTTCTCCGCGCCGCCGCGCCTGGTGGCGAAGCCCGAAGGGCCGGAGCGGGAGCGGGAGGAGGACAGCGAGGACGTGATGCCGGAGGTGGGCCCGGCGGGGGCGGCCATCGGACCCTTGCGCCTCCAGTCCAGGTGCGCTTCCGGGATCTCCTCCAGGAACCGCGAGGGCGGGTTGTACGAGGGCTGTCCCCAGGCGCTGCGCATCGCGGCCCGGGTCAGATAGAGCCGTTCGCGGGCGCGGGTGATGCCGACGTACGCGAGGCGGCGCTCCTCCTCCAGCTCCTTGGTCTGGCCGAGGGCCCGCATGTGCGGGAAGACGCCGTCCTCCATGCCGGTGAGGAAGACGACCGGGAACTCCAGACCCTTCGCCGTGTGCAGGGTCATCAGCGTGATGACGCCGGAGCCGTCCTCGTCCTCGTCGGGGATCTGGTCGGAGTCGGCGACGAGCGCGACCTTCTCCAGGAACTCCGCGAGCGTGCCCGCGCCCTCCGTCTCGCCACGCTCCTGCTCGAATTCGAGGGCGACGGCGGCCAGTTCCTGGAGGTTCTCGATGCGGGTCTCGTCCTGCGGGTCGGTGGAGGCCTGGAGCTCGGCGAGATAGCCCGTACGCTCCAGGACCGCTTCCAGCACGACGGCGGGTCCGGCGCCGGACTCGACGATCGTGCGCAGCTCCTCCATCAGCGTGTTGAAGCGCTTGACGGCGTTGGACGAGCGGGCGGCCATGCCGTACGCCTCGTCGACGCGGCGCAGTGCCTGCGGGAAGGAGATCTTCTCGCGCATCGACAGGGCGTCGATCATGGCTTCCGCGCGGTCGCCGATGCCACGCTTGGGGACGTTGAGGATGCGGCGCAGCGGGACGGTGTCCTCGGGGTTGGCGAGGACCCGGAGATAGGCCAGGACGTCCCGGACCTCCTTGCGCTCGTAGAAGCGCACGCCGCCGACGACCTTGTAGGGCAGGCCGACGCGGATGAAGATCTCTTCGAAGACACGGGACTGGGCGTTGGTCCGGTAGAAGACGGCGACGTCGCCCGCCTTGGCGTCGCCCGCGTCGGTGAGCCGGTCGATCTCGTCGGCGACGAACTGTGCCTCGTCGTGCTCGGTGTCGGAGACATAGCCGGTGATGCGGGCGCCGCTGCCGGCGTTGGTCCAGAGGTTCTTGGGGCGGCGGCTCTCGTTGCGCTCGATGACGGCGTTGGCGGCGGAGAGGATCGTCTGCGTGGAGCGGTAGTTCTGCTCCAGCAGGATCGTCGTCGCGCTCGGGTAGTCCTCCTCGAACTGGAGGATGTTGCGGATGGTCGCGCCCCGGAAGGCGTAGATCGACTGGTCCGCGTCTCCCACCACGCAGAGCTCGGCGGGGGCGTCTGCCTCTCCGGCCGGGCCGACCAGCTCACGGACCAGCGTGTACTGGGCGTGGTTGGTGTCCTGGTACTCGTCGACCAGGACGTGACGGAAACGGCGACGATAGTGCTCGGCGACGTCCGGGAAGGCCTGGAGCAGGTGGACCGTCGTCATGATGATGTCGTCGAAGTCCAGGGCGTTGGCCTCGCGCAGGCGGGCCTGGTAGAGCGCGTACGCCTGGGCCAGCGTCTTCTCGAAGCCGTCCGCCGCCTGTCCGGCGAAGGTCTCCTCGTCGATGAGCTCGTTCTTGAGGTTGGAGACCTTGGCGGTGAAGGACTTCGGCGGATAGCGCTTGGGGTCCAGGTCCAGGTCGCGGCAGACCAGAGCCATCAGGCGCTTGGAGTCGGCGGCGTCGTAGATCGAGAACGACGAGGTGAAACCGAGCTTCTTGGACTCGCGGCGCAGGATGCGCACGCACGCACTGTGGAAGGTCATGACCCACATGGCGTGGGCGCGCGGGCCGACGAGCTGCTCGACGCGCTCCTTCATCTCGCCCGCGGCCTTGTTGGTGAAGGTGATCGCGAGGATCTGCCCGGGGTGCGTCCCGCGCTCGGCCAGCAGATGCGCGATGCGATGGGTGAGGACCCGGGTCTTGCCGGAACCGGCCCCGGCGACGATGAGCAGCGGGGACCCGGCGTGCACGACGGCGGCGCGCTGCTCGGTGTTCAGCCCGTCGAGCAGCGCGGCGGAGTCGATCACCGGGCGCGGGTGACCGTCCCGGTAGTACCCGTCCCGGGGCGGCGGGGGCGCGTCGTAGACGCCCTCGAAGAGTCCCTCCGGCACCGCTTCGGGCGCGTGGCCCTCGGGCGGCGGCGGGGGGCCGTCCTCCGCGGGCTGGAGGCCTGTCAGGAAACTGTCGTCAAAGAGGCTGCTCATCGCCTCCCGAGTCTAGGCGGCCGGACTGACAACCTTCCGCCGAAGCCGAGAACGGGCTCTCCGTACCGGCCTCCGACACGCCCGCACCGGACATCCACCGGACACCCGCCGGACCCGCCGGACACGCACCGAGAACGGGCGGCGACGTTCCGTGAAGGAGTGCCCGGTCGGAGGGAGTGCCGGAGCCCTCGGGGGTGGGTGCCGGACCCCCGAGCCGGAAAGGTCACGAAAATGTATCGGGCATATCGCTCATCGTCCTTCCCAGCGGCGGGGCCGGTTGGCTAGCGTGCTCGGTCAAGTGACCCGTACCTCCCTGGAGCGAACCACGCCCGACGGGCACTTCCGCCGAATCCGTGCTGCCTCCCTGGCAGTTCGGAACCGGGGACCCACACACAGCACCGGGGTGAATCGGTCCGTGCCCTCGCATCCGGACCGTAGGACAGCCTTCCGTTCCGTCCGAACCCGACAGCTGACCCGGTAGGCGGTCCACGGAAGGAGACGCAGGCCTTGGCATCGCATCGCAAGCCGCGCACGAAGGTGCGCACCACCGCCCCCGCCGTCGGGCTGACGACGGCCGCGCTGGCCTCCGTGACGCTGCTCTCCACGCAGAGCGCCACGGCGGCTCCCGCGGAGCCGAAGCCCGCCATCGAGGAAGTCCGGAAGAAGGTCGACGCCCTGTACCGGCAGGCGGGCGCCGCGACCCAGGAGTACAACCGGGCCAAGGCCACCTCCGCGTCCCAGCGGACGAAGGTCGACACACTGCTCTCCGACGTGGCGAAGCGGACCGAGAAGATCAACGAGGCGCGCAGGGCGCTGGGCTCCTACGCGACGGCCCAGTACCGCAGCGGCGGCATCACGCCCACCGCGACGTTCTTCCTGGCGGACGACCCGCAGGGGTACTTCGACCAGAGCCGGCTGATGGACCGGGCCACGGAGCGGCAGCTGAAGGCCGTCACCGAGGTCCGTACGCAGCAGGCCTCGGCGGCGAAGAAGCGCGCGGAGGCGGTGAAGAGCCTGGAGGCCCTCACGGAGACGCAGGCCACGCTCGCCTCCAGCAAGAAGGGCGTGCAGACCAGGCTCACGGAGGCCCGGGGCCTGCTGTCGAGGCTGACCGCCGAGGAGAAGGCGCGGCTGGCGGAGCTGGAGCGCGAGAAGGAGGCCGAGGCGGAGGAGAAGGCGGCGAAGCTGGCCGCCCGGCAGGCCGCCGAGGCGAAGGAGAGGGCCGAGGCCGGGGAGAAGGCCCGCGAGGAGACGGCGAAGGAGTCCGGCGGCGGTTCGGGCACGGGCTCCGGTTCCGGCACGGGCACGGAGCCGGGCTCCGGCACCGGTACGGACAGCGGCTACGCCGCCAAGGCGGAGAAGGTGCTGGCCTTCGCCCGCGCCCAGATCGGGAAGCCGTACGTGTGGGGCGCGTCGGGCCCCTCCAGTTACGACTGCTCGGGGCTGACGCAGGCGGCCTGGCGGGAGGCAGGCGTGACCCTGCCCCGGACGACCTGGGACCAGGTCGAGGTCGGGACCCGGGTCGCCACGTCCGACCTGCTCCCCGGAGACCTGGTCTTCTTCTACGACGACATCAGCCACGTCGGCATATACAAGGGCGACGGGATGATGATCCACGCCCCGAAGCCGGGTGCGAACGTGCGCGAGGAGTCGATCTACTACATGCCGATCCACGGGAGCGTACGCCCCGCCTAGAACGGGCGCACCGCCCGGAGCGTACGCCCCGCCTAGAGCGGGCGCACCGCCTAGAGCGGGCGCACCGCCCGGAGCGGGCGCACCCCGCGCGGACTCAGGTCCAGACCGTGGCGATGAAGATGTTGGCGGCCGTCAGTCCACCGACCGCGGCGAACGCGCCCTTGTCCACCGTCTCTTCGTCCCGCTTGACGTAGACGAGGGCGAGGATCACGACCAGCAGCGCGAGCTTGATCCCGATCTTGACGTTGTTCACGGTCTGGCCGTCGGCCTGATTGAGTCCGACCAGGGCGATGCCGGTGACGAGCATGGTCAGCGCGCCGTGCAGCATGGCGGGGATGAAGCGCGCGGTGCCCGCTCCCATGGCCTTCATCTGCGTCAGGAAACCGCCCAGCAGGGAGGCGATGCCGATGATGTGCAGGGCGACGAAGACATTGATGAGTACGTCCATGGTTCCGGAGACTAGCCACGGCCGGGGTTTTACCTTTCAGTGAGGCAAGCCTTCCTTGCGCGCTTTCTCCGAGATGAATCGCATTGCCCTGATATGTGGATGTATTGGTGATCAACCATGACCGGTTGAACGTCACATCAGGGCAATAGTGGTCATGGCGATTCTTTTCCCGGCACCGGGATTAGCGTCCTTCACGGACCCGCCGATACCCCCCGGCGGGCAGCCGACAGGAAGGATGCCGCCCCCGTGGCAGCGCACCGCAGGTCAGCTCACCGAAAACCCAAGCAGCGCCCGCTCACCGGCCCTGCTGCCCGCACCGCCGCCACTCTGGCGCTCGCCGGGGCCGCCACCGCCGGCTCGGTCACCGGAGCGGGCGCGGCCCCCGCCGAACCGGCCCCCACCGCCACGCAGGTGAAGGCGAAGGTCGACCGGCTGTACCACGAAGCCGAGGTCGCCACCGAGAAGTACAACGGGGCGAAGGAGAAGGCGACCACCGCCACCCGCGCCGTCGACACCCTGAGCGACGAGGCCGCCCGCCGCACCGCCCGCCTCAACAGCGCCCGGAACGCCCTCGGTTCGCTGGCCACCGCGCAGTACCGCAGCGGCACCCTGGACCCGGCCCTGCAACTGGCGCTCTCCTCCGACCCCGACGCCTATCTGCGACGCTCCTCCTACCTCGACCGGGTGGGCGACCGGCAGAGCGGCCTGCTACGGAACATCAAGCGGCAGGTCTCCCAGATCACCCGCGTCAAGGCCCGCGCCGACCAGGAGACCGAACGCCTCGCCGCCCGCCGCGTCGAGCTGCGCGAACAGCGCACCGCGATCCGCACCAAGCTGGCCGACGCCCGCAGGCTGCTGGTCACCCTGACCGCCGACGAGCGCGCCGCCTACGAACGCGTCGCCGACGCCCGGCACGGTGGCGGCCCGGCCCACGCCGACCGCTCCACCGCTCGCACCCCGGTCACCGCGCCCAACTCCCGCGCCGGCCAGGCCGTCGCCTTCGCGTACGGCGCGATCGGCAAGCCGTACGTCTGGGGCGCGACGGGTCCGAACGCCTTCGACTGCTCGGGGCTGACCCAGGCGGCCTGGAAAGCGGCGGGCGTGAGCCTGCCGCGCACCACCTACACCCAGATCAACGCCGGGGTCCGGGTCCCCCGATCCGAACTGACCCCCGGCGACCTGGTGTTCTTCTACCCCGGGATCAGCCATGTCGGCCTCTACATCGGCGGCGGCCAGATGATCCACGCCCCGCGCCCGGGAGCGCCGGTCCGTATCGCGCCCGTCGATCACCTGCCTTTCGCCGGAGCGACCCGGGTGGCATAGTCTGCCGCGCCGGTCCCGATCTCCCGCCTGAGGAACTCCCGTATGACGTCGATGGCGAACGCCGTCCAGGACTACGCCCGGGCGCTCGCGCTGCGCTCTCCGGACCACTACCGGGTGGGCCCGTTCACCGTCCGGCACAACCCGGGCTGGAAACTGAAGTACGCCAACTACGCCATCCCCGACCGGGACGCGGAACCCACGGCGGACGACGTGGCGGCGCTGGTCGCCGCGTTCGGCAAGCGCGAACGGCTTCCCCGCCTGGAGTTCCTGCCCGCCTGGGCGCCGGCCGTCGAACCGGTCCTGTCGGCCGCCGGTTTCACCGTGGAGAACCGCGCACCGCTGCTCGCCTGCGGCCGCGAGGACCTCCGGACGCCACAACCGGTCGACGGCCTCCGCATCGGCACGCCGGTCACCGAGCGGGAGTTCACCGAGGCCGCCCGCGTCCAGCACCACGGCTTCGGCGGCGAGGGCGAGCCCGAGCGGGGAATGACCGACTGGCTGCGCGCGGCGGCCACCGGCGACGGGGTCGCCGCACTGGCCGCCCTCGACGGCGCGCCGGCCGGGGCCGGCGGCTGCTCGGCCGCGATCGACGGCCTGAGCGAACTGACCGGGCTCGCCGTCACCGCCCGCTACCGACGCCGGGGCGTGGGCGCCGCGCTCTCCGCGTGGCTGACGGAACGGGCCTTCGGCCAAGGCTGCCGGACGGTCTGGCTGGAGCCGGGCGACCCCGGGGTCGAGCGGGTCTACGCGAGCATCGGATACCGCCGGATCGGCGAGAAGGTCAATATCTCGCTCGACCCGGCCGACAGTTGAGCCACGGCCTCGGACCGACAAGGAGCGCCGGCCTCGGACCAACAGGGAGCGCCTCGGACCAACAGGGGAGAGCCGGTCTCAGACCAGGCGTCGTGCCGTCGCCCACCGGGTCAGTTCGTGCCGGTTGGAGAGCTGGAGCTTCCTGAGGACAGCCGAGACATGCGACTCGACCGTCTTCACCGAGATGAACAGCTGCTTGGCGATCTCCTTGTACGCGTAGCCGCGGGCGATCAGCCGGAGCACCTCGCGCTCGCGCTGGGTGAGACGGTCCAGGTCCTCGTCGACCGGCGGGGCGTCCGTGGAGGCGAAGGCGTCCAGGACGAAGCCGGCCAGGCGCGGCGAGAAGACCGCGTCGCCCTCCTGGACCCGGAAGACCGAGTTCACCAGGTCGGTGCCGGTGATCGTCTTGGTGACGTAGCCGCGCGCGCCGCCCCGGATGACGCCGATGACGTCCTCCGCGGCGTCCGAGACGGACAGCGCGAGGAAGCGGACCGGGTTCTCGGCCGTGCCCATCATGGGGGCGCAGCGGCGGAGCACCTCGACGCCGCCGCCGCCCGGGAGGTGGACGTCGAGGAGGACGACCTCGGGGCGGGTCGCCGTGATGACGGTGACCGCCTGGTCGACGTCGGCGGCCTCGCCGACCACCTCGACGCCGGTCTCCTCGGTGCGGCCGATCTCTGCCTGCACCCCGGTGCGGAACATCCGGTGGTCGTCGACGAGCACGACCCGTACCCGTCGCTCCGGGCCCCCGGTGGCTTCGGTGTTCTCGGTCATTCGCTCGCCCTCTCCATCTCCAACTCGACCTCGGTGCCCCCGCCGGGCACCGAACGCAGCCGGGCGCTGCCGCCGTTGCGCTGCATCCTGCCGATGATTGATTCTCGTACGCCCATCCTGTCCCCGGGAACCTCGTCGAGGTCGAATCCCGGACCCCGGTCCCGTACGGAGACGAAGACCGTGCGGCCCTCGACCTCCGCGAAGACCTGGACGGCGCCACCCTCGCCACCGTACTTGGCGGCGTTGACCATCGCCTCGCGCGCGGCCTGCATCTGTGCGGTGAGCTTGTCGTCGAGGGGGCAGTCGCCGACCACGACGACCTCCAGCGGGACGCCGTGCTTGTCCTCGACCTCGGCGGCGGCCCGTTTGACCGCCTCCGCCAGGGTCTCCGGCTCGTCGTCCTCGTCCTTGCCGGTGCCCTCGGGGTTGTAGAGCCAGTTGCGCAGCTCGCGTTCCTGGGCGCGGGCGAGGCGTCTGACCTCGCCGCCGTCGTCGGCGTTGCGCTGGATCAGGGTGAGGGTGTGCAGCACGGAGTCGTGGACGTGGGCGGCGACCTCGGCCCGCTCCTGGGCGCGGATGCGCATGCGGCGCTCCTCGGAGAGGTCCTGGGTCATCCGCACCAGGTAGGGGCCGGCGAGCAGGGCTATGCCGGTGAGGACGGCGATGGCCGCGGTGAGCACATTGCCGAGCTGGGCGGCCGAGCCGCGCACCACCATGAACACGGCGAGGCCGAGGCCGACGAGGGCCACTCCGGCGAGGCCGCGGGCCAGGTGCAGCAGCTTGCGGTTGCGGCCGGTCTCCATCCAGCGGGCGCGGCGGGCGTTGTCCGCCTGCCGCCAGACCAGGACGGAGCCCGCGCCGATCAGGAGGGTGGGCCAGATGTAGCGGTCGGCCTCGCTGCCCATGTCGACGTTGACGACGAACGCGATGGCCCCGACGGTCAGGGCGACCAGCGCGAAGACCTGACCCCTGTCTGGTTTGCGGAGTTTGCGGCGTCCGTCCGCCGACGTCTCGAACACGGAGCGCGGGGCGTCGACGCCGCCGACGCCGAGGGGCACGACGATCCAGAACACCGCGTAGAGCACCGCGCCGAGGCCGTCGGTGAAGAACAGGCCGAGGAAGAGGAACCGCACCCAGGCGACGGGCAGTCCGAGGTGTCCGGCGAGCCCGCGCGCGACGCCGCCGAGCAGCCGGCCGTCGGCGCTGCGGTAGAGCTTGCGTGGTGCTGCGGGCTCCTCCGGGTCGGCGGCGAGGGAGCTGGCGGCTCGGGCGGTGGCGGCTGGCATACCCCGATCGTCACACGCGCGGACGTGGGGTGGCATCAGGGTAGGCCCCCGAAGTGTCCCTGACGCTCTCCCCCGCGTACGGCCTGATGGCAGCTCCCCTCCCCGCTCCGCCCGGCGCGTGCGCCCCGGCCCTTCAGGGGCGTACGCGGGCAATATCAGGGACCGGCCAGGGTCGGCGCGGGTCCCGGCGGGCGGTCCGGACCGTCACCATGGAGTCATGACCGCTCCCTCGGACGCCGCTCCCGGCGTCGCGCCCCCCGAAGCGCCGAAGCCGACGCTGCGGCGCACCCCGCGACAGAAGGTCGTCGCCGGGGTGTGCGGCGGACTCGGCCGGTACTGCGACGTGGATCCGGTGATCTTCCGGATCGTGCTCGGTGTGCTCTCGGCGACCGGAGGCATCGGGCTGATCTTCTACGGCTTCGCCTGGCTGCTGCTCCCCGCGGACGGCGACGACGAGAACGAGGCGCGCAAACTGCTGTCGGGGCGGGTCGACGGGGCGTCGCTGGTGGCGCTGCTGCTGGCGCTGATCGGCTGTGGGCTGTTCCTGTCGATGCTGCACAACCGGGGGATGCTGGCGTTCGCCGCGCTGCTGACGCTGGCCGTCGTCGGGTTCTCCGTGTGGACGCAGTCCCGGCGGACGGCGGGGGCCCCGGCGGACCCGGCAGCTCCGCCCGGCGCCCCGGCGGCCCCGCCCGGCCCCGCGCACTCCGGCGGGCTCGGCACGCCGCCGCCGGAGGTGAAGGCCCCGCCGACGCCGGGCAGTCCGTCGTGGTGGCGGGACCCGATCGTCAAGGACGGGACCACGGGGCGGGTCGGCCCCGGCTATCTGTGGGGGCCGCCGGACACGGCCGTCGGCACGATACGCGCCGGGGAGAAGGCCGGGCGGCCCGGTGCGGACGCCCCGTTCCGGACGCCTGAGCCGTCGCCCGCGCCGCGCGGGCCGCGCTCCATCGGCGGTCCGGTCTTCCTGACAGCGCTGGTGGCGGGCGGTCTGGGCACCGGGCTGAGCTGGGAGCAGCAGCCGCTGGGCACCGCTCTCCAGATCGGCCTGGTCGCCGCCCTCGGGGTGTTCGGGCTCGGCCTGCTGATCGCCTCGGTGCTGGGACGGACCGGCTTCGGCACGGTCCTCATGGCGATGGTCACGGCGGGCCTGCTGGCGGGAGCGGCGGTGCTGCCGAAGGACATCGGCACCTCGTGGGCCCGCCAGGAGTGGCAGCCCGCCTCGGTGGCCGCCCTCCGGCCTCACTACGAGCTGAGGACGGGCGACGCCCGGCTGGATCTGTCCGGGCTGAAGGTGGCCAAGGGTGAGACCGTGCGGACGGGGCTCGATGTGACGGCGGGGCGGGCGGCCGTCGTCGTCCCGGAGAACGTGACGGTGAAGGTGCGCGCCGAGGCGCGTCTCGGGGAGATCCGGCTGGAGGAGGGGCAGCGGGTCCAGGTCCGGATCAACAGCGACGAGGCGAAGCAGCGGACGCTGCCGCCGCCGGCGGGCACGAAGCCCGCCGGAACGATCGAACTGGTGCTGGAAGTCGGCATCGGACAGGTGGAGGTCACCCGTGCCGCGTCATGAATTCCGGCCCGGCCGCGCGGTGGCGGGGCTGGCGATGCTGGGCCTGGCCGGCGGGTATGCGGCCGATGCCGCCGGCGCCTGGGAGGTTCCGTGGACGTTCTTCCTGCCGCTGTTCCTCGGCGGACTGTGGCTGGCCGCGACGGTGACGTGGGCCGCCTACATGCTGCGGCGGCGGCGCGAGGCACGGAAGGCGTCGGCGGAGAACACGGTGGCGCCCGCGAGTACCAGCGGCAGCCACGCCATCAGGTAGGGCAGGTCGTTGCCGTAGTAGTACGGGGTGGCCTGCCAGCTCACGGTCAGCCAGAGGCTCAGCGAGATCAGCGCGCCGCCGAGCGCCGCGAGCCGGGCCCAGAGGCCGACGAGGGTGCCGAGTCCGACGAGGAGTTCACCGATCGCGATGGCGTAGCCGAAGCCCTCGGGGCTCTTCAGCCCCAGGTCTACGAGGGCGGGAATCGCGGAGGAGTCGCGCACCCCGCGCATCATCTCGCCGATGGATCCGGTGCCGGTCGCGGACAGGAACGCGCTGTCCGTGAGCTTGTCGAGGCCCGCGTAGACGAAGGTGACGCCGAGGAAGATCCGCAGCGGCAGCAGGGCGTACGTACCCGCCTGCTCCCTCAGCGTCCTGCGCTCGCCCAGACCATACGATCCGCCGCCGTAACCGTTCATCACCGCTGCCCCGCTTCCCGAAGTCCCGTCACCTCGACCATACGTACGCCCTGGGCGCGCTGCTCACCAGGGATGGGACGCGATCGGCGGCGGAAATTCGCCCGGGGCCGGGTGACGGTCAGTCCGTGACGTCGATCGGGCAGCGGTTGGTCTCCACCCCGGCCGCGGTGACGACCTGGACGTCCACGGTCCCCGGCTCGACCTCGACCGGAACGGGCACGGTCAGGACGGTGTCGGTCGGGTTGGCGAAGCCCCCGGCGACCGGGATCAGGGGGACGTGGACGTGCACGGTGCCGATCCGTACGACGAGCCGGGCCAGTCGGTCGGGGCTGCCGGAGCCGGGCGGTACGAAGCCCGCGCCCCGGATCTCGATGTCGTCGCCGGTCCGGATCGGGGCGTCCAGGTCCCCGGCCTCCCGGGCCCGCACGACGGACAGCACGACGGGCCGGCCGCCCTCCGCGTACTTCCCGGCGAAGTAGGTCGCCGCCGAGACGGCGACCAGCAGCGCGAGCCCCCACGGCAGGTCGGGCAGTTGCTCGGGGCGGCGGGCCAGGCGGACCCCGGCGAACAGCACGGCGACGGCGCTGACCAGCACGTACTGCACATCGGTGAAGGAGCCGCGCCCCGAGTCGTCGGTGAGCAGGTCGGCGGCGCGCGGCCGGTCCGCGCGCAGCTTCTGGAGCCGCTGGCCCAGCACCCTCACGGTCACCACGCGGCGCACGACGACAGCGACCGCGCAGACAAGGGCCAGTACGGCCACGACCCCGGCGGAACGCACGAGGTCGAGCCCCTCGATCAGCGCGTCCCTTCTCTCCGGGTCGGAGGCCCCGGCCAGTTGCAGCGCGAGGACGAGCACGGCGAAGACGGCCAGCAGCACCCATCCGGCGGCAACCGTCCGGGAGGTGGAGAGCCGGTTGTCCTCCCCGATCAGCGGGGCGAGGAGGCCGCCCCGGGCGCGGTGGAAGCGGGCGGCGGCGGTGAGCAGCCCGGCCGTGAGGAGGGCGGCGATCAGAGCGGCGGTCCGGGCGGTGGACCAGCCGGCCCCGATCGCGGTGAGGCTCGCACCGACGAGGAGGGCCCCGGCCGCTCCCCAGACGGCGAACAGCGTCCCCCGCCAGACCTGGTGAAGCCAGGCGTCACCGGCTTCCCGGGCCCGTTCGGCGACGGTACGGGCGGACCCGGTCAGCTCGTCGGACACCCACTGGCGGGACGCGGACGCGGACTGGGCGACCCCGGCGGGGAGCCCCTTGCCCGCCGCCAGTTCGTCCCGTTTGGCCAGGAACGCGGCGACCGCACGCCGGTGTCCGTGACGGGCTCCGTGCGGGCAGTCGCCACACGTACAGCCGCCGCCGTGCGTGCCGCTCGTCCTGGATTCGTCCAACGCCACGGAGGATTACACCCTTTCCCGCCCCGGTACAGCCAACTCACCTGCGATATCAGCGAATTGTGCCGTACGGGGCGGGCGCTTCCCGCATCGGGGCGACCGGCGGGCGGGGACCGTCAGAATGTTCGAACGATCCGCTGCCACAGGGGCTGGTAGTTGATCCAGGCAACCAGGTCGCCGCCGAGGTGGTCGCGGGTGGTGACGGCGTCCCGGTGCGAGATGAGGACCGGTTTCCCGGCGGCCCGCGCCAGCAGCTGCACCTGGCAGGCGCGCTCCATCGTGAGGAACCACCAGGCCGCCGCGTCCACCGAGCCGCCGACGGTCAGCAGCCCGTGGTTGCGCAGGATCACCGCCTTGTGCGGCCCGAGCGCGGCGGCGATCCGTCGGCCCTCGTCCTCGTCCACGACGACCCCGGAGTACGTGTCGTACAGCGCATGGTCCTCGTAGAAGGCGCAGGATTCCTGGGTGATCGGCTCGATCGGCTCCCCGAGCGCGGCGAGCGCCCGCCCGTGCGTGGAGTGGGTGTGCGCGACGGCCACGGTGTCCGGGCGGGCCCGGTGCACCGCCGCGTGCACGGCGAAAGCGGCCTGGTTGACGTGGAAGCGGCCCTGGAGCACCTGGCCGTCGCCGTTGACGAGGATCAGGTCCCGCGGGGCGATGTCGGCGAAGGGCACGCCGAACGGGTTGACCCAGAAGCAGTCCGCCAGTTCGGGGTCGCGGGCGGTGATGTGCCCGGAGACCCCGTCCTCGTAACCGAGCTGCCCGAACAGCCGCAGCGCGCCCGCCAGCCGCTCCCTGCGGTACGCGCGTTCCTCGCCCGGCGAGGCGTGCACGGGCGGCATGGCGAACCGGAGCTGTTCGACGGGGATCGGGGCGGGGGCGGGCACGGCGACCGGCTCGGGCATGGCGGCTCCTCGGGTTCCCTGGGCGTACGGGACCGGAAGCTACCGCCGGGCGGGTCAGGTGACCAGAGGCGCGACGCGCCCCGGACCGGGCGTCAGGTGCTGAGCACCAGATAGGCGAGGGTGAAGGACGAGCGGTAGCCGCCGTAGTAGCCCGTGCGGCGGGCGTCGACCTCGGCCGTCACCTCGGTGTGCAGCGGATGGTCCGGGTGTTCCAGCGCCCAGCGCTGCCCGCGCCCGATCGGGCCCTCGGATTCGAAGAGGTCCCATTCGCGCTCGTCGGCGACGGTGACCTGGAGCGCGCGCAGCCCGACGGATTCCGCCAGCCGGATCAGCTCCGGCAGCGACCCGAAGTCCCCGGGCCCGGCTCCGATGCCCTCCAGCGCGGCGGGGGTCGGTTCCTTCAGCCAGATCCCCTCGCCGAACAGGACCCGTCCGCCGGGGCGCACGGTGGCGGCGAGGGCGGTGAGGGCCTCCCGGGTCGTGCCGGGCCAGGCGTGCGAGGAGCCGATGGAGACGGCGAGGTCGTATCCGCCCCCGGCCCACTCGGCGGCGGGCACCCCGTGGAACCGCACGCGGCCCGTGAGCCCTCGCTCCCCGGCGAGCTTGCGCCCGCGCGCCACGGCGGCCGGGTCGGTCTCGACGCCGTCCCCGGTGGAGCCGGGCGCGGACTCGACGAGCCGCATCAGCAGCTCGCCCCAGCCGGAGCCGAGATCGACGATCCGCGATCCGGGAGCGGGGTCGCAGGCGGCGACCAGCCGGGCCGCGTGCTCCTCGGAGAGCGGGGTGTTCCAGGTGAGGCGGTCGTTACCGGCGGCGGACACGATGGCGCGGACTTCTTCGGCGGACATGAGGAGGGAGCCTGGCACGGGGGTCAGGCTCCCTGCCAGTGGGTTACGGGCGGCCTCGGCGATAGATCTCGCTGAGATCCACGTCGATCGGGAACGGGACGTCGAGGTTCATCTTCTTGCGGTGGATTCCGGTGGGCGTGTACGTGTCCGTCGCCGGGTCGAGCTCGTAGACGTAGACGACAGGCAGGTCATCGGCTCCCTGCTCGACCCGCCAGAAGTGCCTCACTCCGGCCTCGGCGTACTTGCGCGGTTTCACACCCCGGTCGCGGTCCTCGGAGTCGGGCGACACGACCTCGACGGCAAGAACGACGTCCTCCGGTGCGTACCAGGTCTGGTCGGCGCCTGTGTCCGCCTCAGCCCGATAGACCAGCAGGTCGGGCTCCGGACGGTTCCTCCGGTCCAGCCTGATGGTCATCTCCCGGTCGACGTCCAGATCCGCGGGAACGTGCGCGAGAAGAGCCGATTCCAGCAGCCACATGGCTCGTGTGTGGAACTTGCGCTGCGGACTCATGAAGACGAGACTCCCGTCGATCAGCTCGGTGTGGGGCGGGAGGCCCGGAATCCGGTCGAGGTCGTCCGCCGTCCAGCCGCCCTCCGGCGGAACGGGCCACCGGTACGGCTCCTGCTCCTCAAGCTCGGGCTTGGGTGCGGCGCTCATGATTACTCCCATACGCCGAAGTCTCGTCTCTTCACTCAGCGTACCCATCCGATACGACAATGCCGCCGCCCAAACGAATGAGCGACGGCATCGGCGTTGACTCGGGAGAGCCCTACGGGCTCGCCGGGAGCGGGAAGGTCACTCCCACTCGATCGTCCCCGGCGGCTTGCTGGTGACGTCGAGGACGACGCGGTTGACGTCGGCGACCTCGTTGGTGATGCGGGTGGAGATCTTCGCCAGCGTCTCGTACGGCAGGCGCGACCAGTCGGCCGTCATGGCGTCCTCGGAGGAGACCGGGCGCAGCACGATCGGGTGGCCGTAGGTGCGGCCGTCGCCCTGGACACCGACCGAGCGGACGTCGGCGAGGAGGACCACCGGGCACTGCCAGATGTCGCGGTCCAGGCCGGCCGCCGTCAGCTCCTCGCGGGCGATGGCGTCGGCGTCGCGGAGCAGGTCCAGGCGCTCCTTGGTGACCTCGCCGACGATGCGGATGCCGAGGCCGGGGCCGGGGAACGGCTGGCGCTGGACGATCTCCTCGGGGAGGCCCAGCTCCTGGCCGACCATGCGGACCTCGTCCTTGAACAGCTGGCGCAGCGGCTCGACGAGCTGGAACTCGATGTCGTCGGGGAGACCGCCGACGTTGTGGTGGGACTTGATGTTGGCGGTGCCGGTGCCGCCGCCGGACTCGACGACGTCCGGGTAGAGCGTGCCCTGGACGAGGAAGGCGACCTCGGGTCCGTCCTCCTGGAGGATCTCCAGCTGGGCCTGCTCGAACACGCGGATGAACTCGCGGCCGATGATCTTCCGCTTCTGCTCCGGATCGGAGACCCCGGCCAGGGCGTCGAGGAAGCGCTTCTGTGCGTCGACCACCTTCAGCTTCGCGCCGGTCGCGGCGACGAAGTCCTTCTCGACCTGCTCGGTCTCGCCCTTGCGCATCAGCCCGTGGTCGACGTACACGCAGGTCAGCTGGGAGCCGATGGCCTTCTGGACGAGGGCCGCGGCGACCGCGGAGTCCACACCGCCGGAGAGGGCGCAGATGGCGCGCTTGTCGCCGACCTGCTCGCGGATGAGCGCGGTCTGCTCCTCGACCACGTTGGTCGTGGTCCAGTTCGGCTCGATCCCCGCGCCGCGGTAGAGGAAGTGCTCCAGGACCTGCTGACCGTGGGTCGAGTGCATGACCTCCGGGTGGTACTGGACGCCGTAGAGCTTCTTCTCGTCGTTCTCGAAGGCGGCGACCGGCACGACGTCGGTGGACGCGGTGACGGTGAAGCCCTCGGGGGCCGCCGAGCAGGCGTCGCCGTGCGACATCCACACCGGCTGCTCGGTGGGTGTGCCCTCGAAGAGCGTCGAGCCCGCCTTGGAGACGTGCAGCGGGGTGCGGCCGTACTCACGGGCCCCGTTGTCGTCGACCGTGCCGCCGAGCGCGGTCGCCATCAGCTGGAAGCCGTAGCACATGCCGAAGACGGGGACCCCGGCCTCGAAGAGCGCGCGGTCCAGGGAGGGCGCGTCCTTCGCGTACACCGACGAGGGGCCGCCGGAGAGGATGATCGCGCGCGGGTTCTTCGCCAGCATCTCGGCCACCGGCATGGTGGACGGGACGATCTCGCTGTAGACCCGGGCCTCACGGACACGGCGGGCGATGAGCTGGGCGTACTGCGCGCCGAAGTCGACGACGAGGACCACGTCGGCCGTGGCGTCGGGGGCGGCGGGGGGTGCTGCTGGCACGGGGCGGCCTTCCGGCGGTGGTGAAGGGGGGTCGGTTCTTCCGATTCTACCGGCCGTGCGCGGACCCTTGGCCGGGCCGGTGACGGGGGCGGACACGCCAGGACCGGCACGTGGCGCGTCTCACGATCCGGGCCCCGTTTTGTCGGCCCTGCCGGAGCGGGGCCATACTGTGCCCCATGCGTCAGCACACGACCTTCGTCTTTACCTATGGCATCCGGCCCGCCGGCTGCCATGGTCGTGCTGCTTGAGCTACTGACAAGCAACGTTCCAGGCGCCCCGGGCCGACAGGCCCGGGGCGTCTCGCGTGTCCGGGTCCATCGCTCGGGGGGCCGCCACCCCACCGGGAGTCACCACCATGAGCAGCACCACCACCGCCGTCACCCCCGCCGAGCGGACCGGCGCCCACACCGACGAGGCCGCCGCCCTGATCGGCGGCGCCCGGGAGCGCATCGACACCCTCGACGACCGGATCATCGGTCTCGTCCAGGAACGGATGGCCGTCTCGGCGGTGATCCAGGAGGCCCGGATCACCTCGGGCGGCCGTCGGGTCAACCTCTCCCGGGAGACGGCCGTGCTCGGCCACTACAGGGACGCGCTGGGCAAGCCGGGCACCGCGCTGGCCATGACGCTCCTGGAGCTGTGCCGCGGCCGGGTGTGAGCGCCCCGGCCGGGGCGGACTGCCTCGCGGGGGTTCTGCGGGAGCCTCGCGGGGGTCCTGCGGGAGCCTCGCGAGACTCTCTTCGAGGGAACGGTTCTCCGCTTGCCGGACAGGGGCCGTATCTGCGTTCGGGCCCGTCTCACCCGTACGGCGCGTGACCGGGAGCGCTGTGCCTTCGTTGGTCCTGATGTCCGCGCCGGCCAGGGGCGGCATCGGCAGGAACCACGCGTGGCTCCGCCGGGACGTGTGACGTACCTCAGGTACGTCGTGGGACCACGACTCGGCGTATGTGACCGGTCCGCAGGGGACAGCAGTCCGGTCACCCCATATGCGGCCGAACCCGGGGACGCCCGGGTCGGCCGCATCGGAACGTCGTCCGGGCCGGGCCCGTCCCCTTCGCCGCCTCGTCTCCCTCGGCCGGTCAGGCGCTCTGCCCGGCGGCCCGCCGCCGTGCGGCCGTGAACAGCACCAGGCCCGCCGCCAGCGCCGCGGCGGCCATGCCCGAGGCGATCAGGGCGATCGATCCCGTAGAGGCGAGGCCGCCCCCGCCGCCGGAGCCCGCGGTCGTACCCGCCGAGCCGCCGGACGTGGTGGACGCCGAGGATCCGGAGGTGGCGGACGACGGGCTCTCCTCCGGGTCCGGGGCCGAGGTCGGCGGGGCGGACGGTTCGCCGGAGCCGCCGCCGGCACCGTCCGTGGTGCCACCGGAGTCGGACCCCTCGCCCTCGCCGTTCAGGACGAGATGCGCGGTGTTGTTGGCGGGCTTCGGGTCGAACGGCAGCTTCGGATTCTGCGGCCAGGTGCTGCGGACGGTCACCTCGCCGCTCGCGCCGATCAGGGCCTCGTCGATCCGCAGTTCGAAGGGCAGGTCGAGGCCGCCGTCGTCCCGCACGGTCATGGAGGTGTGGCAAAGGTAGCGCGGCGCGGGGCTCCCCTGGTCCTCGCGGTCCTTCCCATCGGCGGTCACCGCGCGGCAGCGGTCCGGCTTCGCGGTGACCGAAGCGCCCTGCGGGACGGTGAAGTCGACGGTGGCGACGTCCTCGCCGGAGCGGAGGTAACCGATCCAGGCCGGGCCCTTGTTGCGGAAGCCGATGTCTGCCTTCACCGTGTCGCCCTCGGCTCCGGACACCTGGTCGCCGTAGGCCACGAAGTCGGCCGTGTTCTTCGTACGGAAGTCGGCCTCCTGCTGGTTGTCCCACGGGGCGAGGTCCCCGCCCCGTGCGGTCGCGCCCTTCTTCCGCGGGTCCTTCACCGGGACGGCCCTCAGCACGGGGCCCGCGCCGCGCGCGAAGGGGGCGCCCGCGCGCTGCGCCTCGCGCTGGGCGGCGCCGTCCTCGTGAATGCGGTAGACGAAGGTGTCGTAGAAGGCGCGGGTGGTGGCCTCGATGGTCAGCGGGGTCTCCAGGGTGTACGTCTCGCCCACCTCGAAGGAGCCCGGGACCGAGCAGAGAGCGGTGGTCCAGCCGACGCCGGGGACGCCCGGGTCGTCCTCGGTGTACTCGCAGTTGGAGTAGCGCTGCGGTAGGTCGAGGCCGCGGGAGTACAGCAGGGTGAGCAGGACGCCGTCGGCCGCCCGGGTGCCCCGGTTGGCGAAGGTGATCGGGGCCTGCTGCTCGTCGCCCGGGTTCAGCTCCTGGTCGAAGGGGAGCTGCTCCATGACAAGGTCGGGGCCGCCGACCGTGAGCCGGGTGGTGAACGGGGTGAAGGTCACGCCCTGCGCCGCGCCGGTCACCGTGATCGTGCCGGTGTCCCCGGCCTCGCTGCCCTCGGCGGCGGTGACCGTGAGGTCCGCGACGCTCTGGAGGCCGGGCCAGATGCCCCAGTCCTCGCAGACGGCCTTCGTACCCGTGATCTCGCAGTCCGGGCCGGACTCGCCGTCGAACGCCACGTCGGCGACGCCCTCGACACCGCCGAGATCGAAGGTGAGGGTGAAGTCGCCCCCGTAACCGCCGTTCCCCTCGTCCTGCGACGGGTTGTTGACGGTGATCCCGACCGTGGCCCCCTCCGGTGCGCCGCTCTCCGGGAACGGGTGCAGGGCGGTCCCGGCGGGCCCGCCGAGGGTGAACACCGGGGGGCCGGCGGCCTGTGCCGGGGCGGCCGCCCCGGCGAGCGAGACCGTGGCCAGCAGGCCCGCGGCGGTGAGAGAGCCGGCCGCACGGCGCAGCGCGGACCTCGGGAAGAAGGGTGTCATCGGGAACCTCTGGGACTCGGCAGGAGCTGTCTGACTGCTGTGACAGTTGTCGCGGTACGGGTTCGACCGCGCAGCTCACCGAACAGTTGCCCGGAGAATGATCACGGATTGGGTACGGGTGTGTTCCCGACGCCCTTCACGTCCGCCCCGGCCTCCGCCGTCCCCTTGGGTGGCACCACGGGAATGCCCAGGAACGGCAGCTTCAGCGCGCCGAACGCCTCCTTCGGCACGGCCGGTGCGAGCGGCTCGACGGGGGTGAGCCGCTCGTAGGCATCGCCCTGCTCCGGGCGAGGGTCCGCCTCGCCCTTGTTGGGCCAGAAGGACATCGCGCGCTCGGCCTGGGCGGTGATGGTCAGCGAGGGGTTGACGCCGAGGTTGGCGGAGACCGCGGAGCCGTCGACGACGCTGATGCCGGGGTGGCCGTAGAGGCGGTGGTACGGGTCGATGACGCCCTCGTCGGCGTTCGCGCCGATCGGGCAGCCGCCGAGGAAGTGGGCGGTGAGCGGGGTCCCCATCAGCTCGCCGACGTTGGAGCCGGCGAAGCCGTTGATCTCCTCGGCGAGCAGGGTGGCGCTGTGGGTGGCCTCCGGTATCTGGGTCGGGTTGGGCGCGCCGTGGCCCTGGCGGGCGGTGAGCAGGCCCTTGCCGATGCCGCCCGGTTTGCGGTACGTCGTCAGGGAGTTGTCGAGCGACTGCATGACCAGTCCGATGATCGTGCGCTCGGACCAGTGACGGTTGGAGAGCGAACGGGCGGCGAGGGTGGGGTGCTTGACCATGTTGGCGAGCCAGCCGCGCACCCGGTGGGCCCCGTAGGGGACCTGGAGTATCGACATCGCGCCCATGGCGTTGGAGCCCTTGCCGTAGCGGACGGGCTCGATGTGGGTGTGGTCGTCCGGGTGGATCGAGGAGGTGATCGCGACGCCCTGCGAGAAGTCGGCCTTCGCCGTGCCGTGCTTCTTGCGGTAGCGGCGATCGCTGGTCTGGGAGCCCACCAGAGCCTCGGAGTTGGTACGGGTCAGCTCGCCGAGCCTCGCGGAGAGCCGGGGCAGCAGACCCCGGTCCTTCATGGTGTGCAGCAGGGTCTGGGTGCCGTACGTTCCGGCGGCGACGACGACCTCGCGGGCGCGCAGCTTCGTGGGCTTCGCCCTGCGGCGGCGGTCGGTGGGGACGGTGAGGACCCGGTAGCCGCCCTCGGGGTCGTCGGTGACCGCGACGACGGAGGTCATCGGGTGGATGGCCGCCCCGGCCTTCTCGGCGAGGTGGAGGTAGTTCTCGTTGAGGGTGTTCTTGGCGCCGTGGCGGCAGCCCGTCATGCACTCGCCGCACTCGGTGCAGGCCTTACGGGCGGGGCCCGCGCCGCCGAAGTACGGGTCGGGAACGGTGGAGCCTGGCCCGGCCTTCGCGGTGCCGTCGGCGTCCTTGCCGTCGCCGAAGAAGACGCCGACCGGGGCCAGGTGGAAGGTGTCGCCGACGCCCATGGCCTCGGCGGCGGCCCTGAGATGGATGTCGGAGGGGGTCATGGTCGGGTTGAGGCGGACCCCGAGCATGCGCCGGGCCTGGTCGTAGTACGGCTTCAGCTCGTCCTGCCAGTCGGTGATCGAGGCCCACTGCCGGTCCGCGAAGAACGGGGCCGGCGGCACGTACAGCGTGTTGGCGTAGTTGAGCGATCCGCCGCCGACACCGGCCCCGGCGAGCACCATGACCTTGCCGAGGAGGTGGACCCGCTGGACGCCGAAGAGGCCGAACGCGGGGGCCCAGAGGTAGTTCTTGAGGTCCCAGGAGGTCTTGGGGAGGGTGGCGGGGGTGAAGCGGCGGCCCGCCTCCAGGATCCCGACCCGGTAGCCCTTCTCGGTCAGCCGGAGCGCCGACACCGCGCCCCCGAAGCCCGATCCGACGACCAGGACGTCGTAGTCGTACGCGGCGTCGTCCTCAGCCGGAACAGGGCTCGCCGACGCGGGGCTCGCCGGAACGGGGCTCGCCTGAAAGGAGTTCGCCGACGCGGGGCTCACGACCTGTTTCTGGGCAGGGCTGTCCTGGGACATGGCACTCCTCGGAACGGAATCGGTACGAAAAGGGCGGACGTCGCGGCGGTCTCCGGGGCGTTCAGCGCAGCCGGAAAGCCTTCATCGCCTTGAGGCCGCTGGTCATGAGCGCGGCGTACTTCTCGTCGTCCATCCCGAAGGCGGGCGCGAGCGGCATCAGCCGCTGCTGGGCGACGGTCTGTGCCTCGGTGTACTTGAGGATGCCCTCGGAGCCGTGCCGTCGGCCGAGGCCGGACTCCTTCATGCCGCCCATCGGGGACTGGACGCTGCCGTAGGCGGGGGCGAACCCCTCGTTGATGTTGACGGTGCCGGTGCGCAGCCGGGCCGCGACCTGGTGACCGCGCCGGGAGTCGGTGGTCCAGACGCTGGAGTTGAGGCCGTACGGGGTGGCGTTGGCCAGCGCGATCACCTCGTCCTCGTCGCTGAAGCGGTAGATCGAGACGACCGGCCCGAAGGTCTCCTCGGTGCAGACGGCCATCGGGGCCTCCACCCCGTCGAGGATGGTCGGTTCGTAGAACAGCGGGCCGATGTCGGGGCGGGCGACGCCACCGGCGACCACCTTCGCGCCCTTCTCGACGGCCTCGTCGACGTGGCGCGTGACGGCCTCCAGCTGGCGTTCGCCGACGAGGGAGCCCATGTCGGCCCCGTAGGCCAGGGCGTTGCCGAGCCGCATGGCCTTCGTCCGGGTGGCGAAGCGCTCCACGAAGTCGTCGGCGACGGACTCATGGACGTACAGCCGCTCGATGGAGATACAGAGCTGCCCGGCGGAGGAGAAGCAGGCGCGGACGGCTCCGGCGGCTGCCTTCTCGACGTCGGCGTCCTTCAGTACGAGCATGGCGTTCTTGCCGCCGAGCTCCAGGGAGACGCCGACCAGCCGGGACGCGGCGCCCACGGCGACCTCGCGGCCGGTGCGGGTGGAGCCGGTGAAGGAGACGTAGTCGGCGTGGCTGACGACCTCGGGTCCCACGACGGGGCCCTCGCCGAGGACCACCTGGAAGACCTCGGCGGGCAGTCCGGCCTCGATCAGCAGGTCGCGGGCCCACAGGGCGGTGAGCGCGGTCTCCGTGTCGGGCTTCATCACGACGGCGTTGCCGGAGACGAACGCGGGCAGCGCGTCACCCACGGAGAGTTCGAGCGGGTAGTTCCAGGGGGCGATCTGGCCGACGACGCCGCGCGGCTGGCGCAGCTCGGTGACCTTGGTGAGGATCGGGACGACGCCGGTGTGGCGGCGGGGCTTGAGGTAGGCGGCGGCCTTGCGACCGTAGTGGCGGGCGGCGATGGCGATGGCCTGCACCTCCTCGTGGGCGTGCAGGCGGGCCTTGCCGGTCTCCAGCTGGATGAGGTCGAGGACCTCGGACTGGCGGCTGAGGACGAGGTCGTGGAAGCGCAGCAGGACGGCGGCCCGCTGCCGTACGGGGACGGCGGCCCAGACCGGCTGGGCGGCGCGGGCCCGGTCGAAGGCGGTGGCGACGTCCTCGGGGGTGGACTCGGGCAGGTCGGCCAGCTTCTCCCCGGTGAAGGGGGTGTGGTTGGCCGTGCGGCCCGACCCGACGACGCCGCGGGTCAGCTGGGCGATCACCTCGGGGGTGACCACGTCGGCGGCGGTACGCACCCCGGCGGGGGCGACCGCCACGGGGTTCGTACCGAGTGGGGCGTCAGGGGCCTGCGAGTCCGTCATGAGGCCGAGAGTATGTCCAGCCGGAGTCTTTGGGTACCCGTGGGTAACAGTTTTTCACAGGACCCGCCACCCCTGCCGCCCCTCTCCCCGAACGAGCCAGTGATCGCTGGCGGCATAAGCGCTGATCAGTGGCTATACGGTCGGCCGCCCTGCGGCGGACGGCGGGCGCTCGGCGGACGGCGGGCGCTCGGCGCGGTCCTTGCGGATCAGCCGCATGACGGGCGTGCCGAACGCGCCCGCGCCGCGGGCGGACACCTGCGGCACGGCAGGCACCTGCGACTCGGCAGGCACCTGCGACTCGCGGACACCTGCGGCACGGCAGGCACCTGCGGCACGGCGGACAGCGCGGCCCGGAGGTTGCCGGGGTGTGCGAGCGGCGGTACGGGGACATGCCCAGCCCGCCGCGTACAGCACACCGCCCGGCGACCACTGGTCCGACTCCGGGCCCGGGCGCGGCATCGGGCTGTTGCCTGACGGCACTCTCACTGCCGCGTGCTCGGTGCGCTCCAACTGCGCAGCATGATGTCGAACTTCTCGCGGCTGGCCTCCCAGCCCTCCTGCGGGGCCGTCAGATACAGCGCGTACTCGGGGCCGCCGGGACCGCCGTAGTACAGCTGGTCGATCCCGTGCCGGGGCCCCGGGTGGTCCTTGGTCTCGTTCCAGGTGAACTCCCAGAGGGCGCCCGGCCGGTCGCGGAAGGTGTTCTTCTCCATCCCGATCCGCTGATAGCCCGGCAGCCGCTCGGAGAGCTGCTCCTCCATGTTCTCCATGTGCAGATACGGATGGCCGAAATCCGGGTCCGGGTCGATACTGATGCGGATCCGGTGGGCCCCGTCGTCCGGCGTGTAGTCGATCTGGCCCTCCTGGACCTGCCGTGTCCAGTCCTTCGGCACGACCAGGCTGAACCCCGCCGGGTCCTCGACCCGGTGCCAGCCGTCGGGTATCTCCGCTGTCCCCTCCGAAGAGACGGCCGGCTCCGGGGAGGTCTGCTCCGCGGACGGCGTGCGGCCGGCGACCGTACCGCCACTGGTGGAGCCGGGGGCGTCCCAGCTCCCCACGTACTTCATCGCGAACAGCCCGGCCGCGCCCCCCAGGACGGCCGCGGCGACGACCACGACCAGCACCGTGCGCCAGCGGGATCCGGCGCGCCGGGTCACCGGGGCAGGGGCGGTGGCCGGGGCGGTGGCGTCCGGGCCGGGGGCGGGCGGCGTTGTGGTGGGGGTCGCCCCGGGCAGCCGGGCGGTGGTGCCGTCGGCGCCGTTCGGACCGCCGGGACCGTCCGCGTCCTGGTTGGCGTACCGGGCGTCCTCGGGGATGCGCTGCGTCGGTACGTGCGCCTGGGCGGCGCGGGGTTCGCGGCCGTCCATGGCGTCCAGCAGCATCTGCTCGGTCCGGTCGGCCGTGGGCCGGTCCTCCGGGTCCTTGCGCAGCAGTGCGGTGATCACGGCGCCGAGCGGACCGGCGTTGACCGGGGCCGGCGGCTCCTCGGTGACGACGGCCTGCATGGTGGAGATCGGGGACGTACGGCGGAACGGGGAGATCCCCTCGACCGCCGTGTACAGCGTCGCGCCCAAGGACCAGAGGTCGGAGGCCGGTCCCGGGTCGCCGCCGCGTACCCGTTCCGGGGCCAGGTAGTCGATGGAGCCGACCAGTTCGCCGGTACGGGTGATGGTGGCGTCGCCCTCGATCGCGGCGATCCCGAAGTCGGTCAGCAGTACCTGCCCGTCGCGCGCCAGCAGCACGTTGCCGGGCTTGACGTCGCGGTGCAGCACCCCGGCCGCGTGCGCGGCGCGCAGGGCGCTCAGGACGTGCAGCCCGATGCGGGCCGCCTCGCGCGGGGCGACCTCGCCGCTCTCCTTGGCCGCGTCGGCGAGCGAGGGCCCGTCGACGTACTGCATGACGATCCAGGGGCGGTTGTCGTACTCGATCACGTCGTGGACGGTGACGACGCCCGGGTGCGTGATGCGCGCCGCCGCCCTCGCCTCCTTCTGTGTTCTCGCGTGCAGGACGAGCCGGTCGGCCTCGGCGACGTACAGCCCGGCGGTCAACTCCTTGACGGCGACCGTGCGGTGCAGCACCTCGTCGTGGGCGCGCCAGACCTTGCCCATGCCTCCCCGGCCGAGGACGTCGCCCAGCCGGTAGCGCCCCGCCAGAACCAGTCCCGCGTCCGTGCCCTGTGATCGATCCACGTGATGTCCCCGCCCCGTTCCTCGGATTGCCAGATTACGGAGGCGGAGCGGGGAGACGGAACCGGGGATCGCCCACGAGACCGCACTGTGATGGTTGTCGTCGCCACGCAACACCCGCTGCCGGACCGCTGCGATGACGTGCGGTCAGGCGGGCGCCGGGAGCGGCCGGGCGATGACATGGGAGCGGTCGGGCGGGCACGTGCGCGCGATCGGGTGTGACCGGCGGTCAGGTGACCCGGTACGAGGCGATGGCCTGCTCGTAGATCTCGGTGACCCTGTCCCGGCCGCTCTCGGGCCCGATGACCTGGATGACGTGGTACCTGCCGTCGACGATCATGGCGAGATTACGGACGAACACCTCGCGCCCGCCGCTCTCCTGCCAGGTGAACTGCCCCTCGGCCATGGCCTGCCTGCCGACGTCGACCCGGCGCAGTCCCGACGAGGAGGACCAGCTGGAGTCGCGGAACGGCTGGAGCTCGGGCTCCTTGTCCCGCTGGTAGTCCAGCGGATCGCCGCCCCCCGCCTTCACCGTGTCCCGGCCGGGCACCACGAGCAGGGTGAACCCGTCGCTGCCGTAGCGGATCTGCCGGTCCGCGTTGGCGGGGCTGCGCTGCCAGTCCTTCGGTACGCCGATCTCGAAGCCCTCCGGGTCCTCGCGGAGCGCGTAGCCGGGGGCGAGCGCCACGGCGGACCGGCTGGTCTGCGGCTGCTGGGAGCCGGGATCGGCGGGCCCGTCCGCCGAGGCGGACGGGTCGGGCTCCCCCGAGGCGGCGGGCGGTGCGGCGGAGCCGGCGGGCGACGTCGGCGCTCCACCGTCCCTGCCCGGCTCCTGCTTCGGCAGGAACATCACCGCGTACGCGACGGCCGCGGCCATCAACAGCAGGATGAGGACGAGCAGCAGCCTGCCCAGACTGCGGGGGGAGGAGGACTCCTCACCGCGGCGCGGCGGTTCCCGCAGCACCCGGGGCCCCTTGGGCGCACGCGGTGCGCGGGCCGGGCGCTCCTCCTCCCAGGCCTCGACGGGCATCCGCGCGGACCGGTCGGGCGGCAGCAGCGACTCCTGCCGGTCCCGCTGCTTGCCGCCGCCGCGTTGCTTCGGCGGCTGCTGGGGCTTGCCCTGGCGGTGTCTGCCATGTGCCGCGCCGCCGCCGAAACGGCCCCGGCGCCGGCGGACCAGCTCGCCCCTGCGGCGTACGACGGGGAGCCGGGTGGCGTCGGGCGCGGGCAGCGGCACGACGTCGGCGCCCGCCTCCGGCTCCGGCGCGGAGCGCACCAGCGAGCGCAGCCAGCCGCGCAGCTCCTCGAAGTCCGGCCGCTCCGTGGGGTCCTGGCGCAGCAGGGACTCGACGACGGGCCGCAGCGGACCGCACTCCTCCGCGAAGGCGGGCGGCTCCCCGCACACCATCTGGACGAGCTCGGCCGCGTTCTCCTCGGGGTAGGGAGCGTGGCCCTGGACGGCACGGTAGAGCAGTGCGCCGAGCGCCCACAGGTCGGTGGAGGGGCCGATCGGCGGCGCGAGCTGCCAGTTCTCGTGGACCGGGCCCGCCTGCTCGGGGGCCCAACGCTCGGTGACGGCTCCGACGACGGCGATCCGCGCCTGGCGGGCGCGTTCGGCGGCGAGCGGGGTGGCGGGGCCCCGGTAGACGGCGGGCTCGTCGCCGCCCGCGACGGCTTCTTCCCAGGCCCGGTGGGCGGCTCGCCCGTCCCGGGGCGCGGTGCGGGCGAGCTGCCTGGGTGCCGGGGCCGGCGGGCCGGGCCGCCGGGAGTCGGCGCGCAGCGCGTCCTCACCGGAGCCGCCCGCGGAGACGGGCCGCGCACCGGGCCCGTCGTCCCAGGTCCCGGCGAGGTGCACGCGGCGGCCGGGCGGCCGGGGGCCGTCCTCGTCGTCCTCGTCGTCCTCGTCGTCGTAGGGGTCCTCGGTGGGGGCTCCCCAGGGGGCGGTCTGCCTGGAGAGCTCGGGGGCGTCCGGGGCCGGGGCGCCGGGCGCCGGGCGCCGCGGCGGGAGGATGCCGGTGTCGGTATCCTCGTCCGCTCCGGTTCCGGCTTCGGATTCGGTTCCGGCTTCGGTGATGCCGTTGGTGCTGTAGGTGCCGCTGGTGCTCGGGGCGGGAGCGCGCCCTTCCGGCGGCGACTTCGTGAGGTCGGCCGGGGTGCGGTCGGTCTGCTGCCGGTCCTCGGTGACCCGGGCGGCGGCCCGTGCGCCCGCCCGGTAGGCGGCGATGGCTCCGGCGCGCGCGGCCCGCAGCTGGGCGGGGCTCGCGGCGCCCGGCTCGGCGGGGAGCGGCACAGCGCTGTACGGGGCGGCGGGGGCGGCGGGGCGCGGGACGATCTCCTGCCCGGCGTGCGACGCGAAGGGCTCGGCTTCCCGGCCCGGCGGCAGGTCGTAACGGTCGCCATGCCGGTCGTCGTCGTCCTGGCGCGGTACGTACCCCTGCGGCAACGACGGAACGGGAAGCCCTTGGCCCGCCCGGCCCAGCTGGTCCGCCCGGCCTTCGCCACCGTCGTCTTCGGCGTACTCCTGGACCTCCGCGTCCGCGTACTCCTCGACGTCCGCGTAGCCCTCGCCGTCCTCGACGGATCCGTAGCCCTCGACCGGTCCGTAGCCCTCGACCGCCGCGTACTCCGTTTCGCTCCTGGCCGGCGGAAGCACGTAGGTCCCGTCGAGCTCCCTCGACGGGGCGGCCTCGACGGCCGGGATGCCGTAGGTCGTGGGACCGGCCACCGGGTCGGTGTCGGGATCCGGTCCGGGGGCGTATCCGCAGAGCGCCTCCTCGGCGGCGCCCACCGCGAGACCGGTGAGCATGACGCGGCCGTCGTCGCACACCAGGACCGTGCGCACGGTGATGTTGCGGTGGGTCCAGCCGTGGGCGTGCAGCACCCGCAGGGCGGTGAGCACGTCGGAGCCGATCTCCGCCGCCCGGTAGGGGTTCAGGGGGCGTTCCGCGAGGAGCGCGGCGAGCGGGCGGGCCGCGACGAGCTCGCTCACTATCCACAACGATCCCGCTTCGGCGAACACGTCGAAGACCTGGTCGAGCCGGGGATGATCGGGCACCTGGGCGGCGGCCTGCGCGGCCTCGATCGCCCTCCGGACCGCCGGGTCCGTACTGCGGCGAACCGCTCGCCCGGCGGCGCGTCCGGACGCCGACGGCCGACCGTCGGCGTCGAGCACCTCCGCGTCCACGATCTCCGGCAACGGCACCTGGCGGACCAGGACCTCCTGTCCGCTGTATGTGTCGAACGCCCGGGTCTCGGCCAGTTCGTACCCATCGGACGGGGGCAGCGGAAGGCGGTAGCGGTCGGCAAGCACCCGACCCGCGTAGTCGTCCACGACGCCTCCCCAGAGCGCGCTCTTCCCCCCGGTCACCGGAGGCGCACCCATCCGTCAGTCACGGTCATTCGGTGGACAATTGACCCGCCGTCGCGGCTGCGTACGGTCTCCGGCCTCTTACGATACGTGGCAACGCGGGCCGACGGGCCTGGTCGCGCCAACCCGGTCCGCACAAACGTTTCCCATCGACCGGTCAGGGCGTGCCCGACGGGTCGACGGGCGTGCCGGGCGGTCAGCCCTGGACGTTGCGGACACCCGGTTCCGGAGGTGCCGGGCGGTCAGTCCGTGGGCGTGAACGTGGCGAACGCCGTTTCCCGCAGCGTCCGGCACCCGGCGCCGTCCCACTCGTCCACCTTGCAGCTGATCATGATCGAGTAGCCGCGCCTGGCGTCCACCTTGAAGCCCCGGTTGAGCACCTTGACCCGGACGCCGTTGTGGTTGCGTTCGAACGTCCAGTCCGCGACGGTCGGGTAGCCGTTGTACTCGACCTTCTTTATGTCGCCGTGCTTGTAGCCGTCGCTGAGACCCCTGGCGCTCGCGACGGCCCCGCTCCAGGCGGCCGCCGCGTCGTCCTTGGGCGAGTTGTTGAAGTCGACCTGGACGCGGGGGAAGCTGCCCTGCTTGTCGTTGTAGATGCCGCCGGAGTTGCTGCCCGCGATGCCGGTGCGCTCGAAACCCTCGGGCATCGCCATGGTGAAGTGGAACCGGGTGTCGGTGGCCTTCTCGTACCCGGCGGGCAGAGCGTCGCCCGGGTCCGCCCCGTCACCCTTGGGGTCGTCGGAAGCGGAGTCGTCGGCGTCGGACGGGGCAGCGGAGGCCCGGCCGTCCTCGGTGCCGTGGCTCTCCTTCTGGCCGCCGCCCTTCGCACCGGCCGAACCGCCTTCGGTGCCGCCGCCCTTGTCGTCGGCGCCGCCGGCCGAGGCTCCGGCCGAGGTGGCCGTGGAGCCGCCGTTGTCCACGTCGTCACCGCCGAGAGTGAGCGCGAGGACCGTGCCGAGAATGGCCAGCGCGACAACGGCCGCGATGATCGCGAGGGTGCGGCGAGGCACCACATCGGTGATCGAGGCACGTGTGGACGCGACCGAGGACGGCGGACGCTGCCCGGGTACGGAAGCACGCGCCGCCGCTGCGGACTCCGGGCCTCCGACGGGTGCCGCGGCGGCTCCCTTCACGGTCGCCGGGGCGGACGCGGCGGGCGCCCGGGACTTCGCGCCCTGGCCGGAAGTCCCGGGCGGCGACGGGGGCTTGGGCGGTGCGGCGGGCGAGCCGCCGGCCGCGGCGGCCGGAGAACTCGCCGACGCCGCGGCGGCTCCCGCGGCCACCGCCGGGGTCTTCGCGTTACGCACGGAGCGCAGGGCTCCGCGCAGCCGGTCGCGGGAGCCGCCACCGGACTCGCCCGACCCGGTGGACTGCTTCGGCGACTTCGGGGCCTTGGGCTGCTTCGGCGTCCGCTTGACGAGGGGGTCGGCGGCGGGCGCCGACGGCAGCGCCATGATCTGGGTGGAGTCCGGAGGGGCCGGCGCGGGAACGTCGGGGGCGTTGATGACGTCGTTGAGCAACGCCCGCGCCCCGGCGTCGTCGAGCCGCTGGTCGGGATCCCGGGCGAGCAGCCCGTAGATGACCTCGGTGAGCGGACCGGCGTTCTTCGGCGGGTCGAGCGGTTCGGTCATCACGGCCGTCAGGGTGGCGATGGCCGAACCCTTGTCGTACGGCGGGCAGCCCTCGACGCTCGCGTACAGCAGTCCGCCGAGCGACCACAGGTCCGCGGGCGGGCCCGGCTTGTGACCGCGGGCCCGTTCCGGCGAGATGTACGAGGGGGCGCCGACGAGCATGCCGGTGGAGGTGACCGACGGGTCGCCCTCGACCTGGGCGATGCCGAAGTCGGTGAGCACGACGCGCCCGTCCTCGGCGATCAGCACGTTGGACGGCTTCACGTCGCGGTGCAGGATGCCCTCGCGGTGCGCCGAACGCAGCACGTCGAGGATGGCGAGCCCGACCTCGGCGGCCCGCCTCGGCGTCAGCGTGCCGTCCTCGCGGATCGCCTCGGCGAGCGACTTGCCCTCGATCAGTTCCATGACGATCCACGGGCGGTCGTCCTCGTCGACCACGTCGTAGACGGTCACCGCGCTGTTGTTGCGGATCCGTGCGATCGCCTTGGCCTCACGCAGGGTGCGCGTGATCAGCCGGCGCTTCTCGTCCTCGTCGATCGCCCCGGGGAACCGCAGTTCCTTGACCGCGACCGTGCGGCCGAGCGTCTCGTCGGCGGCGCGCCAGACCGTACCCATACCGCCCCGGCCGAGCACCTCACCGAGCCGGTAGCGCCCCGCGAGGAGGCGACCGTTCTTGTCCCGTTGGGGCTCCCGTGCCTGCTCCGCCTCCGACATGCGTCCCCTCTGCGATCAACCCGCCCTGGCAGAGCGTTCATTGTCCCTCACCCCGGGACCGGTCCTGGTGCCGGGTCCGGGGTCCGCCGCGCCAGGGCCCGCCGTCAACCTGCCGCCGACGCCCGGAGGGCGGCAGGGCGGCGCATGGACGACAGACCCTGGGGCCCGAAGAGGGAAGCCCCCCCAGCCTCCTACCAACCCGGCCTCCCCGTCCAGGCCGGTCCGGGCCTCCTCCGCGGCTCCACCGGGCCGACGGAGCCCAACTGGCCCGGTGAAGGCGGGCGGTGACCACGGCGCGAGAACTCACGGACCCCGGGAGGGCATGTCCTAGATCGGCACAATGTCCGGCGCGCCGAGCCGGGCCGCGTCCGCCGTGAGGTCGTCGGGCTGCCGCTGTGATTCGCGTTCGGCCTCCACCCGCTTCTCGTAGTGCTCGACCTCCCGGTCGATCCGTCCCTCGTCCCAGCCCAGCACCGGCGCCATCAGCTCCGCGCAGAGCCGGGCGCTACGGGTGCCCCGGTCGAAGGTCTCGATGGAGATCCGGGTGCGCCGGGTCAGCACGTCGTCCAGATGGCGGGCGCCCTCGTGGGAGGCCGCGTAGACGATCTCGGCGCGCAGATAGTCGTCGGCGGCGGGCAGGGGTTCGCCCAAGGTGGGGTCGGCGAGGATCAGTTCCAGAATCTCCTCGGTCATTGAGCCGTACCGGTTGAGCAGATGCTCCACCCGGGCGACATGGAGTCCGGTCCGGGCCGCGATCCGGGCGCGCGCGTTCCACAGGGCCTTGTACCCCTCGGCCCCCAGGAGCGGGGTGTCCTCGGTGACGCAGGTGGCGACCCGCTGGTCGAGTCCGTGCACCGCCTCGTCCACCGCGTCCTTGGCCATGACCCGGTACGTCGTGTACTTGCCGCCCGCCACGACGACCAGGCCGGGGGCGGGGTGGGCCACCGTGTGCTCGCGTGACAACTTGCTGGTGGCGTCCGACTCACCGGCCAGCAGCGGTCGCAGTCCGGCATAGACACCCTGGACGTCGTCCCTGGTCAGCGGGGTGTTCAGGACGGAGTTGACGTGCTGGAGGAGGTAGTCGATATCGGCGCTGGAGGCGGCCGGGTGGGCCTTGTCCAGGTCCCAGTCGGTGTCCGTGGTGCCGATGATCCAGTGCCGGCCCCAGGGGATGACGAAGAGGACGGACTTCTCGGTGCGCAGGATGAGGCCGGTGGAGGAGTGGATGCGGTCCTTGGGGACGACCAGGTGGATGCCCTTGGAGGCCCGGACGTGGAACTGCCCGCGCTCGCCGATGAGCCCCTGGGTGTCGTCGGTCCACACGCCGGTCGCGTTGACCACCTGCTTGGCCCGGATCTCGTACTCCGTACCACCCTCGACGTCCCTCACGAGCGCGCCCACGACCCGCTCGCCCTCGCGGAGGAAGCCGATCACCCTGGCCCCGTTCGCCACCTGGGCCCCGTAGGACGCGGCGGTGCGCACCAGCTCGGTGACGAAGCGGGCGTCGTCCATCTGCGCGTCGTAGTACTGGAGGGCGCCGACCAGGGCGTCCTTCCTCAGCGCGGGGGCGACCCGCAGGGCGTGCTTGTGGGAGAGATGGCGGTGGACGGGGAGGCCGCGGCCATGGCCGGAGGAGACCGACATCGCGTCGTACAGCGCGACCCCGGAGCCGGCGTACAGCCGCTCCCAGCCCTTGTGCTGCAAGGGGTAGAGGAAGGGCACGGGCTTCACCAGGTGCGGGGCGAGCCGTCCGAGGAGCAGCCCGCGCTCCTTGAGCGCCTCCCGGACCAGGGCGAAGTCGAGCATCTCCAGATAGCGCAGACCGCCGTGGATCAGCTTGCTCGACCTGCTCGATGTGCCGGATGCCCAGTCACGCGCCTCGACCAGGCCGGTCGAGAGGCCTCTGGTGACGGCGTCCAGCGCCGTGCCCGCGCCGACCACGCCCGCCCCCACGACCAGCACGTCCAGTTCGCGCTCGGCCATGGCGGCGAGCGCGACGGTGCGCTCGGCGGGTCCCAGTGTCGCTGTCCTCACTGCTGCCTCCCGGTGGATCGGGGTGGTCGGACACGGAAGTGCCACCCGGCCGAGGGGCCGGCCGCCCGTGTCCACCCCTCGATTCTGTCCGCGCTCCCCGAGTTCAGCCACCGCCTGTGGACAACACTCGGGCGACCGGAGCCCCACAATGCGACATATAGGTCATATTTACGCCTAGTCTGACATTGCGCTGTCCACAGCAGTTGCGATCTTCGCTCTCCGCACTTATGGGGGTCTTCCTGTATGCCCGCAGACCTCGCCGTCATCGGACTCGGTCACCTCGGCCTGCCCCTCGCCCGGGCCGCCGTGACCGCCGGAATCGACACCGTCGGCTACGACCCCGACCCACGGCCCTACGCGGAACTCGGAGCGGGCCGCAGCCCCGTCGAGGGCACCCTCACCGCCTCCGAGATCCGCCGCATGCTCTCCGGCGGCTTCCGGCCCACCACCGAAGCCGCCGAGCTGGGCCGGGTCCGTACCGCCGTGATCTGCTCCCCCACCCCGCTCGGCCCCGACCGTACCGTCGACCTCACCGCGCTCCGCGACGCCGCCCGCGCGCTGGCCGCCCGGCTGCGCCCGCACACCACCGTGCTGCTGGAGTCCGCCGTGCCTCCCGGCACCACCGAGAACGTCCTGCGCCCCCTGCTCGAAGAGGGCTCGGGGCTCGTCGCCGGACGCGACTTCCACCTCGCCTGCTCCCCCGCCCGGCTCGACCCCGGCAACCGCACCCATGTCCTGGCCAACACCCCCAAGGTCATCGGCGGCCTCACCCCCGCCTGCACCGAGTCGGCCGCCGCCTTCTACGGACGGCTCACCGACAAGGTCGTACGGGCCCGAGGCCCGCGCGAGGCGGAGATGACGAAGGTGCTGGAGACCAACTTCCGGCACGTCAACATCGCGCTGGTCAACGAGATGGCGGTGCTCTGCCACGACCTCGGCGTCGACCTCTGGGACGTCATCCGGTGCGCCGAGACCAAACCGTTCGGCTTCCAGCCCTTCCGGCCGGGACCCGGCGTCGGCGGACACGGCGTTCCGGTGGACCCGGGCTGTCCGCCCTACGGCACCGGCACCCCCGGGCACCCGCTGCGGATGGTCTCGCTGGCGCGGGAGATCAACGACCGGATGCCCAGTTACGTCATCCAGCGCTGTGCCACCCTCCTGAACGAGCACGGCAAGTCCGTCCGGGGCGCACGCGTGCTGCTGCTCGGCGTCACGTACAAGCCGGACAGCGCCGACCAGGAGGCCGCCCCCGCCCGCGAGATCGCGACCCGGCTGATGGACATGGGCGCCCAGGTCGGCTACCACGATCCGCACGTCCTGGACTGGCGGGTGCGCGAACGCCCCGTCCCGCGCGCCGACTCGCTGTACGAGGCGGCGGCCGCGGCCGACCTGACCGTACTGCTCCAGCAGCACCGCACCTACGACCTCCAGGGCCTCGCGGTGAAGGCCCAACTGCTCCTGGACACCCGGGGGGCCACCCCGGCGGGAGCCGCGCACCGGCTCTGAGCCGTGACGGGGCTCCGGCGGGAGCCGCGCACCGGCTCCGAGACGTGACGGGGCGTCGAAAGATCGCCGGTGACCGGTTCCGGGGTGTACTGCTACCCTGCGGCGTCACAGAGCGCACAGTCGTGCGTGTCTCGCACGTTTGTGCGTAGCAATCCCAGGGGGAGCCCCGCCGTGAGTCAGCCCGTGCAGCCGCCGAACCAACCCCAGCAGCCCTACGGCGGTCAGCCCGTCGACGGCAATCCGTACGCCGGTCAGCCGGGCGGGCCCGCCCCCGCCTCCCCGACCGGCAACCATTACGGCCAGCAGCCCCCGGGACCGACCGGCAACCCGTTCGCGGGTCAGCAGCCCGGCCAGAACGCACCATTCGGCGGCACGCCCTTCACCCCGGTGCCGCCGGCCCGCGACAACATCATGCTCGGCGTGCTGGTCGCCCTGGGCGCGGCCGTCGTCGCGGGCATCCTGTACGGCGTGATCGCGGGCTCCATCGAGCGCGAGGTCGGCTACGCGGCGGTCGGTGTCGGCTTCCTGGTCGGCTTCGCGTCGAGCAAGGTCGGCGGCTCCAACCCGGCGGTCATCGGCGCCGCGGCCGTCCTCTCGATCGGCGCCGTCTACCTCGGGCAGCTCGTCGGCATCTCGATGGTGCTCGCCGACCTGGCGCAGATCCCTTTCTCCGAGGTCGTCGACGACCACTTCGGCGCCGTGACGGAGGCCTGGTCGCGGGAGGCCGACTTCATGACCTACCTCTTCCTCGCCCTCGGTGCGGTCGCCGCCGTCGGTGGCGCCAAGAAGGCCGGCTGACCCCCGCAGGGCCATACGGGAACTCGGAAGGGCCCGGACCGTGGCGCGTGGTGGTCCGGGCCCTTCCGTCTGCCTACGACGTGCGGGAGATCAGCGGCGGTGCTGCGAGTCCGCCACCGTCACCTCGACGCGCTGGAACTCCTTGAGGTCGCTGTAGCCGGTGGTGGCCATCGCGCGACGCAGGGCGCCGAAGATGTTCATCGAGCCGTCCGGGGTGTGCGAAGGACCGGTGAGGACCTCCTCCGTCGTCCCGACCGAGCCGAGGTCGACCAGCTTGCCGCGCGGCACGTCCTCGTGGACGGCCTCCATGCCCCAGTGCCGGCCGCGGCCGGGCGCGTCCGTCGCGCGGGCCAGCGGGGAGCCCATCATCACGGCGTCCGCACCGCAGGCGATGGCCTTCGGCAGGTCGCCGGACCAGCCGACGCCGCCGTCGGCGATGACGTGCACGTACCGGCCGCCGGACTCGTCCATGTAGTCGCGGCGGGCGCCCGCGACATCCGCGACGGCGGTGGCCATCGGGACCTGGATGCCGAAGACGTTGCGCGTGGTGTGCGCCGCGCCGCCGCCGAAGCCGACGAGGACACCGGCCGCGCCGGTCCGCATCAGGTGCAGGGCGGCGGTGTACGTGGCGCAGCCGCCGACGATGACCGGGACGTCCAGCTCGTAGATGAACTGCTTCAGGTTCAGCGGCTCGGCCGCGCCCGAGACGTGCTCGGCGGAGACCGTCGTACCGCGGATGACGAAGATGTCGACGCCCGCGTCGACGACCGCCTTGGAGAACTGGGCGGTGCGCTGCGGGGAGAGCGCGGCGGCGGTGACGACGCCGGAGTCGCGCACCTCCTTGATGCGCTGCCCGATCAGCTCCTCCTGGATGGGGGCGGAGTAGATCTCCTGGAGCCGACGGGTCGCGGACTCGACCGGCATCTCGGCGATCTCGTCCAGCAGCGGCTGCGGGTCGGCGTGCCGGGTCCACAGGCCTTCCAGGTTCAGCACGCCCAGGCCGCCGAGCTCGCCGATCCGGATGGCGTGCTGCGGGGAGACCACGGAGTCCATGGGAGCGGCCAGGAAGGGCAGCTCGAAGCGGTAGGCGTCGATCTGCCAGGCGATCGAGACCTCCTTCGGGTCGCGGGTGCGGCGGCTCGGAACGACGGCGATGTCGTCGAATGCGTAAGCCCGGCGGCCGCGCTTGCCGCGTCCGATCTCGATCTCAGTCACGATGTGTGGCCTTTCCCTCTACGTCTGCGCTGACCAGTATCCCCGACACGCAGGGAGGGGCGGTACCGGGAACTCCGACACTGTTGGCCGCCAACAGTGTCCGGGAACTCCGGTCCGCCCCTCCCCTGTGCGAATGCGTTACTTCCTGCTGTAGTTCGGTGCTTCGACCGTCATCTGGATGTCGTGCGGGTGGCTCTCCTTGAGGCCCGCCGAGGTGATCCGGACGAAGCGGCCCTTGCTCTCCATCTGGTCGACGGACGCGGCGCCGACGTAGCCCATGGTCTGGCGGAGGCCGCCGACGAGCTGGTGGAGAACGTTGGCCAGCGGGCCTCGGTAGGGCACCTGGCCCTCGATGCCCTCGGGGACGAGCTTGTCGTCCGAGGAGACCTCGGCCTGGAAGTAGCGGTCCTTGGAGTAGGACCGGCCCTGTCCGCGGGACTGCATCGCGCCCAGCGAGCCCATGCCGCGGTACGACTTGAACTGCTTGCCGTTGATGAACATCAGCTCGCCCGGGGACTCCTCGCAGCCCGCGAGGAGGCTGCCCAGCATCACGCTGTCCGCCCCGGCGGCCAGCGCCTTGCCGATGTCGCCGGAGTACTGGAGGCCGCCGTCACCGATCACCGGGACGCCCGCGGCGCGCGCGGCGAGCGCGGCCTCGTAGATCGCGGTGACCTGCGGGACGCCGATGCCGGCGACCACACGGGTGGTACAGATCGAGCCGGGTCCGACGCCGACCTTCACGCCGTCGACGCCGGCGTCGATCAGCGCCTGGGCGCCGTCGCGGGTGGCGACGTTGCCGCCGATGACGTCCACCCCGACGCTCGACTTGATCTTCGCCATCCAGGCGAGGGCGTTGCTGTTGTGCCCGTGCGAGGTGTCGACGATGAGGAAGTCGACCCCGGCGGAGGCGAGCCCCTGTGCGCGCTCCAGCGCCTCGGGGCTGGCGCCGACGGCCGCGCCGACCAGCAGCCGGCCCTCGGCGTCCTTGGCGGCGTTCGGGTACTGCTCGGCCTTCTTGAAGTCCTTGACCGTGATGAGGCCCTTGAGGATGCCCGCCTCGTCGACCAGCGGCAGCTTCTCGATCTTGTGGCGGCGCAGCAGCTCCATGGCCTCCACGCCGGAGATCCCGACCCGCCCGGTGACGAGCGGCATCGGCGTCATGACCTCGCGCACCTGGCGCGAGCGGTCCGACTCGAAGGCCATGTCGCGGTTGGTGACGATGCCCAGCAGCTTGCCCGCGGGGTCGGTGACCGGCACGCCGCTGATGCGGAACTTCGCGCAGAGCGCGTCGGCCTCGCCGAGCGTGGCGTCGGGGTGCACGGTGATCGGGTCGGTGACCATGCCGGACTCGGAGCGCTTGACCAGGTCGACCTGGTTCACCTGGTCCTCGATGGAGAGGTTGCGGTGCAGCACGCCGACGCCGCCCTGACGGGCCATGGCGATCGCCATGCGGGCCTCGGTCACCTTGTCCATGGCGGCCGACAACAGGGGAATGTTCACCCGGACGTTGCGCGAGATGAGCGTGGAGGTGTCCACCGCGTTGGGCAGGACCTCGGACGCGCCGGGCAACAGCAGCACGTCGTCGTAGGTCAGCCCGAGCGTCGCGAACTTCTCGGGCACTCCGTCGACGTTTGCAGTCATGACACCTTCCCCAAATGGCCTTGATCGGTGCGGATGTCCATGCTAACGGGCTCCGCGGGCGTCTCATTCCACGATCAAGATCACTTGGCTGTTCTGTAGCTTCCTACAGCCTTCCTCCGGGCTTCCCACAGCCTTCTCCCGCGAAGGCCGGAGCGGAAGCCTCTACTGCTCGGCGAGCGCCCGGAGCCTGCTGAGCGCGCGGTGCTGGGCGACCCGGACCGCGCCCGGGGACATCCCGAGCATCTGGCCGGTCTCCTCCGCGGTCAGCCCGACCGCGACCCGCAGGACCAGCAGCTCGCGCTGGTTCTCCGGGAGGTTGGCGAGGAGCTTCTTCGCCCAGGCGGCGTCGCTGCTGAGCAGGGCGCGCTCCTCCGGGCCGAGGGAGTCGTCGGGCCGCTCCGGCATCTCGTCGGACGGGACGGCGGTCGCCCCCGGGTGGCGCATCGCGGCGCGCTGGAGGTCGGCGACCTTGTGCCCGGCGATCGCGAAGACGAAGGCCTCGAAGGGCCTGCCGGTGTCCTTGTAGCGCGGCAGCGCCATCAGCACCGCGACGCAGACCTCCTGCGCCAGGTCCTCCACGAAGTGGCGAGCATCACCGGGAAGACGGTTCAGCCGGGAGCGGCAGTAGCGCAGCGCGAGGGGGTGTACATGGGCCAGCAGATCATGGGTGGCCTGGGCGTCGCCGTCGACGGCCCGGTGCACGAGGGCACCGATCACCGTGGTTTCGTCGTCGCGCATCGGACCATGGTGCCCTGAGGCCGCCCGGTCCGCTCCACCGCGTCCCGAGTTGTGCACCGAAGCGTTATGAGCGGGTGCGCCGGATGTCATGCCCTGCGCCCTCCCCTTCCGCTCGACCGAATCGTTCCTGAGGAACTCCACGACTCAAGGATGCGTCATCGGCCGGGAAGCGTCACATGGCACCGTGAGCGGGCGACCGGATACGGGGTGTGGAGCCGGTGACCCGCTCCGTGACCCCGTCCGCCGGTCTGCGGACGGGGCGCGGCCCGGGCCGGCCGTCAGCGAACCAGGCCCCAGCGGAATCCGAGGGCCACCGCATGGGCGCGGTCCGAAGCCCCGAGCTTCTTGAACAGGCGCCGGGCGTGGGTCTTGACCGTGTCCTCGGAGAGAAACAGCTCACGGCCGATCTCCGCGTTGGAGCGGCCGTGGCTCATGCCTTCGAGGACCTGGATCTCCCGCGCGGTGAGGGTGGGAGCCGCCCCCATCTCGGCGGACCGCAGCCGGCGCGGGGCGAGCCGCCACGTCGGATCGGCCAGCGCCTGGGTGACGGTGGCCCGCAGCTCGGCGCGCGAGGCGTCCTTGTGCAGATATCCGCGGGCCCCCGCGGCGACCGCGAGCGCGACGCCGTCCAGGTCCTCGGCGACGGTCAGCATGATGATCCGGGCCCCGGGGTCGGCGGAGAGCAGCCGCCGGACGGTCTCCACACCCCCCAGACCGGGCATGCGTACGTCCATCAGAATCAGATCCGAACGATCGGCACCCCAGCGGCGGAGGACTTCCTCGCCGTTGGCCGCCGTCGTCACGCGTTCGACGCCGGGCACGGTGGCCACCGCGCGACGGAGCGCTTCTCGGGCAAGCGGGGAGTCGTCGCAGACGAGGACGGATGTCATGACCGTCCTCCGCAGCTGATGCGCGTCACCTTGAGCCTCCAGGCTGATACAAGTCGTCACCTGTGCGGTTGACCCCCTCGGACATGTGCCCGAGCCGGATATCCGTCAACCGCATCCGTTCCCTTAACGACGGTCACTCGAAAGAGTTACGGGTCGGGCGCCCGGGTTCGGCACTCTACGTGAAGGGCCGCACACGGAGGAGAGCGGCACGGGTGATTCACCCGTCAACCGAATCTTCACTCGTTGGCATGCCCTTTTTGGCGCCATTTCTTCCCTTTTGAGGGTGTCTGTGGCTAGATTCGCAATCAGTCATATTTACATCTACTAGCACCGTAGATGTACGGTCGAGACTTCGGTCACACCGATCACAGACGGTCCGATCACAGCAGGCCGTCGATCACAGACGGTCGAGATGCCGCTTCCGACGCGACACAGCTCCGAGGGGACAAGCAATGGCAGATTTCTCCCGCCTTCCCGGACCCAACGCAGACCTGTGGGACTGGCAGCTGCTCGCCGCCTGCCGAGGCGTGGACAGCTCCCTGTTCTTCCACCCCGAGGGTGAGCGCGGCGCGGCCCGGAGTGCCCGCGAGACCTCCGCCAAGGAGGTCTGCATGCGCTGCCCGGTACGTGCCGAGTGCGCGGCGCACGCCCTCGCCGTACGGGAGCCCTACGGAGTGTGGGGCGGCCTGACGGAGGACGAGCGCGAAGAGCTGATGGGCCGGGCCAGAACCCGGCTGATCACCGCGGCGCCCGCCGCGGGCCCGGGCCCCGGCGCCACCTGACACCCGTACGCCGTAACCTGCCGAAGAAACGTTTCTTCGGCACCTTCAGCCGTCCGGCCCGCGACCAGCCGCAGCGGGACCGGACCCCTCACCGCCCGTGGGCCGCGGGGCCCGTCGGGCGCCGCGGCCCACCCGGCAGCCTCTCAGCGGGTGGCCGTGCGCGACAGCTGGTCCAGGGTGGCCGCCACCGCCGGGACCCGGGCCAGGTCCGGCAGGGTCAGCGCGACGATCTCCCGCTCGATCGCGGGCTCGACCGGCACGGCCCTGGCCCCCTTGGGGCGTACCGACTCGACGGCCAGCTCCGGCAGCACCGCCACCCCGAGCCCGGCCCCGACGAGCCCCATCACCGCCGGGTAGTCGTCCGTGGCGAAGTCGATGCGCGGGGTGAAGCCGGACTCCTCGCAGACCTCGACCAGCTGCCGGCGGCAGCGCGGGCAGCCCGCGATCCACGACTCCTCGGCCAGCTCGCCGATGGACACGCTCGACGCCTCCGCCAGCCGGTGCCCCTCCGGGACCAGACCGATCAGCCGGTCGGTGAGCAGCGGCCGGACCACCAGGTCGTCCCATTCGCCGCCGGTGCTCCCGTAACGGAACGCCAGTGCGATGTCGCAGTCGCCCTCGCGCAGCAGGTCCACCGAGCGCGGCGGCTCCGCCTCGACGAGCGACACCCGGGTGCCGGGATGTTCGGCGCGCAGGGCCGCCAGCGCTCCCGGGACCAGGGTGGAGCTGCCACTGGGGAAGGAGACCAGCCGGACCCGGCCGGCCCGCAGCCCGGCGATGGCGGCGACCTCCTCCTCGGCGGCGGTCAGCCCCGCGAGGATGCCGGAGGCGTGTCGTACCAGCGCCTCGCCGGCCTGGGTGAGGCGCATCTCACGTCCGGTGCGGATCAGCAGCGTGGTGCCCGCGGAGGACTCCAGGGCCTTCATCTGCTGACTGACGGCGGGCTGGGTGCAGCCGAGTTCGCGGGCTGCGGCGGAGAACGAGCCGGTGGTGGACACGGCACGCAGGACACGGAGGTGGCGAGCTTCGATCACCCAACCATCATAAGAAATTCTTGGAGGCTGGGCGAATTCACGATGGGAGCCTTTGGGGTCAGGGCCGGTCGGGGACGCGGTGCCCGGCAGGGCTGAGGGCAGGTCAGGGGCGTCCGGGGCGGGGCACTAACGTGCGGCGTATGACGACTGCACTGATCACGGGCGCGACGGCGGGCATCGGGGCCGCGTTCGCGCGGCGGCTCGCGGCCCAGGGGCACAACCTGGTGCTGGTGGCACGGGACACCGCGCGGCTGCGCGAGCAGGCCACCGAACTGCACGACCGGCACGGCATCGAGGCAGAGGTGCGACACGCGGATCTGTCCACGGACGGCGGGATCAAAGCGGTGGAGGAGCGGCTCGCGGACCGCACGCACCCGGTCGATCTGCTGGTCAACAACGCCGGGTTCGGCAACAGGGGACGCTTCCTGGAAGTGTCCATGGCCGATGAGCTGACGATGCTGAAGGTGCACTGCGAGGCGGTGCTGCGGCTGACCTCGGCAGCCGTCACCGGGATGAAGGAGCGGGGCCGGGGCGGGGTCGTCAACGTGGCGTCCGTCGCGGCGTTCGTGCCGCGCGGTACGTACGGGGCGTCCAAGGCGTGGGTCGTGCAGTTCACCCAGGGCGCGGCACGGGATCTGGCCGGGTCGGGGGTGCGGCTGATGGTGCTGTGTCCCGGGTTCGTGCGGACGGAGTTCCACGAGCGGGCCGGGATGGGCACGGACAACATCCCGGGCTGGATGTGGCTCGACGCGGACAAGCTGGTGGCGTCCGCGCTGACGGATCTGGCCCGGGGGAAGACGGTGTCGATCCCGGACCCGCGCTACAAGGCGCTGATGGGACTGGTGAAGGTCGCCCCGCGGGGTCTGCTCGGCGGGGTCACGTCGCGGACGGGCCGCAAGTACGGTCCGCAGTAGTCGGTTCGCGGCGGCGGGTCACCTGCTGCCGGTTCGCCGTCGTCGATCGGTACGCGAGTCGGTTCCGCCCCTCCCCCGCTCGGCGCAGGGCCGGCTCACGGCGGAACGGCCCGGAACGCGCCGAGACCCGGCACCCCAGCGACAGGGGTACCGGGCCTCGGGCGTACCGGACGGTACGGGGCGGTACTAGTGGGAGTGGCCGTGGCCGCCGTGACCGGCGTCGGCCTCTTCCTCGGCCGGCTTCTCGACGACCAGGGTCTCGGTCGTGAGCAGCAGCGACGCGATGGACGCGGCGTTCTCCAGGGCGGAGCGGGTGACCTTGACCGGGTCGATGACGCCGGCCTTGACCAGGTCGCCGTACTCGCCGGTGGCGGCGTTGAAGCCCTGGCCCTTGTCGAGCTCGGAGACCTTGGAGGTGATGACGTAACCCTCCAGGCCGGCGTTCTCGGCGATCCAGCGCAGCGGCTCGACGGCGGCGCGGCGGACGACCGCGACACCGGTGGCCTCGTCGCCGGTCTTGCCGAGGTTGCCCTCCAGGACCTTCACCGCGTGGACGAGGGCGGAGCCACCGCCGGAGACGATGCCCTCCTCGACAGCGGCGCGGGTCGCGGAGATGGCGTCCTCGAGGCGGTGCTTCTTCTCCTTGAGCTCCACCTCGGTGGCGGCGCCGACACGGATGACGCACACGCCGCCGGCCAGCTTCGCGAGGCGCTCCTGGAGCTTCTCGCGGTCCCAGTCGGAGTCCGTGGACTCGATCTCGGCCTTGATCTGGTTGACGCGGCCCTTGACGTCGTCGGAGTTGCCCCCGCCGTCGACGATGGTCGTGTCGTCCTTGGAGATGGTGACGCGGCGGGCGGTGCCCAGCACGTCGAGACCGGCGCCGTCGAGCTTGAGGCCGACCTCTTCGGCGATGACGGTCGCACCGGTGAGGGTGGCGATGTCACCGAGCATGGCCTTGCGGCGGTCGCCGAAGCCCGGGGCCTTCACCGCGACGGCGTTGAAGGTGCCACGGATCTTGTTGACGACGAGGGTGGAGAGCGCCTCGCCCTCGACGTCCTCGGCGATGATCAGGAGCGGCTTGGAGGCGCCGGCCTGGATGACCTTCTCCAGGAGCGGGAGCAGCTCCTGGATGGAGCCGATCTTGCCCTGGTGGATCAGGATGTACGGGTCGTCGAGGACGGCCTCCATACGCTCCTGGTCGGACACCATGTACGGGGACAGGTAGCCCTTGTCGAAGGCCATGCCCTCGGTGAACTCCAGGTCCAGACCGAAGGTGTTGGACTCCTCGACGGTGATGACACCGTCCTTGCCGACCTTGTCCATCGCGTCCGCGATGAGCTCGCCGACCTGGGTGTCCTGCGCGGAGAGCGCGGCCACGGCGGCGATGTCGGACTTGTCGTCGATCGGGCGGGCGGTCGCGAGGAGCTCCTCGGACACGGCCTTGACCGCGGCGTCGATGCCCTTCTTCAGGGAGGCCGGGGAGGCGCCGGCGGCGACGTTGCGCAGGCCCTCGCGGACGAGCGCCTGGGCCAGGACGGTCGCGGTGGTGGTGCCGTCACCCGCTACGTCGTTGGTCTTGGTCGCCACCTCCTTGACGAGCTGGGCGCCGAGGTTCTCGTACGGGTCGTCGAGCTCGACCTCGCGGGCGATGGTGACACCGTCGTTGGTGATGGTGGGAGCGCCGAACTTCTTGTCGATGACGACGTTGCGGCCCTTGGGGCCGATCGTCACCTTGACCGTGTCGGCAAGCTTGTTGACGCCGCGCTCAAGGGCGCGACGGGCGTCCTCGTCGAACTTCAGAATCTTCGCCATGGGCTGTATCCCTCTCAAAATGAACTGCGCCCCTCGCCGCCCGGCTAGTTATTTCGCAGGGGGCCAGGGGCGCAGAACACAAGCAAACGTGGGTGAATTACTTCTCGATGATCGCGAGAACGTCGCGGGCCGAGAGGACGAGGTACTCCTCGCCGTTGTACTTCACCTCGGTGCCGCCGTACTTGCTGTACAGGACGACGTCGCCGGTCTTGACGTCGAGCGGAAGCCGCTCGCCGTTCTCGAAGCGGCCCGGGCCCACGGCGAGGACGACGCCCTCCTGGGGCTTCTCCTTCGCGGTGTCCGGAATGACCAGGCCGGAAGCCGTGGTCTGCTCGGCGTCGAGCGGCTGGACCACAATGCGGTCCTCGAGCGGCTTGATCGCAACCTTGGAGCTGGTGGTCGACACGATCCGGTCTCCCCCTTCGGAGATCTCACGGGGTTTAACAGTCTGTGGGCGGCGACCTGACCGGCCCGTCGTCGCGGGTGCCGGACCTGTCCTGTCGCGCAGAGTGGTGCTGGCACTCTCCAGGGGGGAGTGCCAGCACCGAGACTATGACCGCGATTAGCACTCGGTCAAGCGGAGTGCCAATTCACCACCCTCACGCTGCCTGGATCAGGGCTCCGTGGGGTCACCTTCCGGACAACGCCGGGGCGGGGCACCGCCTTCCGTACGACGGTACGGAAGGCGGTGCCCTGAGAGCGGGTGCGCGCGGCGGAGGCCGCGGGCGCATCCGCGGCCCCGTACGGGGAAGGGCGCGGGTCAGACGTAGTCCTCCAGCTTCGCCACCGCGTATCCCTTGTCCGTGATGGTCTTCATGACCCGGCGGATCATGTCGGGCATCGAGCCCTTCCAGTCCTCCTCGCCCCGGAAGTGGGTGAGGACGATGTCGCCGGGGTGCAGGTCCCGGTCCCACTCGCGCCATTCCATGTGGTCGGGGAAGGCCTCGGAGGACCACAGGGGCACGGCGGTGATCCCGCAGGACTTGGCGGCGACGAGGGTGTCGCGGTTGTAGTTGCCGTAGGGCGGGCGGAAGAGGGTGGGCCGCTTGCCGTAGTGCTTGAGGATCTTCTCCTGCTGGCCGCAGATCTCCCGCTTCTGCTCGGTGTGGGAGAGGCCGGGCAGATAGCGGTGGTTGAGCGTGTGGTTGCTGATCGTCACCCCGCGCTTCTGCATCTTCTTGAAGTAGCCGTAGTCGTCGTTGGTGACGTAGTCACTGAGGAACGCGCTGTACGGGATGTCCAGTTCGGTCATCATCCGCAGCAGTTCGGGGTCCTTCTCCGCCCCGTCGTCCATCGTCAGGAAGACGATCCTCTCCTTGGTCGGGACCGTGGTGAAGACGGGCGGCAGTCCGGCGTCGTCCCCGACCTCGAAACCCTTGCGGGTGGTGATGCGCGGCTTCGTCCTCGGCGGCTCGGGGGCCGCGAGCGGGGTCTTGGCGAGCCCCCACTTCTTCGCGGCGACGGCCCGTGCGGCCTGTTTCCTCCTGAGCGCCTCGGCGTACGTGTCCGGGGCGCGGGCGGGCCCGGCCTTCGGAGCGGCCTCGCCCGGCCGGCCGGCGGCGGGCTTCTCGGGGCCGGGGGCTCCCGCGCCGCCGCCGCTCTCCGCCGCGCACCCCGAGGCGACGGCGGCGGCCAGCAGGGCCGCCAGCACGACGACGCCCGACCTGTAACGTTTCATGGCTGATTTTTCTTTTTGTCGTACTAGCTGCATGGCGCCGCATCCTGCCAGCCCTCGGCCCGCCTCCCGCCCCGACACCGCGAGCGGACCGCCCCCGTCCCCCGGCCGGCCCACAGCGCCGGCGCGGCAGCCACAATGGGCCGGGTGAACGCAACGACCCCCTCCGCCCCGGACGACGACCCCGCCCGCGCCGCCTTCGCGGCGCTGCGCACCCCCGAGGGCGAGCAACTGCTGGCCGAGCTGCGCGACCACGACCCCGCCGACGAGCTGGCCGCCGCGACCCGGCTGCGCCGCGCGCATCCGGCGGAGCTGGTGTCGGCGGCCCTGGGCCAGGCCCGGCTGCGGCAGCGGGCGGTGGCCAAGTTCGGGGCCGAGGACGCCTACCGGATGTTCTTCACGCCCAACGGGGTCGAACAGGCCACCCGCACCTCGGTCGCCGCCCACCGCGCCGCCCGGTTCGCCGGGCTCGGCGTGCGGAGCGTGGCCGACCTGTGCTGCGGCATCGGCGGCGACGCCCTCGCCCTGGCCCGCGCCGGGATCTCCGTCCTGGCCGTGGACCGCGACCCGCTGACCGCCGAAGTGGCCCGCGCCAACGCCGGGGCGCTCGGCCTGGAGCGACTGATCGAGGTGCGGTGCGCCGATGTCACGGAGATCGACACCTCCCAGTACGACGCGGTCTTCGTGGACCCGGCACGGCGCGGAGGCAGGGGCCGCATCTTCGATCCGGAGGCGTACTCACCGCCGCTTTCCTGGGCGGTGGCCGCCGCGCTGAAGGCCCCCAGGGCGGCGCTGAAGATCGCTCCGGGCGTCCCGCACGAGGCGATCGGCCCGGAGGCGGAGGCCGAGTGGATCTCGGACGGCGGCGATGTGAAGGAGGCGGTGCTCTGGTACGGGGAGGGCTTCGCGTCCGGCGTGTTCCGGGCCACGCTGCTGCCCTCCGGGGCGACCCTGACCGCCCCGGCCCCGCTGCCCGCCCCGCCCGTGGGCCCGGTCGGGCGCTATCTGTACGAGCCGGACGGCGCGGTGATCCGGGCACATCTGGTCGCCGACATCGTGGAGCGGTGCGACGGGCGGCTGGTGGACGAGACGATCGCGTACGTCACGAGCGATACGCGGTACTCCTCCCCGTACGTCTCGGGTTACGAGATCACCGACCGGCTGCCGTTCAACATGAAGAAGCTGAAGGCGCTGCTGCGGGAGCGGGAGGTCGGCGTACTGACCGTCAAGAAGCGGGGCTCGGCGGTCGAGCCGGAGGAGCTGCGTCGCCGGATGAAGTTGAGCGGTCCTCACTCGGCGACGGTGTTCCTGACCCGGGTGGCGGGGGCTCCGACGATGCTGATCGGCCATCCGCTGGGCTGATCCGCCCGGCGGGCCCCACGCTGACCCGCCCGGCGGACCTCATCAGGACGCCCACCACCCAGCGGCGGTGCGCCAGGGCCGTGACCGCGCCGGTCAACGCGGTCAGCCAGGCGACCATGCCGACGCCCATCACCAGGGCGACCAGCCCGTACGTCTCCCGGCCGGGTCGCGCGCTCGCGGGTCCGATCACGCAGAGGGCGAGCCCCACCGTGCCCAGGGCGAACGACAGCAGCAGCCAGGCGAGGCTCGTTCCGGGCATCCGCAGCCGCCGGTCGCGCTCCGGGTCCCGGTCCAGCGCGCCCCAGGCGGTGAGCAGCGAGCGGACCTTCCGGTCCCGCCGGACGCCCAGGAGGAGGAAGACGCCGGCCGGGATCAGCACCGTGACGCCGATGACCAGGCTGACGAATCCGCCGGCATAGCTGGTGAAGTCGACCAGATCAATCGCCTGTTCGAACATGACGATTCCGGAGCCCACCAGGCTCCAGCCGATCGCGACGAGCCCCGCCCACATCCACAGCAGACCGAGCCGCGCCGGCCCCACGTGCATCCTCACCAGCTCGCCCAGAACCACCGCCCGGTCGGCGAGCATCGCCTCGCGGTCGGGCCAGGAGCGGATCCCGACAGGCGGCGGAGGCGGCGGGAGCGGGGCACGGCGTGGCATGCGCAGAACATTACCGACCCGGCCGCAGGGGCGGCCCGCCCGTTCGAGCCCTCACGGCCGCCCGTCCGTTCAGGCGTCGCGCAGCGCCTGGATGTCCAGCTTCCTCATGCCGAGCATCGCCTTCATGGCACGGTCCGCCTTCACGGGATCGGGGTCGGCCAGCAGGCGCGGCAGCTCGTTCGGCACGATCTGCCAGGAGACCCCGAACCGGTCCTTGAGCCAGCCGCACTGGCCTTCCTCGCCGCCCTCGGAGAGCGCGTCCCAGAACCGGTCCACCTCGGCCTGGTCGGCGCAGTCCACGGAGAGTGAGATCGCCTCGGTGAAGGGGAACTGCGGGCCTCCGTTGAGCCCCATGTAGTCCTGGCCCGCGAGCCGGAATTCGACGGTGAGCACGGAACCCGTCTCGCCCGGGGCGGACTCGCCGTAGTGGGTGACGTCCAGGATCCGGGAGTCCCCGCCGAAGATCGCGACGTAGTGCTCGGCCGCCTCCTTGGCCTTGCCGTCGTACCAGAGACAGGGGGTGATCTTCTGCATGACCTTCTCCTCGTCGGGCCGTCCACGCGTCCGGGCCGGTCGGTCCGGACGTCGTGGAAGGTAGACCCGGCCCGCCTCCCGAACTCATCGGACACGCCCCGGACCCGCCGTTCCCCACCCGGGCGGGCTCAGTGGGAAGCCGCGTCCGTACGGGCTCAGCGGGAAGCCGCGTCACCCTCCCGCTCGGCGCCCCGGCCCCGCGCCCAGGCCCCGCGCCGCGGCCTCGGCCCGTCGAGAGCCTTGCGCTCCGCGGGCAGGAGGACGTACGCCGCCAGCGCCGCCGCCGCCAGGAGTCCCGCCGCGGCCCAGAACGCGGCCTCGAACCCCGAGGACAGCTCGGTGAGCCCGGTGGAGCCGCCGGAGACCTGGGCGGCGACGGTGACCAGGACCGCGAGGCCGAGCGAGCCGCCGACCTGCCGCGAGCTGTTGAGCAGCCCCGAGGCCATGCCGGTCTCGCCGGTGGCCACATCGGTCGTCGCGGCCGTGCCGAGCGGGACGAAGCAGAGCCCCATGCCGAAGGAGCAGAGCAGCGACGGGCCGAGGATCGAGACGAGGAAACCGCCGTCGACCGTGACGGTCGCCGCGAACCAGGCCATGCCGAGCGCCGCCAGCGTCGCGCCCACCGTCATCAGCCGCCGGATACCGAGCCCGGCGACCGCACGGGGAGCGAGGATCGAGCCCACGACGACGCCCACGCAGAACGGCAGGAACGCGAACCCGGCGGTGGTCGGCCGGAACCCGAGCACCAGCTGCATGAAGAGCGAGACGAAGTAGAACGCGCCGAACTGGGCCGAGGCCAGCAGCAGACAGAACAGATTCGCGGTCAGCACCGGCCGACCCCTCAGCAGGCCGGGCCGGAGCAACGGGGATTCGGTTCGCAGTTCGACGGCGACGAAGGCGACCAGCAGGATCACCGCCGCGCCGAGGGAGGCGAGCGTGGTCGCCGAGCCCCAGCCGTGGTCCGAGGTCCGCACCAGCCCGAGGACCAGCAGCGTCGTCCCGGCCGTGACCAGCAGCGCCCCGGCCACGTCCAGCCGCGCCCCGGCCCGCCGCGCCCCGCCGACGGGTCCGGTGCGTGCGGCGGCGGCCAGTGCGAAGACGACGATCGGCACGTTGACCAGCATCACGGACCGCCAGCCCATCGCGTCGGTGAGCACCCCGCCCGCCAGCACCCCGACCGCGCCGCCCGCCGCACCCGCCATGCCCCACAGTCCGAGCGCCCGGGACCGGGCGGGCCCGGCCGGGAAGGCCAGGGTGATCAGGGCGAACGCCACCGGGGCGAGGGCCGCCGCGCCGACGCCCTGGACGGCCCGCGCCGCTACCAGCGACCCGGGCGACCAGGCGAGCCCGCCGGCCAGGCCGGCCAGGCCGAAGAGCACCAGGCCCGCCGTCAGGACACGGCGGGGACCGGTCAGATCGGCGAGTCGGCCGCCGAGCATGAGGAGCCCGCCGAAGGCGAGGGCGTACGCGTTCACGACCCACAGCAGCCCGTCCCCGCCGAAGCCGAGGTCGCTGCGGATGTCGGGCAGCGCGACGTTCACCACCGACATGTCCAGCGACACCAGGAACTGCACCGTGAGCGCCACCACCAGCAGCCACCGCGCGTGCCGCTCTCCCGCACCCGGCGTGCCCGCCGCCCCGCCCTCGGGGCCTCTTGCCGTTCCGCTCCTCCCCGCGCCGCCCATGACGTCCCCTTCCCTTCGCGCTTCCCTCGACCGAGAATTACCGTACGCGTACAGAAAATAAAGGCCGAGGCACCGGGAGGGTTCCGCGGCGGACCGGAGCAAAGCCCCGGGAGGAGAGAATGCCCAGGTGTCAGGCACCGAGAAGACCGAGAAGGCGAAGAAGATGAGAAATCCGGTGTCGGGCGGCAAACCGGGCACATCCGGGCGGCCCGCCCCACGGCCCGCCGGACGGCCCGTTGGGCGGCCCCGCCGACTGGACCCGGACGTGATGATCGCCACCGCGCGCCGCATCGTCGAGGAGGAGGGCGTGTCCGCCCTGTCCATGCGACGGGTGGCGAAGGAGCTGGGCAGCACGCCCATGGCGCTCTACCACTACGTGCAGGACAAGGACGAGCTGCTGATGCTCACCCTGTCCGGCACGGCGGCGGCGTTCCCGCGCCCGGAGCTGCCCGAGGACCCGCGCGAGCGGCTGGTGGCGGTCGCCGCTCACCTGCACGACGTCATCGGCCGGATCCCCTGGGTGCTGGACATCCTGGCGCTGGGCGAGCTCACCGACCGCGACGCGCTGTGGATGGTGGAGGAGATCGTCGACTGCGCGCTCGCCTGCGGCCTCTCCCCGGCCCGCTCGGTGCGGGCGTACCGGACGATCTGGAGCTACGTCTACGGGGACCTGGTCTTCCGCAGGGCGGCGGCCCGCCGGGCGGAGAGCCCGCCGCGCCGGGAGTTCTTCCCGGAGATGGTCACCGAGAAGGACGCGGCGGAGCTGCCCCGGCTCACCGAGGTCAAGGACCGCTGGCGGGAGTACGCCGCCGACTACGAGACCGTCGAGGAGCTCGACGCGATCGTGGACGGCCTGCTCAGGCGCGGGACACGGGGTGCGAGAACCTCACCGGACCGGGGCACGAAGACCCGACCGGGGCGCGGAGACCCGACCGGCCCGGGGCACGAAGACCCGGCCCGGGACGCGGGGGCCGACGGCTCCCGCCGACCCGGTGCCCGCGCGTTCAGCCCACCGTCTCGAAGCGCCACCGGTGCACCGGGCGGGTGATCAGGGCGGCTTCGGGCTCGGGGAGTTCGGGGAGGTCGTCGCCGTACGAGGCGTCCTGCCACCACGTCATCACCAGCACCCGGTCCTGCGGGGCGCGCAGCAGTTCGCCGCGGTGGGGTTCGCGGGCCAGCTCGGCGGCCCGTGCCCGCGCCCACTCCAGGAGTTCGCCGCCGCGTCCCTCGGCGGCGCGGGCCTCCCACATCAGGACGATGGTTCCGGCGCTCATGAGTACAGGTTGTCCTTGCTGATCTCGTGCACGTGGTCGTGATCGTGGGAGTGACCGTGACTGTGACCGCGACCGTGAGCGTGGTCGGCGCCCGGCACATGCGGCTCGGTGACCGGCAGCGAGGAGTCCGCGGAGAGCTCCAGGTCGGAGGGGCGGCGGTTGCGGGCGACCATCTCCGCGCCGAGCGCCGCGACCATCGCCCCGTTGTCGGTGCAGAGCCCGGGGCGCGGTACCCGCAGCAGGATGCCGGCCCGCTCGCAGCGCTCCTGGGCCAGGGCGCGCAGCCGGGAGTTGGCCGCGACGCCGCCGCCGATCATCAGATGGTCGACGCCCTCGTCCTTGCAGGCCCGGACCGCCTTGCGGGTGAGCACGTCCACCACGGCCTCCTGGAAGGACGCCGCCACGTCCCGTACCGGCACCTCCTCGCCCGCCGCGCGCTTCGCCTCGATCCAGCGGGCGACGGAGGTCTTGAGCCCGGAGAAGGAGAAGTCGTACGGGGCGTCGCGCGGGCCGGTCAGACCGCGCGGGAACGCGATCGACGCCGGGTCGCCCTCCTTGGCGAGCCGGTCGATGACCGGGCCACCGGGGAAGCCGAGGTTCAGCACCCGGGCGATCTTGTCGAACGCCTCGCCCGCCGCGTCGTCGATCGTCGCGCCGAGCGGGCGGACGTCGCTCGTGATGTCGGGGGCCAGCAGGAGCGAGGAGTGGCCGCCGCTGACCAGCAGGGCCATCGTCGGCTCGGGCAGCGGACCGTGCTCCAGCTGGTCGACGCAGATGTGCGAGGCGAGGTGGTTGACCCCGTAGAGCGGCTTGCCGAGCGCGTACGCGTACGCCTTCGCGGCCGAGACGCCGACGAGCAGTGCTCCGGCGAGCCCGGGGCCCGAGGTGACGGCGATCCCGTCGAGGTCGCGGGCGCTGACGCCCGCCTCCTTCAGGGCGCGCTCGATGGTGGGGACCATCGCCTCCAGGTGGGCGCGGGAGGCGATCTCCGGGACGACGCCGCCGAAGCGGGCGTGGGTGTCGACGCTGGAGGCGACGGCGTCCGCGAGCAGGGTCGTCCCGCGCACGACGCCCACGCCGGTCTCGTCGCAGGAGGTCTCGATGCCGAGTACGAGAGGTTCGTCGGCAGCCATCATTCAGTCCCGGTTTCTGGTGCGTGCTCGTGCACTGCTTGCTCTTGCGTGGTGAGGCGCATGACCAGGGCGTCGATGTTCCCCGGCTGGTAGTAGCCGCGCCGGAAGCCGATCGGTTCGAAGCCGAAGCGCTCGTACAGTTTCTGCGCCCGCGCGTTGTCGACCCGGACCTCCAGGAGGACCGTGGCGCACTCGAAGGCGGTGGCGGCCTTCAGCAGGTCGGTGAGGAGTTCGGAGCCGAGGCCGGTGCCCCACGCCTCGCGGCTGACCGCGATCGTCTGGACGTCGGCCAGGTCGCCGAGGGCGGCGAGCCCCGCGTAGCCGGCGATCCGCCCGGTGGCGGGGTCCTCGGCGACGACGTAGTGGCGGGTGGCGCCGGGGCCGCGGGCGTGGGCCAGTTCGGACCAGAACATGCCGGGCGACCAGGCGTCGTCCGGGAACAGCACGTGTTCGAGGTCGAGCACCGGCGCGATGTCCCACCAGCGCATCTCGCGCAGTACGGCGGCGGTGCCGATGGCGGCGGTGCTCACGTGGGGGTGACCACCTTGTAGTTCTTCGGGACCTGCGCGTCGGGCCTGCGCAGATAGAGCGGCCGGGGCTCCAGGAGCTCCTGTCCGGCGGCGAGGTGTTCGGCGGCGAGCGCGGCGAGCGCCCCGGCGGCGACGTGCTCGGGGCCGCGCGCGTCGGGGAAGGCGTCCGGGTAGAGGACCGCGCCCGCGCCCACCACGGGGAGCCCTGCCAGCGCCCCGGCGATGTCGGCGGGCCGGTCGACGGCGGGTTCGCCCGTACGGGTGCGGGCGTCCTCGTACCGTGCCCAGTAGACCTCCTTGCGGCGCGCGTCCGTCGCCACGGCGAACGGCCCTTCCAGGCCCTCCAGGCCGGCGGCGTACGCGAGGCCGTCCAGGGTGCACAGGCCGTGGACCGGTACGGAGAGGGCGGAGCCGAAGGTGGCGGCGGTGACCAGGCCGACCCGCAGGCCGGTGTACGGGCCGGGGCCGACGCCCACGACCACGTCCGTCACGGCGTCGATCTTCATCCCGGCCTCGGCGAGGACCCGGTCGACGGCGGGGAGCAGCAGCTCCCCGTGTCTGCGGGCGTCGACCTGTCCGAAGGAGGCGATGACGGACGTGCCGTCGTGCAGGGCGACGGTGACGGCGGGCGTGGCGGTATCCATGGCGAGCAAGAGCACGCAAACAGCCTACGGCTCCGCCGACGGCGTTACCGCGTCCGTACGGCGTCCCGGCCCGTCCGCTGTCTGCTGCTACCGTCACCCGGTATCCGCGGGTACGACGTAAACGCTTGTACGACATGCGGCAACGGCAGTCGAAAGGGGAGTTCACGGTGGCTAGGGGAAGCTCGGGAATCGTGGCCGGGCTCACTGCGGCGGCGGTCGCCGCGGTCGCCTTCCTCGCCTACCAGGCCTCGGCGAACGCCCCCGAGTCGGTGGCGTCCACGCCCGGCGCGAAGCCCTCCGCGTCGGCCTCGGCCCAGCCCTCCGCCAAGCCGAAGCCCAAGGCCGACCCGCTGGCGGTCCCGGGGGCGTCGGGCACGGGCGAGCGCGTCGTGTACGCGCTGAAGGACCGCCGGGTGTGGCTGGTCGACGAGGGCGACGAGGCGATCCGTACCTTCACCGTGATGCCGAGCTCCGTCAGCCCGCCGCCCGGGGTCCACAAGGTCACCTCGCGCTCGGGCACGGTCCAGGGCTCGGACGGCGTCCCGATCGAGCACGTGGTCCGCTTCGCGAACGTGGACCAGGTGGCGATCGGCTTCAGCGCGGCGCAGGACGGTTCGATGGCCAGCCCGGACCCGACGTCGAAGACCGGCGGTGTCCGGATGAAGCGCGCGGACGGCAACGCCATGTGGACCTTCGCGACGGTCGGCGCGAAGGTCGTCGTCGTCCCGTAGGGCCGCAGGCCCACAGGGCCTCAGGCGGCCCGCCTCCGGGCGGTCTCCGCGTGAGCGCTCTCCTCGTCCCGGTCCGCCGAGCCGGATGGCTCCGGCGCGGTCGGCTTCCGGCTCGGCGGGGTGGAGACCGCGGTGGCCGCGGCGCACGAGGCCAGCAGGTCCTTCATCGACAGGGCGGACGGAGTCGGTCGCGCTGCGCGCTCGGGCGTCGGCATGGATGCCTCCTTGATGCTCCGGTGAAGGGTGTGGTTAGGTAAGCCTAACCACACCTCGTACCCATGTGACCACGACCACGGGCCCGCACGCAACAATTTACCGACGCCCTGTCGGGAAGGCTACTCCCGGATCGTCACCCCAGGTCCGCCCGCAGCCCGGCCCAGCGCGCCCCGATGCCGATCAGGGTCACCTCGCGCCGCTCGTCGTCGGTGTCGCCGGTCGCGCGGTCGATGAGGACCCGCAGCCGGTCCTCCGCCAGCTCCTCGACCTTGCCGTCCCCCCACTCCACGACCACCACCGACTCCGGCAGCGACACGTCGAGGTCCAGGTCCTCCATCTCGTCGAGCCCGCCGCCCAGGCGGTACGCGTCGACGTGGACCAGGGCGGGGCCCCCGGTCAGCGAGGGGTGGACGCGGGCGATGACGAAGGTGGGCGAGGTGACCGCGCCGCGCACGCCGAGGCCCTCGCCGAGACCCCGGGTCAGCGTCGTCTTCCCGGCGCCCAGCTCCCCGGTGAGCATGACCAGGTCGCCGGGGGCCAGCACCCGGGCGAGGCGGCGGCCAAGATCCCGCATCTGTTCGGGGGAGGTGACGGTGAGCGTCACCGTGACGGCCTCGGGTACGGCCCCGGCGGGCTCGTCGGCGGTCGTCCCGGCGGGCTCGGGGACGGTCGTCCCGGCGGGCTCGGGGACGGTCGCTCCTGCGGGTTCCGGAACGGTCTCAGCGGCCGGGCCGCTGTGCGGTGCTTCCATGTCCGTCAACGTTAGCGGCCGGCACCGTGCCGCTGCGTACGAGCAGGTCGGCCAGCCGGTCGGTGACCGTCTCCGGGTGCTCCAGCATCACCAGGTGCCCGGCGTCCGGCACGATCACCAGTTCGGCGTCGGGCAGGACGTCCGCGATGGCCTCGCTGTGCGAGCTGGGGGTCACCAGGTCCTTGTCCCCGGCCAGGATCAGCACGGGCACGTCCCGGAACGCGGGCAGCGCACCGCTCTTGTCGTGCTCGGTGAAGGCCGGGTAGAACTCGGCGACCACATCGATCGGGGTGGACTCGATCAGCCGTTCCGCGAACCGGGCGACCGCCGGGTCCACGTCCCGCGAACCGAACGAGTACCGCTTGATCAGCCCGGCGAAGAGGTCGGCCGTGGCCCGTCGCCCCTTCTCCACCAGCTCCGCCTGCGAGCCGAGCGCCTTCAGCACCCCGGGCAGCACCCGGCGCACCGCGTTCACGCCCGCCACCGGCAGCCCGAAGTTCACCTCGCCGAGCTTGCCGCCGGAGGTGCCGACCAGGGCGACGGCGGCGACCCGGTCGCGGATCAGGGCCGGGTACCGGTCGGCCAGCGCCATCATCGTCATGCCGCCCATGGAGTGCCCGACCAGCACCAGCGGGCCCTCGGGGGCCGCCGCGTCGATGACCGCCTTCAGGTCGCGGCCGAGCTGGTCGATGCCGACCGGCACCCCGTCCGCCTGGGCCCGGCCCCGCCCGGAGCGGCCGTGGCTGCGCTGGTCCCAGTAGACGGCGCGTACGAGACCGCGCAGGGCGGCCCGCTGGAAGTGCCAGGAGTCCTGGCCGAGGCAGTAGCCGTGGCTGAAGACGACGGTGACCGGGGCGGGGGCCTTGTGCCCGAAGAGCCGACGGCGGCGGGTGCCGGAGGAGCCGGACCCCTCCTCGCCCGGGGGCGGCGCGTCCTGAACCTCGTCGATCTCGTAGTACAGCTCGGTGCCGTCGTCGGCGACGGCCCGGCCCGGCGTGCCGCGCAGCGAGCCGAAGGGTCCGGTCGCGTCCAGCGCGAGGCGGGCCCTCTTGCGCATGCCGCGCCCGACGGTGAGCCGCTCGACGGCGACCCCGGCCGCCGCGCCGGCGGCGAGCACGCCTATGGCGGCTCCGGCGATCCCGGCCCGGCGCCAGCCGGCCGCCGTGGCGGCGGTCGCGGCAACCACGTCCTGCCCGCTGCCCCCGCTCACCGCGGCACACCCCCGGTCAGGTCGCCGGCCGTCCCGCCCACGTACACCCTGGGCACCCGTGCGCCGATGCGGGTGACGATCTCGTACGCGATCGTGCCGGCGGCCTCCGCCCAGTCCTGGGCGGTCGGCTCGCCCCGGCCGCCCGGTCCGAACAGCACCGCTTCCGCGCCCGCCTCCGGCCGGTCGCCGTGGAGGTCGACGACGAACTGGTCCATGGCGACCCGGCCCGCGACCGTGCGCGTCTTCCCGCCGACCAGGACGGGACCCCGGCCCGACGCGTGGCGCGGGACGCCGTCCGCGTAACCGACGGGAATCAGGCCGAGCGTCGTCCCGGCGGAGGTCGTGTAGTGGTGGCCGTAGCTGACGCCGTGTCCGGCCGGGGCGTCCTTGACCAGGGCGACGGACGCGGCGAGCGTCATCACGGGCCGCAGCCCGAAGTCGCCGGGCGTGCCCAGTTCGGGGGCGGGCGAGATGCCGTACATCGCGATGCCCGTCCGTACGAGGTCGAAGTGCGCCTCGGGGATCGTGAGCGTGGCCGGGGAGTTGGCCAGATGCCGCACCTCGGGCTCCACGCCCTCCTTCTCGGCGTACGCGACCAGGTCGCGGTACACGGCGAGCTGGGCGGCGATCGAGGGGTGGCCGGGCTCGTCGGCACAGGCGAAGTGGGACCAGAGGCCGGTGACCTTCACCCGCCCGGCCCGCTCGGCGGCCAGCGCCTCGGTGACCAGCTCGGGCCAGTCGGCGGGCTGGCAGCCGCTGCGGCCGAGGCCGGTGTCCGCCTTGAGCTGGATCCTGGCCGGCCGGCCGGCCCCGGCGGCGGCCGCGACGGCCTCGCGCAGCGCCCACACGCCGCTGACCGACACGTCGATGTCGGCCTCGATCGCCTCGCGCCAGGGGCCCCCGGGCGTCCACAGCCAGCACATGATCCGGCCGTCGAGTCCGGCCGCGCGCAGGGCGAGGGCCTCCTGCGGGGTCGCGGTTCCCAGCCAGGTGGCCCCGGCCTCGCGGGCGGCCCTCGCGCAGGGCACGGCCCCGTGCCCGTAACCGTCGGACTTCACCACGGCCATGAGCTGCGCACCGGCCGCACGCTCGCGCAGGACGCGCACGTTGGCGCGCAGCGCGGCGAGGTCGATCTCGGCACGGGCTCTCAGGGACGCTGTCTCGTTCATCGCGCCCAGTCTCTCAGAGGCGTCGGCCACCTCCCCGGCAGTGCACGCGGGTATCCAGCCTTATGTACGTTTCATCACATGCTTCAGGTGGTCGGCCAGGACCGGGACATGGCTGTCGGCCACGTCCTTGACGGCGGTGATCAGCGTGACGGGGCCGCCCTCGCGCACCAGGCCGACGAGCCGCTCGACGGCCTCCGTATGCGCCGGGTCCTCCAGTTCGGTGCGGTAGCGCTCGACGAAGGTGTCGTGGCGCGCGCCGGAGCGGTCCTGGTGGTACCAGGACCGCAGCTCGTCCGAGGGGGTGACGTCCTTCAGCCATACGTCGACCGCGGCCCGCTCCTTGGAGACGCCCCGGGGCCAGAGCCGGTCGACGAGGACCCGGGTGCCGTCGCCGCCCTCCGGCGGGTCGTAGACCCTGCGTACGCGTACGGGTTCGCTGTCGCTCACCGCTGCCGACCGCCCTTCCGCTCCCGGGCTTCCACCCTCGCCCCCGCTCAGCCCGCCCGCACGTCGCGCCAGGCGGCCTGGATGCCGTCCGCGACGTCCTGTGCGGAGACCGGGGCCCCGTCCGAGCCGTGCCGGGCGGCGAGCCCGTGCAGATACGCGCCCACGGACGCGGCGTCGCGCGGGGCGAGTCCGGCCGCGAGCAGGGACCCCGTAAGACCGGAGAGCACGTCGCCGCTGCCCGCGGTGGCGAGCCAGGACGTGCCGGTCGGGTTGACCCGTACGGGGGTGTCGCGGGCCTCCGCGACCAGGGTCGTGGAGCCCTTGAGGAGCACGGTGGCGCGGTAGCGGGCGGCCAGTTCGCGCACCGCGGCGAGCCGCCCGGCCTCGACCTCCTCGCGGGCCGTGCCGAGCAGGGCCGCGGCCTCCCCCGCGTGCGGGGTGAGGACGGTGGGGGCGGTCCGGGTCCGCACGGTCTCCGCGTCCAGCAGCCGCAGCCCGTCCGCGTCGACGAGCACGGGGACGTCGGCGGCCAGCACGTCGGCGACGGCCGCCTCCGCGCTCCGCCCGTCGCCGAGACCGGGCCCCACCACCCAGGCCTGCACCCGCCCGGCCTTCGACGGCGGCCCGGCGTGCACCAGCGCCTCGGGGTAGCGGGCGATCACCGCGTCCACGCCCGGTCCGACGTACCGCACGGCCCCGGCCCCGCCGCGCAGCGCACCCGCGACCGCGAGGACCGCGGCACCCGGGTAGCGCTCGGAACCGGCGACGACGCCGACGACCCCGCGCCGGTACTTGTCGCTCTCCGGGCCCGGCGCCGGCAGCAGCGCGGCGACGTCCGCGTACTGGAGGGCCTCCAGGTCCGGCGGCTCGGGCAGTTCCGGGCCGAGCCCGATGTCGACCAGCCGCAGGGCCCCGGCGTGTTCGGCGGCCGGGTCGATCAGGAGGCCGGGTTTGTACGTGCCGAAGGTGACCGTCGCGTCCGCCCGTACCGCGTCGCCGTGCACCTCCCCGGTGTCGGCCTCCACCCCGCTCGGCAGGTCGACGGAGAGGACCGGGGTACGGTCCCGGGTCACCGTGTGCAGCAGCCCGGTGGCGCCCTCGCGCAGCCCGCCGCGCCCGCCGATGCCGGTGATGCCGTCCACCACGAGGTCGAGCACGCCGAGCCCGTCCGGCCCGTCGGCGACCTGTCCCCCGGCCGCCAGCAGCGCGGCGAGGCCGCCGGGGTGGGCCCGGTCGGGGGCGAGCAGCAGGGCCCGGACGCCCGCGCCCCGGCGGGCGAGGCGGGCGCCCGCGTACAGCGCGTCGCCGCCGTTGTCGCCGCTGCCGACCAGCAGCAGGACCCGGGACCCGTACACGCGGCCGTTGCGCCGCAGCAGATCGCCGCAGGCCACGGCGAGCCCGGCGGCGGCGCGCCGCATCAGCTCGCCCTCCGGCAACCGCCGCATGAGGGCGGCCTCGGCGGCCCGTACGGTCTCCACGCTGTAGGCACGTCGCATGGGTCCCACCCTCCGCGATCACCCGGGCCGACGCCACCCCCGTACGCCCACCGCGCGGGCGGCGGGTTCACCCCCGCGGGAGGGCCGGCCGGACGCGTGTCACCCCTGCGGCGTGTCCGGCCGGGCGGGTGTCACCCCTCGGCGATGACCACCGCCGACGCCACCCCCGCGTCATGGCTGAGTGAGACGTGCCAGCCGCGCACGCCCAGTTCGGCGGCGCGGGCGGCGACCGTGCCGCGTACCCGCAGCCGGGGCTGCCCGCTCTCCTCGACCCAGACCTCCGCGTCGCTCCAGAGCAGCCCGCCGGGTGCGCCGAGCGCCTTGGCCAGGGCCTCCTTCGCGGCGAACCGGGCGGCGAGCGAGGCGACTCCGCGCCGCTCGCCGCTGGGCAGTGTCAGCTCACTTCCGACGAAGAGCCGGTCGGCCAGCTGGGGCGTACGCTCCAGCGCCGCACCGAACCGCTCGATCTCGGCCACATCGATCCCGACCCCGATGATCACGACCCCACCCTCACTGTTCCTGTCGCGCTCGCGCCCCGACGCCGCGGGCCGCTCGCTCACTCCACGGTCACGGACTTCGCCAGGTTGCGCGGCTGGTCCACTTCGTTGCCGCGGGCCGTCGCGAGCTCGCAGGCGAAGACCTGGAGCGGCACGGTGGCGACCAGCGGCTGAAGCAGCGTAGGCGTTGCGGGGACGGTGATGAGGTGGTCGGCGTACGGGACGACGGCCTCGTCGCCCTCCTCGGCGACGACGATGGTGCGCGCGCCCCGGGCCCGGATCTCCTGGATGTTGGACACGATCTTGTCGTGGAGGACCGAACGGCCGCGTGGCGAGGGGACGATGACGACGACCGGGAGGCCCTTCTCGATGAGCGCGATCGGCCCGTGTTTCAGCTCGCCGGCCGCGAAGCCCTCGGCGTGCATGTAGGCGAGTTCCTTGAGTTTGAGCGCGCCTTCGAGGGCGACCGGGTAGCCGACGTGCCGGCCGACGAACAGGACGGTGTCGTGGTGGGCGAGGGACCGGGCGAGCTCGCGCACGGGCTCCATCGTCTCCAGCACCCGGTCGACCTCGCCGGAGATCGCGGAGAGCTGGCGCACCACCGTACGGATCTCGTCGCCCCATTTGGTGCCGCGTACCTGGCCGAGGTAGAGCGCCACGAGGTAGCAGGCGACGAGTTGGGTGAGGAAGGCCTTGGTGGAGGCGACGGCGACCTCGGGCCCGGCGTGCGTGTAGAGGACGGCGTCGGACTCGCGGGGGATCGTCGAGCCGTTCGTGTTGCAGATGGCGAGCACCTTCGCGCCCTGTTCGCGGGCGTGCCGCAGCGCCATCAGGGTGTCCATGGTCTCGCCGGACTGGGAGATGGCGACGACGAGGGTGCGCTGGTCCAGGATCGGGTCCCGGTAGCGGAACTCGCTGGCGAGTTCGGTCTCGCAGGGCAGCCGGGTCCAGTGCTCGATGGCGTACTTGGCGATCATTCCGGCGTGGAACGCGGTTCCGCAGGCGACGATGACGACCTTGTCGACCTCCCGCAGTTCGGCGGCCGGGATGCGCACCTCGTCGAGGTGGAGCGTGCCCTCGCCGTCGACCCGGCCGAGAAGGGTGTCGGCGACGGCCTGCGGCTGGTCGGCGATCTCCTTGAGCATGAAGGAGGCGTATCCGCCCTTCTCGGCGGCGGACGCGTCCCAGTCGACGTGGTAGTCGCGCACCTCGGCGGGCTCCCCGTCGAACCCGGTGACGACGACGCCCTCGCGGCTCAGCTCGACGACCTGGTCCTGGCCCAGCTCGACGGCGGACCGGGTGTGCGCGATGAACGCGGCGACGTCCGAGGCGAGGAACCACTCGCCCTGCCCCACGCCCACGACGAGCGGTGAGTTGCGCCGGGCGCCGACCACCACGTCCGGCTGGTCCGCGTGCACGGCGACCAGGGTGAAGGCCCCCTCCAGCCGCCGGCACACCTGCCGCATCGCCTCCGCCAGGTCCCCCTCGGCCGAGAACGCCTCGGCCAGCAGATGCGCGACGACCTCGGTGTCCGTCTCCGACTCCAGGGCGTGCCCGCGTCCGGTCAGCTCGCGGCGCAGGGCCGCGAAGTTCTCGATGATCCCGTTGTGTACGACGGCGACCCGGCCCGCGTTGTCCAGATGCGGGTGGGCGTTGGTGTCGGTGGGCGCCCCGTGCGTCGCCCAGCGGGTGTGTCCGATGCCGGTCCGTCCGGCCGGCAGCGGCCGGTCTCCCAGCTCCTTCTCCAGATTGACGAGCTTGCCCGCCTTCTTCGCGGCGGCGAGCCCGCCGTCCGCGAGAACGGCGACGCCCGCCGAGTCATAGCCCCGGTATTCGAGGCGCTTGAGTCCTGCGACGACGACGTCCTGCGCCGACTGTCCACCGACATAACCCACGATTCCACACATAACGGCACCCTAAAGCCGGAAGTGTCTCGCGGGAGGAATGTTGGTGCCATACAAATCTCCGTACATGCACCACAAGACGCAGGCCGCAGGCCGCAGGACGGGAGGGCCTGACATGTCGGTGACCCGGATCGACATAGACGATGAAGCCCTGGAGCGGGCGATGGCCCTGTCCAAGGCCCGGACGAAGAAGGAGACCGTCAACCTCGCCCTGCGCTTCTACGCCGAGCGGCAGGAGCGGGCGGCACGCATCAGCCGCCACTTCGATCGTGCGCGCACGTGGGGCGCGGTCAAGGACGCCGAACGGCGGCACCGGGCGGAGAAGGACGGGCAGTGATCTACCTGCTCGACACGTCGGGCCTCGTACGACTGCTCTCCGAGCCCGACCGGCAAGCGGCGTGGTCCGATGCGATCGAGGCCGGCACGATCGCCTCCTGAGACTCCGGTGCGGGCCCGTACGAGGTCCCGCGCCGGAGCCGGGCCGGCCTCGCCCCGTCAGGAGCAGTACTGCGCCTCCTTGCCGATCGACCGGTACATGCAGTCCGCGTTCTCGATCAGCTGGAGCACCGCGTCCCGGTTGCGGGACGTCTCGCGCTCGATGACCTCGTCGGGCGGGTAGAAACCGCCGCCGGAGGCCGAGCGGGGGTACAGCTCGAAGGTGTAGCCGAAGATCTTCTGCGAGCCCCACAGCCAGTCGTCGATGGACCCGTCGGTGATGTACAGGTCACTGGACTGCTCGGCGGTGTAGCCGTTGCTCGCCGCCATCCTGCGGCCCACCTCCGCGAACGCGTTGCGGTCGTCGGTGGTCATGCCGGGTGCGGTGTCGTTGTACGTGTAGCCGAAGGGCCACAGCACCAGTTCGCTGTACGTGTGGAAGTCGATGGCCGCCGTGATCTGCTGCTTTCCGCCGATGACCCGGCTGCGGACGAAGTCGGCCACGACCTTCGTCTCGGGCGCGGACTCCGCGGCGGCCCCCCGATAGGTCTCCGACGAGGGGCTGGAGGAGGAGCCGCCGCAGCAGCCCCACTTGTAGGCCCAGTTCCGGTTGAGGTCGGTCCCCACGGCGGTGGAGCCGGAGTTGGGCTGACGGTTCTTGCGCCAGCTGCGGTACGAGCCGGAGGCGATGTCGTACTCGCCGCCGTCCGGGTTCATGTCCGGCACGATCCACAGTTCCCGGCCGTCGACCGCCTGTTTGATCCGGGAGTCGGAGCCGTAGCCCTGGCCCAGTTCGCGGAGCAGGTAGAGCGCCATCTCGACGGTCAGGTGCTCGCGGGCGTGCTGGTGGGCGGTGAACAGGACCTCGGGTTCGGCCTCGTCGGCGGCGACGTTGTCGCTGACCTTGACCGCGATGACGTCGCGGCCCTGGTAGGTCTTGCCGATGACACGCTTGCTCATGATCGAGGGGTTCGCGGCGATGCGCGCGTCGATCGCCGCGTTCATCTCGGCGTAGTTGTGGTAGCGGGAGTCGGCGGGCGGGAAGTCGAGGGCGCTCACCCCGTCCGCCGCGTGCGGCGCGGCGTCCGGGGCGGGCAGTGCCTCCAGTACATGGCCGCGCGCCCGGAGCGTCCGGGCCTGGGCCGCGTCCGCGGTGATCACGACGCCGTGGTCGTGGACCTCGTCGATCGAGACGCCCGCGCGGGCGATGTCGGTGCGGGCGGCAGGGGTGGTGCGCCCGGTGATCTCGTACTGGAGCGTCCGCTCGTCCGCGGCGACGGCCGCGTTCGGGGCCGCGTTCCCCGCGGTCGCCACGGTGGTGGCGGGGGCCGCGAGGGCGAGGGCGAGCAGGACGGTCAGGGCGGCGTTGCGTCGGGCCTTCGTCGGCCGGGATCTCCGTGCGGTGACGAGTCGCATGCTGGCATCTCCTGGGTCCGTCGGGGTGGGGGTGGAGCTGTGCGACGGGCACAGAATGGACTCATGTCATGACCGGGTCAAGATGATGGTTCCGGCCATCTCGGGACTGGGCCCCGGCCGGTGAGACATACGCGCCCCCGACTACGCGTCTCCGAAGAGGAAGAGCGGCATCCAAGGGTGTCGGCCGCGACGTTCGCGATGGTCGTGGTGTTCCCGCTGCCGCGGTAACGAGAAGGGCCGGCTCCTACTCCCCCAGCTTCCGGCGCAGCGCGGCCCGCTCCGGCTCGGTGCCCGCGAGCTCCAGCGCCTCCCGGTACGCGTCAGCGGCCTCCCCGTCCCGCCCCAGCCGGCCGAGCAGATCCCCCCGCGCCACGACGTACGGCGGGTACCCCCGCAGCCGGGGCTCCCCCGCCAACGCGTCGAGCAGCGCGAGACCGGCTCCCGGACCGTCCCGCATCGCCACCGCCACGGCGCGGTTCAACGCCACCACGGGGGACGGGGCGATCGTGAGGAGCACGTCGTACAGGGCAACGACCTGCGGCCAGTCCGTGGCCGCCACGTCCGCCGCCTCGTCGTGCAGGGCGGCGATGGCGGCCTGCACCCCGTACGGCCCGGCCGGCCCGCCGGTCAGCGCCCGGACGACCAGGGCGCGGCCCTCCTCGATCATCGGCCGGTCCCAGCGCCCCCGGTCCTGGCCCTCCAGCAGCACCGGCTCGCCCTCCGGCCCGGTCCGCGCGTCGCGCCGGGCGTGGACGAGGAGCAACAGCGCGAGGAGCCCGGCGCTCTCCCGCTCGGCGGGCAGCAGACGGTGCAGTATCCGGGCCAGCCGGATCGCCTCCTCGGCCAGGTCGAGCCGCTGGAGACGGGGCCCCGAGCTGGCCGCGTACCCCTCCGTGAAGACCGAGTAGACGACCTGGAGGACCCCGGGCAGCCGCTCGGGCAGTTCGTCGGGGCCGGGCACCCGGAACGGGATCCGGGCCTCGCGGATCTTCTTCTTGGCCCGCACGATGCGCTGGGCCATGGTCGCCGTCGGCACGAGGAAGGCCCGCGCCACCTCCGGTGTGGTGAGCCCGGCGAGGCACCGCAGGGTCAGGGCGGTGCGGTCCTCGGCGGCGAGGGCGGGGTGGGTGCAGGTGAAGAACAACTGGAGCCGCTCGTCCGGAAGTTCACCCTGTCCGGATCCGGACAGGTCCGGGGCGGGCGCGGGCTCGGCGCGTTCCGCGTCGGCGGCGAGGACGGCGAGCCGGGCGGCGTACACCTGGTCGCGCCGCAGCCGGTCCACCGCCCGACGCCGGGCGGTCGTCAGCAGCCAGGCCCCGGGCCGGGCGGGGACGCCCTCGACGGGCCAGTGCCGCAGGGCGGCCTCGATCGCCTCGGACGTCACCTCCTCGGCCAGATCGAGGTCCCCGAACCGGCGGACGAGGGAGGCGAGCAGCAGCCCGCGCTCCTCCCGGAACACCGCCTCGACGGCTTCGGCGGCCATCCGGCCCTCCCCCGGGGGCACACCCTCGCCCGGCACGGCTCTCAGGCCCCGAAGTCCGCGACCGGCCGGACGACGACCGAGCCGCCGTCCCGCGAGCCGGGACAGCGTGCGGCCCAGTCGAGGGCGGCGTCGAGGTCGGGCACGTCGATCACGAGGAACCCGCCCAGCAGCTCCCGTGTCTCGGCGAACGGCCCGTCCGTCACGGTCCGCTCACCCGTCGGCGAGACCCGCACGGTGGTCGCGGTCACCAGATCGGCCAGCGACTCCCCGGAGACGTGGATCCCCGCGTCGTGTACGTCCTTGTCGTAGGCCATCCAGTCCTCGACGGTGCACTGGGGCGCGCCGCCCTGCTCGTCGACGGCCCCGCTGTGGATCAGCAGCATGTACTTCATGGTCGGCTCCTTCTCGCCTGTGCGTCGCGCCCGCCGTGCGGGTCGCCCTACACCATGACGACGAACGGGACCGGGCCCGATCGACACGCCGCCCGAATCTTTTTCACCACTCCTTTCACGGGGCCTTGCACGACTCCTTTCGCGGCCCCTGTCGCGGTTCCTTTTCATGGTTCCTTCTCACGGCTCGGCGGCATACGCCCGGGCCTCGCGGCATTCCCCGCAGCGCCCCGGCACGGACGAACGGAAGGCCCGGTCGCAGTCGTCGCAGTTCTGGAGGGGGACGACGGGCACGGGGTCGGGCAGGGGCGGCGGAAGCAGTGCGATGAGCCGGTGACGCACCAGCTTCGCCGGGTGCCGGAGGGGTACGGGCGGATCATCGGTGAGCGCGGCCCGCACGACGTCCGGCCGCATGCCCCGCTCCAGCCAGGCGGCGACCCCGGGGGTGAGCACCTCCACGTCCGCCCCGGTGAGGACGAACCGGGGCGCGGTGACCTGGAGCCCGGCGAGCAGGCGGGCGGCCTCGGCGAACAACGCGGCGCCGGGCCTGCGGGGGAAGGGCAACGGCGGGGGCGGCGGCTTGGGCGCGGTGGGCGGCGGCACGAGCCGGGGCACGGGGCCGGGGTCCCGCACCACGGCGGGCTCGGACGCCGGTACGTGTACGCGCGCAGGTGCGGGTAGGGCAGCGGGCGCGGGCCCCGGCACGGGTACGGAAGCCGGTGCGGGCCCCGGCACGGGTACGGGAGCGGGCGCCGCCTCCCGTACAGGCGGCTCCGGATCGGGAGCGGGGACAGGCGCGGCACAGACCCCGGCCCCGGCCCCGGTCCGCCGGGCCGCCGCCTCCGGGTGGTTGTACGACTCCGTACGCGTGGCCACCCGCCCGCCCTGGACGCGTTCACGCATGCGGCGCAGGAATCCGTGGTGCTCCAACTCCCGCAGCGCGGCGGCGATGCGGGCCTCACTTTCCGGGAAGATCGCGGCGAGAACCTTGACGCCGACGCGCCTCCCGGCGGGCAGCGACTGGATGTGGGTGCCGAGGCCGATGGCCAGCAGGGACATGCCCCGGTGCTGGGAGAGCCGGTTGGAGATGATCGAGTAGCCGTCGGTGAGCCGGATGTTGATATGTACAACGCCGGAGGACGGGGCGCGCGAGGGCGCGCTAACCTGCTGGGTATCCATCGGGAAGGTCCTTTGCTTCCTCGGTGGTCAGGCCTTCGGTCGGGATGCCAGTCCCGGCCGGGGGCCGTCTCATGTCTGGGTGGTGGTCAGCGCGAGCATATGCCCGCCAACAGGCCATAAATCCACCCCGGTTGGCACACTTCACCCATGTGAGTGACGACGCCCTGGGCGCGCTGACGCGCCTGCGCACCCAGGGGTAGCCACAGGCCCGGTCAGGGTTGGGTTGGGTATTTCCCCCGTACTCAAGGACACGTGCTTAAAAGCTTTTACGTCGCGGCCGACCACGACGCGGTCGGCCGCGTCCTGGTCCACCGCATCGCGCTCCACCGGGTCGCGGCAGTCACGATCCGGTGGAGCGTCGGCTCACTGATCGTCGCGGTGGGCGTGTGGTCTAGCGGATTCCTGCCGGACAGGTGCAGACGGCTTGGTGACGCGGGAGGGACGGGAGGGAGGCGAGCTGGGCGAATGCCCGGGGTGTGGCCAGGGTGGTGGGGCCGTCGAGCATGTTCAAGTTGCGGGCGAAGCGTATGAAAAGGGCGGGGTGGTGGGGCAGGCGCGCGGTGAGGGCTGCGAGGTAGCGGGTGGCGATGCGCGTGCCCAGGGGTGCGGTGGTGGACTGCCAGGCGCGGTCGGCGGAGGTGTTGAGGAGCCACGGGCCACGGGCGAGGGCGGCGGCCTGTCGCTGGAACGCCGGACCCAGCCGGTCCAGTGTGCTGGGCGTGCCCTTGGCGCGCATCGTGTCCGCGTGGCGGGTGAGAAGGGTGTCGAGGAGTTTGGCCTGCCGGGCGGCGACGGTCATTCCCTGTGCGTAGACGGGGTTGAGTGCGCAGATGCTGTCGCCGAGGGCTATCAGCCGTCCGGGCCAGCGGGACATGCGGTCGTAGCGGTGCCAACGGTTGACGGTGGAGCGGGTCTGCTTGACGGGGCCCTGGGGTGTGCCGTTGTCGATGATGTGGGCGAAGTCGGGGTTGTCGAGGGCTGCCGCGTACGCGCGAAAGCCGTCCTCGTCGGTGGGTGGGGTGTGGCCGGCCGCACCGATCAGGCCGAGCTGCCACTGGTCGGGGCCGACGCGGGCCGCGACGCCCCCTCGCGGTGCGTGGGGGGCGAGGGTGGGCTGGTAGGAGGCGGACCAGTCCTGGCCCGGGTCTTGTCGGAAGGTGTAGACACGCGAGGCGTAGGTGATCTTTCCGTCGACCACGAGCGTGTCGGGGAGGGGGTAGCCGGCGTCTGCGAGCCAGCGGGGCAGGCGGGTTGCGCGGCCGGTGGCGTCGACGACCAGGTCCGCTCGGATCACTTCCTCCTGCTCCTCACCGGCGCGCGGACGGACCGTCACACCCACGCCGCCCGACCCTTGGTCCAGAAGAATCGTTTCTGCGCGCAGGCCGTAGCGGAAGGCGACCGACGGCAGGGCGGTGACCCTTTCGCGCAGCACCGCTTCCAATGCGGTGCGTGCCACCAGCTGGACGTCGAAGCCGACCGGATCGCGTGATGCCCATCCGGTGGGGAACAGCATGCGGGTGGCTGTGCCGAAGTCCTCGACCGGGCATCCGCGGGCGACGAGTTCTTCGCGGAGCCCGGGGAAGAACCCCTCCAGGTGTTCGGCGCCGCGGGCCAGCAGGGCGTGGGGATGGTGGGCCTGCGGGACGCCGGGGCGGGTCGCGGGCTCGCCGGGCGCCGGGGGCGGGTCGCGTTCGATGACGGTGACGTGGCGGAAATGCCCGGCCAGGACGCGGGCGGCCAGCAGGCCCGCGTAACCGCCGCCCAGGACCACGACCCTGTCCCAGGCCGGTGGTGGCGCCGCGGAGCTGGGTTCACTGTCCCCGGGACCCGGTCGCGGTACCGCCGGCCTGGTCACGGGGTTCTCTCGGTCAGGATCACGTACCCGGCCCGGGGCAGGGCACCACCCGGGTTCACAAGGTCTAACATGCTGTCAGCCATGCCCAGATCTTGTCAGAGCGTAGTCAAAGGGAAACGGCGTAAAGGAGCCAACCCTCACCGTCGCAAGCACGCCAAGCGCACGGCCGGTGGCCGGGCGGACACACACGAGGCCGATCGATCCGGAACCCATGCCGGACGTGGTTTCTTTCCCTCCGGAGCACGTGGCGGAGAAGCCACTGCTGACCTCCGTCCAGGAGGAGTCGACCCTTCGGAGGCGAACCGGAGGCGGACCGGAGGCAGAATGGTCCGGTGCCGCCGGCTCGAACGCCTGCTTGAGCCGCGCTGGTTGCGGCATACCGACATCACGGTCATGCCGATGGAGACGGAGGAGCACACGGGTCCCGGCGGTTCGCACCGGCCCCTTGAGCTCAAGGACAAGAACTGCGGGGAGAGACATGAACAGCACCGAGCCGACCTGGTTCAGAGGCAGCGACAGCACCGACGACGGTCCTGATCGCGTCGAGGTCGCGGCCTCTCCCGCCCCCCTCCACGTACGCGACTCCCAGCAGCTTTCCGGCCAAAGTCCCCGGCCCGGGTTCGGCACGGCCGCCCGGCCGGACTTCGCCACGTCCGCAACGGAGGCCTGAGCCATGTCCGTACCACCGGCCGTACGGGTCAAGGCCTTCGACCACCTCGTCCTCAACGTCGGGGACGTCGAGCGGGCCATCGCGTTCTACTGCGGGCCGCTCGGTCTGGAGCCCGTCCGGGTCGAGGAGTGGCGGGCGGGGAAGGTGCCGTTCCCCTCGGTCCGGGTCAGCCCGACCACGATCATCGACCTGCTCGACCGTCCGCGCGGCGAGTCGAACGTGGACCACATCTGCCTCGTCGTCGATCCTCTCGACTGGCAGGAGGTCATCGCCTCCGGGGTGTTCACGGTGCGGGAGGGCCCGGTGCCCCGCTTCGGGGCCCGGGGCGCGGCCACCTCGATCTACGTACTCGACCCGGACGGCAACACGGTCGAGCTGCGCTGGTACCCGCAGGACGCGGACGCGTAGGACGGACGCGTAGGACGGACGCGTAGGGCAGGCGCGTAGGGCAGGCGGGCCCACGCACGGAACGGACGGGCGGTGAGGCGTCTCGCGGGACGCCTCGCCGCCCGTGAACCTTTCCGGCCGCTGCGGACAACAGGGGTGACAGCCACACCGACCGACCCACCCCAGGAGGCGCAGTGACCGGACCACCTCCGGCCCGCCCCGGCACCGAACACGAGGGCCGGGCGAGAGACGACGCGGACGTCATCACGCAATCCCTCGACGAGCCCGAACTGTTCGCCGGGCTGTACGACCGGCACGCCCCGGACATCCACCGCTACGCCGCCCGCCGCCTCGGGGAGGGCGCGGCGGACGACATCACGGCGGAGACGTTCCTCATCGCGTTCCGTACCCGGGACCGCTACGACACCGCCCACCGGCTGGCCCGGCCCTGGCTGTACGGCATCGCCGCCAACCTGATCGGCAAGCACCGCCGTACCGAGGTCCGCGCGCTGAAGGCGCTGGCCCGGACGGGCCACGACCCGGTCGCCGCGTCCTGGAGCGACCGCTCGGACGACCGGCTGGCCGTCCAGGCCCCCCTGGCGGGGGCGCTGGCCTCGCTCTCCCCCGGCGACCGGCACGTCCTGCTGCTCGTCGCCTGGGCGGACCTCGGCTACCAGGAGGTGGCCGAGGCGCTGCGGATACCGCTGGGCACGGTCAGATCCCGGCTGAACCGGGCCCGCCGCAAGGTCCGCGAGGCCCTGAGCACCGATCCCGCGTTCACCTCGGCGCTCGACACATCGCCCGCCATGGCCGGACAGGAGTTGAACCCGTCATGGACGAAATGACCCAGCTGCGCGAGCTGCGCGCCGACGCCCCCCTACCCGGCCGCGCCGCCCTCGCCCCCGGCCGCGAACGCCTGACCGACGCCATCGCGGGCAGGAACCGCCGTACCCGCGGGCTGCGGGCCGACTGGCGGGTCGCCTCGCTCGGCGCGGTGGTGGCGATCGCCGCGTCGGCGTTGTTCATCACCCAGATCGTGGACACCCCCGCGCCCAGGCCGTCGGCTCCGGCGACCGTGGCGGGCGACCTCGACCTGTCCAGTCCGGCCGCCGCCCTGGGCCGCGCCGCCGACTACCTGGACCGGCAGGAGGTGCCGCCGGAGCCACGCCCCGACCAGTGGATCTACTTCTGGGAGGTCGGCGGAGTGCCGGCCCAGCCGACCAGGAAGGACGGGTCGGAACCCGAGGTGAAGGGCACCATGGAAGTGCCGGATCCCGCGCCCTCCTGGATCCCGTACGACGACAAGGCCGCGGAGGAAGACGAGTCCGACACCGACTACCGCACCGCCCGCGAGTCCTACCGGATCGCCGCGGGGCTGCCGGAGGCCCCCGAGGCGCTCCTCGCGGAACTGCGGAAGGTCTTTCCCACGGGCAGCGGTACGGACGGCCCCCCCGAAGCCAAGGACGAGCACAGTTTCCGCGCCCTGTCCGTCCTGCTGAAGTCGTACCCCCTCCCGCCCGACGCGCTGGCCCGCATCTACCGGGCGATGGCCACGGTCGACGGCGTCAAGGTGACCGACCACCTGATCCGGGACGCCTCCGGCCGCCAGGTCATCGCCGTGACCCGCCAGTACGACGGGCAGGATATCCGGCGCGAGATCCTCATCGACCCGGTCGGCTACGGCTACGCGGGACAGCGCGAGCTGGTCACCAGGACACACGACGTCGCCACACCCGGCGGGCCCGATCCCACCATGGTCTACAAGCGCGGCGACCTCCTGATCGACGGCGCGAGGACCAAGGCCGCCGTCGTCGACGCCAAGGGCCAGAAGCCCTGACCGTACGGCTCGCACAGAACTCGGGCGAGGGCCCGGTGTCCGGCACAGGGGAGCGGACACCGGGCCCGCGGCCGTCCAGGGGCCAGCCCCCAGGCACCCAGGCACCCAGGCACCCAGGCACCCACGTGACCGACCCCACCCCCCACTCCGTTGAAACTCCCGCAACAATGAACAGGTGATCACCTCACCCGCACGGAGCCCCCACCGTCGCACCGAGCACGCGCCGACCCCCTACGTCGACCTCTCGCGCGACGAGTGGAGCGCACTGCGGGACAAGACCCCGCTGCCGCTGACCGCCGACGAGGTGGAGCGGCTGCGGGGACTCGGGGACGTCATCGACCTGGACGAGGTACGGGACGTCTATCTGCCGCTCTCCCGGCTGCTCAACCTGTACGTCCAGGCCACCTCCGGGCTGCGCGGCGCGCTGAACACCTTCCTCGGGGACGCCGGGAACGGGCACGGGGCGCAGCGCGGCACCCCGTTCGTCATAGGGGTCGCGGGCAGTGTCGCCGTCGGCAAGTCGACCAGCGCCCGTATCCTCCAGGCGCTGCTGGCCCGCTGGCCCGAGCACCCGCGCGTCGAACTGGTGACCACAGATGGGTTCCTGCTGCCGATGAAGGAGCTGCGGGCGCGCGGGCTGACGTCCCGCAAGGGGTTCCCGGAGTCCTACGACCGGCGCGCCCTGACCCGCTTCGTCGCCGACATCAAGGCGGGGAAGGACGAGGTGACCGCGCCCGTCTACTCGCACCTCATCTACGACATCGTCCCCGGTGAACGGCTCACCGTGCGCCGCCCCGACATCCTCATCGTCGAGGGCCTCAACGTCCTCCAGCCCGCGCTGCCCGGCAGCGACGGCCGGACGAGGGTCGGGCTCGCCGACTACTTCGACTTCAGCGTGTACGTGGACGCACGCGCCGAGGACATCGAGACCTGGTACCTGAACCGCTTCCGCACGCTGCGCGCCACGGCGTTCCAGGACCCCTCCTCGTACTTCCGCAAGTACACCCAGGTCTCCGAGGAGGAGGCGCTGGACTACGCGCGCACCATGTGGCGGACCATCAACAAGCCGAATCTGCTGGAGAACGTCGCTCCGACGCGCGGCCGTGCCACCCTGGTGCTCCGCAAGGGGCCGGACCACAAGGTCCAGAAGCTGTCCCTGCGCAAGCTCTGACCCTGACCGGTCCGACCACCCCGACTACCTCCAACCACTCCCACGCGCCCCAGCCACCCCAACCACTCCAACGACTCCAACCGACCCGGAAGGGCTGCTGCCCGCGTGCTGCACCTGCGTCTGATCGTGCCCGCCGACACCACGGACCAGGTCGTCGCCCTGCTGGAGTCCACCGTCGGCACCGCCCACCTGGTCATCCTGCCGGGCGCCGCCCGCTCCCCCGCCGGTGACGTGGTGATGTGCGACGTGGCGCGCGAGGCCGGCGACGAGCTGATCGGTGCGCTGCGCCGCCTCGGCATCGACAGGTCCGGGTCGATCACCATGGAGAACATGGAGCTGACCCTCTCCGACCACGCCGACCGGGCGGAGGAGGAGGCTCCGGGCGAGGGCGCCGACGCGGTGCTGTGGGAGGAGCTGACGGAGGCGACGCACGAGGAGTCGACGTTCTCCGTCACCTACGTCTCCTTCCTCGCCCTCGCCACCATGCTCGCCGCCTGCGGGGTGATGCTCGACAACGCGGTGCTGATCGTGGGCGCGATGGCGGTCGGCCCGGAGTTCGGCCCGCTGGCCGGGATCTCCACGGCCCTGGTGCAACGCGCCCCGCGCCTGGTGGCGCGGTCGCTGTGGGCCCTGATCGGCGGCTTCGCCCTGGCGATGCTGATCACCGCGGGCTTCGCCTGGCTGATGGACGCCTTCGGCCTCTTCAACAGCGGGATGATCGACAAGCCCCGGCCCAACACCGGGTTCATCTGGCACCCGGACTGGATGTCGTTCGTCGTGGCGTTCCTCGCGGGCATCGCCGGGACGCTCTCGCTCACCTCCGCCAAGTCCGGGGCGCTGATCGGGGTGGCGATCTCGGTGACGACCGTCCCGGCCGCCGCCAACGCTGCCGTCGCGTTCAGCTACTCCGACTACCAGCAGACGGTCGGCTCCGGGCAGCAACTGCTCGCCAACCTCGGCGGGATCATCCTCGCGGGCACGCTGACGCTGCTGCTCCAGAAGGGCCTGTGGAAGATCCGGCGCGCACGGAAGCCCCCGGCGAGCACGCCAGGAGCTGCCGTACGGGCATGACCCACCGGGCCGCCTCTTCCTGCTGGTGCGAACCGTGCGGGGGCGGTGTAGAGAGGAGGCATGTCCCAGCGCCGCGCAGGACCCCGCCCCCGGTGGGGGCTGGTCGCCATCCCGATCGCGTGGATCGTCGCGGTGTTGGTGATCGACGTCCTCGCGCCGCCCGATATCCACCTCGGCCCGCTGCTCGTCGCGGCCCCGGCACTCACCCCGTCGCTCGGCGGTCCCAGGGCAGTGGCTCTGGTCGCGGCGCTGGCCGTCATCGCGCAGACGGCCATCGGAGTGCTCCGCGATCCTCATGACCTGCTCTCGGCCAACCACGAGGCACAGATCATCGCCCTGATCCTGGTCGGCACGAGCCTGGTGATCTTCTGCGTCCTGCGGGAGCGCCGCGAGAAGGAACTGACGCAGGTCCGGTACGTGTCCGAGGTCGCCCAGCACGTGGTCCTGCCACCGCTGCCCAGGAAGCTCGGCCCCCTGCGCGCCTCCGCCCTCTACCTCGCCGCGGAGGCCGAGGCCCGGATCGGCGGGGACCTGTACGCGGCGGCACGCACCACCTCAGGGACCCGGCTGATCGTCGGCGATGTCCAGGGCAAGGGAATGACCGCGGTCAACGACGCCGCCCTGCTGCTCGGGGCGTTCCGCGTCGCCGCCCACCGCCAGGCGGACCTGGCCGAGCTGGTGACCTACCTCGACCGGAGCGTGTGCTGGGACCTGATGGAACCGGGCGAGACGAGCCGCTTCGGAGAGACGTTCATCACCGCCACCGTCCTGGACATCCCCGACCGGGACGGCCCGGTCCGGATGATCTCCTGCGGGCACCCGCCACCGGTCGTCCTGCGCGACGGCCGCCCGACGACAGTGGACGTCCGTCGCCCCGCGCCCCCGCTGGGCCTGGGCGAACTGACGCATCCTCGCTACCCCGTCGACGACTTCCCGTTCGAGCCGGGAGACCTCCTGCTGCTGTACACGGACGGCGTCACCGAGGCCCGCGACACCGACGGCACCTTCTACCCGCTCACCGACCGCATCACCGGCTGGAGCGAGAACGACCCCGACGCCTTCCTCGAACGCATCCGGCGCGACCTGCTGCGCCACGTCGGCGGACACCTCAACGACGATGCCGCCATGGTCGTCGTCACACGCCCCGCCCGCCCCCGGACGTGACCACGCGACCACCCGGCACCGCAGGCACCTCGTGCACCTCATGCACCTCATGCACCTCATGCACCTCATGCACCTCATGCACCTCATGCGGAAAGCCCCCGGCGACCACGTGGATTCCCGTGGTCGCCGGGGGCTTCCCGCAAGCGGGTGGATCGCCGGGGCTCAGCCCAGCGCGGACTTCACCACATCGGCGAGCCGGCCCGCGACGGCCCGCGCCTGCTCGATGTCGGCGGCCTCGACCATGACCCGCACCAGCGGCTCCGTGCCCGACTGGCGCAGCAGTACGCGCCCGGTCTCGCCCAGCTCGCGCTCCGCCTCGACGACCGCGGTGGCCAGCTCGGACGAGGTGGTCACCCGGGTCTTGTCGACGTCGGGGACGTTGATGAGGACCTGCGGCAGGCGCTGCATGACCCCCGCCAGCTCGGCGAGGCCCCGGCCCGTGGCGGCGACGCGGGCCGCCAGCATCAGGCCGGTCAGCGTGCCGTCGCCGGTCGTGGCGTGGTCCAGGACGATGACGTGCCCGGACTGCTCGCCGCCGAGCGCGAAGCCCTCGGCCTTCATCGACTCCAGGACGTACCGGTCGCCGACCGCCGTCTGGACGAGCCGGATGTTCTCGCGCTCCATGGCCAGCTTGAAGCCGAGGTTTGACATCACGGTGCCGACGACGGTGTCCTTGCGCAGCTGACCGGCGTCCCGCATCGCGAGGGCCAGCACGGCGAGGATCTGGTCGCCGTCGATCTCCTCGCCCGCCGCGTCCACGGCGAGGCAGCGGTCGGCGTCGCCGTCGTGCGCGATGCCGAGGTCGGCCCCGTGCTCGACGACGGCGGCGCGCAGCAGCCCCAGGTGGGTGGAGCCGCAGCCGTCGTTGATGTTCAGGCCGTCCGGGTCCGCCCCGATGGTGACGACCTCGGCCCCGGCCCGCGCGAACGCCTCGGGCGAGACCCGGGCGGCGGCGCCGTGCGCCTCGTCCAGAACGACCTTGAGGCCGTCGAGCCGGTTGGGCAGGACGCCGATGAGGTGGGCGACGTACCGGTCGAAGCCCTCCGTGTAGTCGGTGACCCGGCCGACGCCGGCGCCGGTCGGGCGGGTCCACGGCTCACCGGTTCGGTGCTGCTCGTAGACCGTCTCGATCCGGTCCTCCAGCTCGTCGGCCAGCTTGTGGCCGCCGCGCGCGAAGAACTTGACGCCGTTGTCGGGCATCGCGTTGTGACTGGCGGAGAGCATCACGCCGATGTCCGCGCCGAGCGATCCGGTCAGATACGCCACGGCGGGCGTCGGCAGGACGCCGACGCGCAGCACGTCCACCCCGGCGCTGGCCAGGCCCGCCACGACGGCGGCCTCCAGGAACTCTCCGGAAGCCCGCGGATCACGCCCGACCACGGCGGTCGGGCGATGGCCCGCGAAGGTGCCTGCCTCGGCGAGTACGTGCGCCGCCGCGACCGAGAGACCGAGCGCGAGCTCGGCCGTCAGATCGGCGTTGGCGACACCGCGTACTCCGTCCGTACCGAAGAGTCGTCCCACTGGTGTCCTCCGAAGTGCTCCGAAACCACAAACCACTGCACAGCAATCGAACTGAGCAACCAAACAACGAAAGCAAAGAAAAAACGCACAACCGCAGAAAGGCACGTCGGACGGCATGGCGCGGCCAGCCTGCCGGATACGCGACGGCGCTCACCGGACCAGGATCCCGTCCGGGCCGATGAACGTCTTATGCCGTTATACGCCCGCGGGGGCTGATAAACGAACGCCCCAGCGGCACAGAGTGTGCCGCCGGGGCGAACGTGACAGTCGAGCAGGCGATATTTAGCGCTTGCTGTACTGCGGGGCCTTACGGGCCTTCTTGAGACCGGCCTTCTTGCGCTCGACCGCACGGTCGTCGCGGGAGAGGAAGCCGGCCTTCTTCAGCGTGGCGCGGTTGTTGTCCACGTCCGCCTCGTTCAGCGAGCGGGCCACACCGAGGCGCAGGGCACCGGCCTGACCGGAGACACCGCCACCCGAGATACGGGCCACGACGTCGTAGCGACCGTCGAGCTCGAGAACCTTGAAGGGCTCGTTGACTTCCTGCTGGTGCACCTTGTTGGGGAAGTAGTCCTCAAGGGTGCGACCGTTGATCTTCCACTTGCCGGTGCCCGGGATGATCCGGACGCGGGCGATGGCGTTCTTGCGACGGCCAAGGCCGGCCGCGGGCTGCGGGTCGCCGAAGCGGCCGGCGAGCGACTCGGAGGTGTACTCACCCTCGACGGGGACCTCGGACTCGAAGGTGGTCACCTCGGCGAAGGTCTCCTCGCCCTCGGTGCCCTCGATGGGGGTCTCAACAGTGGTCTCGGCCACGATTCTCCTCAGATCTTTCTGTATGTCTTAGGGGTGGCCGGAGCTACTGCGCGACCTGGGTGATCTCGAACGGGACCGGCTGCTGAGCAGCGTGCGGGTGCTGGTCGCCCGCGTAGACCTTGAGCTTCGAGATCATCTGACGGCCCAGGGTGTTCTTGGGGATCATGCCCTTGATGGCCTTCTCGACGGCCTTCTCGGGGTTCTTCGAGAGCAGCTCGTCGTAGCGCACCGAACGGAGACCGCCCGGGAAGCCCGAGTGGCGGTACGCCATCTTCTGGGTCTTCTTGTTGCCGGACAGGTGAACCTTGCCGGCGTTGATGATGATGACGAAATCGCCCATGTCCATGTGGGGGGCGTAGATCGCCTTGTGCTTGCCTCGGAGGAGGTTCGCAGCCGTGGTGGCCAGACGGCCCAGGACGATGTCCTGAGCGTCAATGATGTGCCACTGGCGCGTGACATCGCCGGGCTTGGGGCTGTACGTACGCACTTCGCAGCCTTCGCTTCTTCAGTGGATGGGATCCAGACACACGGCACCTCTGAAGCGATCATGCAGCTGGGGCTCGCAATGCCGGGACACTGCCCGTATGCGAGTCACTGGTAACTGCTCCAGGGAACCTACGTAAGGCCCTTCGCGTGAGAACGACGAAGCCAATACGTATAACAAACCCGAAGCCTACCGGGGAGCCCCCGCACGGGTCAAAACGCCCCTGCTGAACCACCCCGAACGCACCCACCCAGCCGGCCCCACCAACGCCCGAGACGACCTACCCACCCTCGCCGCACCTTCCCAGCCCCGCCGCACCCGCCCAGCCCCGCCGGCGCTTGAGGCCACCTTTCCCACCCCCGCCGCACCTTCCCAGCCCCACCGCACCCGCCCAGCCCCGCCGGCGCTTGAGGCGACCCTTCCCAGCCCCGCCGGCGCTTGAGGCGCGGGGGCCCGGGGGCAGCGCCCCCGCGACGGCGCCGCACGGCACCCCCCCCCCCCCCCCCCCCCCCCCCCCCCCCCCCCCCCCCCCCCCCCCCCCCCAAC
>NZ_JBVJMW010000019.1:0-123058 GCF_055583985.1 Streptomyces sp. NPDC104313
CCGGACGCCCCGTCATCCGAGTGGCCCATCCCGTCGGCCGGCCCATCCAGCACCTCCAAGATCGAGGTGTTGCGACGATCAGTTGAATCCACCCAATATACGTCGGCCGCGTTCGCGCAGGTCTGCGACCGGTACGGCATCCGCAGGAGCATGGGCAGAGTCGGCTCGAGCTACGACAACGCCCTCGCCGAGAGCTTCTGGCAGGGCCTGAAGCGAGAGGCGATGCACGGGAAGCTGTTCTCGACCATGCAACAGGCGAGACTGGAGATCTTCCAGTGGCTCACCTACTACAACGCCCGCCGACGCCACAGCGCGCTGGGCTACCTCTCTCCGATGGAATTCGAACAACAGCACCACAAGACAGCTAAAACTCAGACTCGCAGCATGAACCCCTGTGTCCACACTCCGGGGGTCACCTCACTCGCTGCCAATCCCCATCGTCATGACCCGCTGCCCCGCAGGCCCGGTCAAGGACGCCAGACCCTAACTGGTCCCCAACCGGTCCCCAAAAAATGATCAAGGGCCGGTTTCGGATTGTTCCGAAACCGGCCCTGATCTGTGACTGTCTCCAGTCGGGACGACAGGATTTGAACCTGCGACCCCTTGACCCCCAGTCAAGTGCGCTACCAAGCTGCGCCACGTCCCGCTGCCCGTCTGACCTGGGGTTTCCCCTGTCCGAACGTGCATGAGAACAATACCGCACTCCAGCAGGTGGTCACCAACACCATTCCGGGCTTGACCTCAACCACGGTTGATGTTGAACGATCGGTGACATGACGAACACGACCTCCGCGTCGGCACGCGGCCCCCACGAATTCCATGACCTCGGCCGCCTGATCGCCCTGATGACCGGCGCCGAGAAGCACGCCCCCGCCGCCCATTCCACACTCGACGCCCTGTGGGTGCTCTACGACAGGGTGCTCCGAGTCACACCGGACACGGCCGACGCCCCCGGGCGGGACCGCTTCCTGCTGTCCAAGGGGCACGGGCCGATGGCGTACTACGCCGTCCTCGCCGCGCACGGCTTCTTCGGGGAGGAGCTGCTGCCCGGCTTCGGAGCGTACGACTCACCGCTCGGCCACCACCCGGACCGGCTGCTGGTGCCGGGGGCGGAGATCGGCAGCGGGTCCCTGGGACACGGGCTGCCGCTCGCCGTCGGCACCGTGCTGGGGCTGCGTGCCCAGGGCCTCACCGATCCCCGGGTATGGGTCCTGATCGGCGACGCCGAGCTGGACGAGGGCAGCAATCACGAAGCCATCGCCCACGCGGGCCCGGCCGGGCTCGAACAGCTGCACACACTGGTGATCGACAACGCGTCCGCCACCCACGGCTGGCCCGGCGGGATCGCCTCCCGCTTCACATCCGCCGGGTGGGCGGCGGTGACCGTGGACGGTCGCGATCACGAGGCCCTGTACGCGGCGTTCACCGCACCGCACCCGGGAAAACCGCTGGCCGTCGTCGCCCGCGTCGAGCCCAAGAGCTGACCGCACCGACCGCCCCGCACGACCACCACCGCATAACCGCCGCACAACCGCCGCTTCGCAGACCGGAGCCCCCGGAAGGGACCCCTTCATGGACACCATGCGTGACCGATTCATCAGCACCGCCTCACAGCTCCTGGACGAGGAGCCCCGGCTGGCCGTCGTGCTCGCCGACATCAGCGCCGACGGCTTCGACCCGGCCCGGCACGCCCACCCGGACCGGGTGATCAACGTGGGAATCCGGGAGCAACTGCTGGTCGGGGCCGGCGCGGGAATGGCGCTGACGGGAATGCGGCCGATCGTGCACACCTTCGCCAGCTTCCTGGTCGAGCGACCGTTCGAGCAGGTCAAGCTGGATTTCGGGCATCAGGGCGTCGGCGGGATCCTGGTGAGCGCGGGCGGGTCGTACGACTGGCCGGCCGGGGGCTTCACGCACATGTCCCCCGGAGACGTCGCCCTCCTGGACACGCTCGACGGCTGGACGGTGCACGTGCCGGGCCATCCGGACGAGGCCGAGGCCCTGCTGCGGGAGTCGGTCGCCGGCGACGACCGGGTGTACGTACGGCTCTCGCTCCAGGCGAACCGGGAGGCGCTGGCGGTGAGCGGCACGGCCGGGTTCACCGTGGTGCGCGAAGGGCGGCACGGAACCGTGATCGCGGTCGGCCCCATGCTCGACAATGTCCTCGCCGCCACCGAGGGACTGGACGCCACCGTGTTGTACGCGACGACCGTGCGGCCGTTCGACGCGGCCGGGGTGCGCCGGGCTGTCGGCGCGGCCACCACCGCCGACGTGGTGATCGTGGAGCCGTATCTGGCGGGCACCTCCGCCGCCGTGGCGGGCGAAGCACTGATCGACCTGCCCCACCGGGTGCTCGGGCTGGGGGTGCGCCGCGCCGAGCTGCGCCGGTACGGGCTGCTGGAGGAGCACCTCGCGGCACACGGCCTGGACGCGCAGGGCCTGCGGAAGCGGATCACCGGATTTCTGCGCCCCTGATCCGCAGGACCCGCTCACCCGGCCCGATGGCTCGGCCCGCGCACCCGCACCATCAGCCCCGCCCGCACGCGCGGACCGCTCCGACGATGCCCCCTTGCGGGTCACGACACCATCAGCTCCGCCCGCACGCGCGCACCGCACACCCCCGGGCCACCCCCGAAACCGGCCGCCCGCAGCGCTCACCCCTCCCCCGCCCCCGCCACCCCGTCGCCCGGCACGTCCAGCTCCGGGTGCGCCGCCACCAGTCGGCGCGGGGCGGCCTGCCGCCAGGAGTCGGCGAGGACGGCGGCCAGCTCACCCGCGTCCTCCAGGGCGGACAGCCGGACGCGCAGCCAGGCGTAGTGGTCGTCGTGCCCCTCGCGGAGGAAGAACTTCTCCGGCTCGGCGGCGATCAGCTCGGCACGGTCCTCCTTGGGGCACTTCACGCCCATCGACGTCTCGTCGTCGCCGAGCGAGGCGAAGATCTTGCCCGCCACCCGGAAGGTGGGCTGCCCCCAGGCGAGCTTCTCCGTGGTGTCGGGCAGGGACAGCGCGGCCGAGCGGACATCGGCGGCGGTGAGCGCGGCGTCGGCGGTCATCCCGGGCCTCCGTTTCGAGGGGCCCCGGCGGCTTCTCGCCGGGATTCGACCGTAACGCCCGGCACCGACATCCACCCGCGACCGGGCCCCGCGCCCCGCCCCGCGCGGTGGGCCCCGCAGACCCATTGACCCCGTCGGAGGGCTGAACCTACTCTGAACGGCGTACTTCAGCAAGCGCTTTCTACACTCCGCCGTCGGCATCTACCGCACAGGGAGCGCTCCATGAGACGCCGTTCGTTACGCCGGGCCGGCCGCGTCGGCCGATCCCCCGGCGGCCCGTCCCCCCTCATCGCCGTCACCTCGCTCCTGGCGCTGGTCCTCGCCCTGCTGGTGGCGTCGCCGACCGGCGCGCAGGCGGCCGCCTCGTACCGGGTACTCGTCTACTCCGAGGTCACCAACTCCGACCACCCCTCGATCCCGGCCGGGATCGAGGCGGTGCGCAAGCTCGGAGCCGAGCACGGCTTCGAGGTGGAGGCGACCGCCGACTCCTCGGTCTTCAACGACGCCGGCCTCGGCCGGTTCCAGGCGATCGTCTTCAACAACACCAACTCCACCCCGGAGACCGGTGACCTGCTCAACGCCGAGGAACGGGCAGCTCTCCAGCGGTACATCCGCGCGGGCGGCGGCTGGGTGGGTCTGCACTCCGCGTCCGCCAGTGAACGCGACTGGAAGTGGTACGAAGGACTGGTCGGCGCGATCTTCGACAAGCACCCCACCCCCCAGACCGGCCGGATCAAGGTCCTCGACCACACGCACCCCTCGACCCAGCACCTTCCCGACCTCTGGGAGCGCCAGGAGGAGTGGTACAACTGGCGCGCCAACCCCACGTCCAAGGTGCACACCCTCGCCCAGATCAAGGTGCGCGACGGGATCGACGGGCTCGACGAGGGCGTGGACCACCCGTTCTCCTGGTGCCAGAACTACGACGGGGGCCGCTCCTGGTTCACGGCGGGCGGACACGAGGAGGCGTCCTTCCAGGAGGAGGGGTTCGTCAAGCACCTCCTCGGCGGCATCCAGTGGGCGGCCGGCGCCGCGGAGGGCGACTGCACCGCGACGCGCACGGGGTCCTTCCAGCGGACCCCGCTCGCCACGAGTGATCTGGCCGACCCGTTCGAGCTGGCCGTCGCTCCCGACCGCCGGGTGTTCTTCGCCCAGCGGACCGGAAAGCTGAAGGTGATCGACCAGGAGACGATGAAGGTCTCCACCGCACTGGACTTCGCGTACACCCCGGAGATGACCAGCCAGTCGGACGGGCTGCTGGGGCTGACGCTCGACCCCGGATTCGCGGAGAACAACTGGCTCTATCTCCTGTACTCCGACAAGGTCGAGAAGCGGCTCAACCTGTCCCGTTTCACCGCCGACGGCAACACCGTCGACCCGGCGTCCGAGAAGCGGCTGCTGACCGTGCCGACGCTGCGCGGTGAGGGCCGGGCCAACTCGCACATGGCCGGTTCGCTCGCCTTCGACAAGGACGGCGACCTGTACGCGGCGACCGGCGACAACACCGACCCGTTCGCCTCGGACGGTTTCACCCCGATCGACGAGGGCGAGGGCCGCCGCGCCTGGGACGCGCAGCTGACCGCGGGCAACACCAACGATCTGCGCGGCAAGGTCCTGCGGATCACTCCCGAGGACGACGGCACGTACTCGGTCCCCGAGGGGAACCTCTTCGCCCCGGGGACGGAGAGGACGCGGTCCGAGATCTACGCGATGGGCATGCGCAACCCGTTCCGGATCACCACCGATCCGCTGAGCGGAGCCCTGATGGTCGCGGACTACGGCCCCGACGCCCGCCAGGCGAAGGCGGACCGGGGGCCGGAGGGCACGGTGGAGTACACGCGCATCACGGAGCCGGGGAACTTCGGCTGGCCGTACTGCGTCGGGAACAACACCCCCTTCAACGACTACGACTTCGCGACGAGGACGTCCGGGCCGAAGTTCGACTGCTCGGCACTGGTCAACGACTCGCCGAACAACTCCGGCCTGCGGGAGCTGCCGCCCGCCCAGCCCGCCACGGTCTGGTACGCCTATTCCGCCTCGGCCGAGTTCCCGGAGGTGGGAACCGGCGGGGGTGGCCCGATGGGCGGCCCGGTCTACGACTACGACCCGGACAACACCTACCGCACCAAGTTCCCGGAGTACTTCGAGGGAAAGGCGTTCAACTACGAGCTGACCCGGCGCTGGTTCAAGACGTTCTCGTTTCAGAGCGAGGACCAGACCTTCACCGATCCCCGGTTCGCCCCCGTGCAGGCGGGGGACCTCCAGTCGATCAACGGCATCTTCGAGGACATGGAGTGGAACCAGCCCTTCGACGCGGACTTCGGCCCTGACGGAGCGATGTACGTCATCGACTTCGGCCTCGGCAGCGGCACCGGACGCGGGGGCAGCAACGAGGGCGCGGGCGTCTACCGGATCGACTACGTCGGAGACGGCCGGCTGCCCGACGCCAAGATCTCCGTCGACCGGGACAGCGGAACGGCCCCGCTGACCGTGAGGTTCTCCAGTGCGGGCTCGGGCCTGCCCGGAGATCAACCGGTGGGTTACGCCTGGGATTTCGACGGCGACGGCACCACGGACTCGACGCAGCCCGACCCCTCGCACACGTACACCGCCAAGGGGCTCCACACCGCGCGGCTGACCGTGACCGGCCCCGACGAACTGACGGCGCTCGCGGTGCGGGACATCACGGTGGGCAACACCCGGCCGGAGGTGACGGTCCACAGGCCGCCGGACGGTGGGATGTTCAGCTTCGGGGACACCATCCCGTTCACGGTGAAGGTGACCGACGAGGAGGACGGCCGGAGCGGTCCGATCGACTGCTCGCGGGTCGTGGTGCAGTCGCAGCTCGGTCATGACGCCCATCTGCATCCGCTGGACAACTACACCGGCTGCACGGGCGAGATCGTCACGGACGCCGGGGACAGCCATGGCCCGGGACAGAACCTCTACTACGGGATCACCGCACAGTACGAGGACAAGGGCGCTCCCGACGCCCCGGCGCTGACCGGCTCCGCCTCGCTGACCCTGCGGGCCTCCTTCCGTGAGGCCGAGCACCGCACGGCGACGGGCGGCGCGGGCGGCGGTGCGGACATCGGCAGTCGGGCCGACGCGTCCGGCGGGAAGCGGCTGATCGAGATCGAGGACGGGGACTGGGTCGCCTTCGACCCGGTGAATCTCAAGAGCGTCGATTCCGTGACGGTCGGCGCTTCCTCCGGTGGGCTCGGCGGCACGGTGGAGTTCCGGGCCGGCTCCCCCACCGGCGCGCTGCTGGGCTCGGTGAGGATTCCGAACACCGGCGGCTACGAGAAGCTGGTCTCTCCGACGACGAAGCTCAGGAATCCGGGCGGCACGACCACGCTGTACGCCGTCTTCACCAACCCGGACTGGGGTCCCGGCAAGGCCGATCTGCTCTCGGTCGACTGGCTGCACTTCAACGGTTCGGGTGTGGAGAAGAAGGCCGGGACCAAGGTGACGGTGAAGGCCGGGCCCGCATCCGGCACCGTTCCCCTCACCGTGTCGCTGAGCAGCACGGTCAAGGCCGCGCAGGGCCGCACGATCGTCTCGTACCACTGGGACTTCGGCGACAACGTGAAGCCGTCCGGACCCGAGGGCGCGAAGGCGACGCACACCTACGACCGCAAGGGCGCCTACACCGCGCGTCTGACGGTCACCGACGACAAGGGCGACACGAGCACCGGCGCCGTCCGCATCGACGTCAAGTGAGGAGCCCCGTGGGATCGAACCACGCGAACGGAGCCCGAAGGGCCTTTCTCGGTGCGGCGTTGGGGGCGGTGGCTGCCGCCGGGCTCGGCGCGGCCCCGGCCGCCGCGGCCGGCCGGCGGGGCTGCCGGCGCATCCCCCCGTCGGGGATCGGGATGCACCTGTACACCATGCGGACGCCGCTCGCGGCGGACTTCGCCGGGACGCTGGAGCAGCTCGCGGAGATGGGGTACGCGACGGTCGGCGTCAGCGGCCGGCACGGCAACTCCCCTTCCGCGATACGGCAGATGCTGGACCGGAACCGGCTCAAGGCGGTCCTGGAGCATGTCGGCTACGACATCGTGACCGGCTCCGGGCTGCCGCAGGCGCTGGAGGACGTCCGTACGCTGGGCGGCAAGTGGATCGTGGTGCCGAGCCTGCCGGGTTCGCTGCATTCACCGGACGGATACCGGGAGGTGGCACGGCAGTTCAACCGGGCGGGGCTGGCCGCCCGGGAGTCCGGACTGAAGCTGCTTTACCACAATCACGGCTACGACCACGAAGTGGTGGACGGCGTCAGCCTGTACGACACCCTGCTGAACGAGACCGATCCGGAGCTCGTCGGCTTCGAGCTGGACCTGTACTGGGCGGCCGACGGCGGCTCCTCCCACCCGGGCGAGCTGTTCGTCCGGCACCGGGGCCGCTTCCCCGCGCTCCATGTGAAGGACATGGCGCCGAACGGGGACTTCGCGGACGTCGGGTCGGGGATCCTGGACTTCCCGGCCATGTTCGACACCGCCCGGCAGGGTGGGGTCGAGCAGTGGCTGGTGGAGCACGACGCTCCGGCCGACCCGTTCGCCTCCGCCCGGGCCAGTTTCCGGTATCTGTCCCGGCTACGCTACTGAGCGACGGTGCGAGCGGTCCGGCCCGGGGTGCGCGGCACCGCGCCCGGGGCCGGGGCCGCGTTCCGTGCTTGAGGGCAAGGAGTTCCCCTACCGGGAAGGGTGCCGAGATGGACATCGCTACGGTCCACTGGTCGGCCGCCTGCGACAACTGCGCGGCGGATCTTCACTGTTCGGGAACCCAGGCGGTGATGGGCGACCACGTGCGGTGGGACGAGGAGCACCGGTGCTCCCGCTGCGAATCGACGGTGCTGGTGTGCGGCGGCGCCCTTCCCGATCATCTGCGCGCCCGGGTACTCGCCGAGCACGGCGCAGCCCGATTGGTCCTGTCGGAAGCCCCTGTCCGGCGGCTGCCGGTCCTCCGCGTCCTGCGGATCGACGGCGGGCGGACGCTCCCCCAGGCGCGGGCACTGCTGGAGCTGATACTCGGTGGCGGCCACCACGGCACCGGGCCCGAGATCGAACTGCTGGCGCGGAGGCTGCGCGCGGCCGGCGTCGCGGCCGAAGCGGTGCGGCAGCCGTAGCCCTCGCGCGGGAACGACGCGTCCTTCCCGCGGAAGCGTCGTGTCACGGCACCCGTAACGCGACCGTGCCGGGCAGGAGGCCTGCCCGGCACGTACCGCTCGCTGGTCCTTGTCGGCCCGAGGGCCCCCTCAGTCGTGCGCGGACACCGCGCCCAGCAGATCCCGGATGTGCGCCGCCGCGGCGCGGAACTCCGGGCGGCCCAGCGTCTCGCTGTAGTCGCGCTCGGCGGGCAGGCCCACCTCGATGATCTCCGTGACGGTACCGGGGCGCGGGCTCATCACCACGACCCGGTCGGCCAGGTAGACGGCCTCCGAGATGGAGTGGGTGACCAGCAGGACCGTGGTGCCGGTGGTCCGCCAGATCCGGTTCAGCTCGGTGTTCATCTGCTCGCGGGTGAGGGCGTCGAGCGCGCCGAAGGGCTCGTCCATCAGGAGGACCGGCGGTTCGTGGAGCAACGCCCGGCAGAGCGCGACGCGTTGCTGCATGCCGCCGGAGAGTTCGTGCGGGTAGGCGTCCTCGAAGCCCGTCAGGCCGGTCATCCGGATCAGCTCGTCGGCCCGGCCGCGCGCGGGCTTCGGCTCCATGTGGCGGATCTCGGCCTGGAGCAGGATGTTGCGCAGCGCCGAGCGCCATTCCAGCAGGGCCGCGCGCTGGAAGACGTAACCGATGTCGTGCCGGGGCCCGGTGACACGCTCGCCACCGAGCAGGACCTGTCCCGAGGAGGCGGTGAGCAGGCCGGCAACCAGCTTGAGGAGGGTGGACTTGCCGCACCCCGACGGTCCGACGATGGCGACGAACTCGCCCGGCGTCACGTCCAGCGAGACATCCCCGATCGCGGTCACTTCACGCTTCCTGCCGCGGAAGCGGACCGACACGTCCGCGAGCCGGACCGCCGCTGCCGGGTCCGCCCCGGCGGCCGACCCGGTGCGCGGCGTCGCCTGCCGCCGCTGCGTCGTCATCCCTTCAGCGCCTTCTCGGTGTCCCAGTAATCCGCCACGGCCCGCGGCTTCGTGACCATGCCGGCCTCGGCGAACACGTCGATGGTCTGCTGCCAGTCCGCCTCGGTGTTGACGCCGGGCGCCTTGCCCTCGGTCGCCGCCGTGTGGAGCAGGGTCAGCGTCGTCGCGAACTGCTCGGACAGCACGGCCTTCGGCGGCAGTTGCTCGGACGCCCCTCGCATCGCCGCCACGGCCGGCTCGGGCGCGGTCGCGGCGGCCGACCACGCCTCGCTGACCGCCTTCACCATGCGCTCCGCCACCTCCGGCTTGGAGCTGAGGACCTTCTGCCCGGCGAGCAGCCCGTTGGAGTAGAAGTTCAGTCCGTGCTCGGAGAACCGGATGTAGGAGACCGGCTTCTTCGCCTTGTCCCGCATGATCGGCCCCTGGTCGCTCGCGTAGCCGAGCAGCCCATCGGTCTTCCCCGAGATCACCGCGGCGATCTTGCCCGCCGGGTCGGTGTTCTGGACGGTGACGTCCGATTCCCCCATGCCGTTCTTCTTCAGGAAGATCGGGAAGGTCTTGGACAGCGCGTCCCCGGCCGTCCCGGCGATCGTCCGCCCCTTCAGATCGGCCGGCCCGTCGATGCCCTTGGCGTCGAAGGACTGCACGGAGGCAGGGGTGGTCTGGAGAAAGACGCCGAGGCTCTTCACCTTGACGCCCTGGTCGACGCCCGCGAGCAGGGCCGGGGTATCGGCCCAGCCGAAGTCACTCTGCCCGGCGGCCGTCGCCTGGACCGTCTTCTGGGAGCCCTGGCCCGCCCGGATGTCCAGGTCGATACCGTGCTTCTCGAAGATTCTCTGCTGCTTGCCGTAGTAGAACGGCGCGTGCTCGCCGTACGGATACCAGTTGAGCGTCAGCGTGACCTTGTCCAGCTCCTCGCCGGAGTCACTGGTGCTGGTCGACGCGTCCTCGCCGCCGCAGGCGGTGGCGGCCACCAGGGCGAGGGGTACGACACCGATCAGGAGTCTGCGCGCATGCATGGGCTGGCCCTTCTCGCGACGGGGGTTCAGAACGTGGTGGCCGAGGACTCACGCCGGCCGGCGTGCCATGGCAGGAGCAGCTTCTCGGCGATCTCGACGATGACGAACAGCACGACGCCGATCAGCGACATCGCCAGTAGCCCCGCGAAGAGCATCGGGGTGTCGAGGTTGCCGTTGGCCTGGAGAATGACGTAGCCGAGCCCTTCGTTCGCCCCGACGAACTCGCCGACGACCGCACCGGTCACCGCGAGGGTGACGGCCACCTTGAGCCCGGAGAACAGGTGCGGCAAGGACGCCGGAAACCGGATCTTCACGAAGGTCTGCCAGGGCTTCGCCCCCATGGTGGCGGACAGTTGGAGCATCTCGGGGTCGACCGCCTTGAGCCCGGTGACCATCGAGATCACCACCGGGAAGAAGGCGATGAGGACGGCGATGAGGATCTTGGGGGCGATGCCGAACCCGAGCCACACCACGAACAGCGGGGCGATGGCGATCTTCGGCACGACCTGGGCGAAGAGGAGGATCGGGTAGAGCGTGCGCTCCACCGTCGAGGAGTGGACCATCACCACCGCGGCGAACACACCGACGGCGACCGCGATGACGAAGCCGAGGAGCGTCTCGTACGTCGTCACCCAGGTGTGCTGCCAGAGGTACCCGGTCTTCGAGGTGAGGACGTCGAGCGTGGCGCCGGGCGACGGCACGAGGTAGGGCTCGATCAGCTCGACGGCCGCGATCACCCACCAGACCACCAGGGCGGCCAGCAGCAGGGTGAGGGGCCGCCAGCTCTGCTCCGCCGCGCGGGCGATCCGTTCCCCGGTCGTGGGGCCGTCCCGACGGGCGACGCCCGCCACATCGGCGGGGCGCTTGGCCAACGCACTCTGGCTCACGATGAACTCCCTGGACTTCGGGGGCAGTTGTGGAGACCTGTGCATGCTTCGACGCTGTGGACTCTTCCCGTGAAGGCGCTTGCAGAAAGCGCTTTCTGGCAAGGTGCCGCCACGCTAATGACTGCTCCCTCACACGGTCAAGAGGTCGTCCCGAGGTTTCGGGGCCCTGCCACCACCGCACCCCTGGGGTCGAGTTGAGTGAACGGGAAGCACCGGTCCACCCCGATACGCGACGACGGGCCCCCGCCGCCCAGGTGACGCTCGACGCGGTGGCGCGTGAGGCGGGCGTCTCGCTGGCCACCGCGTCCCGGGCACTGAACGCCACCACCCGGGTCCGCGACGACCTGCGCGGGCGGGTGCGCGCGGCGGCCGAACTCCTCGGCTACATCCCCAACGTCGCGGCGTCGCTGGTGGCGCTGGGTCACCGGGACTTCGCGGTGCTGAGCGGACCTCCCGAACTGACCATGGTGGCTGACCGGTTGACGGGCTTGCGCGAGGGACTCGCCCGGGCGGGCATCACCCTGGAGCGGGTGGTGCGCGGCGCGTTCACCCGGGAGGGCGGACACGCGGCGGCACGGCAGCTACATGGCTCTGGGGGCTCGCGGCCGACCTGTGTGTTCGCGGTGACCGACGTGATGGCCGTCGGCGCGCTCGCCGCGCCGCGGAAGGCCGGCGTGCGCGTCCCCGGGGACACGTCGCTCGCGGGGTTCGACGACATCCCTGTCGTATGTGAGGTGTCTCCGCCGCTGACCACGGTGGCGCTGCCGCTCACGGAGATGGGCGAGCAGGTGATCGCCCTCGCGTTGCGGACACCGTCGGGTGCGGGGCGCTCCCGGGTGCTGCGGATCGAGGGGAACGTGGTTCTTCGGAGCAGCACCGCCGCTCCGCACGGGAGTTGAAGCACGGCACCGCCCGGAGGGCCGTCAGAGAGGGTGGTGGCACTCCCGGTCGTCGATCTGGCGGACGAGTTCATGGGCGAGCGACTTGATGGTGTCGAGCCCGGCCCGCCCCCAGGGGCGCGGCACGGTGTCGACGGCACAGACGGTGCCCAGCGCGATGCCGGTACGGTCGATCAGCGGCGCCCCGAGGTAGGAGCGGATGCCTATGTCGTCCACTACCGGATTGCCCGCGAAGCGCGGGTAGTCGCAGACGTCGTCCAGGACGAGGGCCTTGCGCCGGACGAGGACGTGCGGGCAGTAGCCGTGATCGCGGGCCATGTACCGGCTGCTGCGGTGGCTGCCCGCCGCGGCCGAACCGAGGTCCTGGCCGGCGCGGTTGCCCGCCGGGGTGTGCAGTCCCGCGAAGAACTGCCGGTTCTCGTCGATGAAGTTGACCATCGAGAAGGGTGTGGCGGTGACTTCGGCCACCTTGTCGGCGAAGGCGTCGAAGGTGTCGTAGGAGGCGTCGGGGCGTTCGCCGAGATCCAGTTTGCGCAGCCGCTGTGCGCGGGCCGGGCCATGCCGGTCGGTGGGTGTCAGGAGCATCCGGCCGGTGGCGAAGGATGTCACGGGTGGGCTCCGAATGTCTGCAGTGGGGCGGGCGCCGTGGTGGCGTTGATGAGGTGTTGTACGAGGGTGACGAGGGCGCCCGTACCGGAGCTGGCGATCCTGGCGTCGCACAGGACTACGGGCACCTCGGGCCCGAGGTCGAGCGCCGCGCGGACCTCGTCCGGTTCGTAGCGGTAGGCGCCGTCGAACTCGTTGACGGCGACGATGAATCCGATGCCGCGCCGTTCGAAGAAGTCCACGGCGGCGAAGCATTCGGCGAGGCGCCGCGTGTCGGCCAGCACCACGGCCCCGAGCGCACCCTGGGAGAGTTCGTCCCACATGAACCAGAAGCGCTCCTGGCCCGGTGTGCCGAACAGGTAGAGCACGTGCTGCTCGGAGAGCGTGATGCGGCCGAAGTCCATGGCGACGGTGGTGGCCGTCTTGGATTCGACACCCTCCAGATTGTCCGTCCCCACACTGACCTGGGTCAGCAGTTCCTCGGTGCTCAGCGGGGCGATCTCGCTGACCGCGCCCACGAACGTCGTTTTGCCGACGCCGAATCCACCGGCGACCAGGACCTTGAGTGCCACGGGGAAGAACTCGGAGGTTCGGGTGCGATCAGAGCTGTCGTCGTAAACCATCGAGCACTGCCTCCAGCAGGGATCGGTCGGTGGGCATGTCGTGGAAAGCGGGAGCGTGCGCGGTGACCGCGCCGCAGGCGACCAGGTCGGAGAGGATGACCTTGGCGACGACCGCGGGCAGCCGGAGGTGCGCGGCGATCTCGGCGACGGACATCGGCCCTTCGCACATGCCGAGGGCCACGGTGTGCTCCGGGCCGAGCGGAATGTCCGGCTCGATGCCCGTGGCCATGATCAGGGACAGCAGGTCGAACGCGGTCGACGGCCGGGTGCGGCCGTTGCTGATCGTGTACGGCCGGATCAGCCGCCCGGCCGCGTCATCGAGCAGCGGCCCGTCCTGCGGGGCCGGCACCTCAGTGCCCCGCGGAGAACGGCGCCCCGGCCGGCTGCCGCAGCGGGGTCGTCAGATAGGGGCGGACGCTCTTGACCAGCATCGCCATCTCGTAGCCGAGCACCGCGGCGTCCGCCTCGCGCCCGGAGAGAACGGCGAGACAGGTGCCGGACCCGGCGGTGGAGACGAACAGGAGCGTGGAGTCCAGTTCGACGACCACCTGCCGTACGTCCCCGTTGTCGCCGAAGCGGGCCCCGGCACTGCGGCCCAGCGAGTACAGGCCCGCGGCCAGGGCCGCCATGTGGTCGGCGCTGTCGTGGTCCAGGCCGTGCACGGATTTCACCAGCCCGTCGGCGGAGAGCAGGACCGCGCTGCGTGCATAGGGCACGCGTTGGACCAGTCCGCTCAGCAGCCAGTCCAGGTCCGAGACCTGACCGGACGGCATTTCGGTCGTCATGGTGTCTGCTCCTTGGAGGTGGCGTCTTTTCGGGGTTCCGGGACAACCCGGCCCGGCAGGAAGGGGTCGGCCGCGAACGCTCCGGGCCCGCCCGGTTCGCGGCCGTGGGCGCTCTCGGCGTAGGTACCGCGCTGGTATGCGGGACTGTCGTGCGGGTACGCGTCGGGCGGGTAGCTGTCCGGTACGGGCAGGCCTGTCGCGGGCAGCGCTTGGTCCGGCCGCGACGCCTCGGCCGGGCCGGGAAGGTCGGGCGTGGCGGTGGCTCCGCGTACGGGAAGGGGCGAGAGGGACTCCAGCGGGGCGTCGAGGGCGGTCTGCCCCCCGGTCCCCGTCCCGCCGGGGCCCCGGTATCCGCCGTCGGCGCTCTCCTCCTGGGCGGTCTGGGCCTCGGCGAGATCGACGCCGCGCCGGAAGGCCGCCATGAGACCCGGATCGTGCAGGGCATGCTCGTCCTCGACGCGCGGGGCGGGCGCTTCGCGCAGCTGCGGGACGAGGGACTCCTGGTTCGTCCGCTTGGGCAGTTCGGGCCGGGACCGGGACGGATCGGGGCGGTCGTCGCACTCGTGGGCGGCAGTCGGGGCGGGCCGGCCGTCGTGCTCGGGCGGGGAGGCGTGCGGAATCGGGCGGTCGATGCGTTCGGCGCGCAGCGGGAGGGGCGGGGCCTCTCCCGCCGACGGTGGCGGGCCGCCGTTCCGCCGGTGATCGCCCGCCGACGACTGCGGGCTGCCGTTGCGCCTGCGGCCGGTCCCCTGGTGCGAGCCGTCCGAGGACTCCTGGGCCGGAACCGCCGGCCGGGTCGTACCGCTCTGCGGCGGGGCGGCGGGGATCCCCGCCTCGACGGGCGGCCGGTGCACGGCGCCGGGGGGCGGCACGGGCACGGCGTCGGGCGGCTGCGGAGCGTCGGGGTCGGCCCCGAGCAGCGACTGCGGAAGGACCAGCACCGCCTGCGTACCGCCGTAGATGTTGCTCTGCAGCCGGACGGCGATGCCGTGGCGGCGGGCCAGGGCCGAGACGACGAACAGGCCGATCCGGCCGTCCTGGAGCAGGTGGGCGACGTTGACCTGGTCGGGGTCGGAGAGCAGGGCGTTCATCCGCCTCTGCTCGCGGTCCGGCATCCCCAGTCCGCGGTCCTCCACCTCCAGGGCGAGGCCGGCGGTGACGCGCTGGACGCGCAGCAGCACCTGGGTGTGCGGGGCGGAGAACACCGTGGCGTTCTCGACCAGCTCGGCCAGCAGGTGGATCACGTCGGCGACGGCGTGGCCGCGCAGGGTGCCGTCCATCGGCGGGACCAGCTTGACCCGGGGGTACTGCTCGACCTCGGCGATGGCCGAGCGGAGCACCTCGGTCATGGTGACCGGGTTGCTCCACTGCCGCCGGGAGACGGCCCCGCCGAGAACGGCGAGGTTCTCCGCGTGGCGGCGGATCCGGGTGGCGAGGTGGTCGACCTGGAAGAGGCCCTTGAGGAGGTCGGGGTCCTCGACCTCGTTCTCCAGCTCGTCGAGGATCTGGATCTCGCGGTGGACGAGGGATTGCAGCCGGCGTGCGAGGTTGACGAAGACCTCGACCTTCTGTTCGTTGCCGGTGCTGCTGAAGAGCTGGGACGCCTGGACGACGGCGGCGACGGCGGCTTCCTGGGCCCGCGCCATCTCCTGCCCGAGCAGGTCGAAGGCATCGGCCCCGGGTGCGGGGGGCTGCGCGGGCGGCAGGGCGGTGACGGCGTCCCCGTTGCGGAGCTGTTCCACCACCCGTTGCAGCTCGGCCTGGCCCTGGGCGCCGGCACGCCGGAGCGCGAGGACCCGGTCGAGCACCTGACCCGCGACGCGGTTGGCGCCGAGGTAGGCAGCGGCGACGGCCGCGACGGCGAGTGCACCGGATCCGCCGAGGGCCGCCCAGAGGCTGGGCGAGGCGGCGACGGCTCCGGCGCGGACGGTGAAGATGACGGCAGCGGCGCCGCTGAGCACGGCGGCGATGGCCGGGAGCAGTGCGGTCCGCAACAGCTGGGGGCGTATGCGGGCGTCGGTTGGAGGCCCTGCGGCGCGCGGCCTGCTCGTGGCCGAGTGGGCGCGCGTGCCGGGGCGGCCGTGCCGCCCGCCTTCACGGCGGTCCGGTCGCGCGTCGGGTGCGCGAAGTTGAGACATCAGCGTCCTCGGTACAGAGGGCACCGGGGATCGGCGGTCGTGCCGGCGTCCATGCGGTGGCCCCTACGGTGGTCGGTCAGGCGCGGGTCATCGATCGGGCAGGCCCGAACGTTATGAGCCCACCGTTGATCACCGGGCACACACGGTAGTCGTCAATGACGTATGCGCGACGGGCAGTTGTCGAACTTGCCCGCCATCCGTCCCACTCTGGTATGACCTCTCGCACGCGCGTCCGATTACGCCGCCTTGACCCCGAATCGCCCCAGGGCGCCTGCGGGCCGCCCACATGCTGGACACTTCGGGCCTGCCGGGGCCGCACAAGGAGCCCCGGCGCGGGGTCCACCCGCAGGCAGGGGACCACCCGAAGGGGCGAGGGCGCGGCCAGCTACCATATGAGCGCCGCCTAGCTCGAAAGATAAACTTGTGACTGTCAATGACGACTCGTTCACCAACTGGATGCACCGCGAGGAGATCGCGGAGTCGATGATCCCGATCATCGGGAAGCTGCACCGCGAGCAGGACGTCAACGTCCTGCTGCACAGCCGCTCCCTGGTGAACAAGTCGGTGGTCAGCATCCTCAAGACCCACCGTTTCGCCCGGCAGATCGCCGGTGAGGAACTCGTCGTCACCGAGACGATGCCGTTCCTGCGGGCGCTGACGACGCTCGACCTCGGTCCCTCCCAGATCGACATAGGCATGCTGGCCGCGACGTACCGGGCCGACGGGCGCGGACTCTCCGTCGAGGAGTTCACCGCGCAGGCCGTCGCCGGCGCGACGGGCGACAACAAGATCGAGCGCCGCGCCTCGCGTGACGTGGTGCTCTACGGCTTCGGCCGCATCGGCCGGCTCCTGGCCCGCCTGCTCATCGAGAAGGCCGGCTCGGGCAACGGCCTGCGACTGCGGGCCATCGTCGTCCGCAAGGGCTCCGGCCAGGACATCGTCAAGCGTGCCTCGCTGCTGCGGCGCGATTCGATCCACGGCCAGTTCCAGGGCACGATCACCGTCGACGAGGCGAACAGCAAGATCATCGCCAACGGCAACGAGATCAAGGTGATCTACTCCGACGACCCGAGAGAGGTCGACTACACGGCGTACGGCATCAAGGACGCCATCCTGATCGACAACACCGGCCGGTGGCGCGACCGCGAGGGCCTCTCCAAGCACCTCCGGGCGGGCATCGCCAAGGTCGTGCTGACCGCACCGGGCAAGGGCGACGTCCCCAACATCGTGCACGGCGTCAACCACGACACGGTCAAGCCGGACGAGCGGATCCTGTCCTGCGCGTCCTGCACGACCAACGCGATCGTCCCGCCGCTGAAGGCGATGGCGGACGAGTACGGCGTTCTGCGCGGGCACGTGGAGACCGTCCACTCGTACACCAACGACCAGAACCTGCTGGACAATTACCACAGCTCCGACCGCCGTGGCCGTTCGGCGGCGCTCAACATGGTCATCACCGAGACCGGTGCCGCCTCGGCCGTGGCGAAAGCGCTGCCCGACCTCCACGCCCCGATCACCGGCAGCTCCATCCGCGTACCGGTACCGGACGTCTCGATCGCGATCCTCAGTCTGCGGCTGGAGCGCGAGACCACCCGGGAAGAGGTCCTCGACTACCTCCGCAACGTGTCGCTGGCCTCGCCGCTCAAGCGTCAGATCGACTTCATCAGCGCGCCCGACGCCGTCTCCAGCGACTTCATCGGCTCGCGCCACGCCTCGATCGTCGACGCGGGCGCCACCAAGGTCGACGGCGACAACGCGATCCTCTACCTCTGGTACGACAACGAGTTCGGCTACTCGTGCCAGGTCATCCGGGTCGTCCAGCATGTCTCCGGGGTGGAGTACCCGACCTACCCGGCTCCGGCGGTCTGACCCCCGGCACGCTCGTCCGGTACGTCGCCCCTGCCCGGCAGATTCTTCGGCCGGGCAGGGGCACCGGGCGTTCGCCACACCGGGCGGCCCCGACTTCAGCGCCTCGCGCTTTACGCCTCGCGCGGGGTGGTCGCCCGGGCCCAGCCGTTCGGTCGGGCCTCCGAAGTCGAGGAACAGGGCCCGCTCGGCGAGAAGCCACCGGCCCTCGGCCTTGCGGAACGTGTCCTCGTAGTGCCCGACCTGCACGGGAAGGCGCGGCGACAGCATGCCACCGGTGTGACCGTCGACGCGGTACGTCGTGAAGTACGTGCTCGCGGTCGCCGTCGAAGCAGACCTGAGGGTCACGAGGATGTTGGTGCACAGGCGGCGCGAGAGGCGGTTGGCGGGGCGGCCTCCGAAGTAGGTGCGCAGCGCGTCGCGGCCCTCGATCCGCCGGTCCCCCTCGGCCCATCCCCACACTCCGTCGGGGGTGAACAGCTCGGCCACGTCACCGGGTTCGCCCAGATCGAGGGTGCGGACGAACTCGATGACCAGCCGCTCACAGGCTCGCTCGGCGATCAGACGGCCCAGGGCGTCCAGAGGGTCCAGGGGGTCCAGCGCATTGGTTTCCATCACCACTTCCTACCAACTCGCCTCGGGGAAGCACGACGTGTTTTCGATGCCCCCCGGACCGGCCCGGGTGAGCGTCATACGGCGTCCGCGTCCAGTCCGGCCGGCCGGGCCGATTCCTCCCACAACGCCCGCGCCATGGACGCGTCCCGGGCACGGTGCGACTTCCGGGCGGGTGCCGGGGGCTCCCCGGGTCTCGCCCCGGCGGGCGGGGCGGTAGTAGGCGCCGCCCCCGGGGCGTCCGGCAGCGTCGCCGCGTTCAGGGCGGGCAGGGCTCCCGCCGAGGCCGGCTGGGTGTAAAGGCCCGAGATCCTCTCCAGCTTCGCGGCCCGGTTCCGCCCGGCCGGAAGCGGCCCGGCCTGGCCCAACTCCGTGGCGGACAGCCCGGGATGGGCCGCCAGCGCGACCACGTCACGACCGGTCGCACGGGCCCGCCGGTCCAGCTCGTTCGTGAACAGCAGGTTGGCGAGCTTGGACTGTCCGTAGGCCCGCGACTTGCTGTACGAACGCTCGACGTTGAGGTCGTCGAGAGCGATCCGGCCGATACGGTGGCCGAGCGAGGAGAGAGTCGCCACGCGTGCCGGACCCTCGACTCCGAGGACCGGTAGCAGCCGGAGCGTCAGGGCGAAGTGCCCCACGTGGTCGGTGCCGAACTGCATCTCGAAGCCGTCCGCCGTACGAAGTGGCGGCAGGGCCATCACTCCGGCGTTGTTCACCAGCGGGTCGAGCCGCCCGTCCGCCTCCTTGGCGATGGCCTCCGCCGCCTCGGCCACGCTCCTCAGATCCGCCAGATCGAGGCGGGCGAGCCGCACGTCCGAGCCCGGGGCGCTTCGACGGACCGCCTCCACGGCACATCGGCCGCGCTCCTGATCTCGGCAGGCGAGAAGGGTACGGGCGCCCGAGCGGGCCAGCACGAGGACGGTCACCGCGCCGATGCCACTGTTGGCACCGGTGACCACGGCGGTGGTACCGCCGAGGTAGGGCATGTCCTCGAGGGTCCAGGAACGCATGGGGTACACCTCCCCCGCGTGTCGGCGTCGGCACACGTGGAAGGCCCCGTCCGCCGGGAGCCCCCACGTGCACGGGCCGCACGGCCGAGGTTCAGACCTGGCCGAGGTCCGAGCTGACCCAGCGCTCGGGGCGCAGGGTGATCACCACCTGCTCGCCGTGGTTCTCCCAGGCGAAGTCCACGTAACCGGCGACCTTCTCGGCCGGAAGGTAGCGCGCCGACACCTCCTCCAGGTCCGCGCGCACGGCGGGGCGGGTGTCGACGACGGGCCCCTCGACGGACACATAGCGGACGGTCGGCTCCAGCCGGTCGACCAGAAGCGTGAACCGGCCCGCCGCACCGATCAGTTCGGCCTTTCGGGAGGTGCGGCCGGTGAGGATACGCACGTCGCCGCCCGGCGCGTACTGGTACCAGATGGGAACGTTGAGCGGGGCCCGGTCACTGTCCCGCGACACGACGGCCAGGGCTGCGACGTGGGGTTCGGCGAGGAATTGTTCGCGCTCTTCACGGGTGAGTGCCACTGCACGCTCCTTCGTACGGCGATTCGGGGACTGTTCCAGTGTGCACCGGGCTCCGGGCTTGTCTCCCATCACCGGCACCGGAGCGCGCGGCGTGTCGCTCAAAGGCCAGCCACCCGCCAGCCGCGTCCCCGACCTCACAGGTCAGTACACCTAGGCCACGTCGGAAGCGCCCCGGGGCCGTCGTACGACGGCTGCCCCGCGCAGAGCGACACCGCACCAGAGAGCCACCAGGAACAGCGCGACCGCGGCCAGGCCCGCGACTTCGAGGGGCTCCGGCCGCCAGCCGAGGGACAACCGGGTGCCGATCATGACAGTGCCGAGGAGGACCTCCGACGGCGAGTAGACCGGCACCTTGGCCGCCACATACCGCAGGATGGCGCCCAGCACCAGGCCGATCACGGCCCAGGCGAGCAGATAGGGCCAGAGCGCTCCCGGAGCAGCGGGCGGCAGGCCGTACTCCTCCGGGCCGATGCGGAACAGGGCGCCCAGCCACCCGAGCGTCAGCCCGGCGGCGGTGACGAGCGCCATCCACAGCGCATGGCGCCACAGTGGGCCGGACCGCACTCGCTCGTACTCGTGCTCGTCCTGGGCGTCGACGGGGTTGCTGGTCTCAGGAAGATCCATCACACCCGATGAGACGCTCACCGGCCGCCGATCGTTGCGTCGCGGGCGGTGTCGGGAGCATGTCGAAACCTTCATCACTGCCCCCGGCCTCGCCGGACAGTCTTCAGTGGTCGGTGCCGGAAGTCCTTCGGGGTTGATCAGGCAGCCAGGGCGACGGAGGGTTCTTGGCAGCGATCGGTGAGCGTGTGCCGGTCGAGCCGGGCCAGCAGATCGTCCAGGTCGGAGAGCGGGACCCCGGTCTCGGCCCGGGAGCCGGCAGGCCAGGGCCTTGACCTCGGCGACCCGCACGGGGGTGAAGCGGACAGGTCGCCCGCTTCGCTTGCGGTCGGCCAGGGCCGGCAGGCCGCCGTCGGCGAAGCGGCCCCGCCAGGTGCGCACCGTGTCCAGGTGCAGCCCGGTGCCCTGACAGTCAGGCGACCGCTGAACGGTCAGGCGGCGGGAACCGTCTGCGGATAGAGCACGCTCGGGTCGACGGACAGGGCGGCCTTGAGCTGGACGGAGTTGTCGTCGGCGAGGATCTCCATCCTCCCGGCCTCGATGCCGTCGAGGGCGGCGCGTACGACGTCGGCGGGGTCGTTCTTCTCCACGTCCCACCCGGCCATCATGTCCGTGTCGGTGCTGGCCAGGTGCAGACCTGTCACCGTGGTCCCCTGGCCCGCGAGTTCGAGGCGGATGCCGTTGGTGAGGCTCCACGCCGCCGCCTTCGACGCGCTGTAGGCGTTGGCCCCGTCGTAGGAGAGCCAGGACATCGCCGACAGGACGTTGAGAATCGCCCCGCCGCCGTTGGCGGCCAGGACGGGGGCGAACGCCCGGACCACGTTGAGGGTGCCGAAGTAGTTGGTGTCCATCTCCAGCCGGATCTTCTCGGGGTCCCCGGTGACGAGGTTCTGCTGGGTGAAGACGCCGGCATTGTTGATCAGGAGAGTGACGTCCGAGGCTGCGCCCGCCGCTTCGGCGACCGACTCCGGATCGGTGATGTCGAGCCTCAGCACCTCCAGACCAGGGAGGTTGACGAGCTGGGGGGTGCGCGCGGTCGCGTAGACCTTGGTGGCGCCCCGCTGCAGGAGTTGTTGGGCGAAGTGCCTGCCGATGCCGCGGTTGGCGCCGGTGACGAGGGCGACGGAACCGTTGATCTTCATGGAGGTCTCCTGGCAGTGGTGGGGTGATTCCTGTCCGGGCTGTTCACGGCCTAAGCTAAAACCTGACGTTGACGTGAGAGGCAAGGAACGTGATCCAGGTCACGGAGGAGGCGTTGATGCGCATCGGCGAGCTGGCCACCAGGGCGGGCGTGAGCGTGCGGGCACTGCGCTACTACGAAGAGCAGAATCTGCTGGCCTCGGTACGCAGCCCCAGCGGCCAGCGGCAGTACCAGGACAGCGCGGTCGACCGCGTCCAGCTGATTCAGCAGCTGTACGCCGCAGGGGTGCCGAGCAGGGCGATCGTGGAACTGCTGCCGTGCGTCGAGACAGGTGACGTGACCCCCGCGATGCTCGACCGGTTGTCGGCCGAACGGGGCCGCATCGACGCCCAGGTCAGCACGCTGGTGAAGACCCGGGACCGGCTCGACGCCATCATCACCACGGCTGCCACGGCTGCCACGGCTGCCACGGCTGCCACGGCTGCCACGGCCAGGAACGCGGGCCGGCCCTGCCCCCGTTGATTCACGTGCTCCTCAGGTTGAAGCCCGAGGATTCTGACCCGTACCGCCGAAGACGGCACGACCACGGCTTGGCCGCTTCACCGACCTGAGCCGCCTGCGGCCCCTACCTCCCCCAAGCCGATCCCCGCACACACCCTGACACCACATCAACCCCCGAAGGGCTTTCGGCGCCGACCGCTTTGGTTCCCGGACATGAGCAAGGACCATGGCGACGAGCCGATAGTCCGCTCCAACTGGGAACAAAGTCGATACGTCTACAACCTGAACCATCCGATCGGTGCCGCCCTCCCCATCGGATCCCTGCTGTTCGCCGCAGCGCTTGAAGTTGCCGTCGCGGCAGCTTCTACGGTCATGACAAGGGCCGGAAGAGCGGCCCGGCGGTGGCCTTCAGCGGTGAGCGGCGTGGGCGGGCCGCTTCGCCGCGTATCCGGTCAGCGCTCCCCGCAGGACAGAACCGAAGGACGTGTCCGCCCCGTACAGGTCCTCGATCGCCTGGTCGCGGCCGGATAGGTTCTGGCCATGCTCAATGACTGGCAAACAGATCGGATCGGTAGTGCACTGCGAGGTGAGAACCCCACGGTGCTGCGGCGCTTGGACGCGGGGTTCGCGGTGATCGGTGATGTGCAGTTCCTGCCGGGCTACTCGGTGCTCCTGGTGGATGATCCGGAGGTAGGGAGACTGTCGGACCTTCCCAGGGACAAGCGGCTGGCATTCCTGTCCGATATGGACCGGCTCGGGGAAGCAGTCGAGCGGGCCTGCCGCCGTCTGGACCCTGCCTTCCGTCGGGTCAACCTGGAAATCCTGGGCAACACCGACGGGTTTCTGCATGCGCATGTGTGGCCGCGATTCCAGTGGGAGCCGTCCCGCCTGGTGGGTATGCCGGTGTGGCTCTACCCCCGAGACAGATGGAGCGACGGGCAGTTCGCGCTGGGCTCCCAGCACGACCTGATGCGCGAAGCGATAGGCGGAGAATTGGATCGACTGCGCTCGGTGCACTGACGGCTGAGTGATCATGGGTCCTGGTCGCCCAGGGGATCCCTCCCTGTTGGTGGAGACGAGGCGCGGTGCGCTCCTGGCGCTCTCGCTGTTCTCGGCTGGGTGCGAGCGCGGCGGTTCGCCGGCTGTTGTCCTGCTTCAGAAGGCGCGTCGTTCTCCTTGCGGCGCGCGGCCCGTGCCTTGGTCGACCTGGAGCTGGACGCACTGGGTTCTGCTCCTGGCCACCGCCGTCGCGGTTCTGGCCCACGATCCCGCCCGCCGCGACGATGCCCGCCACGTGCTCGGCCTCCTGTTGACCCGCCCTCTCGCTGAGGCGAAGCCGACGCGAGTACTCCCCTGCGCCGCCGGCCCCGTGGACCCGTGACCACCCGGGACTGCCTCAGCGGCCCGTGGAGCGACGAGGACTCCGAGGAACGCTGGGGGGGGATGCCGTCCGTCCCCCGAACGGCGCACGGACGGTCGCAGACCACTCTGCTCATGCCTCGGGATGGTGGCGCCCGCCCCGGACACCGACCTCCGAATCGGTCACTCGCTGCCAGGACGCCGACGAGGTGCAGCGGGCCCGGGCGCTCGTACAGAGCACGCGCGGTGTGGCCGCAGCGGCGGTCTCGTAGCGGTCGTCCAGGGCTCTGGGCGATGTGGAGCCGGCGGGACGGCTCGGACCAGCGGGAGCAGTTGGGGGACGTCGTTTCGGTTGCCGCCGGTGCGGTCTTCCTCACCTCGACCGGCTCTCGCCGTCGGCCGATATCAACGAGAGGTGGCCGAGCTCGTCCCCGACCACCCGACCACCCCGACCGACATCACCGCTCACCCGCGAGGTCCATATCCCCCCTGCTCGTCTCGGCCACGCTCTCAGCACCCTGCGGGCGCCGCCACGGGTGCGCCATCGGATAGGACACATCGCGCCACCATGGCGCGGCCGGCAGCTTCCCCGCCGGCTCGAACGGCTCGCCCGGCCGGGGGAACGCCACCGACTGCCCGGCCTCCTCACCGGCGTCCTTCGTCCACTCGCCCGGCTCCGCCCAGGCGTGCGGCGCCAGATTGAAGGTGCCCCAGTGGATCGGCAACAGCACACCGTGCGGGCGGCCGCCCTGGAGGTCCAGGTGGGCGCGCATGCCTTCGGCGGGGGTCATGTGGATGTCCGGCCAGTACTCCGAGTAGGCGCCGATCTGGATCATGGTGGCGTCGAAGGGCCCGTGCTCGGCCCCGATGTCCCGGAAACCGGGGAAATAGCCGGTGTCCCCGCTGTGGTAGACCCGGTGCTCCGGGCCGGTGACGACCCACGACGCCCAGAGGGTGTGCTGTTGGTTGCGCAGCCCGCGACCGCAGAAGTGGCGGGCGGGGGTGGCGGTGAGGCTGATTCCGGCGACGGTCGCGGTCTCGTTCCAGTCGAGCTCGTGCATCCGGCTCGCGGGGACGCCCCAGCGCTCCAGATGGGCTCCGACCCCGAGCGGCACGGCGAAGACCGTGTCGGTACCGGCCAGGGCGCGGATCGTCGGCAGGTCGAGGTGGTCGTAGTGGTCGTGGGAGATGACGACCACGTCGACGGGTCCGAGCGCGGCCAGCGGCAGCGGAGTGGGGTGCAGGCGCTTGGGCCCGGCGAAGGGGAACGGGGAACAGCGCTCGCCCCAGACCGGGTCGAACAGGATCCGCCGTCCGTCGATCTCCGCCAGCACACTGGAATGGCCCATCCAGGTCAACCGGAGCCCGGTGGCGGAGGGCGCCGCCAGATCGGCGAGGGTCGTGGCGTGGACGGGCACAGTGCCCGTCGGCGTTCTGCGGACCCGCTGCTCCTTGTGGAAGTAGATCTTGGCGAATTCGACGGTGGATCCGGAGGGCCTGGTCCGGGCCCCCACCGGGTTCTGGAACGCTCCGTCGACGAAATGAGGCGAGCGGCGGATGCGCTCCATCCGCGCTCCGGCCGGATCGGCCCCGAAGGACTCGGTGCGCATCGAGCGCAGTTTCGTGCGGAACGGAAGCAAGTAGTCAGCGCCGGTCACAACATCTCCTGAGGGAGTCGGTGTCGTCTCATTATGGTCGGCCTGTACGACAGGGCGACCAGAAGATGCTGAACGGGGCAACCGGTACGGCCGGCGGCTGTTTCAGCCACGCGGTTGCCCGTAGACGTGGTCGATGCGCAGAGTGAGCAGCACCCTGCGGTCCTCGACCATGGCCCGCCGGTAGTCGTCCCAGTCGGGGTGCTCGCCCCTGACGTCCCGGTAGAGCGTGATCAGCGCCTCCACCGCGGCGTCGTCCGGCGCCGCGGCGGGCGGGGTCAGTTCGGCGGTTCCGTCGGCGACGGTCCAGGCCCAGCGGTCGTCACTGGTGACGTGATAGCTCGCCCGGGGGTCGCGCCGCAGGTTACGGGTCTTGGCGCGGTCCTCGGTGATCGAGACGCGGACCACCCTCTCCTCGGGGTAGAAGGCGTGATTGACGTTGGACAGCTGAGGGCGTCCGTCCTGTTTCAGAGTGACCAGAACTCCACCGTCGTGCTCGCCGAAGAGACGGAGCAGTGCTTCCTGTGCCGGTTCGATTCGCGTCATGCAGGATGCAACGTCCGGACGGTCCGGAGGATTCCGGTGCGCGGCATCCGCCCTACCTCCGTCGGATGCCGTCCCACCGTCGCTGACCTGGCGTATTGGCTGGGGTGGCCCGGTGGCCAGAGTCCGGTTGAACGTGGCGGAGCGGCGTGAGGAGCTGCTGCGCGCGGCGGTCGGGCAGATCGAGGCCCGTGGGGTCTCTTCCGTGCGGATCGCCGATGTGGCCTCGGTGGGCATCGACCTGGCGGACCTGACCGGTTCGCCGGCCGCCGATCCCCACGGAACGGGCCCTTCCGCCACCGGCTGAGGTCCGCGCCCGAACGCCCGGCGCACCGGCCGCGCCGTTGTCGCCCCGGCCGACCCCTCCCCGGCCCCCGGTCCCTCGGTCTCCGCTGCTCGGCCCGGTCCTCTGCCCCGGCTCCTCGGGTCAGGTCTGGCGCACCGGTGCGTAGACCGCTCCCTCCAGTCCGAACGTCCAGGCGACCCCGTCCTTCGCGGTCCGGGTGGCGGGCGGTACGCGCAGCCAGTAGGTGCGGTACGTGCCATCCGGCTCGGGGGTGGAATTGACCACCTCGACCATCACCACGTCCTCGTCGCCTTCGAGTGCGATGCGCCAGAGGATGCCCGTCTCGTCGCGGTGGACGGGTTCGGCGCCCGACTCGGTGAGATACCGGTCGTAGCCGTAGTACTCCAGCATCACGCGGCGCAGCTCCGCGTTCTCCTCGGCGCGTATCCGCTCGGGCGTGAGGGAGGACAGCTCGGCCAGGAACGCGGCGGGAACGGGCATACCGCGCCAGGCGTGGAGAGCGAATCCGTCCCCGTAGGCGAGGGCCGGTCCCTCGCCGTGGTCGAGCCGACCCGCCTCGTCACGGTGGAGGACGTCGGGCCGCTCGCTGATGACGACGGCGTGTTCGTAGGGCCACCACCAGCCGGCGTTGCGGGCCACCTCCGCGAGGCCCGTCAGCCGGTCGCCCCGCCCGTCGAAGGCGGCAAGCCAGGCGGCGTCGTGCTGGCCGAGCACGGCGTCCAGGAGCACCAGCCGGACGGCCCCCTCGTCCTCCGGCCGGGGCGCCAGGCCGGCGACGACACCGGTCCGTATGCGCTCGGCGAGTGCGCCCGTGGTTTCCCAGAGCTGGGCTCCGGTGGCGGACCAGAGCGCCGACCAGCCGGCCGGGCCCAGCTCGTCGTACATCCGGCGGCGCTCATCGGCCCACGGGCGGGTGCGGATCTCCTCGCGCACCGACCGTCCGGCGTCGGCCAGCTTCTCCACCATTTCGACGGCGGCCCGGGGCGATGCGGCCCAGATGATCCGGTCCGGCTCGGCCAGGCCGGCGGTGCGATAGGCGAGCCGCACGCCGGCCTCGGCCGCCGCCCGGTCCGCCCGGCCGGTCGCCGCCGCCACGCTCCGCCAGGAATTCACGTTCTGCATCGGTTGTCCCCGTCCTCTGCTGTGCTCGTTCTGCATGGCTGTGCTCGTTCTGCATGGGCCGTGCTCGCTCTGAAAGGCCCTGTTCGCTCTGGATACGCCGTGCTCGTTGTGGAGAACCGTGCCGGCTCCGGCACGGCCGAGCGGTCAGTCGGCCACGATGCGGATCGCGCCGGGTGCGTACTCCCGCTGCCGCACGACGCGGAACCAGCCCTTGGGGAGCGGGATCACCGCGTGCTCCTCGTGCACCACCCGCCCGCCCTCGGGGAGATGGAGCAGCATCGGGCCGAACGGACCCGCTTCCCGGATCAGCCGACCCGGGCCCTGCACGGCGTGCGCGTGTCCGGTGACCTCGCCCAGCGCGAGCACCAGCCGACCCCGCCCGTCGCGCAGTTCGCCCGGAGCCTCCAGGAAGGGGGTAGGCACCGCCGACTCCTCCAACTCCATGATCAGTACATCGCCCTGCCGGTACACAGACGTCTCCCCTCGGTCGCGGCACCCGCTGTGCCGACCATGGGAAAACGCTACGGACAGGGTCTGACAACGGGCCCTCGCGACGCCCGTGGACGGGTCCCGGTCGCGGCGTTGTCAGTGCGGCTTGATACACCTTGCGGACATCAGCCGTCCCCAGGATCAGGAGTTCAGGGCCATGTACGGTGCGCAGCATCTGCACGAGTTCGGGGGCCTTCCGGTCGTCGACTTCCAGCACACACCCGACGGGGGCTCCCGGCCCGCCGCGGATGCTGTGGCCTGGCGTGTCTCCGTCGACCCGTACGGCGACGACGGCCAGGACCGGCCCTGGGAGGAGGAGTTCGCCGATTTCCTCGGAGCGGTCGATCCGGCCGGCGTCCGGGCCCTGATCATCGGCCAGTGGGGCGAGGCGTACGAGGAGAACTCCTCCGTGCCGGTCCGCCTGGTGATCGCCGCCGCCGACCGGCTGACCTCGCTGGAGGCGGTGTTCGTCGGGGACCTGGAGGCGGAGCAGGCCGAGATCACCTGGATCCAGCAGTCGGACGTGACCGCGCTGCTGACCGCCTTCCCCGCCCTGACGGAGCTCGGCGCGCGCGGCGGCTCCGACCTGGTGTTCCCACCGACGAAACACGGGCGGCTGCGGTCGCTGACCCTCCAGGCGGGTGGATTGCCCGTCGAGGTGGTGCGCGGTGTGCTGGACAGCGAACTGCCCGCGTTGGAGCGGCTGGACCTCTGGCTCGGAGTGTCCTCCTACGAAGGGGACACCGACGTCACCGACCTCGCTCCGCTGCTCTCCGGCACCCGTTTCCCCCGGCTGAACCACCTGGGCGTACGCAACAGCGAGATCCAGAACGAGATCGCCTCGGCCATCGCCTCGGCTCCGGTCGTCGCCCGACTGCGGGTTCTCGACCTGTCGAACGGGACACTGGGGGACGAAGGAGCGGCCGCCCTCCTCGAAGGGCAGCCGCTGACCCAGCTGGAACTTCTCGATCTTCACCACCACTTCCTCACCGACGCGATGGCGGAGCGGGTCCGTTCAGCGCTGGAGCCGCACGGGGTGCGCGTCGATCTCTCCGAGAAGTGCGAGCCCTGGGGCGACCGGGGCGCCGAGGGCCGCTACACCGCCGTATCGGAGTAGGTGTCATGACGAATCTCGGCATCCAGCACCTCGACCGCTTCCACGGGCTGCCGGTCCACACCCCGGAGCCGTCGTCCGGGTCCCTGCCCGCCGCCGACTCCGTGGCCTGGCGGCTGGTGTGCGACTACGGCGAGGAGGCCGGCTTCGCCACCCGGTGGGAGCAGTTCCTGGACACGGTGGACACGACCCGGGTCCGGGCACTCGTCATCGGCCCCTGGTGGAACGAGGAGTACACGCCGTTCGCCCCGGTGATGGAGCTGATCGTCTCCCACGCGGTCCGCTTCCCGGCGCTGCGCGGGCTCTTCCTCGCCGATGTGGTGGGCGAGGAGTGCGAGGTGTCCTGGCTGCGGATGTGCGACATCACCCCGGTGCTCGAAGCGCTGCCGCTGCTGGAGGAGTTCGCCGTGCGCGGTTGTGGCCAGGAGGGGCTGGAGCTGAGCCCACTGAGCCATGGGTCACTGAAGTCGCTGCGCTTCGAGTCCGGAGGTCTGCCGGGCGAGCTGGTGCGGGCGGTCGCCGCGAGCGAACTGCCCGCGCTGGAGCGGCTGGAGCTGTGGTTCGGCAGTTCGTGGTACGGCGGCGATGCCACCATTGACGACATCCGGCCGGTCCTGTCGGGCGGCGTGTTCCCCCGGCTGCGCCACCTGGGACTGCAGAACAGCGAGATCCAGGACGAGATCGCCGTCGCGTTGGGTTCCGCGCCCGTCGTCGCCCAGTTGGAGACCCTGGCGTTGTCGATGGGCACCCTGAGCGACACCGGCGGTGAGGCCCTGCTCAACGGGCAGCCCCTGAACCACCTGTCCACGCTCGACCTGCGCCACCACTACCTCACCGAGCCACTGCTGAACCGCGTCAGGACCGCGTGCGCCCCGGCCGTAGTCGAGGCCGGCGAGGCCGAGGAGGACTACGGTGACCCGGACGACGAACCGGAACGCTATGTCGCGGTCAGTGAGTAGCGGCGGGGACGGCCCGGTGCCGCGCTTCGCCGTCGTCGGCAATCCGGACAACCGCCGGGTCTCCTTCTTCGAGGAGGCCGTGCGCTCCGCAGGACTGCCGTCGGCCCGGGTGGTGCCCTGGCTCCAGGTGCTGCGCGGCGGGGCGGTGTTCGCGGCGGGCGAGAGCGTACGGATCGATTCGCCCGGTGAGGACGCCGAGGTGGAGCGGCTGCTCCGCGGGGTCGACGATCCGACCCGGGTGGAGGGTTCGGCCCGGTGGTACGCGCGCTTCACCGCGGCGGTGGACGCGGTGGCGGGCGCGGCATCGGCCGCGGGCGCCGAGGTGCTGGGCTCGACCGGTGACATCGCCGTGCTCTTCGACAAGCGGCTGTGCCACGGGCTTCTCGACCGCGCGGGCGTCCCCGTGCCCGCCTCACCGACGTCCGGACCGGGGGCGGTCCCGGTGCGCGGCTGGTCGGACGTACGGGAGTTGCTGCGCGAGCACCGGATGCCCCGGGCGTTCGTGAAACTCGCGCACGGCTCCTCCGCCTCAGGGGTGCTGGCGGTGGAGACGGCGGGTCCCGGCCGGATCCGGGCGAGCACCTCCGTGGAGCGGGACGCGTCGGGGCGGCTGTTCAACTCGCTTCGGGTGCGGCGCTACACCTCTGAGGCGGAGGTCGGCGCGGTCGTGGACGCGCTGGCCCCGGACGGGCTGCACATCGAGCGCTGGCTGCCGAAGGCGTCCCAGCGGGGTCGGGCCGCGGATCTGCGGATCGTGGTGGTCGGCGGCCGGGCGACGCACGCCGTGGTGCGGACGAGCACGAGCCCCATGACCAATCTGCATCTGGGCGGGGCGCGGGGCGACCTCGACGAGGTCCGGGCCGCCATGGCGGCCGTCGGCGGCTGCTGGCGCGAGGCGCTGACGATGTGCGAGCGGGCGGCGGCCTGCTTCCCCGCGACGCCCTGCGTGGGCGTCGACCTTCTGCCCACGGCCGGCTGGCGGCGCTTCGCTGTCGGCGAGGTCAACGCCTTCGGCGATCTGCTGCCCGGACTGACCGGTCTGCCGGGCAGTGGCGCCGAGGGCCTGGACACCTATGCGGCGCAGGTCGCCGACGTACTGGACCGAGCAAGGAACCACCGTGCCGTCACCTCTTCCTGACCCCGACACGTCCCCGCTGCCCGGCGGGTCCGGCCGGCCCGACATGGGCGCGGTCGTGGGCAGCCACGATCTGCTGCTGGTCACCCTGGACACCCTGCGCCACGACGTCGCCGTCGAGCTGGCGGCCGCCGGGCGCATCCCCAACCTCGCCCGGCAGCTGCCCGGGGGCGGTTGGGAGGAGCGGCACGCTCCGGGCAGCTTCACCTACGCCTCGCACCAGGCGATGTTCGCCGGGTTTCTGCCGACGCCCGCCTCCCCGGGGCCGCATCCCCGGTTGTTCGCGGCGCGGTTCGCGGGCAGTGAGACGACGGCGGACGGCACGTTCGTGTTCGACACGCCGGATCTGGTGTCGGGGCTGGCCGCCGAGGGCTACCGCACGGTGTGCGTCGGCGGCGTCGGCTTCTTCAACCGTCAGGGGCCGCTCGGTTCGGTGCTGCCCGGGATGTTCCAGGAGAGCCACTGGGAGCCCGGCTTCGGCGTCGCCTCGCCGACCTCGTTCGAGGAGCAGGTCGCCCGGGCGGAGCGGGTCGTCGCGGCGCTCCCCCGGGAGCAGCGGCTGTTCCTCTTCGTCAACGTGTCCGCCCTGCATCAACCGAACTGGTTCCATCTGCCCGGGGCGACCCGTGAGGCGGGCGACTCCCGGGCCACGCACGCGGCGGCCCTGGAGTACGTGGACCGGCACATCGGCCGGCTCTTCGCCGCTGCGAGCAGCCGCCGCCGGTGTTTCGCCATCGTCTGCTCCGACCACGGCACCGCCTACGGCGACGACGGCTACACCGGTCACCGGCTCGGCCACCCGACCGTCTGGACCGTCCCGTACGCCCACTTCTTCCTCGAACCACCCGACCCTGTAGAACCGCTCGCACCACTCCACCCTGTAGAACCACTCGCACCACTCGACCAAGGGGCCGCCCGATGACCACCGCCGCCGCGGACACGGGCGCCGCCACGCTCCCCGCAGTCCGGCCTTACGACAGTTACGTCTACGCCTATCCGCACAAGACGGCCTACCGGCCGCTGGTGGACCGCCCGTCGCTGCGGTCGCTGTGGGCGGCTGAGCCCAAGGACGCGCTCTCCCTCTATCTCCACATACCGTTCTGCGAAGTCCGCTGCGGCTTCTGCAACCTCTTCACCCGGATCGGCGCGCCCGAGGAGCTGACGACGCGCTATCTGGACGCGCTGGAGCGGCAGGCCGATTCCGTACGGGACGCGCTGGGTGACGAGGGGCCGGTGCGGTTCGCCGCGGCGGCGTTCGGCGGCGGCACGCCGACGTTCCTGACCGCCGGGGAGCTGGAGCGGCTCTGCGACATAGCGGAGAAGCGGATGGGGGCCGAACTGCGCTCGGTGCCGCTGTCGGTGGAGACCTCCCCGTCCACGGCGACGGCGGACCGGCTGGCGGTGCTGGCCGACCGGGGCACGACGAGGATCAGCATCGGTGTGCAGAGTTTCGTGGACGAGGAGGCACGGGCGGCGGTCCGCCCGCAGCGCCGCGCCGATGTGGAGGCCGCGCTCGGCCGGATCCGCGAGGCCCGCATCCCGGTGCTGAACATCGACCTGATCTACGGGATCGACGGGCAGACCGAACGCAGCTGGCTGGCCTCGCTCGACGCGGCGCTGGCCTGGCGGCCGGAGGAGCTGTATCTCTATCCGCTGTATGTCCGCCCGCTCACCGGTCTGCACCGCCTTGGCGCGGCGGCCGACGCCGAGGCAAAGGCCCTGGAGCAGGCCGCCTGGGACGAGCAGCGGCTGCGGCTGTACGCGGTGGGGCGGGACCAACTGCTGGCGCACGGCTACGAGCAGGTGTCGATGAGGATGTTCCGGCGGACCGATGCCGCGCGGGAGCAGGAGGGTCCTGAGGACTACGCCTGCCAGACCGACGGCATGATCGGCCTCGGCTGCGGGGCTCGTTCGTACACGGCGGCCCTGCACTACTCCTTCGACTACGCGGTGGACATGCGGGAGATCCGGTCGATCATCGACCGCTTCACCGCTGTCGATGACTTCTCCCGGGCCGAGGTCGGCCGGTACGTCGACGCCGGCGAGGCGCGACGGAGGCATCTGCTGCAGTCGCTGCTCCAGGCGGCGGGGTTGCCGGTGGTGGACTACCGGGCACGGTTCGGCACGGATCCGGGCGCTGACTTCCCGGCCGAGCTGGCGGGGTTCGCGGCCCGGGGCTGGCTGGACGCGTCGGCGCCGGACGGTCTGCTCAGGCTGTCCCCGTCGGGCCTCGCCCACTCCGACGCGCTGGGCCCCGCACTGTTCTCCCCCGGGGTGCGGGCCGCGATGGCCGCGTACGAGCGGAAGTGACCGGGCCATGGACCTGACGATTCTCTACCGGGGGCCGCTCGCCTCCTGCGACTACGACTGTCCGTACTGCCCGTTCGCCAAGCGGCGGGACAGCCGCGCGCAGCTCACGGCCGACCAGGAGGCGCTGGAGCGGTTCACCGGCTGGGCCGCGGCGCGGACCGGTGACCGGCTGTCCGTGCTGTTCACCCCGTGGGGCGAGGGCCTGGTGCGTTCCTGGTACCGGCGGGCGCTGACCGAGCTGTCGCGGGTGCCGCACATCGGGCGGGTGGCGATCCAGACGAACCTGAGCTGCCGTACCGGCTGGCTGGCGGACGCGGATCCGGAACGGATCGCGCTCTGGTGCACATACCACCCGGGGCAGACACCTTACGAGCGGTTCCTCGGCCGGTGCCGGGAGCTGTCCGGGCTCGGGATCCGCTACAGCGTGGGGGTGGTGGGCTTCGACGCCCATCTGGAGGAGGCGCGACGGTTGCGGGCCGCGCTGCCGGAGGAGGTCTATCTCTGGGTGAACGCCGCCGAGGGGCACACCTACACCGACGAGGAGGCGGCGCGGTGGACGGAGCTGGATCCGCTGTTCCCCTACAGCCGTGATCCGCACCGTTCGGCGGGGCTGCCCTGCCGGACCGGCGAGTCGGTGATCTCGGTGGACGGCGACGGCACGGTGCGACGCTGTCACTTCGTCAAGACGGAGCTGGGAAATCTCTACGACGGCAGCTATCGCCGGGCGCTCGGCCCGCGAACCTGTCCGCTCGCCGTCTGCGACTGCCACATCGGCTATGCGCACCTGGAGTCGCTGCCGCTGTACGACGTGTTCGCGGGCGGTGTCCTGGAGCGCATACCGGCGGGGCATCCCTTCGGTGCGGGCAGGCCGGCGGAGGCAGTCGTGGTGCCGAGCCCGTCCCGGCGTGCGCTTCCCCTGCTGGAGCCCTGACCGGCTGGACCGCTACAGCGGCAGCAGGTCCGGGCGCTTCGCCTCGACGTGGTCGCCGGAGGACTCTCCGCGCAGCCGTCGGCCGATCCAGGGCACGAGGTATTCGCGGGCCCACTGGATGTTGTCGCGCCGTGCGTCGAAGGGGGTGCGCCGGGCCTGGGGCGGCCAGGGCTGGTCGGGATCGGCGGGCACGTCGTGGCCGAGTACCTGTGCGGCACGCAGCGCTACGCGGGTGTGGCCCTCGGGCGACAGGTGCAGCCGGTCGTTGTCCCACGCGCGCCGGTCCTGCACGGAACGCAGTGACCACAGGTCCAGCACGGGGCAGTGGTAACGGTCGGCGATGGCCCGCAGATGGACGTTGTACGTGGCGATCTTGCCGCGCATGTGGCGCAGCACCGGAACGCCCCGGGTATCGAAGCCGGTGGTGACCATGACCGTGCCGACGGCGTTGCTCAGGTCGGCGACCGCCCGCTCGAAGCGCTCGGCGAGGTCGTCGGGGTCGGTGCCGGGCCGGATGATGTCGTTGCCGCCCGCGCAGAAGCTGACCAGGTCGGGGGCCAGTTCCTTGGCACGCGGGATCTGCTCCTGGACGATCTGGTCGAGGAGACGTCCTCGTACGGCGAGATTGGCGTAGCGGAAGTCCCCGTGCGGGGAGTCCTCGGAGCCGGCCACCGCGTCGGGGGCCGGGAGCCGGTCGGCGAGGAGCACCGCGAAGCGGTCCGCCCAGCCGAGATATGTCCCGGCGGGGCCGGGGTCGCCGACGCCCTCCGTGAAACTGTCGCCGATCGCCGCGTACGACCCGATGGTGTGCTGCTGGGTGTTTCTCGAATCGTCTGCCACAAGCGTTTATCCTGCATCGTGCGATGTGACCTACGCGACCGTAATACGGGGTTGACTGGTGGTGAGATAGACCACCTGGTCAGTTTGGGTAAAGCCGGAATAAGTCGAGGGGCGGTGCGCCGCCGCGCACCGCCCCTCGATCACTTCTCGCCGGGCCCGGTCAGACCGAGACGCCGTGCTGACGCAGGTACGCGATCGGGTCGACGTCCGAGCCGTAGCCCGGGCCGGTGCGGACCTCGAAGTGCAGGTGCGGGCCGGTGGAGTTGCCGGTGGAGCCGGAGAGGCCGATCTGCTGGCCGCCGGTGACGGTCTGGCCGACGGAGACGCTGAGCGAGGACTGGTGGGCGTACTGGGAGTACATGCCGTCCTCGTGCTGGATGACGACCTCGTTGCCGTAGGAGCCGCTGTTGCCGGCCGAGACCACGGTGCCCGGGCCGATGGCGAGCACGGGGGTGCCGGAGGCTGCCTGGAAGTCCGAGCCGGTGTGGTAGCCGCTGGACCAGCTGGCGCCGGAAGCCCGGTACTGGGTGGTGACGTTGGCGCCTGCCAGCGGGGCGGACCAGCCGGAGCCGGTGGCCTCGGAGGAGCCGGTCCGCGCCGAGCTGCCGGAGTCGTCGGCGGAGACGGTGTCCGCCTTCGGGGCCTCCTTCGGCGCGGCCTTCGGGGCCGGTTCGGCCTGCTTCGGGGCGGCCTTCGGAGCCGCGGACTTCTCGGCCGGGGCGGAGCCCTTGGCGCCGAGGGTCAGCTTCATGCCCGGGTGGATCAGGCCGGGGTTCTCGCCGACGGTGGAGCGGTTGTCCTGGTACAGCTTCTCCCACCCGCCCTTGAGCTGGTGCTCGGCCGCGATCTTCGCCAGGTAGTCGCCGGATACGACGGCGTACGTCTTCGGGGTGGCCTTCGACGCTGCGGGGGCGGTGGCCGGCGCGGTGTGCGCGGCGGCGACCGAGGCGGCGGGCTTCGAGGCCGGGGCGGCCTGGTCCGCGGCGTTCGCGACGGTGGCGCCGATGAACGGAAGGGCGAGTACGGCCCCGCCGGTCCCTGCGGCGAGTACGCCGCGGGAGATCGGGCCGGACTTCGGACGACGGTGCTTACCCTGTGCGGGCATGGGGAAGTTCCTCTCCGGCGCCTGCGAGGTGAGCTGTCGGGTTCGGGCTGGAGATGCCCGGTCGCGTTGCCACGACTTCACCCCGAGCCGGTCCGGATCGCTCCGGATCGGCGGCTTACCTGGTTCCCCCGCTCCTGCCACGTGTGAGTGGGTGGGTGCGAATTCCGGGCGGCGGCAGGATTAGGCGGTCCGTCCGGATTGCGGCGACCGTAAACGAGTCAGGACGAGCGGAACAAGCCGTCGGTTGCGCATCGGAATCATCGGTTCGATATCGCTCCGGTTTTCCCGTCACCCTCCGTGGATTACGGATCTTGGGTTTCCGTGCGGGCAACGGGAATACTCCGGGGCACTCTCACCACGGACCGTCACGGGTATGATCCCGCTCACCCCTCAAATCTCATCTCCCCCATTAGCGGGGCATGTTCTACGAAACGCACCAATACGGACACCTGGCTCGCTTCGCTCCTGACGCCGGGTCAGCCCGGCCGTCCCGACACCTCACCAGGGTGCGCGGCCGTGCTGATTTTCCGTCTGATCGATGTCGTATCGTCACAGGAGCGCCTCTCGCCGGCGAGGGGCGCCGACGCCAGAGATCCCAGGAGCCACCGTGACGCAGCAGGTGCCGCAGGTCCCGCCGACAGAGACCGTGCTGAGCGGAGTCCGCAACTTCCGCGACGTGGGCGGGCTCCCCACCGCGGACGGGCGGCGCACCGCCTTCGGGCGGCTCTACCGAAGTGGCCACCTGGCGCACGCCACCGCCGAGGACGCGGTCTTTCTCGGCGGGCTCGGACTGCACACGATCTTCGACTTCCGCCACTCCACCGACCACCGGCTCGACGGTTACGACATCGAGCTGGCCGGTGTCCGCAATGTCAGCATTCCACTCTCGGACCCGGCCGACGGCGCGGAGTTCTGGCGACTGGTGCGCGACGGGAACATCGAGCAGCTGCGCTCGGTCCTCGCGAACGGCAAGGGCGCCGACCGCATGATCCGGATGTACCGCGCGACGATCGAGGACCGCACCGCCGAGCACAGCCGGGTGCTGCACTCCCTGGCCGAGGACAGCGTCCCCGCCCTGATGCACTGCGCGGCGGGCAAGGACCGGGCCGGTCTCTCGATCGCGGTCGCCCTGCTGGCGGTCGGCGTCGAGCCGGAGGCGATCGAGGAGGACTACCTCAAGTCCGACGACCTCCACCGCCGCTACGCCGTGAAGCGCTCCGACGCCCCCGGGACCGGCATGCCGCCGGAGGTGATGGAGCTGCTGGACCCGCTCTTCGGGGCGCGGCCCGCCTACCTCGCGGCGGCCTTCACCGCCATCGAGGAGAACTGGGGAACGACGGACCGCTACCTGGCGCGGGGGCTGAAGGTATCCCCCGAGACCCGGGAGCGGCTGCGCGAACGCCTGCTCGAGGAGGGCTGACCCGGACGGGCCCTCACTTGCCTGCGGCCACCACGAAGAGCAGGTAGAGGAAGCCCGCGATGATGTGGCCCGCCACCAGATAGGCGAAGAGCCGGATGACGACGCCGCGCGGCATCCGCTTCTCCTGCGGGTCCTCGTTCGCGCGGCGGCCGGGGCCCAGCGGGTCGTAGTGTTCGGAATCTGACATGACGGTCCTCTCTGTCGGCCTCGCGGCCGGTGGAGCGAAGGAGGGAGCCGGCCGGGTCGGCCGGTCAGCGCGCGTGGAGGGCGTTGCCGAGGCACAGCTCGGCGGCGGGACTCTGCAGCAAGGTGTGGACGAAGAGCAGCTCCGTGCCGCAGCGGTCCACAGCCGCGATCCGGTGCGGGGTGAGCGAGTCGAAGTGGGCGCTGTCGCCGGGTTCGAGGTCGTGGACGGTGTCGCCGAGCGCGATCCGCAGCCGCCCTTCCAGGACGTACAGCCACTCCTCGCCGGGATGGACCCGGACCAGGTCGCCCTGGGCCCCGTACGGAACGCGCACCCGCAGCGCCTGCATCGCGCGGCCGGAGCCGCCCGCCTGCCGGTACATCCAGCCGTCGGCCTCCGCCCCGTCGAAGCCGCCGCCGCGCACGATCGCGTCACGTTCGGGCGGCTGCTCGCCGAGCAGCTCGGAGACCGTCGTACCGTAGATACGGGCGAGGCCCAGCAGCATCGGCAGCGAGGGCTGCCTGCGGCCGGTCTCCAGCCGGGAGAGATGGGCCGGGGAGAGTCCGGCCCGGCCGGCGGCGGTCTCCAGGGTGAGGCCGCGGTCGCGGCGCAGGTCGCGCAGTCGGGGTGCGACGCCGGGGAGCTCGTCCGGCACCCCTTCGTCCAGAGGGTTCATGTCTCCATTGGGCCAGGATCTTTCCTCTGAGGCAAATAACTTACCTCAGAGGCAATTCTCGGCTCCCCGGCCGGTCAGCGGTTGGCCACGGCCTGCTTGACCAGCGTCCGGCCGAAGTCCCACATCAGTCCGCCGCCGCTGTGCGCGTCGTCCATGACGGACGTGAAGGCCGCCACGAAGCGGTCCACCTCCTCCTCCCCGATGACCAGCGGCGGAATCAGTTTGATCACTTCCAGGTGGTCGCCGGAGACCTGTGTGAGGATCCGGTGCTTCTGGAGCAGCGGCACCACGACCATCTGGGCGAAGAGGCCCTTGCGGGCCGCCTGGAGCATGGTCCAGCGGCTGCGGAGCTTGAGCGAGGCCGGCCGGCCGAACTCGATGCCGATCATCAGCCCCCGCCCACGGACCTCGTGCAGCAGCTCGTAGCGGTCCACCAGGGCCGCCAGCCGCTCGCGCAGCAGGTCACCGGTGCGCCGGGCGTTCGCGACGGTCTCCTCATCCTCCATCACCGTCAGGACGGCGAGCCCGGCCGCCATCGCCTGGGCGTTGGAGCCGAAGCTCGCGGAGTGGACGAGGACCCGGTCCATCGAGGAGTAGACCTTGCGGAAGATCCAGTCCTTGCCGAGGGTCGCGCCGACGGGCACATAGCCGCCGGAGAGCGCCTTGGCGACGCACACCAGATCGGGCTCCACACCCTCCTCGTGCTGGTAGGCGTAGAAGTCCCCGGTCCGGCCGAGGCCCGTCTGCACCTCGTCGACGATCAGAAGCGCCTTGTGCCGGTGCAGCAGCTCCTGCGCCCCGCGCAGATAGCCGGGCGGCGCGGCGTGCACGCCTTTCCCCTGGACGGGCTCCACGACAAGGGCCGCGACGTCGCCGCGCCTCAGCTCACGGCGCAGCGCGTCCAGGTCGCCGAGCGGAAGCGCCGTGTCCGGCAGCAGGGGGGCGAAGCCTTCGCGGAAGCCGCTCTCCCCATTGACCGAGAGGGAGCCGGTGGTGAGCCCGTGGAAGGCGTGGTCGCAGTAGAGGACCCGCGGCTTCCCGGTGGCGTAGCGGGCGAATTTCAGCGCCGTCTCGACCGCCTCCGTGCCGCTGTTCCCGAAGAAGACGCGGTCCAGGTGCGGGCTGTGGGTCAGCAGCTTCTCGGCGAGCAGTCCGGGCAGCGGCTGGCAGTCGAAGCGGGTGAGGTCGGCGAGCTGGGCATCCAGGACGTCGTGCAGGGCCCGGCGGACGACGGGGTGGTGGCGGCCGAGGCCCATGACGCCGAACCCGGCGAGCATGTCGAGGTAGTCGTTGCCCTCCGCGTCCCAGAAGTACGCGCCCTCGGCCCGCTCGTAGACCTTGTCGAAGCCGATGGTGTGCAGCATGCGCGGCAGCTGGTGGTTGAGGTGGCGCGCGTGCAGGTCGTATCGTTCGGCCCCGCGCTCGGCGAGGAGCCGAGCCAGGTCGAAGCCCTGGGATCCGCCGTCCGTCATCGCCCGCTCTTCCCTTCGGGTGTGCTGCGCCAGGGGGGCCGGCCGCCCCGGGAGACCCGTGGCGGCCGGCCGTACCTCGTCGGACACCGCCTCAGCGGTTGCTGCTGATGGTCTCCCGCGCCGCTCGCAGGGATTCCTTCAGGGACCCGATGGTGGCGAGCACCGCCGTGGGCTCGTAACCGCAGTGCGCCATGCAGTTGGCGCAGCGCGGGTCCTTGCCGCGGCCGTACTTCTCCCAGTCGGTCTCCTCGATGAGCTGACGGTACGTCGGCACATAGCCGTCGTTCATCAGGTAGCAGGGGCGCTGCCAGCCGAAGAGCGAGTAGTTGGGGATCGCCCACGCGGTGCACGGGAAGTCCGCCTTGCCTTCCAGGAAGTCCAGGAAGAGCGGTGAGTGGTTGAGCCGCCAGCGGGCCCGGTTACCGCCCGCGAAGGCCTTCTTGAACAGCTCGCGGGTCTGCTCGACGCCGAGGAAGTGCTCCTGGTCCGGGGCCTTCTCGTAGGCGTAGGCGGGAGAGATCATCATCTCGTCGACGTGCAGGTCGTCGTTGAGGTAGTTGAGGACCTCGATGATCGTCTGCGGGGTGTCGGTGTTGAAGAAGGTGGAGTTGGTGGTGACGCGGAAGCCGCGCCGCTTGGCCTCCTTCATCGCGGCGACGGCCTCGTCGAAGACGCCTTCCTTGGCGACCGACTCGTCGTGCCGTTCGCGCAGTCCGTCGATGTGCACGGCGAAGGCGAAGTAGGGGGACGGGGTGAACTTGTCGAGCTTCTTCCGCATCAGCATCGCGTTGGTGCAGAGGAAGACGTACTTCTTCCTCGCGACGAGCTGGCGCACGATCTCGTCGATCTGGGGGTGCATCAGTGGTTCGCCACCGGCGATGGACACCATGGGGGCGCCGGATTCGAGCACCGCGCCCACCGCCTGGGCGACCGGCATGCGCTGCTTCAGGACACCGGCCGGGTGCTGGATCTTCCCGCAGCCCTCGCAAGCGAGGTTACAGGCGAACAACGGCTCCAGCTCGACGATCAGCGGGAACTTCTCACGCCTGCGGAGCTTCTGTTCGAAGAGATACGTCGCAACCTTGATGGACTGACGGAGCGGCATGGCCATCTGGCTCACCTCCTGGGGAGCAGTAAAGATCGGTGCCATTCGTAGAAAGCCGGAAGGACGGAACGAAGAACGCGGAACGCCGATATTCCACCGCGTACGGTGCCGATACGGACGAGCTCATGCTCTGGAGCGTCCACGACCACCCGGACGGCCGCAACCGGGCGGGGTCCGTGACACAGGGCGGTACGCAGCGTCGCGGCGGACTCCATGTCCACCGCGATGGCCCCGCCCGCCCGCAGCGCGGCCCGCTCGGAGCCCCGTACGACGTGGTCGGAGCCGGTCAGCGGGCCGGTGTGCACCGTGCGGCCCGGAACGGCCCTGGTGAGCGCGGCGACCAGGACGCCGATGCCCGTGCAGGGTGTGGTGCCGTCCGCGTCCCGGGTCTCCTCGGCGACGATCAGGTCCCCGGGGTGCATCCCCGGGGCGAGGCCGGCACAGAAGCCGGAGGCGATCACGGCGGCGTCGGGGACCCCGCCGGGGCCCAGGAGACGCGCCACAGCCGCCTCCGCCGCCCGGGGGCCCATTCCGGTGCGCAGCACGCGAACCGGGCCCGGGGCGCCTCTGCCGCTGCGCAGGGCCACCTGCTCGATGCCGAGGGCACAGGCGACCAACAGGGGCGTCACAGGGTTCCCGGGCCCTCCCCGATCGCCCATCAGGCCCCCTCTGAGGCGTCCGCGCGGTCGGCGAACGGGTCGCCGTACACATAGCGACCGAGTGCGGTGAGAGGGAAGACCTGACGGTAGAGGTGGTAGTTGATGGAGAAGTCCCAGGGAAAACCGGTCCCGGTGAAATACGGCTCGTCCCAGGAGCCGTCGGCCTGCTGCCCCTCGGTCAACCAGGTGACGCCGCGGGCGACCGAGCGGGTGTCACGGCGGCCGGCGGCGAGGAGGGCGAGCAGCGCCCAGGCCGTCTGGGAGGCCGTGGACTCACCGTGCCCGATCCACTTCTCCTCGTGGTAGGAGCGCAGGTCCTCCCCCCAGCCGCCGTCGTCGTTCTGGACGGACTCCAGCCAGGTGACGGCCCGGCGGATCGCGGGATGCCGGGCGGGCAGTCCGGCGGTGATCAGTGCCGGCACCACGGAACCGGTGCCGTACACGTAATTCACGCCCCAGCGGCCGAACCAGGCCCCGCACGCCTCCTGATCGGCGAGCAGCCACTCGATGCCCTCGCGGGTACGCGGGTGGCGCGCCAGTCCTTCGACGGCGAGCATCTCCACGACATGGCCGGTGACGTCGGCCGACGGCGGGTCGATGACCTCGCCGAAGTCGCAGAAGGGCAGGCGGTTGGGGAAGGCACTGGTGTTGTCGGCGTCGAACGCACCCCAGGCTCCGTTGCGGGACTGCATCCCGAGGTTCCAGCGGACCCCGCGCTCGATGGCGGCGTTCAGCCGGGCGGGGTCGGGGTGGCGCACCCGGCGCAGCGCCAGGACGACTTCGGCGGTGTCGTCGATGTCCGGATAGTTGTCGTTGTGGAATTCGAACGCCCAGCCTCCGGGGGCGAGTTCGGGCTTGCGCACCGACCAGTCACCGGGGCGGGTGATCTCCTCGGCAAGCATCCAGTCGGCGGCCTTCACCAGGGCGGGGTGGTCGGGTCTGAGTCCGGCGTCGGCCAGCGCGATGGTGGCGAGGCAGGTGTCCCAGACGGGCGACTGGCAGGCCTCGACCATGCGCGCGCCGTCCTCGCGCCGGACGGCGAACCGGTCGAGCGAGGCCAGGCCCGCCTTCATCACCGGGTGGTCGAGGTCGTAGCCGAGCAGGTGCAGCGCGATGATCGAGTAGACGGCGGGAGGCTGGATCCCGCCCCAGCAGCCGTCGTTCTCCTGGCGCTCGATGATCCACCGGGCAGCCACGTTCATCGCGATGCGGCGCAGCGGGCGCGGGGCGACCTTGTGGTAGAGGTGCAGCCCTTTGTCGAGGCGCTGGAACAGACCGTCCCAACTGGTGGGCGGGGCGAGCTTCCTGGGCGGGTTGGGGTGGGCCGGGTCGGTGTGCAGCTCGTCCAGGGGGAAGGGCGCGGGGCGCACCGGTCGCTTCGCGGAGACGATGGTGAGCGGCACGATGGTCTGCCGGGCCCAGCAGCCGAAGTCGTAGATGTTGAGCGGGACCCACTTGGGGAAGAACATCAGCTCGGGCGGCAGCTCGGGGAGGTCGTCCCATTTCCACCAGCCGAACAGGGCCAGCCAGATGCGGGTGAAGACGCGGGCGGCCGCGATGCCGCCCTGCTCCCTGATCCAGCCGGAGGCACGTGCCATGTGCGGTTCGTCGGGGCGGTCCCCGGCCAGCCGCAGGGCGACGTACGCCTCGATGGTGGCGGAGAGGTCGCCCGGGCCGCCGTAGAAGGTGTTCCAGGTGCCGTCGCCGAGCTGTTCGCCGCGGATGAAGAGGGCGGCCGCCCGGGTGGTCCCGGGGTCCTGGATGGAGAGGAACTGACGCAGGAGCAGGTCCTCCGCGTCCATCGTGACGTTGGTGGCGAGGTCGCCCTTCCACCAGCCCTGCTCGTCCTGTCTGCCGAGAAGGTGCTCCACCGAGCGTTCCGCGGCCCGTCGCGCGGCGGCGGTCACGTCGGCCGCGGCGGTTGTCGTGTCGATCGGATCGTGGGCCGTGGCCTCGGAGGGGTTCGCGGCCCCGGTCGATCCGTCGGTCGTCGCTGTCATGAGCTTCCCCTTACGTGCAGTCGGTTCTCTGCTGTGCTGGGGTCACCGTCGGCCGACGCCCGGTGAGGGGCGCCGACCGGCGACTGCGAGTCATATGCGAAGCGTTGTCATCTCTTTCGTACCACCACGAAGTCGGCGAGCCCGGTGAGCTGTTCCCTCACCCGGTGGGGCATGTCGACGGCGTGCAGCGCCTCGATGGCGATCGCGTGCTGACGACGGGCTTCCTCGGCGGTCCACTCGCGGCCGCCCGCCTCCTCGATGAGTGCCGCGCGGGCGGCGAACTCCTCTTCGGAGAAGCTGTCGAAGTGGTTGCTCCTGGCGTCGGCGGCGAGCAGTTCGCCCAGCCGGTCGGAGGCCGCGCCGCCCGCGGCGAGCGCCGCGACGACGGGCAGGGACTTCTTGCGCTGGCGCAGGTCGCTCCAGGTCTGCTTGCCGGTGGCCTCCGGGTCGCCCCAGATGCCGAGGAGATCGTCGACGGCCTGGAAGGCGAGCCCGAGGTGGTAGCCGTACGCCTCCAGGGTGTCGGCGGTACGGTCGTCGGCGCCGCCGAGCACCGCGCCGATGGAGACGGCGCAGGCCAGCAGGGCGCCGGTCTTGTTGCCCTCCATCTCCAGGCACTCCTCGACGGTGACCCGTTCCCGGTGCTCGTAGGAGATGTCCTGGGCCTGCCCGTCGATGAGCTTGCGGGTGGCGGTGGTCAGCCGACGGGCCGCGCGGCCCGCCTCGACGGTGCCGAGCTCCAGCAGCAGGTCGTAGGCGAGCGCGAAGAGCGCGTCGCCGACCAGGATCGCCTGGGCCGGGCCGTGCACCTTCCACACGGTGTCGCGGTGGCGGCGCTGCTCGTCGCCGTCCATCAGGTCGTCGTGCAGCAGCGAGAAGTTGTGCACGAGTTCGACGGCCACCGCGCCGGGGATGCCGGCCTCGGCGGGGGCGCCCGCCGCCTCGGCGGACAGCAGGGCGAGCGCGGGGCGCACGGCCTTGCCGCCGTCGCCGTCCGAGGGCCGTCCCTCCGCGTCGATCCAGCCGAAGTGGTAGGCGGCGACGGTGTCCATGGGCGGCGCGAGCCGGCCCACGGCAGCCCGCAGGACCGGCGCTGACAGGGCTCGTCCACGCTCCAGAAGCGCGGTGACGTCCGCGGTGTCCGCCACGGTGTCGAAAGCCGGATTCGCCGGGGTCACAGACTCTCCTCTTGTTCCGGTGGTACTGCTCATGCCGCCTCCTGCAGCGGATGTCCTGGGGGGCGGCCGAGGCCGTGGAGCGCCGCGTCGGCGGCGCCGGCGCCGCTGCGCACGGCACCCTCCATCGTCGCGGGCCAGCCGGTGTCGGTCCAGGCCCCCGCCAGCTGGAGGCCGGGCAGCCGGGTACGGGGGCCGGGGCGCAGCCGCCCGACGCCCGGGGCGGGCGCGAAGGTGGCGGTGCGCTCCCGGGTGACGAAGAAGTCGCGGATGCCGGCGCCGCGGGCGGCGGGGAGCAGCCGCTCCAGCTCCGGCAGGTAGCGGGAGCGCAGTTCGGCGACGGGGAGGTCGATCTCGTCCTGGGCGGCCGACTGCGAGAGGGCCAGGTACTGCCCGGGTCCGGTGAGGCCCGAGGAGTGGGTGCGGTCGAAGACCCACTGGACCGGGGAGCCGATGGCGGCGAAGAACGGCCTACTCAGCACCTTGCGGTCGTAGACGACGTGCACGTTGAGAATGGGCGCGTTGTCGATGTCGAGCAGCAGGTCCGGTTCGTCCAGCGCGCCCTTGGGCAGCAGGTCGTGGGTCTCGGTCTGCGGCACGGCCAGCACGACAGTGTCGGCGGTGATCCGCTCCCCCGCGCTCTCGACGCTCCAGCGGCCGTCCTCGGTGCGGGTCAGGGAGCCGGCCTTGGCGCGCAGTTCGGTGCGGACGCCCGCGGTGTCCAGGGCCTTGCGGGCGAGGGTGTCGTGCAGCTCGCCGAGCGGCACGGTGGCCCAGCCGATGTCGGCGGCGCCGGGCTCGGAGAGCAGGCCGGTCTTGAAGACCTTCGCCGCGAGCGCCATGGAGGCGTTCGGGGCGGTGGCGTTCAGGGTGGCGACGCCGACGAGGTCCCAGAGGGCCTCGATCGTGCGCTCCGACTGGCCGTGCCGCCGCAGCCAGGTCGCGAAGTCGACGCGGTCGAGCTCGGGGTCGGCGGGGTCCAGGCGGGAGAGCGCGAGGGCGGCGCGGCCCACGCTCGCCTTCTCGACGAGCGAGAGGTGGGGATAGGCGGCGAGGCCGCCGGCCAGGTGCAGTGGCACCGGCAGGTTGGTGCGGCGCAGCCGTCCCAGGCGCGGTCCCGCGGTCCGGCCGACGTCCAGCACGGGCACGTCCAGGCGGTCCTGGAGCGGGGCCAGGCGGGCGGCGTCGATCCGGTCGAGGAACCAGCGGTAGCCGGTGCAGCAGCGCAGATAGACGTGCTGGCCGTTGTCGACGGTGAGGTCGCCGCGCTGGAAGGAGAAGGCGAGGCCGCCGAGGCGGGGCCGTCCTTCCAGGAGGGTCACGTCGAGTCCGGCGTCGGCGAGGCGGAGCGCCGCCGTGACACCGGCGAGGCCACCGCCGACGACGACGGCGGCAGGGCGCGGGCTCTCGTCGTTCATGCGTGCCCCTCTCGCCGGGTCGGTGCCGTCCGCCGGGTTCTCACCCTGAAGATCGTCGCAGTCAGTGACGCGTCGGGCCACTGGAGGGTTGCCCAGGAGCCGGAGCCGCGAAGACGCATCAGGCTCGCCCCCTGGCGGTGAGCCGCGAGATGTGGCGGGCGTCCAGTCCGGACAGGCCGCGCACCGCGACGTAGGCCTTCTCGTGGCCGGGCAGCGAGACCCGTCCGCGCAGCACGGCCTCGGGGTCGCGCTCGATCCGGTCGAGGAGGCGGCGGTAGATCCCGGCCATCGCCGCGACACAGGCGCCGCTGCGGCGGTCGAGCATCGGCAGCAGCCGGTAGCCCTCCGCGAACAGGGCTCGGGCGCGGCGGACCTCGAAGTGGATGAGGCCCGCGAAGTCGGAGCCGGGGGGCGGGGTGGTCCGGTGGAAGCCGGCCGAGCAGCCGAATTTGGCCAGGTCGTCGGCGGGCAGGTAGGTGCGCCCGTTGCCGGCGTCCTCGCGGACGTCGCGCAGGATGTTGGTGAGCTGGAGGGCGAGGCCGAGGGTGTCGGCGTACTCCGCGGCGCGCTCGGCCCCGCGGATGCCCGGCGCGGTGCCGAAGACGCCGAGGCTGAGGCGCCCGATGGCTCCGGCGACGCACCGGCAGTAGGCTTTCAGGTCGTCCCAGGTCTCGTAGGTCGCGCCCCTGACGTCCATCAGGACGCCGTCGATCAGTTCGTCGAGCCCGCCGAGCGGCAGCGGGAACCGCTGGGCGGCGTCGGCGAGCGCGACGGCGACCGGGTCGGTGTCGTCCTCGTCGACCGCGTCCTTGCGGATCCGCTCCAGCAGCTCGCGGGTGCCCTCCAGCCGGGTCCGCTTGATCTCCGGGTCCAGCTCCCCGTCGCCGATGTCGTCGACACGACGGGAGAAGGCGTACAGCGCCGACATGGCCTGCCGCTTCTCGTACGGCAGCAGTCTGATGCCGTAGGCGAAGTTACGGGCCTGCTGTCCGGTGACGGCCTCGCAGTAACTGTATGCGGCCTGCACCGGCGGCGACATGTACGTCGTCTGTCCCTCCACGGTCCGGCTCACCTCTCTTCACGCGCTCTTCGCAAGACGATTCCCACTTCGCGCAGCAGGCTGGGCTTGGTGGGCTTGGGCGGTCCGGGCAGTACGTCGAACCCGGCGGCCGAGATCGCCGTGAGCGCGCTGCGGCCGCCCCCGACGAACCCGGCGAGGAGCAGTTTGAGCCTGCCGTTGACACTGCCCACCAGCGGGGGGCCTTCGTCCAGCAGTTCGCTCGCGCGCTGGGCCTCGTAGGCGATCAGGGCGCGCACGGAGGCTCCGGCGGAGGGCGCGGCCAGGTCGGATTCGGTGACCCGGAAGCGTTCCATGTCCTCGGCGGGCAGGTAGATCCGGTCACGTTCCAGGTCCTCGGCCACGTCCTGAAGATGCTCGACGATCTGGAGCGCGGTGCAGACCGCGTCGGAGCGGCGGATACGTTCCGGGCTCGCGGTGCCGGTGAGGGCGAGGACCAGGCGGCCGACCGGGTTCGCCGAGAGCTCGCAGTAGGCGGCGAGATCGGCGTAGGTGCCGTAGCGGCGGATCTTCTGGTCCTGGCGGTTGGCCTCGATCAGGCCGAGGAAGGGCTCGGGGGTGAGCGCGCGGCGCCGCACGGTGGGGCGCAGGTTGCGCAGCAGCGGGTGGTGCGGCTCCTCGGCGGTGGTGGCGAAGACCCGGTGGAGGTCGGTCTCGAAGGCGTCGAGCATGGCGAGGCGGTCGTCGCCGCGCTCCGGCTCCAGGCCGAGGTGGCGGGCGTCGGCGCCGCCGGGGGCGAGGTCGCCGTCGCCGATGTCGTCGACGAGCCGGGCGAAGCCGTAGACCGCCATCAGGTCGTCGCGCCAGGCGCGGGGCAGGAAGAAGGGCGCCACGGGGAAGTTCTCGTCCGCGGCCTTGCCGAGGGTGGCGTCGCCGATGCGCGTATCGGGGGTCGAGGTCACTGCCGACCGCCCGGCGCGGGGACGGCGAGACCACGCCGGAGCTGGAGATCTTCCGTCATTGCCGTCACATATCCCGTTCTACACTGCCGACCCAAAACAACCCTTTTCGGACACGCCGCTCAGCCTTCCGAGTGCACTGCGGCAGAGCGGCCGGTGCCGGGGCGTATCGCCCTACTTGCCATGAATCAGCACCGCTACAGCTTACGTTGTACAGCTCACAGGAGATCGGCGGGGTGGAGCGCCCGCCACCGCTTCCCGGCCGCTTCCGTCAACCTTCCCCGCGCGCGGCGGAATTGACGTCATCCGCCGGGAGGAGATCACCCCTGGGCCCTACTGCGGACGGTCCGCACGGTGCCGGGCACCGCGTGGCCCCCGCCGGATCGGGTCCGGCGGGGGCCACGGAGAACCTTCGGGCTACTTGCCCGTTTCGCGTTCGTAGGCCTTGAGGACTTCCTCGGTGGGGCCGTCCATCAGGAGTTCGCCCTTCTCCAGCCACAGCGCGCGGTCGCAGGTGTCCCTGATCGACTTGTTGTTGTGGCTGACCAGGAAGACGGTGCCCGCCTCCTTGCGCAGCTCGCGGATCCGCTCCTCGGAGCGGACCCGGAACTTGCGGTCACCGGTGGCGAGCGCCTCGTCGATCATCAGGACGTCGTGGTTCTTGGCGGCGGCGATCGAGAAGCGCAGCCGCGCCGCCATGCCGGAGGAGTACGTCCGCATCGGCAGGGTGATGAAGTCGCCCTTCTCGTTGATGCCGGAGAATTCCACGATGTCCTGGTAGCGCTGGCGGATCTCCTCCTGGCTCATGCCCATCGCCAGACCGCCGAGCACGACGTTGCGCTCACCGGTCAGATCGCTCATCAGCGCGGCGTTCACGCCGAGCAGCGAGGGCTGACCGTCCGTGTACACCTGGCCGGATTCGGTCGGCAGCAGGCCGGCGATGGCACGCAGCAGCGTCGACTTGCCGGAGCCGTTGGTGCCGATGAGGCCGATGGCCTCGCCGCGGTAGGCGGTGAAGGAGACGCCGCGCACGGCATGCACCTTCCGGACGCCGCGCGGCTCGCCCTTGCCCCGGCGCATCATGCGGCTCAGCGCGGCCGTGGCGCTGCCCCGGCCGCCGCCCGTGCCGTTGACCCGGTACACGATGTGCACATCGTCGGCGATCACCGTGGGGATGCGCCCCTGTGCGTTGTCCTCAGCCACGGCCGTACCGTTCCTCTGCCTTCCAGAAATACACGAATCCCACGACCCCGAACAGCAGGGCCCAGCCGAGGCCGACGGCCCAGACGTGGTCCGGCAGGTTCTCGGAGCCGTATCCGTCGATCAGGGCGAAGCGGACCAGGTCCATGTAGATCGCCGCGGGGTTGTACTGGAGCACGTCGGCGATCCAGGCCGGCTTGTCCTTGAGCATCACCGGGATGGAGAACATGACGCCCGAGGCGTACATCCAGGTCCGCATGACGAACGGCATCAGCTGCGCGAGGTCGGGGGTCTTGGAGCCGAACCGCGCCATGACAAGGGCCAGGCCGGTGTTGAAGAAGAACTGGAGAATCAGGGCGGGAATCACCAGCAGCCACGACAGCGAGGGGTAGCTGCCGAAGACGACGGCGACCACGACCAGCACGATCATCGAGAACAACAGCTGCTGGAGCTGCTGGAGCGAGAAGGAGATGGGCAGCGAGGCCCGGGGGAAGTGGAGCGCCCGCACCAGTCCGAGGTTTCCGGAGATCGCGCGGACACCCGCCATCACCGAGCTCTGGGTGAAGGTGAAGACGAAGACGCCGGTGACCAGGAACGGCACGAAGACGTCTTGGGGAATCCCCTCCCTGGTCCCCAGGATCAGCCCGAAGATCAGGTAATAGACCGCGGCGTTCAGCAGAGGCGTGACCACTTGCCACAGCTGGCCCAGTTTGGCCTGGCTGTACTGCGCGGTCAGCTTCGCCCGGGAGAAGGCCAGGATGAAGTGGCGTCGGCCCCAGAGCTGTCGCAGGTATGCGAACAGCCCCGGCCGGGCGCCGCTCACGGTCAGGCCGTACTTGGCGGCCAGCTGGGCCGCGCCGAGGCCCTCGTCGGCGGACGGAGGGGTCCCGAGGGCTACCCCACCGTCGTGGGTCGTGTCACTCACAAGTTGAAACTCTCGTCTTCACGCGCAGCCAGTCGCGGGCGCGGCTCAGGCGGACAGGTTCCGGAAAGAAAATACGCCTCATGCTCTCAGAGGAAAGCCTCTCAGATGACCGGAGGTCGGCCCAGCCTCGTCAGCCGCCACACCGTACGCCACTTCATCGGGCGCCGGGGCCCGCAGGGGGTCGACCAGCCTTCCCGAAATCCGCCGAACCATGCCTTCAGCGCGGGTGTCGAAGGACGTCTGACCAGGGTCAGCAGCAACCAGACCCCCAGGTAGAGGGGGACCAGCGGGGCGGGCAGGTTCCGGCGGGCGAGCCAGACCCGGTTGCGGGCGACCATGCGGTGGTAAACCGCGTGCCGGGACGGGGCGGTGGTGGGGTGGTTCAGCACCATGTCCGCCCGGTAGTCGATCATCCAGCCCGCGTCCAGCGCCCGCCAGGCCAGGTCCGTCTCCTCGTGGGCGTAGAAGAAGTCCTCCGGCAGCGGGCCCACCTCGGCGATGACCCGGGTGCGTACGGCGTTGGCGCCGCCCAGGAACGTCGTCACGCGCGAGGAACGCAGCGGGTCGGCGGCCCGCAGCCGGGGCACGTGCCGCCGCTGGGTGGCGCCGGTGTCCGGGTCGGCGATCCGGAAGGTGACGATCCCGAGCTTCGGATCGGCCGCGAACGCCTGCCGGCACAGCTCGGCGGTGTCCCGGTTCGGGAGCAGCCCGTCGTCGTCCAGGAAGAGCAGCGCTTCCACGTCCGTCCCGCAGGGGCCGAACGCCTCGATGCCGACATTGCGGCCGCCGGGGATGCCCAGGTTCTCGGGCAGTTCCACCGTGCGCACCCCGGCGGGCACCTCGGGGACCGGTGCTCCGTTGCCGACCACCACGACCTCGATCCGCTCACCGTGCTGGGCGGTGACCGAATCGAGGAGGGCGCGGAGCTCGTCCGGGCGGTTGCCCATGGTGATGATCACCGCGCCCAGTTTCATGGGGAAGGTCACTTCAGCCTGCTGGACGCGAGGACGGACACCAGATGCAGCAGGGTCTGCAGCAGCGCGATGCCGGCCATCACCGCCACGGTCAGACGGGTGTAGAAGAGGTCGCCCCCGATCGCGTCGATCACGGCCACCAGGAGGATCACCAGCGAGGCCTCGATGCCGAGGATCAGCCGGTGGAACTTGAGCGCCCCGGCCGCCCGGCGGGCCAGCGCCATGCCGGAGGAGCGCGGCTCGGAGGCCGCCTCCTTGACCGGCGGCATCCCGCCCTGGTGGCGGGCCACGCCGACCAGGTCCGTCTCGGCCTTGATCAGGATCGCGCCGAGCGCGGCGAGCGTCCCGAGGAACGCCCAGAGCCAGTCGATCCGGCCCTCGCCCCAGATGTCGGCGGCGCGCAGGCCGAGGCCGACGAGCACCGCCGCGTCGCAGAGATAGGCGGCGACCCGGTCCAGGTAGACCCCGCTGAGTGAGTACTGCTTCTTCCAGCGGGCCAGCTCGCCGTCCACGCAGTCGAACAGCAGGTAGAGCTGGACCATCACCACGCCGAGCACGGCGCCCCAGACGCCCGGCACCAGCAGCGCCGGGGCGGCCAGGGCACCGGCCAGCGTCATCACGTACGTGACCTGGTTGGGCGTGATGCGGGTGTTGACCAGGTAGCGGTCCACGCGCAACGAGACCTCGCGCATGTACATGCGCCCGGCCCAGTGCTCGCCGCTGCGCCGGTCCTTCACGCCCGGGGGGTGAACGACCGGACGGAGTTCAGCTACTGATGGTCGAGGCATAGTCGGCGTACGCGTCCCTGATCTGGTCGGTGGACAGGTTGAGGTGCTCCAGGACCGTGAAGCGTCCCGGGCGCGTCTGCGGCGCGTAGTCGACGGCCTTCACGAACTCGTCGACGCTGAACCCGATCTCCTCCGGCAGGACCGGCAGACCGTGGCGGCGCAGTATCGATGCCATCAGGAGGGACTCCTGATGGGCACCGCGCAGATGCATGGCGAAGCAGGCGCCGAGGCCGACCTGTTCGCCGTGGCTGGCCGCGCGCTGGGGGTAGAGAAGGTCGAAGGCGTGGTTGATCTCGTGGCAGGCGCCGGAAGCCGGGCGGGAGTCGCCCGCGACCGACATCGAGATGCCGGTCAGCACGAGCCCCTCGGCCAGCACCTTCAGGAAGGCGTCGTCGCCGACCCCGCCGGGGTGGCGCAGCACGGCCTCGCCCGCCTGGCGGGCCATCGCGGCCGCCAGACCGTCGATCTCCTCGCCGTTGACCTCGTGGGCCAGCTCCCAGTCGGCGACGCAGGAGATGTTCGAGATCGCGTCACCGATGCCTGAACGGACGTAACGGGCGGGCGCCTCACGGATCACGTCGAGGTCGATGACCACGGCGATCGGGGTGGGGACCCCGTAGGAGCCGCGCCCGTTGTCATTGTCCAGCGTGGCGACCGGCGAGCACAGTCCGTCGTGCGAGAGGTTCGTCGCGACGGCGACCATGGGCAGCCCGACCCGCGCCGCGGCGTACTTCGCCACGTCGATGATCTTGCCGCCGCCGAGGCCGACGACGGCGTCGTACCGGTTGCCCTTGATGCCGTCGGCGAGCTTCACCGCCGAGTCGATCGTGCCGTCGGACACCGGATACCAGTCGGCACCGGGCAGGACCGGGGCGAGCCTCTCCCGCAGGGCGCGCCCGGAGCCGTCACTGATCGCGATGGCGAGCTTGCCGGAGGAGGAGATCCGCTGATCGGCCAGGAGACCCGCCAGATCGTCCATGGCGCCGCGCCGGATGTCGACGACGACCGGGGACGGAATGAGCCGGGTCAGTACTGGCACGCGATCTCACGGCCCTTCTCGAGGTCGTCGTGGTTGTCGATCTCGACCCAGGTCACGGTGCCGATGGGGGCCACGTCGACGGTGAAGCCGCGGTTCACGAGCTCCTGGTAGCCGTCCTCGTAGTAGAGGTCGGGGTCGCGCTCGAAGGTGGTCCTCAGCGCGTCCGCCAGCTCCTCGGCGGCCTCGGCCTCGATGAGGGTGACACCGATGTACTCACCGGTCGCGGTGGCCGGGTCCATCAGCTTGGTGACGCGCCGGACGCCCTTGCCCTCCTCGGTGATGACCTTCATCTCCTCGTCGGCGAGGACCTTCTCGGTGTCCAGGGCGAGGATGATCTTCTGACCCTTGCCGCGGGCGTCCAGGAGGGTCTTCTCGACGGAGACCGGGTGCACGGTGTCGCCGTTGGCGAGGATCACGCCACGCTTGATGACGTCACGGGCGCACCACAGGGAGTAGGCGTTGTTCCACTCCTCGGCCTTGTCGTTGTCGATGAGCGTGAGGGTGACGCCGTAGGTCGCTTCCAGCTCGGCCTTGCGGGCGTAGACGGCCTCCTTGCGGTAGCCGACGACGATCGCGACCTCGGTGAGCCCGACCTCGGCGAAGTTGGCGAGCGTGAGGTCGAGGACCGTCTTGTCGCCGTCGACAGGGACGAGCGCCTTGGGAAGCGTGTCCGTGTAGGGGCGCAGACGTCGTCCTGCACCGGCTGCCAGTACGAGGCCGATCATGCGAGTTCTCCTTCGTCGTGTACGGCGGGGGCCGAGGAGGACACCCAGAAGCGGATGGACTCCACGAGCACCACCAGAGCCACGGCGACCGCGAGCGCGGTCAGGGCCGTGGTGAAACCTGAGGTGTGGGTGAGTACGGCGGCGAGGACGGCCACCAGCGCGGTGCGGCCCTCGTGTCCACCGATCGTCCGCACCAGCCACTGGGGCGGCGCGCCGGTGCCCCCGCGAATGCGGTACACCGTGTCGTAGTGATGGTAGGCGACGGCCGAGACGAGTCCGAAGGCCGCCGGAACGGCGTGCGGGACGTCGCTGCGGGCTGCCAGCACGAGGATCGTGACGTACTCCGCGGCCCGGAAGAACGGGGGCACGAGCCAGTCCAGCGCACCCTTGAGCGGGCGGGCGACGGCGAGGCCGGAGAGCAGGACGTACACCGCCGCGGCAGCGACGGTGAGCCAACTGCCGTACGGGAGGAAGAGGGCGCCGCCGACCATCACGAGGGTGGCGAGCAGGGCGAGCGCCGGGGCCGTGAACGCGCCCCGGAGCCCGGGGGCGACGGCGGCGACGGCCTGGGCTAGCGGGCCCGAGTCGGCGAGCTCCGCCAGCGCCCGTGCGGCACGATCGGTGCGACTGGCCCGGCGGGTCAGCGAGCGCAGCAGGCGGCCCGCCGTGGTGTAGCAGGCGGCCAGGGAGCAGCCGACGAGCAGGGCGTAGAAGACGATACGGGGGGTGGTGAGCGCGGTGAGCACGGCGATCATGGCCCAGCGCTCACCGATCGGCAGCACGATCATCCGCCGCAACCAGACCGTCCAGCCGACGTTGTCGAGCTTGTCGGAGAGGGCGGCGGTGGGACTGGTGTTGGCGACCGCGTCGTGGTTGGCCTCGTTGAACGAGAAGTCCACGACATGGCGACAGGCCTGGAGGACCATCGCGCCGAGCGCGAGGACCCATACATCGTCACCTCCGCCGCGTACGGCGCCGATGGCGAGCCCGGCGTAGTACGCGTACTCCTTGGCCCGGTCGAAGGTGGCGTCCAGCCAGGCGCCCATCGTGGAGTACCGCAGCGAGTAGCGGGCGAGCTGCCCGTCGGTGCAGTCCAGGACGAAGGAGACCAGGAGCAGGATCCCGGCGGCGACGTAACCGCCCCGGGTTCCGGTGGCCGCCGCGCCCGCCGCGATGAGGGCGGTGATCAGGGACGCGGTGGTGACCTGGTTCGGGGTGAGGTTGCGGCGGGCGCACCAGCGGGCGATGTAGCGGGAGTAGGGGCTGATGCAGTACGTGGTGAAGAAGCCGTCGTGGGCCTTCACCGCGTTACGCAGCCGTACCGCCTCGTCGTCGACCGAGGAGAGGCCCGCCTCGGCGGCGGCCTGCTGCTCCGGGTCCGTGGGGACGGCCGCGACGAGCGAGCCGAGGGCGGGGCGCTGTACGGCGGTGCCCTCGGCCTCCAGCGCGACGGCGATCCGGCCGGGGACGGTGCGGTCCTCGGGCGCGGGGTCGGCCTCCGGCTCGACGACCGGCGCGCCCGCGCCGACCGCGGCGGCCGTGCGGTGCAGGGCGCGCAGCAGGGCTCCGCGCGCCTCGGGCTGGGCGGTGAGAGCGCCGGGAACGGTGGCGGCGGGGAAGCGCGGGTCGGTCAGCCCGAGCCGCAGCGCGTGGACGTGGCCCACGAAACGCGGGTCGACGAGGGCGACCCGGCGGCCGGCCGGGACGGCGGCGAGGAGCGTTGCGGCGTCACCGGCGTCGGCGGCGCTCTGCACGTCGAAGCCCAGGGACCGCAGATCGTCCGCGAGCGGCGACCCGGGTACCGGCGTACCGGTGAGAATGGCGGTCGACAGACGAACTCACTCCTTGGCACTGACGTGGACGACACACACGCGGCGGCACAGCCATGAGGCGGGCCGGCGGCGTGTCGGCTGAGGCTATCGGATGAACGGAAGGCTGAGTTCACCGCCCGTTTGTGCGCTGTACGGGTGGACCTGCGGGCCCGGACGGCGTTGGCGATCATCATCATCGATCGGGGGCCCGGCCCACAAACCGTCGGCCGATGCCGGTGAGCGGGACCCTTAGGCTGACGGTCATGACATGGCTGATCACGGGCGGGGCTGGATACATCGGGGCACATGTGGCGCGGGCCATGGTCGCGGCGGGCGAGCGGGTCGTGGTGCTCGACGACCGCTCCAGCGGCGTCGTGGACCGGTTGCCGGACGCCGTCACGTTGGTGGAGGGTTCGGCCTCCGACCGGACCCTGCTGGACCGGGTGCTGGCCGGCCACCCGGTGAGCGGTGTGGTGCATCTCGCGGCGAAGAAGCAGGTCGGCGAGTCCGTGGAGAAGCCGCTGCTCTACTACCGGGAGAACGTGGCCGGGCTGGCCGTCCTGCTGGAGGCCGTGGTCGCGGCGGGGGTGCCGCGTTTCCTGTTCTCGTCCTCGGCGGCCGTCTACGGCGTACCGGACGTGGACCTCATCACGGAGGAGACGCCCTGTCTCCCGATCAACCCGTACGGCGAGACCAAGCTCGCCGGTGAGTGGCTGGTGCGGGCCGCCGGGAAGGCGCACGGGCTCTCGACCGCCTGTCTGCGGTACTTCAACGTGGCGGGTGCCGCCGCACCGGAGCTCGCGGACACCGGGGTGTTCAACATCGTGCCGATGATGTTCGAGCGGCTGACGCGCGGCGAGGCCCCGCGGATCTTCGGTGACGACTACCCGACGCCGGACGGCACCTGCGTCCGTGACTACATCCATGTCGCCGATCTGGCGGAGGCGCATCTCGCCGTCGCCCGGCGGCTGGAGGGAGCGGGCGCCGGCGATCTGACGCTGAACGTCGGCCGGGGCAGGGGCGTCTCGGTGCGGGAGCTGGCCGAGGTGATCGGGGAGGTGACGGGCCACGGCCCGAAGCCGGTGGTCGAGGCGCGCCGGGCCGGTGACGCGCCGAAGGCGGTGGCGTCCGCCGCGCGGATCACCGAGGAGCTGGGCTGGACGGCGCGCCGGGGCGTACGCGAGATGGTGGAGTCGGCCTGGGAAGGCTGGTGCCTGCGCCACCCCGAGGCTCGTCCGTGATCGGTCCCGCGTGGCGTCGATGATCGTGCCAACGCTCTGACCTGCGAAACGTTTCCGCAGGTCAGAGCATATGACAACGGTGTTCAGTGCCGTGTTGCCCGGTACCCCCCACCCGTAGTTCACTGGCCATGCCGGGGCGGTTTCATCCCGGCGCCGTCGCACGGACCTGGAGGCGTTTCGCATGGGGGTTGGCCACGATCACGGGCATACGCACGGCGGTCCGCCTCCGACGGGCACGGCGGCCGCCGCGTACCGGGGCAGGCTCCGGGTGGCCCTGGCGATCACGCTGAGCGTGATGGTCATGGAGATCATCGGTGGGGTGCTCTCCGACTCGCTGGCCCTGATCGCGGACGCCGCCCACATGGCCACCGACGCCCTGGGGCTCGGGATGGCGCTGCTCGCCATCCACTTCGCCAACCGTCCGGCCGGGCCGAACCGCACCTTCGGCTTCGCCCGCGCGGAGATCCTGGCGGCGCTCGCGAACTGTCTGCTGCTGTTGGGCGTCGGCGCCTTTCTGGTCTTCGAGGCGGTCGAGCGGTTCATCACTCCCGCCGAGACGAAGGGCGGTCTCGCCATCGCGTTCGCCGCCGTCGGCCTGGTGGCCAACATCGTCTCGCTCTCCCTGCTGACGCGCGGGCAGAAGGAGAGCCTGAATGTGCGGGGCGCCTATCTGGAGGTGCTGGCCGACACTCTGGGCTCGCTCGCCGTGATCATCTCGGCGGGCGTCATCATGGCGACCGGCTGGCAGCCCGCCGACCCGATCGCCTCCCTGGTGATCGGCCTGATGATCGTCCCCCGGACCGTGAAGCTGCTGCGGGAGACCCTGAACGTACTCCTGGAGGCGGCGCCCAAGGGTGTGGACATGGCGGAGGTGCGGGCCCACATCACGGAGCTGCCCGGGGTCCTGGACGTCCACGACCTGCACGCCTGGACGATCACCTCGGGGATGCCGGTGCTCTCCGCCCATGTGGTGGTGCGTCAGGAGATGCTCGACTCGATAGGGCACGAGAAGGTGCTGCACGAGTTGCAGGGCTGCCTCGGGGACCACTTCGACGTGGAGCACTGCACCTTCCAGCTGGAGCCGAGCGGCCACGCGGAGCACGAGGCGCGGCTCTGCCACTGAGGCGCCCGGCGCGGGGCGGGGCGGGCCGACCCGCGCCGGGGCAGTGTTAGTGTGGATTCGCTGAGACGTTCGAGTCTCGCGGTGGAGTGGAACCCGGTGTCACCGGGACCCTTTCGAGAGGAGCTGAGGTTGATGACGGTCGCGACGACGCCTGCCCGGCACGGCAATCGGTCCTTCCTCATCTCCCGGGTTTCCGGCTAGGTCCTTCTTCTCGGATCGGGTCGGAGCCCTCACACCCAAGGGTTCCCACGTTGACCGACCACACGGACAACGCCTCGCGCACCGAGGCCTTCTTCACACTGCACCACCGTCTTCCCCGGCAGAGCCCCGGCTCCGACGCGACCACGCGTCGGCTGCTCGCTCTCGCCGGCCCACTGCCCGACCGCCCGCGCGTCCTCGACCTGGGCTGCGGTCCGGGCCGGGCCGCCCTGCTGCTCGCCGCCGAGGCGGGCGCCGAGGTGACCGCGGTCGACCTGCACCAGCCGTTCCTGGACCAGCTGCGCGAGGCGGCCGGGGCCCGTGGCCTCGACGATCGCGTCCGTACCGTCCGGGCGGACATGGGCGACCTCACCGGGCCCGAGTTCCCTGCGGGGTCCTTCGACCTGATCTGGGCCGAGGGCTCCGCGTACTGCGTCGGATTCGACACCGCCGTCCGCGACTGGCAGCGCCTACTGGCCCCGGGCGGCACGATGATGATCTCCGAGTGCGTCTGGACCACGGACGCGCCGTCCGCCGGGGCGCGCGGATTCTGGGACCGCAACGGCTCCCTGCGCACTCTGCCGGAGACCATCGCGGCGGCCGTCGCCGGTGGCTGCGCCGTCGGCGCCGTACTGGTCCAGCCCGAGAGCGACTGGGACGAGTACTACGTACCGCTGGCCGAACGGGTCGGGAGCGCCGACCCGGGCGCTCCCGGCATGGCGTGGGCGCTCGCGGCCACCCGTGAGGAGCTGGCGGTGCGGCGGGAGCACGGCACGGAGTACGGCTACGCCGCGTATGTGCTGCGCCCCGCCGATCCCCGGTGGACCACCCGTCCGGAGACACCGGCCGACCGTGCGGCCGTGCACGCGGTCAACACGGCCGCGTTCCCGACCCCGGACGAGGCGGACCTCGTGGACTCCCTGCGGGCCGACGCGGAGGCCTGGCTGCCGGAGCTGAGCCACGTCGCCGAGGCCCCGGACGGGTCCGTCGCGGCGTACGCGCTGCTGACCCGCTGCCGGGTCGGCGACGCCCCGGCGCTCGCCCTGGCCCCGGTGGCCACCTCTCCCGCGTACCAGCGGCAGGGTGCGGGGCAGGCAGTGGTGCGGGCGGTCCTGGATGCCGCCCGGGTGCGCGGTGAGGCGCTGGTGCTGGTGCTCGGTCATCCCGAGTACTACCCGCGCTTCGGTTTCGTGCCGGCCTCACGGTACGGAATCCGGCCAGGTTTCGAGGTGCCGGACGAGGCCATGATGGCCCTCGTACTGGACGATTCCGTCCCTGTTCCGGCGGGCATGATCCGTTATCCGGCGGCCTTCGGGGTCTGATGACCCGTCCGTCCCGCCGCGCTCGGGGGCCGCGGCGGGCCGGACATCCCCGGACCCGCAGTGCGGACAAGCGGCTTTTGTACGGCAGACTTGACCGGACTCCAGGGGTCCGGCGCACAAGGCCGGGGACCAAAGCGAAGGATGGGTATGCCGACCACACCAGCCACCGCGACGCACAGCTCGTCGAACGGCACCGCAGAAGCGATCATGCTCGAACTGGTCGACGAGAACGGCACCACGATCGGCACCGCGGAGAAGTTGGCGGCCCACCAGGCCCCCGGGCAGCTGCACCGCGCGTTCTCCGTGTTCCTCTTCGACGAGCAGGGGCGCCTCCTGCTCCAGCGCCGGGCACTTGGCAAGTACCACTCCCCCGGCGTCTGGTCGAACACCTGCTGCGGGCACCCCTATCCGGGCGAGGCCCCGTTCGCGGCCGCCGCCCGGCGTACGTACGAGGAACTGGGGCTCTCCCCCTCGCTGCTGGCCGAGGCCGGTACGGTCCGCTACAACCACCCGGACCCCGCATCGGGTCTGGTGGAGCAGGAGTTCAACCACCTGTTCGTGGGGATGGCGCAGACGGCGCTGAAGCCTGACCCCGAGGAGGTCGGGGAGACGGCCTTCGTGACGGCGGCGGAGCTTGCGGAGCGGCACGCGCAGGCGCCGTTCTCGGCGTGGTTCATGACGGTGCTGGACGCGGCACGGCCGGCGATCCGTGAGCTGACGGGCCCCTCCGCGGGCTGGTGAACACTGGCTCGTATCCGTACGGGGCGGTCAGAGCTGCGTCTTCAACGGCAGCGCCGCCCAGATGATCTTCCCGCCGCTCGCGGTGTGCTCGACGTCGCAGGTGCCGCCCGCCTCCTCGGTGATCACCTTGACCAGCAGCAGGCCCCGGCCGCCGGTCTGCGCGTAGTTCGTCTCCAGCGCGGTGGGGCGGTAGGGGTGGTTGTCCTCGACCGAGACTCTGACCCGGTCGGCGGCAAGGGCCACCTCGACGGCCAGCTCGGGCGAGAGGAGCGCCGCGTGCTTGACGGCGTTGGTGACCAGTTCCGAGACGATCAGCAGGAGTCCCTGGAGGATGTCGTCCTCGATCGGCACGCCCTGCCGGTCGAGGAGGTCACGTACGGCGTGCCGGGCGCTCGGCACGGACGCGTCCACGGCGGAGGTGGTGAAGCGCCATACCCCCTCGTACGGCACGGGGTCGGCAGGGGCACTCCCGAGGCTCTCCATCGTCCGGCACCAGCTCTCACTCGCACTGCACTGACCGTCGAGTAAAGAGTGTTGGGAACGGCCTGGTCCGGACCGTGGCACTGATCGGAAGTAGCCAGGTATCGGCGCCATTTGACCAAACATGCGCACCTCTGGCGTACCAGGGACTACTTCCGCTCGTCTTCTGGTGACGTGATCGACTCGTCCGGGGTCGGGGCAGTTTCATCGCGTTGCTCCGAGACCATGCTGACGATGCGTCGGCCGCCGACGCCGAAGGCGATCAGACCGAGCCCGTCGAACAGCAGGGCCAGCGAGAAGAAACAGCCGAGAACGTAGAGACTGCTGTGCGGCCAGTCGAACAGCACCAGCAGGCCCAGCAGCAGGCCGAAGGCTCCCTGCAGCAGCGTCCAGCCCATCTGCGGGCCGCGCACGACGATGCTGCCGACCAGCCGGAAGACCCCGCCGGTCAGGAAGAGCAGGGCGGCGAACATGGTCAGCGCCTCGGCCGTGCCCTCGGGGTGCTTGATGACGACGACGCCCGCGGCGATGTTGAGGGCCGCGACCACCACACCCAGCCAGAAGTAGTTCGTACCGCGTGACTCGATCGCGTGCAGCAGCCCGACCAGGCCGCCGACCAGCAGCAGCCAGCCGAAGAGCAGCATCGAGGTGAGCGTGGCGACGCCGGTGTAGACGAGGCCGATGACACCCGCGATCACCAGCAGCGTGCCGAGCAGCGCGAGTCGGCCGAAACTGCGGCTGAGCTTCCGGCCTTCGGCGGTGGCTTCGTTCATCGACGTCTCCTTACGGTGCGTGCCCGCCCCGCGACCCCTTCTTGATCATAGGTTCGAACCCCCCGGATAGCATCCGGCGCATGGACCGTACGCAACCCCGCCTGATCACGTCCGTCGAGCGCGGCGTCGCCACCGTCGTGATCGCGAACCCCGCCAAGCGCAACGCGATGACCACCGCGATGTGGCGGAGTCTGCCGGAGTCGCTGGAGCGGCTCGCGGCCGATCCGGCGGTCCGGGTGCTGGTGCTGACCGGAGCCGGGGACACCTTCTGCGCAGGTGCCGACATCTCCACCATCTCCACGGCGCCGGAGATCCCGGAGTCCGCCCAGGGTCTGGCGGTGCTGGCCGAGGAAGCGCTCGCCGCGTTCCCGCTGCCGACGCTTGCCGCGGTGCGCGGCTACTGCGTGGGCGGCGGCGGCCAGCTCGCGGCCGCCTGCGATCTGCGGTTCGCGGAGGAGGGGGCCTCCTTCGGGGTCACCCCGGCCAAGCTCGGCATCGTCTACCCCGCCTCCTCGACCCGGCGGCTGGTCGCCCTCGTCGGTCCGGCCACGGCCAAGCACCTGCTGTTCTCCGGCGAGCTGATCGGCACGGACCGGGCGCTGCGCACCGGCCTGGTCGACGAGGTGCTGCCCTCGGGTGGCCTGGACAAGCGGGTCGAGGAGTACGTACGGGTCCTGGCCTCCCGGTCCCTGCTCACCCAGGCCTCGACGAAGGAATTCGTCGCGGGCCGGACGGACCGGGACGCCCACTGGGCCCATGAGGCGCGGGGCAGCGGCGACACGGCTGAGGGCATCGCCGCCTTCCTGGAGCGGCGTGCACCCCGGTTCACCTGGACGACGGGCCCTACCGGGTGATGTGACGACTCTTGGCCCGCCATTCCTCGACGAGGGCCGCGGGGGCCTTCTCCGGCGACCCGCAGTCGTAGGGCGGTTGCGGGTCGTACTCCGTGAGCAGTTGCACCGAGCGCGCCACGTCGTCGCCCGCGATCCGGCCGAGCAGGGTCAGCCCCATATCGATGCCGGAGGAGACCCCGGCGGCGGTGACGTACTTACCGTCGAAGACGACGCGCTCCCCGGTGGGCTCGACGCCGAACTGCTTCAGCGTCTCCAACGCCAGCCAGTGCGAGGTGGCCCGCCTGTCCTTCAGGAGCCCGGCCGCGGCCAGCAGCAGCGAGCCGGTGCAGACGGAGGTCGTCCAGGTGCTGGTGGCGTCGACCGAGCGCAGCCAGCCGAGCAGGGCCTCGTTCTCCATCTGGTCGCTCTGGCCCGGGCCGCCCGGGACGATCACCAGGTCCGGGGAGGGCACCTCGGTGAGTGTCCTCTCCGCGACGAGCGTGAGGCTCCCCCGGTCGTTGCGGACGGGACCGGTCCGTTCGGCGACGAAGACGGGCTCGGCGCCGGGCGCACGTCCGAGGATCTCGTAGGGGCCCACCGCGTCCAGGGCGGTGAAACGGTCGAAGAGCAGGATGGCTATCTGCACGGGAACTGCCTCTCGGTTCGGTCGGTGGCGGTGCTGTCGGCGGTCGGCGGTCACGGTGGGCGTCGACCCCGAGGTCGGCGTCGGGGTGCTGGGTGATCCAGTGCTGGACCTCGCGCAGCGGTTCGCGCCGGGCGATCTGGACGCTGAGCTGGGCGCTGAACTGGGCCTGGTTTCCGGGACGGCGCAGGAACACCACGAGGTGCCGGGCGAGGTCCAGGGCGAGGTCCCGCCCGTGGTCCTCCTCGACGAGCGCGAGGGCGAGGTCGATGCCCGCGGTGACGCCCGCCGAGGTGGCCAGTCGCCCGTCCCGTACGTTCGAAGAGGACGACGAGCACGGTTCGCCGCATCACGTCGGCCATCCTGGGCGGTGGGCGACGATGGCCGCAATGACGAGTACCCCACCTTTCCTGCCATCCTCCCGCCCTCGACCCATACTGGACAGGTCCTGGACCCGCACGGGACCTGTTCCGAAGGATCGACCTGCTCCCCCAGGGTTCCGCGTCGTACCGACCAGTCGGTAGCGTGCTGGTATGAGTACTCTCCCGGCTCGCGCGGAGCGCCGCTGCCACAACGCCGTCAACCCTCTGCACTCCTGCCTCTTCTTCTCCCCCGACCTGGGTGCGGAGATGGCGAAGATCGGCATCGAGGACCCCGCCGCCGCCTACTTCGCGACCCGGGCCGCCGCGCTCGGCGCGGTGGGCGCGGGGACGGTCGGCGCCACCTTCTACAACTTCAACCCCGCGCTGGTGGCCCGCCACGTGCCCGCCGTCTGGGAGATGGCCTCCCCCGACGTGGTCCTCGGCGCCCGGATGCGGGCGGCGGACTCGACGCTGCGGCGGTTGCTCGGCGAGGAGATCATCGCCTCCGACGAGATGGCGGAGGCGGCCCGGCTCGCGTTGCGCGCCACTGAGGCCTGCACCCCGCACGCCCGCCCGCTGTACGCCGCGCACGCGGACCTGCCGGTGCCCGACGAACCGCACCTGGCGTTCTGGCACGCCGCGACCCTGCTGCGCGAGCACCGGGGCGACGCGCATCTCGCCGTCCTGCTCGCGGCCGGCCTGGACCCGCTCGAATCGCTCGTCAGCCACACGGCCACCGGCAAGGGCATGGCGATCGGCTGGGTCCTGTCCACCCGGGGCTGGCGCCGCACCGACTGGGAGGCGGCCTCCGACCGGCTGCGGCTGCGCGGTCTGCTCGACGCGGGCGAGGAAGCGGCGCTGACCGAGGCGGGCACGGCGCTGCGCGCGGAGATCGAGGAGGCGACGGACCGCATGGACACCGCCCCGTACGAACACCTGGGCGCGGAGGGCGTGGACCGCCTCACCGAACTCGCGCGCGGCTTCCTCTTCACGGCCGCCGCCGCGGGCGCCTTCCCGGCCTCGGCGACCGGCCGGGGCTGACCCGAGGATTGCCCCGGCGCCGCCGGGGGCCCCGGGCGTGTTGCCCGAGGTCACGCGACACGGCCCCCGGCCACCCGGCACAATGCAGACCAGGGGGGATGCCCCCCGGCAAGCAAGAACGTGCTCATTCGCGACACGAGCACGGCCAGCACAGCCAGTACGAGAAGGCGAGTCGGGAAAACCGTGACGACGTCCATCGAAGGCAGGATCGCCGAGGAGCTCGGCGTACGTGAGCGACAGGTCAGGGCGGCCGTCGAGTTGCTCGACGGCGGATCGACCGTGCCGTTCATCGCGCGCTACCGCAAGGAGGCGACCGAATCCCTCGACGATGCGCAGCTGCGCACCCTGGAGGAACGGCTGCGCTATCTGCGGGAGCTGGAGGAGCGGCGTACGTCGATCCTTGACTCCGTACGCGAACAGGGCAAGCTCGACGCGGCGCTGGAGGCGAGCATCCGGGCCGCCGAGACCAAGGCGCGCTTGGAGGACATCTACCTGCCGTTCAAGCCGAAGCGGCGGACGAAGGCGCAGATCGCCCGGGAGGCGGGGCTCGAACCACTGGCGGACGGCCTGCTCGGCGACCCGTCGGTCGATCCCCTCGCAGCGGCCGCCGCGTTCGTGGACGGCGACAAGGGAGTGGCGGACTCGGCCGCCGCCCTGGACGGGGCCCGGTCGATCCTCACCGAGCGGTTCTCCGAGGACGCCGACCTGACCGGCGAGCTGCGCGAACGCATGTGGACGCGCGGTCGGCTGGCGGCGAAGGTGCGCGAAGGCCAGGAGGAGGCCGGCGCGAAGTTCGCCGACTACTTCGACTTCGCTGAGCCGTTCACCGCACTGCCCTCGCACCGGGTGCTAGCGATGCTGCGCGGCGAGAAGGAGAACGTGCTCGACCTGGCCCTGGAACCGGAGGAGCCGCAGGCGGCCGAGCGGCCGGGCCCGTCCGCGTACGAGAACATGATCGCCCGCCGCTTCGAGATCGCCGACCGGGGCCGCCCCGGCGACAAGTGGCTCGGCGACACCGTGCGTTGGGCATGGCGGACCCGGATCCAGGTACACCTCGGCATCGACCTGCGGCTGCGGCTGCGCACGGCGGCGGAGGACGAGGCGGTGCGCGTCTTCGCCTCGAACCTGCGCGACCTGCTGCTCGCCGCCCCCGCCGGGACCCGGGCCACGCTGGGCCTGGACCCCGGATTCCGTACGGGGGTGAAGGTCGCGGTCGTCGACGCCACCGGCAAGGTGGTGGCCACCGATGTGATCCACCCGCACGTGCCCGCGAACAAGTGGGACCAGGCACTGGCGAAGCTCGCGCACCTCGCGAAGGAGCACACGGTCGACCTGATCGCGATCGGCAACGGCACGGCATCCCGTGAGACGGACAAGCTCGCCGGTGAACTGATCGACAGGCATCCGGAGTTGAAGCTCACCAAGGTGATGGTCTCGGAGGCGGGCGCCTCGGTGTACTCCGCCTCAGCATTCGCCTCGCAGGAACTGCCCGACATGGACGTGACGTTGCGCGGCGCCGTGTCCATCGCACGACGGCTCCAGGACCCGCTGGCCGAGCTGGTGAAGATCGACCCGAAGTCGATCGGCGTCGGGCAGTACCAGCACGACCTGTCCGAGGTGAAGCTGTCGCGTTCGCTGGACACGGTCGTCGAGGACTGTGTGAACGGGGTCGGTGTGGACGTCAACACCGCGTCGGCGCCGCTGCTTTCCCGCGTATCGGGCATCAGCTCGGGGCTCGCCGAGAACATCGTCGCCCACCGGGACTCCCACGGCCCCTTCCGGTCCCGCAAGGCCCTCAAGGACGTGGCGCGGCTCGGCCCGAAGGCGTACGAGCAGTGCGCGGGCTTCCTCCGGATCCGGGGCGGCGACGATCCGCTGGACGGTTCCAGCGTGCACCCCGAGGCCTACCCGGTGGTGCGGCGGATGGGGAAGAGCGCGGGTGGCGAGGTGGCCTCGCTGATCGGCAACGCGGAGACCCTGCGGGCGCTGCGCGCGGCGGACTTCGTGGACGACATGTTCGGGCTGCCGACCGTGACGGACATCCTCAAGGAGCTGGAGAAGCCGGGGCGCGACCCGCGCCCCGGCTTCCGGGCGGCGACCTTCAAGGAGGGCGTCGAGAAGCTCGGCGACCTGGAGCCCGGCATGGTGCTGGAAGGCGTGGTGACCAACGTGGCCGCGTTCGGCGCGTTCGTCGACGTCGGCGTCCACCAGGACGGCCTGGCGCACGTCTCGGCGCTGTCGAAGACGTTCGTGAAGGATCCGCGCGACGTCGTGAAGCCCGGGGACATCGTGAAGGTCAAGGTCATGGACGTCGACGTGGAGCGCAAGCGGATCTCGCTGACGCTGCGTCTTGACGACGAGCCCGGCGCGGGCGGCGGGCAGCAGGGCCGGGGCGAGCGGGGCGGCCGTCCCCCGAAGCAGCGCCAGGGGCAGAGCCAGGGACAGCCGTCCGGTGGCGGCCAGGGCCGGCAGGGCGGCGGCGGCAGGGACCGGCGCGACGGGGGCGGCGGCACGTCCCGGCAAGGCCAGGGCCAGGGGGGACCGGCTCCGGCGAACAGCGCGATGGCGGACGCGCTGCGGCGGGCCGGACTGACCAACCCGAAGCAGGGCGGCGGCCGGGGACGCTGAGCGAAGCGAGTGGGGACGGGTCGCCGCGTGCGGCCCGCCCCCGCCCCCGTAACTCCGCTCAGACTTCCTTGACCTGGCCGTCGGCCACCTCGATGCGGCGAGTCGTCCTGACCGCCTCCAGCATCCGACGGTCGTGCGTGACCAGCAACAGGGTGCCCGTGTACGTCTCCAGGGCCGCTTCCAGCTGCTCGATGGCGGGCAGGTCGAGGTGGTTCGTCGGCTCGTCGAGCACCAAGAGGTTGACGCCCCGGCCCTGGAGCAGGGCGAGGGCGGCGCGGGTGCGCTCCCCGGGCGACAGGCTGGTCGCCGGTCGCATCACGTGGTCGGCACGGAGGCCGAACTTGGCGAGCAGGGTGCGGACTTCGGCCGGTTCCGTATCGGGCACGGCCGCGCAGAAGGCGTCCAGCAGCGACTGCGCTCCGAGGAACAGCTTGCGGGCCTGGTCCACTTCGCCGACGACGACGCCCGAACCGAGCGTGGCGTTCCCGGAGTCCAGCGGCAGCCGCTCCAACAGGGCGGCCAGCAGGGTGGACTTGCCGGCGCCGTTGGCCCCGGTGATGGCGACCCGGTCCGCCCAGTCGATCTGGAGCGAGGCGGGGCCGAAGGAGAAGCCGCCGCGTACCGCACGAGCCTCGCGCAGGGTCGCGACGACGGATCCGGAGCGCGGGGCGGAGGCGATCTCCATCCGCAGCTCCCACTCCTTGCGCGGCTCCTCGACGACGTCGAGACGTTCGATCATGCGCTGGGTCTGCCGGGCCTTGGCGGCCTGCTTCTCGCTGGCCTCGCTGCGGGCGTTGCGGCCGAGCTTGTCGCCGTCGGTCGCCTTGCGGCGGGCGTTCTTGACGCCCTTGTCCATCCAGGAGCGCTGCATATGGCCGCGCGCCTCGAGGGACGCCTTCTTGTCGGCGTACTCCTCGAAGCCCTCCCGGGCATGCCGCCGGGCGGTCTCCCGCTCCTCCAGATAGGCCGCGTAGCCACCGCCGTACAGGTTGATCTGCTGCTGGGCGAGGTCCAGCTCCAGCACCTTGGTGACCGTGCGCATCAGGAACTCACGGTCGTGGCTGATGACGACGGTGCCCGCGCGCAGGCCGGACACGAAGCGCTCCAGGCGATCGAGTCCGTCGAGGTCGAGGTCGTTGGTGGGCTCGTCCAGCAGGAAGACGTCGTAGCGGGAGAGGAGCAGCGAGGCGAGTCCGGCGCGGGCGGCCTGGCCGCCGGAGAGCGCGGTCATGGGCCGGTCGAGGCCCACGGTCAGGCCCAGCTCGGCGGCGATCTGCCCGGCCCGTTCCTCCAGGTCCGCGCCGCCGAGGGCGAGCCAGCGCTCCAGGGACTCGGAGTACGCGTCGTCCGCGCCCGGGGCGCCCGCGACCAGGGCCTCGGTCGCCTCGTCCATCGCGCGCTGGGCGTCGGTGACGCCGGTGCGTCGGGCCAGGAACGCGGACACCGTCTCACCGTCCCGGCGCTCGGGCTCCTGCGGGAGGTGGCCGACGGTGGCGGTGGGCGGGGAGAGCCGCAGCTCGCCCTCCTCCGGGCGGTCGAGGCCGGCGAGCAGCCGGAGCAGGGAGGATTTGCCGGCGCCGTTGACTCCGACGAGACCGATCACGTCACCGGGGGCGACGACGAGGTCGAGCCCGGCGAAGAGCGTGCGGTCGCCGTGTCCGGCGGCGAGGTCCTTGGCGACGAGAGTGGCAGTCATCAGGGTGTCGATCCTAGTCGCCGGCACCCCGTGCCCCTTGCCCTGTACCCCTGGCCCCGGGTTTCCGGTTTCGGCTAGCGTCCGGGCAGCGACGGACCCGTACCGATGTGACAGGAGTGACCGTGATGGCGGATGTGATCGTGGTGGGCGGCGGAGTCATCGGCCTGACCACCGCTGTGACGCTGGCGGAGCGCGGACTGCGGGTGCGGGTCTGGTCACGCGATCCGGCCGGGGCGACGACGTCGGCGGTGGCGGGGGCCCTGTGGTGGCCGTACCGGATCGAGCCGGCGGAGCGGGTGGGCGACTGGTCGCTGGCGACGCTGGCGATCTACGAGGAGCTGGCGGGCGCCCCGGAGGAGACCGGCGTACGACGGGTGGCCGGGCTGCACGGCGGGGAGCGGCTCGCGGCGCTGGGTGACTGGTCGGCCGGACTGAGGGACGCCGTGGAGGTGCCCGAGGGGCTGCGGGTGACGCTGCCGCTGCTGGACATGCCTGTCCACCTGGCGTGGCTGGAGCGGCGGCTCGCGGCCGCCGGCGGTGCGGTGGAGCGGCGGGCGGTGACGGGGTTCGGCGAGGCGGCGGAGCGGAGCGGGGTGGTGGTGAACTGTACGGGGCTCGGGGCGCGCGAGCTGGTGCCCGACGCCGGGGTGCGGCCGGTGCGGGGGCAGTTGGTCGCGGTGGAGAACCCGGGGATCGAGGAGTGGTACACGGAGGCGGATCCGGCGTCGGCCGCGACGACGTACTTCTTCCCGCAGCCGGGTCGCCTGGTGCTGGGTGGTACGGCCGAGGCGGACGATCCGCGCACGGAGCCCGCCCCGGAGACGGCACGGGCGATCGTGGCGCGGTGTGCGCGGATCCGGCCGGAGATCGCCGGCGCCCGGGTGCTCGGACACCGGGTGGGGCTGCGGCCGGCGCGGGAGGCCGGGGTGCGGATCGAGGCGGAGGCGCTGCCGGGCGGCGGTCTGCTGGTGCACAACTACGGTCACGGTGGCGCGGGCGTGACCGTGGCCTGGGGATGCGCGCGGGCGGCGGCGGCGCTCGTGGGCTGACCGGGGGCCGCCGGGAGCGGGCCCGTGCGGATGGTGCGCGCGGACCTGCCGGGAGCGGGCCCGCCCGGTGGTATGCGGTACACGCCATGCCGGAGCCCACGACCGGTCGGCGGTCGCGGGCTCCGGCACGGGTACTGGCTACCGGCTACCGGCTACTGGCTACTGGCTACTGGCTACTGGTACGGAACGGATGGGCGGTTCCCCGGTCAGCCGGAGGAGCCCTTCTCCGTGGCCGTGGTGCCCGAACCGGTGGGGTCGGGCTTGTGGCGCTCGTCCGTGATGGTCCCGGGACCGATGCGGATCTCGAAGTCGCCGTCGTACTTGGCGTGCCCCTCGATCACCGCGGACTCGACCGCCTCCACGCCGAACTCCTGCCGGACGATCTGCGGGTCCTTGCGCAGGTCCCGCATCAGGGCCACGCACATGCCGAGCATCACGATGGTGAAGGGGGCGGCGACCAGGATGGTGAGGTTCTGGAGCCCGGCCAGCGCGTCGCCCTGACCGTCCCCGATGAGGAGCATGATCGCGGCGACGGCACCGGTGACGACGCCCCAGAAGATGATCACCCAACGGCCCGGCTCCAGAACGCCCTTCTGCGAGAGCGTGCCCATGACGATCGATGCGGCGTCCGCCCCGGAGACGAAGAAGATGCCCACCAGAACCATCACCAGGATGCTCATCACCGTGGCGATCGGGAACTCCTGGAGGACTCCGAAGAGCTGCGCCTCGGGAGTGTCCGCACCCGCGAGCTTGCCCGCCTCGTCCAGCCTCATGGCCGAGCCGCCGAAGACGGCGAACCAGATGAGGCTGACCGTGCTGGGCACCAGGATGACGCCGCCGACGAACTGACGGATCGTCCGGCCCCGGCTGATCCTGGCGATGAACATACCGACGAAGGGCGTCCAGGAGATCCACCAGGCCCAGTAGAAGACCGTCCAGCTGCCTAGCCAGTCGGCCACGGCACTGCCGCCGGTCGCCTCCGTGCGTCCGACGAGCTGTCCCAGGTCGCTCACGTAGGCCCCGATGGACGTGGGCAGCAGGTCGAGCATGAAGATCGTGGGTCCGGCGATGAACACGAACAGGACGAGAACCAGCGCCAGCACCATGTTGGTGTTGGAGAGCCACTGGATGCCCTTCTCCACGCCGGACACCGCGGAGATGACGAAGCAGACCGTCAGTACGGCGATGATCGCGATGAGGAGACCGGTGCCGGTCTTCTCCATCCAGTTCAGTTCCTCGAAGCCGCTGCCGATCTGGAGCGCGCCAAGGCCGAGGGAGGCGGCCGAGCCGAACAGCGTCGCGAAGATGGCCAGGATGTCGATGAAACGGCCGAAACCTCCGTGGGCGTGCCGCTCGCCGATCAGCGGCACGAAGACGGCGCTGATCGTCTGCCGCCGGCGCCGCCGATAGGTGCTGTAGGCGATGGCGAGCCCGACGACCGCGTAGATGGCCCAGGGATGCAGGGTCCAGTGGAAGAGCGTGGTGGCCATCGCCGTCTGCATGGCCTCGGCGGCGTCGGCGGGGTCGGTGCCCGGCGGCGGGGTACGGAAGTGGGCGAGCGGCTCGCTCACGCCGTAGAACATCAAGCCGATGCCCATGCCCGCGCTGAACATCATCGCGACCCAGGAGACGGTCCGGAACTCCGGTTCCTCGCCCTCCTGGCCCAGGCAGATCTTGCCGTACCGGCTGACCGCCAGCCAGAGCGCGAAGATGACGAAGCCGGTGGCGGCGAGCATGAAGGCCCAGCCGCCGTTGTGGATCAGCCCGTCGAGCAGCTTGCTGGAAACGTTCTGCAAGGAGTCGGTGGCGGTCGCCCCCCATACGACGAAGGCCAGCGTGAGGACCGCGGTGACGCCGAACACCACTCGATCGGTGGTGGGAGTCCTGGCACCGACCGGTTCGGGGGGAAGATCAGCCGTGACCGACAGCGCTTCCCGCCCGTCCGTCGTCTGGTCGTCCTGGGACACTGATGGCACCTTTCACCGAGTCTGAAAAACGCTCCTTCTAGGCAGTACCACACCTGCCCGAAATCCCGAAGGATCAACAAACGGTTCTTGCTTGACCGCTTGTGAGGTGAAATGTCGCCCGCTGATCGAGAAGGAGAGGAATCAGGTTACGGGCAAATTGACGCAAAGGCACAAATGCGCCATCCCCGTCCGGTCGGGACCGGACACCGTGCAGAGCCAGCCGATCCTTCACCGCCGCGTACTGGGCCGCGTCCAGCCGGTAGCCGCACGGCGGGTCGGCGAGGATCTCGGCGGGCTCGGCCGGGTCGTTGTCGGCGCCGCCGAGGTACACCGGCCCCCGGTCCGCGAGGCCGGTCAGGCGCGCGAGGGCGGTGGCGCTCCGGAGCCGGGCGCGCTGCTCGTCGGTGAAGGCGAGGAGACCGCCGAGCGCGGTCTGCTGGGAGTGGACCCTGCGCCGGTGGTTGAGTGCCTGATCCACCTTCTCCGCGTCGCTCAGCGCGTCGATCCGGGACTCGATGAGCAGGCCGACGGCGTGTTTGAGTCCGGAGGTGTTGCGCAGGATGCGCTCCTGGCCGTCGCCGGCGACCTGCTTGACGGGCTCCCCGGTGGCCGGATCGGTCCAGATGCCGTAGTGGCCGCTGCTGTAGCCGCCCGCCGTCGCGGCGGGGCGGACGTACCGCTCGGAGAGGGTACGCGAGACCTCGTGCACCCGGTCGTCGACGTTGAGGTTCCGTGGCCACAGCGCGAAGAGGTCCTTGCTGTAGTAGGGCGGGGTCGCGCCGTACTCGTGCAAGTCGTAGATCACCTGGGGCCGTTCGTCGCGTACGACGGTGGCGAGGGCCCGCGCCTCGGCGGTCTCCAGGGCGATGTGGTCGCGGTTGACGTCGACCCCGTCGGCGTTGCCGCGGGTGTCGGCGGCACGTCCGTCGGGGTTGGCCGTGGGCAGCACCAGCAGGGTCGTACGGGCCAGGAAGGCGCGGGTCGCCCGGTCCTCGGCGAACGCCAGGTCACGGATGGTGGTCAGACAGGCCTCGCGCCCCGCGGGCTCGTCACCGTGCTGGCTGCAGACCAGGAGCACCGTGGTGGCCCCGGGGCGCTCCTGGCCGACGCGTACGAGCCGCAGGGGCCGGCCCTGACCGGTCGTGCCGACGCGGTCCACGGCGACCCGGTCGCTCCCCCGGTCCACCGCGGCGAGGAAGGACCGCTCCTCCGCCTCGCCGGTCCAGCGGTCCCCCTCACTCGTCTCGAACCCGGTGCGTGGCGGGCGGTGCGCGGCCTCGGCGGGCGCGATGGCCAACGGGAGGGCCAGGCCGAGGAGCGTCGCCGCCACGGCCGTCCGGCGCAACGCCTTCGCCCCGCGGCGCGCGGGCGCGGACTGCGGCCGGGCGGAGCCGGTGACCGGGGCGAGCCACGGATGCGGGCTGAGCACGCGGAGCGCACGAACGATGCGAGGGGTCATCAGCGACTACCTCCGGAACATGGGGGGCGGGCGCCGTGACGCCCGTCCGGCTGTCGACGATGTGCGGACGTTACCCCGGTCAACTCCCGTGCGACAGGGGTCGATCACCACTGTCGTAGGGGCCGCCCGTGACGGCGAAATGGCGATCGTGTGACAGGAGTTCCCGAAAGGGCCCGCCCCGCTCCGGCTGGTGCGTAGCCTCGTGACGACCGGTCGGAAGATCATCCGACCCGACCATGTGGAGTTTGCGTGCACCGCAGATTCATCGTCCCCAGCGCACTGGCGGCCACCCTTCTGCTGGCGATCCCGGCAGCGGCCTCACCGGGCACCGTGGGCGCCCCGGGTATCGGCGACCCCTACTACCCGGCCAGCGGAAACGGTGGCTATGACGTGTCCCACTACGACCTGCGGCTGAAGTACCGGCCGACGACCGACCTGCTGGAGGGCACGGCGACGATACTCGCCACCACCACGCAGGAGCTGTCCCGCTTCAACCTCGACTTCGGACTCGACGTCTCCGAGGTGCGGGTGAACGGCAGGAAGGCCCGGTTCGCCACGAGCGGCGACCACGAACTGGAGATCACCCCGGCGGCCCCCCTGACGAAGGGCAAGGACGTCTCCGTCGTCGTCCGGTACGCCGGGAAGCCCTCCGAGCTGAAGATCAACGGCTGGACCGCGTGGGCGCGGACCCCGGACGGCGGTGTCGCCGCGCAGGAGCCGGAGTCGGCCGTGTGGTGGTACCCGAGCAACGACCATCCGCTGGACAAGGCGACCTACGACGTGTCGGTCTCGGTCCCGGACGGCACCCAGGCGATCAGCAACGGGGTTCTCCGGTCGCAGAGTTCGAAGCTCGGCTGGACCCGCTTCAACTGGCGCTCCGACAAGCCGCAGGCGACCTATCTGACGACGCTCGCCATCGGCAGGTTCGACATCACGACCGACAGGACCGCCGACGGCCTGCCGGTCCTCAACGCCTACAGCAAGGACCTCGGCGCCAACACCGGTGCGGCCCGCGCGAGCATCGAGCGGACCACCGAGGTCGCCGAGTGGCTGACCGAGGTGTTCGGCCCCTACCCGTTCAACGCGCTGGGCGGTTACGTGCCGAACGTGACGAGCGGCTTCGCCCTGGAGACCCAGACCAGGCCCTTCTACAGCCCGAAGCAGTTCGCGAACGGCGCCAACGTCTCCGTCGTCGTGCACGAGCTGGCCCACCAGTGGTACGGCGACAGTGTCTCGGTCGACGGCTGGAAGGACATCTGGATCAACGAGGGCTTCGCCCGCTACAGCCAGTGGCTCTGGTCGGAGAAGGAGGGCGAGGGCACCACGCAGGAGCTGGCGGACTACACGTATGCCCAGCACCCGGCCGACGACCCGTTCTGGAAGGTGAAGCCGGGCGACCCGGGCCCGGACGACCAGTTCGACATCGCCGTCTACGACCGGGGGGCGCTGACGCTCCAGGCGCTGCGCAACGAGGTGGGCGACGACACCTTCTTCGAGCTGCTGAAGGGCTGGCCGGCCGAGCACGCGTACGGGAACGCGAACGTCGGAGACTTCGTCCGGTACGCGGAGCGGGTCTCGGGCCGGCCGCTCGCCGCGCTCTTCGACACCTGGCTCTACCAGCCGTCGCGGCCCCCGCTTCCGGCCGCGGCCGACGCGGGTGTCGGCGAGGCCGCGCTGTCGGCGCGGACGGCGGCGCGGGTCGAGCGCCCCGCATCCTGGCAGAAGATCGCGGCGACGAACACCGTGCACGACCGCGGCGACCGCGGCGACGAAGCCGGCCGGGGGCACGCGGGTCACGGCCACCCCTGACATGTCCCGGGGCGTCGGAACGGCGGGCGTTGAGCCGTTCCGTTCCGACGCGCCTCGGCGGCGCGGGCGTCGTGTCCCGCCGTACGCGACGCGGGCGTCGTGTCCCGCCGTACGCGACGCGGCGCGGGCCGCGTGCTGGTACACGGGGAAGCCGGTGGCATGCACCCAGACATGGTCGGCGGGCGTCAGGGCGTGGTCCCGGCGGGCCTGCCGTGCGCTGCCCGTCCCCTGCCCATCCATGATCCCTCGTCCTCCGGAGAACCGGGGGTCGGGGACCGCCGGCCGCCCTGTCAGTCGTGGTCGTACACCGTCACCGGTAGGCCGGCGGATATCAGGCGTCGCTCGACCAGCGGTTCGATCCTGGCCCACGTGCCGCCCGCGAGCCCACAGCCGATCCGGGGCATATGGACCGAGGCCCCCAGCTCGCCCGCCGTGACGGCCACCTCGCCGAGCGCCGCGTCGATCGCCTCGTACCGCACGGGCGCCCCTTTGCTGCCGGTGCGCATACCCCGCTGGCCGACCGTGTTGGCCACCCAGAGGCAGGGCTCCACCCGCACGAACTGCGCCGCGCCCAGCGCGAAGTCGTTGCCCGCGCGCTCCCGGTGCCAGCGCCGGTAGGCGGCCTCGGGCTCCGGCCAGCGGCGGGAGAGGGCCAGGACGAAACCCTTGCCCCAGCCGCCGAGGTCATTGCAGACGTGGACGATCACCTTGACGCCCTTGCCCTGCGGAGCGGTGGCGTCCCCCCGCACATAGTTGATCTCCGTCATTCCCTCACCGTACGGGCCGCTACTGACAACGGGGCCGGGGTGGACGGCGGGGCGATGGTGCCGGAGACTTTCACAGTAATGGTGAGACAGCGGCACTGTCCGACACGAGGGTTCGACGGCGGGGAGCAGAGATGGCGACGGGGACCGACGAGCCGACGTTCACGGTGGACGAGCTGGCGGCGCGTGCCGGGGTCACCGTGCGCACCGTGCGGTTCTACAGCACCCGGGGCCTGTTGCCGCCCCCGGTCATCGGGCCCCGCCGGGTCGGACACTACGGGCCTGACCATCTCTCGCGGCTCGCGCTGATCGAGGAGCTCCAGCAGCAGGGCATGACGCTGGCGGCGATCGAACGCTATCTGGAACAGTTGCCGCCCGACCTGAGCGCCCACGATCTGGCGATCCACCGGGCGCTGGTCGCGTCCTGGGCGCCGGACCGGACCGAGGACCTCTCCCGGGCCGAGCTGGAGCGGCGGGCCGGGCGGGCGCTGTCGGAGGCGGACGTGGAGCGGCTGGCGGCGATGGGCGTGCTGGTCCGGCCGCAGGAGCCCGGCGGGCGGCACCGGGTGGACCTGGGGCTGTTGCGGCTCGGGGTGGAGCTGCTGGACATGCCGATCGCGCACGAGACGATCCTGGCGGCGCGGACGGTTCTGCTGGAGCACACCCGCTCGGCCGCCCAGGAGATGACCCGGCTGTTCCGGGACGAGGTGTGGAACCCCTATCGGGAGCGCGAGGGCGACCCGGAGCATGTGGCGGCGATGAAGTCGCTGTCCGCCGATATGCAGCCGATCGTGGTGCAGGCACTGGTGACGGCTTTTCAGCGATCGTTGAAGGAGGAGCTGCGGGCCGCGTTCACCGCCGAGTGACGGTGAACACGGCCCGTTCGGGCCGTCAGTCGTGGAAGGTCTCGCCCTTCTCCGCCTTCTCCACCAGCAGGGCGGGCGGCAGGAAGCGGTCGCCGTAACGCTCGGCGAGTTCGCGGGCGCGGGCCACGAAGCCGGGCAGACCGCCCTCGTACCCGTTGATGTACTGGAGGACGCCGCCGGTCCACGGCGGGAAGCCGATGCCCATGATGGAGCCGATGTTGGCGTCGGCGACGGAGATGAGGACGTTCTCCCCCAGGCAGCGGACACTGTCCAGGGCCTCGGAGAAGAGCATCCGCTCCTTCATGTCCTCGAAGGGCACATCGGCGTCGGGATTCGTGCTGTGCTTGCCCGGGGGGCGACTTCCAGAACCCCCGAAATGCTCGCGCAGCCCGGGCCAGAGGCCGACGCGCCTGCCGTCCTCGTCGTAGTCGTAGAAGCCCGCTCCCCCGCTGCGCCCCGGGCGGCCGAACTCGTCGACCATCCGGTCGATGACCTCGTCGGAGGGGTGGCCGGGCCAGCTGCCTCCGGCCTCCTCCACCGCACGCTTCGTCTCGTCGCGGATCTTGCGCGGCAGGGTCAGGGTCAGCTCGTCCATCAGGGAGAGCACCTTGGCCGGGTAGCCGGACTGGGCGGCGGCCTGCTCGATCGACGCGGGCTCCACGCCCTCGCCGACCATGGCGACGCCCTCGTTGATGAACTGGCCGATGACGCGCGAGGTGAAGAAGCCACGCGAGTCGTTGACGACGATCGGCGTCTTCTTGATGCGGCGCACCAGGTCGAAGGCGCGGGCGAGCGCCTCGTCGCCGGTGCGCTCGCCCTTGATGATCTCGACGAGGGGCATCTTGTCGACAGGCGAGAAGAAGTGCAGCCCGATGAAGTCGACGGGGCGCGAGACCCCTTCGGCGAGGACCGTGATCGGGAGGGTGGAGGTGTTGGAGCAGAGCAGCGCGTCCGGCTCGATGACGTCCCTGATCTCCTGGAACACCTGGTGCTTGAGGGCGGTGTCCTCGAAGACCGCCTCGATGACCGCGTCGCAGCCCGCGAGGTCGGCAGCGTCGCCGGTGGGGGTGATCCGGGCCAGCAGTTCGTCGCGCTTCGCCTCGGTCGTCCGGCCCCGGGAGAGCGCCTTGGCGAGAAGTTTCTCGCTGTACGCCTTGCCCTTGGCGGCCGTCTCGCTGGAGACGTCCTTGAGGACGACCTCGATCCCGGCCTTGGCGCAGGAGTAGGCGATGCCCGCGCCCATCATCCCGGCGCCGAGGACGGCGACCTTGCGGACGGGCCGCTCGGGGATGCTCTTGGGGCGGTTGGCACCGGAGTTGACGGCCTGGAGGTCGAAGAAGAACGCCTGGATCATGTTCTTGGAGACCTGGCCGGTGACCAGCTCGGTGAAGTACCGGGCCTCGATGGTCAGGGCTGTCTCGAAGTCGACCTGGGAGCCTTCGACCGCCGCCGCCAGGATGTTGCGCGGCGCGGGCATCGGCGCGCCCGCGAGCTGCTTCTTCAGGTTGGCCGGGAAGGCGGGCAGGTTGGCGGCGAAGCGCGGGTGGGACGGGGTGCCGCCGGGGATCTTGTAGCCCTTGACGTCCCAGGGCTGCTGGGACTCGGGGTGGGCGTCGATGAAGGCGCGGGCCTTCTCGGTCATCTCCTCGCGGGTGGCGGCGACTTCGTGGACGAGACCGTTCTCCAGCGCCCGCCGCGGGGTGTACTGGGTGCCCTGGAGCAGCACCTTGAGCAGGGCGTCGGCGATGCCCATGAGACGTACGGTCCGGGTGACGCCACCGCCCGCCGGGAGCAGGCCGAGAGTGACCTCGGGCAGGCCGATGCGGGAGCCGGGGGCGTCGAGGGCGACGCGGTGGTGGGAGGCGAGCGCGATCTCGTAACCGCCGCCGAGGGCAGCGCCGTTGATGGCGGCGACGACGGGCTTGCCGAGGGTCTCGATGCGGCGGAGCGAGGCCTTGATGGCATTGCCGGCGTCGAAGGCGTCCTGGGCGTTCTCCGGGCCGACCTTGATCATGTCCTTGAGGTCGCCGCCCGCGAAGAAGGTCTTCTTGGCGGAGGTGTAGATGATGCCGCGGATGGAGTCCTTCTCCGCCTCGGCGCGGTCCGCGACGGCGGCGATGGAGTCCTTGAAGGCCTGGTTCATCGTGTTGGCCGACTGGTTCGGGTCGTCAAGGACGAGAGTGACGACGCCGGTCTCGTCCTGTTCCCAGCGGATGGTGGTGCTGTCGGTCATGTCGGTGTCTTCTCCGTGAGCGAAGGTGGCCGGGACGGGACGGTCAGACGCGTTCGACGACGGTGGCGACGCCCATGCCGCCGCCGACGCAGAGGGTGACGAGGCCGAACCGCTGGTCGCGGCGCTCCAGTTCGTCGATGACGGTGCCGAGGATCATCGCGCCGGTCGCGCCGAGCGGGTGACCGAGGGCGATCGCGCCGCCGTTGACGTTGACCTTGTCCAGGGTCAGGCCCATGTCCCTGACGAAGCGCAGGACGACTCCGGCGAAGGCTTCGTTGATCTCGACGAGGTCGATGTCGTCGATGGTCAGCCCGGCCTTGGCGAGCGCCTTGCGGGTGGCGGGGGCGGGGCCGGTGAGCATGATGGTGGGCTCGGAGCCGGAGACGGCGGCGGAGACGATACGGGCGCGCGGGGTCATGCCGTAGCGCTCGCCGACCTCCTTGGAGCCGATGGCGACGAGCGACGCGCCGTCCACGATGCCGGAGGAGTTGCCGGCGTGGTGGACGTGGTCGATCTTCTCCACCCAGTGGTACTTCTGGAGGGCCACCGCGTCGAAGCCGCCCATCTCGCCGATGCCCGCGAAGGAGGGCTTGAGACCGGCGAGGGAGTCGGCGGTGGTGCCGGGGCGCAGGTGTTCGTCGTGGTCGAGGACGAGCAGGCCGTTGCGGTCCTTGACCGGGACGACGGAGCGGGCGAAGCGGCCGTCCTTCCAGGCGGCGGCGGCGCGCTCCTGGGAGAGCGCGGCGTACTCGTCGACATCGCGTCGGCCGAAGCCCTCGATGGTGGCGATGAGGTCGGCGCCGATGCCCTGCGGGGCGAAGCCGGTCTCGAAGCTGGTCATCGGGTCCATCGCCCAGGCCCCGCCGTCGGAGCCCATCGGTACCCGGGACATCGACTCGACGCCACCGGCGAGGACGAGGTCCTCCCAGCCGGAACGGACCTTGGCGGCGGCCAGGTTGACCGCTTCCAGCCCCGAGGCACAGAAGCGGTTCTCCTGGACCCCGGCGACGGAGTCGGGCAGGCCGGCCGCGATGGCGGCGATGCGGGCGATGTCGGAGCCCTGATCGCCGAGCGGGCTGACCACGCCGAGGACGATGTCGTCGATCGCGGCCGGGTCGAGGTCCGGGAGGCGGCCCCGGATCTCGTGGATGAGGCCGACGACCAGGTCGATCGGCTTGGTCCCGTGCAGGGCCCCGTTGGCCTTGCCGCGGCCCCTCGGGGTGCGGATCGCGTCGTAGACGAATGCTTCGGTACTCAAGACAGCTGCCTTTCGAGGGCGGTTGGACGACAGGGGCCCGGGGGCTCAGGCGAGCAGCGAGCGACCGATGATCTCCTTCATGATCTCGGTCGTGCCGCCGTAGATGGTCTGGACGCGGCCGTCGGTGAACGCCCTGGCGACCTTGTACTCGCTCATGTAGCCGTAGCCTCCGTGCAGTTGAAGGCAGCGGTCGGCGACGCGCTTTTGCAGCTCGGTGGCCCACCACTTGGCCATGGAGGCGTGTACGGCGTCCAGGACGCCGTCGGAGTGGTCGACGATGCACCGGTCGAGGAAGGTCCGGGTGACGGCGCACTCGGTGGCCATCTCGGCGATCTCGAAGCGGATGTGCTGGAGCCCCGAGAGCGGGCGCCCGAAGGCTTCGCGTTCCTTGACGTACCGGGTGGTGATCTCCAGCAGGTGTTCGGCGGCGGCGATCCCGGCGACCGCTATGCCCAGGCGTTCCTGGGCCAGGTTGGTCATCAGGTGGATGAACGCGCCGTCGAGTTCGCCGAGGAGGTTCTCCTTGGGGACGCGGACGTCGTCGAAGAACAGTTCGGCGGTGTCCTGGGACTTCTGGCCGATCTTGTCGAGGTTGCGGCCCCGCTCGAAGCCCTCCGCCCCGCGCTCGACGACGATCAGGGAGAGGCCCTTGGCCCCGCCGTCGGGGGTCGTCTTCGCGACGACGACGACCAGGTCGGCGAGGATGCCGTTGGAGATGAAGGTCTTGGACCCGTTGAGCAGCCAGTGGTCGCCCTTGTCCTCGGCGGTGGTGCGGATGCCCTGGAGGTCGGAGCCCGCACCCGGTTCGGTCATCGCGATCGCGGTGATGGTCGCGCCGGAGCAGAAGCCGGGGAGCCAGCGCCTCTTCTGCTCGTCGGTGGCCAGGCCCGTGAGGTAGGGGCCGATGATGTCGTTGTGCAGGCCGATCGCGAGTCCGGGGGCCCCGGCCCGGGTGAACTCCTCGGCGAGGACGGCGCTGTAGCGGAAGTCGTCGCTGCCGCCGCCTCCGTACTCCTCCGGGACGGCGAGGCCCAGCAGTCCCGCGCGTCCGGCGGCGAGCCAGGCGTCGCGGGAGACGATACCGTCCTGCTCCCACTGCTCGTAGTAGGGGATGACCTCCTTGACCAGGAAGGCCCGGACGGTCTCGCGGAAGGCGTCGTGCTCCTCGGTGAAGATCTGCCGTCGCACGGGTCTCCTAGTAGGTGTCGGGGGAGTCTGCGGGCCACAGTGCCGGTATGTCCCAGTCAGCGGCGACAGCGGCCGTGTCGCCGCCGGGCAGGGCGGGCCCGCCGCGTACGGAGACGGGGGTGGCCGAGAAGCGGGGGGCGGGCGCGGGCTGCGTGAGGCCGCTGTGCTCGACGAAGGTGGAGCGGGCGGCGAGGTGCGGGTGGTGCGGTGCTTCGGTGAGGGAGAGCACGGGGGCAACGCAGGCGTCGGTGCCGTCGAACACCTCGGTCCACTCGGCGCGCGTACGGGTCAGGAAGCGCTCGGTGACGGCGGCGCGCAGCTTCTCCCAGCGGGCGAGGTCCCACCGGTCGGGGAAGGCGTCCGCGAGGCCGAGGAGGCCGATGAACTCCGCGTAGAACTTCTCCTCCAGCGCGCCGACCGCCATGTGGCCGCCGTCGGACGTGGCGTAGGTGCCGTAGAACGGGCAGCCGCCGTCGAGAAGGTTCGTGCCGCGCCGGTCCTGCCAGCTCCCGGCCGCCAGCATGCCGTGGATCATCGTGGCGAGGTGGGCGGCACCGTCCACGATGGCGGCGTCGACGACCTGCCCCTCACCGTGGGCACGGGCGTGCTGGAGGGCGGCGAGGACGCCGACGACGAGGTAGAGCGAGCCGCCCGCGTAGTCGCCGACCAGATTGGCGGGGACCACGGGCGGCTCGTCCGGCCTGCCGATCATGGACAGGGTGCCGGTGATCGCGAGGTAGGCGATGTCGTGTCCGGCGCGCTCGGCGAGCGGCCCTTCCTGGCCCCAGCCGGTCATCCGGCCGTAGACGAGCCTCGGGTTGCGGTCGAGGCAGGCGCCGGGCCCGACGCCGAGGCGTTCGGCGACGCCGGGGCGGAGACCCTCGACCAGGATGTCGGCGCGTTCGACGAGGTCCAGGACACGGGCCGGTCCCTCGTCGCTCTTGAGGTCCAGGAGCACGGAGCGCTTGTTGCGGTTGGTGAGGTCGGACGCGGGATCGACGCCGAGCGCCGTGCCGCCGGGCCGGTCGACGCGTACGACGTCGGCCCCGAGGTCCGCCAGCAGCATCGCGGCGAACGGTCCGGGTCCGATGCCCGCCAGCTCGACGACACGGACACCGGTCAGCGGACCGTGCCCGGTCCTTGGGCCTTTCGCCATCTGTGAGCCCCCAGGGGTGTGACACAACCGATGTAACATCAGTGATGCTAGGAACGAGCCCGGCTCCGCACAACCCCTCGGGCCGAGCAAGCGCTTAGTTCTCCTCCGATCCTGTCGCATTCGGCCCGCCCGGCCGGGCGCCGCCACGTCGCTCTCCGCTACCCTCTGCCTGCCACGTCGGCACCCGGATCGCAGCGGAGGTACTCGTGAACAGGCAGAACGACGCGAAACGCCCCTTGGACGTCGTCCTCTTCGGTGCCACCGGCTTCGTGGGGACGCTCACGGCCGAGTACCTGGCGGCCCACGCCCCCGCCGGCCTGCGCTGGGCGCTGGCCGGCCGCAGCCGGGCCAAGCTGGAGCGGCTGCGCGAACAGCTCACCGCGATCGCACCCGGCTGCGCGGATCTGCCGCTGCTGGAGACCGACGCGGACGACGCGGAGGCCCTGGCCGAACTGGCCGCCTCGACCCGGATGGTGGCCACGACGGTGGGGCCGTACATCCGTTACGGCGAGAAGCTCGTCGCCGCCTGCGCGGAGGCCGGGACGGACTACGCGGACCTCACCGGCGAGGCGGAGTTCATCGACCGGACGTATCTGGAGTACGACGCACGGGCCCGCGAGACGGGGGCGCGCATCGTGCACGCGTGCGGCTTCGACTCCGTCCCCCACGACCTGGGGGTCTACTTCACCGTCAAGCAGCTGCCCGAGGACGTCCCCCTGACCGTCGACGGCTTCGTCCGCACCGGCGCGGTGTTCTCCGGCGGGACGTTCGCCTCGGCACTGACCGCGATGGGCAGGGGCCCGCAGATGCTGGCCGCCGCACGGGAACGCCGACTGCACGAGCCGCGCCTGGTGGGCCGGCGTGTCCGCACCCCGGCGGGCTCCCCGCACTTCAGCGGGTCCATCGGCACCTGGGCGCTGCCGCTGCCGACGGTGGACCCGACGATCGTGGGCCGCTCCGCGCGCTCCCTGGAGCGGTACGGCCCCGACTTCCGCTACCGGCACTTCGCCTCGGTCAAGACGCTGCCGATGGCCCTCGGCGCCCCGGTGGCGATCGGCGCGCTGGTGGCCGCCGCGCAGGTGGAGGGCGCCCGGGAGTGGCTGATGGGGCGTTACCAACCGGGGCGGGGGCCGGACGAGGAACGCCGTGGGCGGAGCTGGTTCACCATCCGCTTCGTCGGCGAGGGTGGCGGGCGGCGCGTCTTCACCGAGGTGTCCGGCGGCGACCCGGGTTACGGCGAGACGGCGAAGATCCTCGCCGAGTCGGCGGTGTGCCTGGCCCTGGACGAGCTGCCGGAGTCCTCCGGGCAGGTCACCACGGCGGTGGCCATGGGCGACGCGCTCCTGGAGCGGCTGACGGCGGCGGGGCTGCGGTTCCGGGTGGCGGCGGTACGGTAGCCGACACCCTGGGGCGAATCCAGGGCGTCTAGAAGATCCAGCCGGCCAGCGTGTAGAGCATCGCGCCCAGCCAGACGAGCCCGACGGCGCTCCCCAGGAGCATGCCGAGGGCCATGCGGCGCTGAGCGGGGTCGAAGGACACGGGGCGGACGGCTGTGCGAGAGGCGTTCATGCGTATCAGCCTGCCCAGCCGTACGGATCTACGCCATCCGTACGGGTACTCAGTTGCAGGACTGTTTCACGCCCGGGACCATCACGCGGCCCGGCGGCAGCTGTTCCCGCACCCACGACGGGTCCTGGTCGGTGTGCGGACGGTCCGTCACGAGGACGCCGGCGCGGTCCTCTCGCCTCCGTCGGCGGCCCGGAGCCGCGGGACCCGTGTCAGGCGGTCGCTTCCCGCAGGGTCTGCCGGCACAGGGCGTCAGCCCGGCGGGTGCTCTCCGGCTGGCGGAACCGGCCGGCGAGGCGGAGCGTGTGGGCGCAGGCGTTGTCGAGGCTGATGCGGTGGCCCACCGAGACGAACACCGGGTTGGTGTTCTCCTGCGTGCGCAGCGCTCGGCCGACCTCCTCTTCGCCGTCCAGCAGCGGGGAGAAGTCTCCGCGCCGGGGGCCGGGGGCCTCGTACGTGAACGTGAACGGGTTCTTGCCGACGCCGATCACCGGCAGACCGGTGAGCACGCCCAGGTGGCTGGCGAGTCCGAAGCGGCGCGGGTGCGCCAGACCGTAACCGTCACAGATGACGAGGCCCGGATCGACGCTCAGCCCCTCCAGCGCCTCCAACGCCGTCGGGATCTCCCGGAAGGCCAGCAGCCCGGGGACGTACGGGAAGGTGATCCGGCCGACGGCGGTGGCCTCGTCGACCGTCTTCAGGGTCACGGCGTCCAGCACCACGGCGGCCGCGACGACGACGTCCTTCACGTCGTCGTAGGCCACGTCCACCCCGGTGACCAGCCCGGTTCCGGGCTCCGGTCCCGCCTCGTCCAGGATCACCCGGCCGCGCAGCCGGTCCTGGATCGCCCGGCCCTCGGCTTCGTCGGCGGGGGTCTCGTGGGCGGGGGTGGGGGAGGTCGTCATGTCCGGAAGCTTATGCGGTGACGGGCTCGCGCCCGTTACCCGGTGCGCCGTGAGGTCCCAGGTCCGGCCGGGTGTACCGGTCGCGGCCGGATCCTCGTACCGGCGCGACGGGACAGAGCGGACCTTGAACGTCTCGATGGCCCGGCGCCGGTCCGGCCGCCCCGGAACTCGGTGCTCCCGCGGATCCTGACCGGCATCGAGGGATTACGCAGGAGGAGCCCGCCCCTCCGCTGACGGCCATGCAGTACATGCTCGCGGTGGCCGGAATCCCGTAGCCTGACGATCATGTTCGTACTCGAATTGACCTATACGGCACCGGTCGAACGCGTCGACGCGCTGATGCGGGAGCACATCGCCTGGCTCGACGAGCAGTACACGGCGGGCGTCTTCATCGCCTCGGGCCGCAAGAGCCCCCGGGACGGCGGAGTGATCCTGGCCGTCGGGGAGGACCGGGCGGCGATCGAGAGGATCGCTGCGGCCGATCCCTTCACCGCGCACGGTGTGTGCGCGTACCGGATCACCGAGTTCGTCGCCACCAGGACGGCGCCCGGACTCGCTCCGTACCGGCAGCCGTTGCCGTAGCGGGCGGCCGGGCCCGCCGACCGCCGGTCCGGCCGCGGCCGACGAGTTTCCGGGTCGGGACCGGCCGACGAGTTTCCGGGCGGCGCCGACCGATGAGTTTCCGGGGCGGGACCGGTCTGCACGGGTATGGAAACGAACACACTCAAGACAGCCGGCGCCGACCTCGTCCACGACGTTCGCGGGCCCCTGCCGACCGCTGACGGCCGCCCGCCGTTGTTCATGATCGGGCAGCCCATGGACGCCACCGGATTCGTCGCGCTCGCGGCACGCTTCCCCGGGCGGACCGTTGTGACCTACGACCCGCGGGGGCTCGGCCGCAGCATCCGTAAGGACGGGCGGACCGACCACGTGCCCGAGACCCAGGCCGACGACGTGCACGCCGTCATCGAGGCGCTCGGGGCCGGGCCGGTCGAGATGTTCGCCAGCAGTGGCGGAGCGATCACCGCTCTCGCCCTCGTGGCGCGCCACCCCGGTGATGTGACCACCCTCGTCGCGCACGAGCCGCCGCTCATCACGCTCACCCCGGACGGACCGGCGGCCGTCCGGGCGCGGGCCGGGGTCCGGGACGCGTACGAGGAGCGGGGGTGGGGCGCCGGGATGGCCGCGTTCGTGGCCATGACCTCGTGGGAGGGCGAGTTCACCGACGCGTACTTCGCGCAGCCCGCGCCCGATCCCGCCGCGTTCGGCATGCCCACCGAGGACGACGGCTCGCGCGAGGACCCGCTGCTGTCCGACCGGTCGTGGCCGATCAGCGGCTACCGGCCGGACGTGGACGCCCTCACCGCGGCCGCCACCCGTGTGGTGATCGCCGTGGGCGAGGAGTCCCGGGACGTGCTGACCGGGCGGACGTCCGTCGCTGCCGCCGAGCTGCTCGGGCAGCGGGTGAGCGTCTTCCCGAGCCATCACGGCGGCTTCCTCGACGGCGAGTTCGGCTATCCGGGAAAGCCGGACGAGTTCGGGCAGCGGCTGCGGGAGGTGCTCGACGGCGCCTGAGACCTTTCGCCCGGATCATGCCGGCCCCCTCGAGCCCGGCATGATCCCGACGAGGTGCCCTTCGGGTGTCGGCTGCGTCTGGGGCGAAAGTAGCGCCGTCTGCCCGGAGGGCAGGCCTGGCGGCGTCCGGTGCGTGCGATCGCAAGGCGGAGGGTCGCCCCGATACTGGATGTATCGGGGTGATCCCGACAACGCGGTGAGCGTGCGTGCCAGGCGTCGCCAGGCAGGCGGGACTTTCGAAGCACGCCCTAAAACCCCAGCCGGGCCACCCGCCCCTTCTCGCCCGCCGCCCAGCAGCCCAGGTCGGGCGTGCAGTCGATCGTGTCGTACGAACCGGAGTCGACCGTTAGCCAGGTGCGCCCGCCGTCCAGGGTGAGGTCGGTGCCCGTCGGGCCGACGGCCAGGGCGGCGGAGCGGCTGTGGGGCAGCCAGGTGACGCCGGAGCGGTAGGCGGGCGGCGGGGTGGCGGACGCCCGCCAGGTCCGGCCGCCGTCCCCGGTGACGGCGGCGGCCTTCGGGGACGCCTGGTCGGGGCGGTAGTCCCCGCCGACGGCGATGCCGTGCCCCCGGTCGCGGAAGGTGACGGCGAATACCCCGCGGGCCGGGTCGCCCGCCGGGAGCATCGACGCGCTCGCCGTCCAGGTGAGGCCCCGGTCGCGGGAGTGCAGGACGCGAGCGGTCGCCGCTCCCCCGGTGGTGAGCCAGACGTCCTTCGCCCCCGAGCTGACCAGGCACTGCCCGCTCGCGGCGAAGCCCGCCTCGCCGGGCTGGGCGGCGGGCATCCCGGCGTCGGGCAGGACCCGCCAGGAACGGCCGCCGTCCGCTGTGGACAGGACCCGGAACCTCCCGTCCACCGGGTCGCCCGCCGCGAGACCGTGCCGACTGTCGAAGAAGGTCAGGCAGTTGAAGAAGGCGCGGGGATCGGTGTTCCGGAAGGACTCGGTCCAGGTGGCCCCGCCGTCGTCGGTGCGCAGGACCCGGGAGGCCTCGCCCTCGCCGATGGCCAGGGCGACGGCCCGGCGGCCGTCGAACGCCTCGATGTCCCGCAGTTCCAGTTCGGCGGCTCCCGGCGGCGACACGTCGCGCCAGGTGCGGCCGCCGTCGCCGGTACGCAGGACCGTGCCCTTGGACCCGGCGACCCAGGCGGTGGTGCGGCTGACCGCGGCCAGCCCTCGGAAGCGGGCCTCCGTGCCGGTGGCGGTGAGCTTCCAGCCGGGGTAGCCGCCTCCGGTCGCCTCCGGGGAGGCGGCTACCCCGGCCGGGACGTCCGCCGGCGCCGCGTGGGCGCCCGGTGCGACCAGTGCGGCGGCCAGGGCCACCCCGCCGGTCACCAGTGCCATCAACCGTCTCGTGTTCCCCATGGCCTTCATGGCGCTGGAAGCTAGCCCACGGGCCCGGGCCCGTCCAGGGTGCGTAGCCGCCGACGGGGCAGGCGTGCGGTGCTGCGCGGCGCCCGGACCGGCCTGGAGCCGGTGACGCAGCTCACGCCACGCGCCGGTGCACGAAACGAGGAGTTCCGTCGTCTACTCCAGTGCCGGGAACCGTTCACCCAGCCGCGAGAGGGAGCAGGTCTTGTCCAGCGTTATCGAGCAGTCCGTGCAGGCCCGCATGGTCGCGTCCGCACCGCGGATGGAGACCCTGCCCGCCACTCTTCAGTACGACCGCCAGTACCCCTTCGCCGTACGCATCGCGTTCCCGGCCCCGGCGACCCTGGAAGGCACCGAGGTGTCCTGGGAGTTCTCCCGTGAGCTGCTGGCCACCGGGGTGGACTCACCCGCCGGGCAGGGAGACGTACGCGTACGGCCGTTCGGGTACGAACGGACCGTGCTGGAGTTCCACGCCCCCGAGGGCATCGCCATGGTCCATGTGCGCACCGAGGAGCTGCGGCGCTTCCTCCAGCGCGCGCAGGAGCTGGTGCCGGTGGGCGACGAGCACCGGTATCTGGACCTGGACCGGAGTCTGACCGACCTGCTCGGCGGTCCGTGCTGACCGCGCCGTAAACCGGTTGCCGGGCCCGTGCCCCGGCCCTACCTTCGAGATGTCCCTGTTGTCGTCGATCGGAGTAGGACGTTGCTGATCTGAGGTCCTGTGCACACCGTGCAGCGCCCGCCGCGCCCTGTCGTGGCCCGGAGCGCCCGTGTGCGATCTCAGCTTCTTCAGCCGTCCTTGTCGTTCCCGACGAACAACGGGAGATCCGTATGTCTGCTTCCGACACCCACATCAGCTGTACCTCGCTCGCCTTCTCCTGGCCCGACGGGAGCGAGGTCTTCACCGGCTTCGACCTCGCCGTGGGCCCCGGCCGCACCGGACTCATCGGCCTCAACGGCTGTGGCAAATCGACCCTGTTGCGCTTGATCGCCGGTGAACTCACCCCGCGGTCCGGTGTGATCAGGATCCACGGCGAGCTCGGCCATCTGCCCCAGAGCGTTGTCCTGGACACCGCACTGCGGGTCGAGACGGTCCTCGGCGTCGCGGACCGGCGCGCGGCGCTCGACGCGGTCGAGTCCGGCGACGTCCGGGCGGAGCACTTCGCCGTGATCGGCGACGACTGGGACATCGAGGAGAGGTCTCTCGCCACCCTGGACAGGCTCGGCCTCGGGCACATCGGGCTGGAGCGCGCCATCGGGGAGATGTCCGGCGGCGAGTGCGTCCTGTTGCGGCTGGCCGCGCTGCTGCTGGACCGGCCCGGGGTGCTGCTGCTGGACGAGCCGACGAACAATCTGGACGCGTACGCCCGGCGGCGGCTGTACGACGCGGTCGACGCCTGGACGGGGACGCTGCTCGTCGTCAGCCACGACCGGGAGCTGCTGGAGCGGGTGGACCGGATCGCGGATCTGCGCGAGGGGGCGGTCAGCTGGTACGGCGGGAATCTGTCGGCGTACGAGGAGGCGCTCACCGTCGAGCAGGAGGCGGCGCAGCGCATGGTGCGGGCCGCCGAGTCGGACGTACAGCGTCAGAAGCGCGAACTGGCCGACGCCCACATCAAGTTGGCCCGGCGCAAGCGGTACGGGCAGAAGATGTGGGACACCAGGCGTGAGCCGAAGGTCGTGATGGGCCAGCGCAAGCGCTCCGCACAGGAGTCGGCCGGCAAGCACCGCATCATGCACACCGAACGGCTCGCGGCGGCCAAGGAGCGCCTGGACAAGGCGGAGTCGGCGGTGCGGGAGGACGAGGAGATCCGGGTCGAGCTGCCGGGGACCCGGGTCCATCCGGGCAGCGAGGTGCTGCTGCTGCGCGACCCGGTGCCGCCGTACGGGCCGCCGCTGCGAGGTGAGTTGATGGTGCGGGGCCCGGAACGGATCGCGTTGACCGGGCGTAACGGGGCGGGCAAGACGGCGCTGCTCCGGACCATCGCGGGTCAGCTGACACCGCTCTCGGGCCAGGCGAACGCCCTGGTCGTGACGGGGTTCCTGCCGCAGCGGCTGGATGTGCTGGACGACGCGTCGTCGGTGGCGCGGAACGTGGCGCGCTCGGCCCCCGGGTCCACGGACAACGCCGTCCGGGCGCGGCTGGCCCACTTCCTGTTCAAGGGGGCCGCGGCGGACCGCCCGGCGGGGACCCTGTCGGGCGGGGAGCGGTTCCGGGCGACGCTGGCGATGCTGCTGCTGGCCGACCCGCCGCCCAGGCTGCTGCTGCTCGACGAGCCGACGAACAGCCTCGATCTGGCGAGCGCCCGGCGGCTGACCGAGGCGCTGGAGGCGTACGAGGGGGCGTTGATCGTGGCGAGCCACGATGTGCCGTTCCTGGAGTCGATCGGGATCACCCGCTGGCTCCGGCTGGAGGGCGGACTGCGGGACACGACGGCGCAGGCGGTGCGCGAGGGCCGCTGAGGGGGTGCCCGTGTGGGGGCGGGGACTGGCCGTGACCCGGCAGGTCGACCGGATGGCGTGGTACCGGCGGGCCGGCGCCGGCACCACCGGACCCCAGGAGCTGCCCGAGGCGCCCGATCCGTGGATGAGCAGGAGCGCCGGGCGCCTCCTGCGGGCCGTCGTGGACCACGTGTACTCCGTGCGCGTATTTGCTGTCATGGATGCCCATGCACGCGAGGATGACCGGGCTGCCGGCCCTCGGTCCTGTACGAATGTCGCCACCGGCCCGGCGTCCGGCCGGCCGCGGTGCGCGGTCACCGTCCGAGCGGGTCCTCGGATCTCCAGGGAAAAGGAGACAGAAGCTGTCGGGTATCCCGCCTAGCTTCGTGCTCATGGATCACTTCTCCGAGCGCGACCCGGCCCGCCGCACCGCCGGCTCCGCACACCGCGACATCGTCATCACCGGCGCGCGCGAGAACAATCTGCGCGATGTCTCCCTGCGGATCCCCAAGGGCCGGATCACCGTCTTCACCGGCGTGTCCGGTTCGGGCAAGTCGTCGGTCGTCTTCGACACGATCGCCGTGGAGTCGCAGCGGCAGCTGAACGAGACCTTCACCTCGTTCCTGCGCAACCGGCTGCCGAAGTACGAGCGCCCGCACGTCGAGTCGGTCGAGGACCTGTCGGTGGCGATCGTGATCGACCAGAAGCCCCTGGGCGGCAACGTCCGCTCCACGGTGGGCACGGCGACCGATATCTGGGCGGTGATCCGGGTGCTGTTCTCCCGTTGCGGGGCGCCGAGCGCGGGCGGGGCGACCGCGTACTCGTTCAACGACCCCAGCGGGATGTGCCCGGAGTGCGACGGGGTGGGGCGCACGGTCCAGCTGGACCTCGACCGGGCGATCGACTGGTCGAGGTCGTTGAACGAGGGGGCACTGCTGCTGCCCGGGCTGACGGTGGGCAGCTGGGAGTGGAATCTGTACGGGGGTTCGGGGCGCTTCGACAACGATCTGCCCCTGTCCGAGTTCGGCGAGGAGGAGCGCGGGGTCCTGCTGTACGGCTCGGGGTTCACCGTCCGCATCGACATGCGGACCGGCTCGGCCGACATGCGGTTCGAGGGTGTCGTGACGCGCTTCGAGCGCCTGTACCTCAAGCGCGACACCGCCTCGCTGTCCGAGAAGCGGCGCGAGGCGGCCGCCCGGTTCACCGTGGAGCGGGTGTGCGGGGCCTGCGGTGGGGCACGGCTGAACGCGGCGGCGCTCGCCACCCGGATCGACGGGCTCTCGCCCGCCGACTACGGGCGGATGGAGGTCTCCGAGCTCGTCGGCGTCCTGGAGCGGATCGTCGATCCGGTGGGCGGGCCCATCGCCGCCGCCGCCCGGGAACGGCTGGAGCGGCTGGTCGGCATCGGGCTCGGGTATCTGAGCCTGGACCGGGAGACCACGACCCTGTCGGGGGGCGAGGGTCAGCGCCTCAAGATGGTGCGACACCTGGGCAGTTCGCTCACCGGGCTGACATTCGTCTTCGACGAGCCCAGCGTCGGCCTGCATCCGCGCGACGTCGGGCGGCTGGGCGATCTGCTGGTGCGGCTGCGCGACAAGGGCAACACGGTGCTGGTCGTCGAGCACGACCCGGACGTGATGGCCGTCGCCGACCATATCGTCGACATGGGGCCGCGGGCAGGTTCCGACGGCGGTCACATCGTCTTCGAGGGAACCTTCGAGCGGCTGCGCGAGACCGACACGCTCACCGGCAGGTCGTTGCGCGGCCGCACCCCGCTCAAGGAGACCGTCCGCTCCCCCATCGGCCGGCTCCCGGTGTACGGGGCGGATCTGCACAACCTCAAGGGCCTGGACGTGTCGTTCCCCGCCGGGGTGCTGACCGCGGTGACGGGGGTGGCGGGATCCGGGAAGTCGACCCTGGTGTCGCGGGTGTTCACGGCGGCGTATCCGGAGGCGGTGGTGATCGACCAGAACGCGATCACGGCCTCGTCCCGCTCCACCCCCGCCTCGTACATCGGCGCGCTGGACGCCATCCGCAGGGTGTTCGCCCGGGAGAACGGCGTGGACGCGGGGCTGTTCAGCTTCAACTCCGCCGGGGCCTGCGCGGGCTGCTCGGGTCGCGGAGAGATCTCGACCGATCTGGCGTTCATGGATCCGGTCACCACGACCTGCCCGGATTGCGAGGGCCGCCGCTTCCATGACGACGTGCTGAAGCACCGGGTCGGCGGCCGGTCGATCGTGGACGTCCTGGACATGACGGCGGAGCGGGCGGCCGGGCTGTTCGAGGATCCGGTGCTGTTGCGGAGGCTGCGCACCCTCGACGCGGTGGGCCTCACCTACCTCACCCTGGGGCAGCCGCTCTCCTCGCTGTCGGGCGGTGAGCGTCAGCGGATCAAGCTCGCCACCCAACTGCACCGCACCTCCAGTGTGTACGTGCTGGACGAGCCGACGACCGGACTGCACCTGGCGGACACGGGCGCGCTGGTGGATCTGCTGGACCGGCTGGTGGACGCGGGGAACACGGTGATCTGCGTGGAGCACAACCTGGATGTGGTCAAGCGGGCGGACTGGGTGATCGACCTCGGTCCGGACGGCGGCAGGGGCGGCGGGGAGCTGGTCTTCGAGGGGACGCCCGCCGGTCTGCTCGCGCATCCGACGTCCGTCACCGGCCGCTATCTGCGCCGGGACCCGGGGATGGCACCACTCCTGGGTCCCGGCGTGGAACAGCCTCGGAACCCAGAATCGGAGCAATCCATTCCGGAACGGTGAAGCGCGGCCCGGAAGGGCCCCAGGAGGGCTCGCGCACATCTCCCCACCTCGTCGTATGACTCCGCGTATCCGCTCGATCCCGGGGGCGGGCTTGGCTTTGGCCTTACGGCCGCCTTAACCTACGGTCACGTAACCTACGAAGCCGTAGGTAATTCTCCCGTCCCCAGGAGCTCCCCGTGACGATCACCTCTCCCCACCTCGGCAGTTCGAAGGCGTGGACCGACGCCCAGCTGCTGTACGCGCTGGAAGAGGTGGTGGAGACGGAACTCAACCGCCATCTCAAGGTCGCCAAGGACTGGATGCCCCACGAGTACGTCCCCTTCTCCGACGGCCGGAACTTCCCCGGAGTCTTCGAGGACGGCGAGGCGTGGGCGGCCGACCAGTCCAAGGTCACCGACATCGGCAAGATCGCCCTCGTGGTGAACCTCCTCACCGAGGACAACCTCCCCAGCTACCACCACGAGATCGCCTCCCTCTTCGGCCGCGACGGCGCGTGGGGCACCTGGGTGCACCGCTGGACCGCCGAGGAGGGGCGCCATGGCATCGTGATGCGCGACTATCTGCTCACCTCGCGCGCCGTGGACCCGGACAAGCTGGAGCAGTTCCGCATGGCGCACATGGCGGAGGGCTTCGAGTCGGACAACCGGCACTCGATGCTGCACTCCGTCGCGTACGTCGCCTTCCAGGAGCTGGCCACCCGCGTCTCGCACCGCAACACCGGCCACCAGTCCGGCGACCCGGTCTGCGACCGGATGCTGGCTCGGATCGCGACGGACGAGAACCTCCACATGGTCTTCTACCGCAACCTCCTGGGCGCCGCCTTCGAGCTGGCCCCGGACCTGACCATGCAGGCCGTGCGCGACGTCGTCGTCGGCTTCCGGATGCCCGGACACGGCATGCCGGGCTTCGAGCGGGCCGCCGCACAGATGGCGATCGGCGAGATCTACAACATGCGCATCCACCACGACGACGTGATCCAGCCCGTGCTGCGCTTCCTGAAGGTCATGGACATCGACGGGCTCGGCCCAATGGGCGCGAAGGCCCAGGAGGAGCTCGGTCTGTACATGGGCGGGCTGGACAGCGAGGCGTCGAAGTTCGACGAGAAGCTCGCGGCCCGCAAGGCCCGGATGGTGGCACGCGGCCGCGCCTGATCGCCACCCGGGGCCCTGATCCGTCAGGGGTCATGGCCCGCCGGGTCCGGGACGTCACTCCTCGGCGGTGGCCTCGGCGTACGCCACGTCGCGTACGTCGTCCGAGGAGTGCCGGCGGAGCATCCGCAGCTGGGTGCGCCACGGCCCGGTCCACCCGGCGCGCAGGCCGCACGCCACGGTCAGTCACGCGTACGTCTGCGAGCAGCGGCGTACCGGCGGCCACGCGGGCTGCCCGATCGTGCCGGGCCCGACCCGAACACCCAGGGGTTTACGGTGCGTGTGTGCGACCGGGGGCGGTCAGCGCCGGTCGCGGCCTTCCCTGCGCAGCCGCTCGCGCTCCTTCTCCGACAGCCCGCCCCAGACGCCGAACCGCTCGTCGTTGGCGAGTGCGTACTCCAGGCAGGCCGGCCGACCTTCGCAAGCGTTGCACAGCTGCTTGGCCTCGCGGGTCGAACTGCCCGGGGCCGGGAAGAAGAATTCGGGCCCGGCCTGCGCGCACAACGCGGTCTCCTGCCAGGCGAGCGCGTCGTCGGTCACGGTGTTCATCAGCATGGTGCACACGGTGCCCGGTGGCGATAAACGACTGATCAACGATTCATCAATCCGTTCCGGGGCGTCCGCGGAGTCACCGTCACCGGGACCGGGACCGTGGTCTCCGCCCATGTCTACTGCCTCGGCTCAGGCCTCATGACCGCGAAGGGGGCCCCGTACGGGTCGGCGACGTTGGCCATCTTGCCGACGCCGGGCACCTCCATGGCGGCCAGGGTCTCCGTGCCGCCGAGCCGCTTCGCCCCGGCCACCGTGGCGTCGACGTCGGCCACCGCGAAATACGGCAGCCAGTGGGGGCCGCGGGCGGCCTCGGACGGCACGTCGCCCATCCGGACCAGTCCGCCGAACGACGCCTCCGGACCGGCGCCGGCCGGGTGGACGGTGGTGTAGGTGTAGTCGGCGCCCTCCACCTTCAACTGGTCGGTCCCCCAGCCGAAGACGCTCTCGAAGAACCCGGCCGCCCCCGGGACGTCGGGGGTGTACAGCTCGGCCCAGAGGAACGAGCCGGGCTCCTGGACGACGCCGAAGCCGGGGTGTTCCTTCGGCTGCCAGGCGCCGAAATACGCTCCGGCCGGGTCCGTGAAGCCGCCCATGCTGCCGAAGTCCAGGACGTTCATCGGCTCGAACGCGGCGCTGCCGCCCGCCCGCGCCACCGCCGCGGCGGTGGCGGCGATGTCGGGCGACTGAAAGGAGACCGACCAGGCGCTCGGCGATTCCTCCTCCGACACCGTCATCACACCGCCGACGAACCGGCCGTCCAGGGTGAGCATCCCGTAGCCGCCGACCTCGGGGCCGCCGGGGACCAGGCCCCACCCGAACAGCTCCCGGTAGAAGGCGGTGGCCCCGTCGATATCGGGGGTGCCGAGATCGACCCAGTTGGGCGCTCCGTCGAGGAAGGTGGGGTTGATCATGACGTGCTCCTCAGTCGGTCCGGGTGATCCCGCTCGGCCTGTGCTGCCGGGGGGGGTTCCTCTCGTTCCGAGTCTTGCACCGGGCACCGACGACCGCAGTCCGCGCGGGGCCGACCGGGCGCGGTCCACCGGCGGTGCTCGCGCCCGCCGTGCGCTCAGGTCAGGCATCGTGTGCCTGCCGGGGCGAAGCGTTGGACCGGCGCGTCGCGCGGCTGTCGGGGGCGGGACCAGCGGTGCGCGCACGGGGCCTGTCGGCGGTGCGTGGCACGATGGCGGGAAAGTCGGCGGAGCGGGGTCCCGGGGCGGTGAGACACCCCTCCGGGAACAGAAGGACGCACATGAAGCAGAGCGGGGCGGCGGGCGGCACGGCCCTCGGGACACCCGGCCGCGAGGACGCCGAGAACCCGGTGCCCACCGGCGGCGCGGTCCGTGGGCTGCTGGCGCGGGCGGAGCGGCTCCTGGAGAGCGCCCGTGCCGTGCCGGCGGACCGGGCGAACGCCGTGGCCGCCGTGCACTCCGTGCTCGATCCGCTGCTCGACTCCCTGGTGGGCCGGGAGCTGGCCACCATCCCCGTCTCCCGGCTCAAGGACGTCACCGAGGGGCGGCTGCGTCTCGGGGCTCTGGAGCAGGCCGGGTTCGGCACGGTCGGACAGGTGCACGGCACGAACCGCTACGAGCTCCGGCAGCTCCCCGGCGTCGGTGCGCACACCGCCGACCAGGCGCTGGCGGCCGCCGCGCAGCTCGCCCACGCCGTGCGTGACACCGTCTCGGTGCGGATCGACGTGGATGCCCCGGACGACACCAGCACCGCGCTGGTGATCGCCCTGCACCGGCTGGCCGAGGCCGGTGCGGACGCGCGGCGGGCGGTGGACGCGGCCCGCCGGCTCGCCGAGCGGCTCGGTCCCCCGGTGGCGGCGGCCGAACCGGCCGGGAGCCGGCTGCGCATGCTGTTCACCGGGCGGGAGACACGGGCGCGGGTGCGCGAGGCGGTCGGCTCGGTGCACGCGGGCGTGGCGGACGCCGTGGAGCGGGATCTGCCGGTGCTCTTCGCACAGGCGTCGGCCGACCTGCTGCGGTCCCCGGCGTCGCCCGCAGAGGCCTGGGTGGACTTCGAGCTGCGGTCCGCCGAGTACTACAGCCTGCTCGCCGAGCTGTCCGGCAGCGGTCCGGACCGGGACGCCGCCGAGGGGTTCCTACCCGCCGGGATCGCGGACCGGGTACGCGCGCTCCGCCTCGACGACACACATCTGCGGGTGTCCCTGCGCGGGTACCAGGCGTTCGGGGCGCGCTTCGCGCTGGCGCAGAAGCGGGTCGTCATCGGGGACGAGATGGGGCTCGGCAAGACCGTGCAGGCCATCGCGGCGCTCGCCCATCTCGCCGCCCACGGCGAGACCCACTTCCTCGTGGTCTGCCCGGCGAGTGTGCTGATCAACTGGACCCGGGAGATCCGTGCCCGCTCCACGCTCCGCGCGCTACCGGTGCACGGCGCGGAGCGGAGCGAGGCGTTCGCGGACTGGCGTGAGAACGGCGGGGTGGCGGTGACCACCTTCGACGCGCTGCACCTGCTGCCCGAGGCGGGGGCCTCGGTGCGGCCCGGGATGCTGGTCGTGGACGAGGCCCACTTCGTGAAGAACCCCGCGACCCGTCGGTCGCGGGCGGTCGCCGGCTGGGCGGAGCACGTGGAGCGGGTGCTGTTCCTCACGGGCACCCCGATGGAGAACCGGGTCGAGGAGTTCCGCAGCCTGGTGCGCCAACTCCGCCCCGAACTGGCACCGTCGGTGAGCGGCACGCACGGCGCGGCCGGTTCGCGGGCCTTCCGCCGGGCGGTCGCCCCCGCCTATCTGCGCCGCAACCAGGTCGACGTGCTGGCCGAACTCCCGGCGCTGGTCCAGGTGGACGAATGGGAGGAGTTCGGTTCCGAGGACCGGGACGCCTACCACCAAGCGGTCGCTTCCGGGCGGTTCATGCGGATGCGCCGGTCCGCGTACGCCGTGCCCGGGTCCTCCGCCAAGCTGGGGCGGCTGCGCGAGCTCGTCGACGAGGCACGGGACAACGGCCTGAAGGTGGTCGTCTTCTCCTACTTCCGCGAAGTCCTCGCGACGGTCGGGGACGCCCTCGGGCCGGACGCCTTCGGGCCGCTCTCCGGGAGCGTCGCGCCGGCCCGGCGGCAGGAGCTCGTCGACGCCTTCTCCGCCGTGGACGGGCACGCGGTGCTGCTGAGCCAGATCCAGGCCGGGGGCACCGGGCTGAACATGCAGGCCGCCTCCGTGATCATCCTGTGCGAGCCGCAGATCAAGCCCACGCTGGAGCACCAGGCGGTCGCCCGCGCCCACCGGATGGGCCAGGTGCGCACGGTCCAGGTGCACCGGCTGCTGGCCACGGACAGCGTCGACCAGCGACTCGTGGAGCTGCTGGCCCGCAAGGACCGGCTCTTCGACGCGTACGCCCGGCGCAGCGACCTCGCGGAGGGAACCCCGGACGCGGTGGACGTCTCCGACGCCGAGCTGGCCCGGCGCATCGTCGAGGAGGAACAGCGGCGGCTCGCGGAGGACACCGGCCGCCCCTGACCGGGCCCGCCCCCGCCGACGGGTCCCGTGCCGGACGGGGCCACGGACGAGGTCACGGACGGGGTCAGTGCTGGTGCTCCCCGGCGCCCTTGTCGGCGTCCTTCGCCGCGTCCTTGTCGGCGTCCTTCGCCGCGTCCTTGTCGGCGTCCTTCGCCGCGTCCTTCGCCGCGTCCTTGTCGGCGCCCTTGTCGGCGCCCTTCGTTCCGGCCTTCTTCTCCGCGCCGCCCGCCATGTGGTGGGGTTCGTAGCCCGGGATCGTGCCGTCGGCCTTCTTGATCAGCAGGAGCCCCGCCATCCCCATGTCCGAGTGGCTCTGGACATGGCAGTGGTACATCCACGCACCCGCGCCCACGCGTTCGCCCGCGATGATCTGGAGGCCGAAGGAGTCCGCGGGGCCGCAGATCTTGTTGTCGATCACCCGGCTCGGGTCGTCGGGGCCCGTGAGGATGCCGGTCCGGTTGTCGGCCCAGCGGTGCCCGTGGATGTGGAAGGTGTGGTAGTACTCGCCGTGCGTGATCATCACGAATTCGAGCCGATCACCTACCGTGGCCTCGAAGTTGACGCTGTTGTGGGCCGTCTTGTTGTTGATCATCATGTCGTTGAAGACGACCGTGCAGGTCTGGTCGGGCAGGATGTCGCCCTTGCGGCGCACGACGACCGGCCCGTACAGCCCCTTGCGGATGCCGCCGGTGCCGTGGTCCGTGCCGACGACGTGGTCGTGGTAGTGCCAGTAGCCCGCACTGCCCGGCTCGTAGGTGCCGTCCTTGCGGCGGCCCGGGGTGTGGGTGCGCCAGGTGTACGTCCGGGTGCCGCCGGGCTCGACGTGGCTCTTGTTCATCCGGGTGCCGTCGTTGGCGATGTCGTAGTCGACGCCGTGGACATGGAGGCTGGCGTCGACGTCGGTGAGGTTCTCGAACTCGATGTGGACCGTGTCGCCCTCGTTCAGCTCGATGAGGGGGCCGGGGATCGAGGCCTTGCCCTTCTCGAAGCCGTAGCCGAGCTGGCCGTCCGCCAGCTTCTCGGCGTACATCTTCAGTCGGCGCACCACACCGCCGGCCGGGGCGGTGCGCGGCGGGTTCTCGGCCGAGCTCGCCTCCACCGCTCCGAGCGACAACGATGTCACGCCGGTCGCGGCCGCAGCCGCGCCACCGACCAGCATCCGTCGGCTGAAGGTCCTTCGGTCCATGTCGAACTCCTCACTGCGATAAGGAAACTGGCGATGCCGCCGAAACCGAGCGGCGCTCACGGGATCCCGGAACGGGCCACACCGTAGCTGGGGCACCCCCGTTTATCCACACCCAGGACAAAGTTCACACGATTGCTGCCCTACCTATTGGCGGACCGCGAAAAGAGGTCTAGCTTCGTGCGCTGTCGCAGTGAATCAAGAAGTACCGACGAAGAGCGAGCAAGCCACAGTCACCGAGAGGTGCAGTGACCACAGAAGGGTGGGTGACCACATGCAGCGCGCATCACATCACCGGTCCAGATCACGACGCGGCCTCGCGGCGGCCGTGGCGGCCGGCGCACTGACCGTGTCCATGCTGGGCAGCGGCGGCCCGGCCAGCGCGGATCCGTCGCCGGACCGGGCTCTCGTGGAGAAGATGGCGACAACGTTGTCCCTGCCGTCTCCGCCGGGCGCCGCGAAGCAGGTCAAGGTGCTGGTGTTCCACGCGTCGGCCGGCGACGAGGCTTCGTACACGGACGCCGGCATCGCGGCGATCGAGAAGATCGGCCAGAGCGGCCCGGAGGCCGGACGGTTCACCACCGTGGCCACCGCCGACCCGAAGGTCTTCACCAACGGCAAGCGGCTCGGCTCCTTCCACGCCGTCGTCTTCCTGACCGGCGGGGGTGACGTCCTCGACCCGGAGCAGGAAGCGGGCCTGGAGGCGTACATGGAGGCGGGCGGCGGCTTCCTCGGCATCCATGACGCGGCGCGCACCGAGCCGTACTCGGACTGGTTCACCGGTCTGGTCGGAGCCCGCCCCGCGGCGAACAGCCCGACGTCCGCGCAGCGGGCGACCGTCGAGATCGGGGACCGGGTCCACCCGGCCACCAAGAACCTGCCGCTGGAGTGGAAGCGCCCCGACAAGTGGCTGAACTGGACGAAGAACCCGTCCGGTGACGTGCACACCGTGGCACGTGTCAGGGAGCTGACCTACAAGCCGGGTGCGAGCGCGAACGGCTGGGACCACCCGGTCTCCTGGTGCCGCGACTACGACGGAGGCCGGTCCTTCTACACCGCGATGGGCGGTACGGCGGACAGCTTCGCGGAGACCGACTTCCGCGACCATCTGCGCGGCGCCCTCGCCTGGACGAACCGGACCTCGCAGGCCGACTGCAAGGCCACGATCACCTCCAACTACACCGCCGAGCGCCTGACCCAGCCCAACCAGCCGGGCCAGAACGACCAGATCGGCGAACCACACGGCCTGGTGACCGCGCCGGACGGGCGGGTCTTCTACATCGGACGCGGCGGGGCCGACAGCTCCGTCCCGGTCGTCATCGACTGGAACGACCCGAACATCGGCAAGGGCAAGGGCGAGATCCACGTCTACGACCCGAAGACCGGGAAGGTCACCCTGGCGGGTGCGCTGGACGTCTTCGGCAACAAGGGCGGCGGCGACGAACTCCGCAAGGTCGAGGAGGGGTTGCTCGGCATCGAGCTGGACCCGGACTTCGCTTCCAACGGGTGGGTGTATCTGCACTACACCCCGCACGCGAAGATCGACCGCGACAGACGCATGGCGACCCGTCAGCTCTCCCGCTTCACCTTCGACTCCGCGACCGGCAAGCTGGACCCGGCCTCGGAGAAGGTGCTGCTCGGCTGGCCCGTGCAGATCAACAGCTGCTGTCACGCGGGCGGCGGTCTGGCGTGGGACTCGAAGGACAACCTGTACATCGCGACCGGCGACAACAACTCCTCCGGTTTCAGCGACGGTTACTCCGGCAACAACCCGCAGCCGAACTACAAGGGCGTCTCCTTCGCCGACGCGCGGCGCACCGCGGGCAACACCAACAACCTCAACGGGAAGATCCTGCGGATCCACCCGGAGGACGACGGTACGTACACCCTGCCCGAGGGCAACCTCTTCACCGGCAAGGAGCCGGACGAGGGCGGCGGGAAGACCCGGGGCGAGATCTATGTGATGGGCGTGCGCAACCCGGCCCGGATCTCGGTCGACACCTCGACGGACACCCTGTACGCGGGCTGGGTCGGCCCCGACGCGAGCTCGCCGTCCACCACCTGGGGTCCGGCGAAGTACGACACGTTCGCCGCGATCACCAAGGCGGGCAACCACGGCTGGCCGTACTGCATGGGCAACAACCAGCCCTACCGGGACCGCAATCTGCCCGACCCGGCCAAGCCGCTGGGCTGGTACGACTGCAAGGCCCCGAAGAACGAGTCGCCGCACAACGACGGCCTGGTCAAGCTGCCGCCGGTGACCCCGAACACCATCTGGTACTCCCCGCAGGGCGGCGGGGTCGACTACCCGCGCGACGCCAACGGCGTACCGAGCTACAAGCCGGAGGAGGGCAAGCAGCTGCTGCCCTGGCTCAAGGGCGGCGGGCAGGCCACGATGAACGGCCCGGTCTACCGCTACGACCCGCAGAGCGAGTCCACCGCCAAGTGGCCCGCCTACTGGGACGGCAAGTGGTTCGTCGGCGACTTCTACGACGGAACCCAGCCCCGGCACGCCGTGCTGACCGACCCGAAGACGGTCGGCAAGGGCGGACTGCCCACGCACGCCGAGTCGTTGAAGAAGATCATTCCGGTCGGGTCCGACGGCATCCGCAACCTGATGGACTGGAAGTTCGCGCCGGACGGATCGCTGTACGTCCTGGACTACGGGCGCGGCTTCTTCACCTCCGACCCCAAGTCGGCGCTGTGGCGCGTGACGTACAAGGGCGGCGGCTCGACCCCGGCCGCCGCGGATCTCGTCGGAAAGGCGGCGGCGAAGTGAGACACCACTCGCTCCTGACACGCGGGCGGCACCGTCCGCCGAGCTTCTGGGTGGCCCTGCTGGCCTCCCTCCTGATGGTCCTCGGGCTGACCTCGACGGCCGCGTACGGCAAGGAGGACGACGCCCCCCGGGCGGCCGCCGCCGACCAGGTGCTGACCTGGACCGCGGGCGACCCGATCGACCGCTATCTGTCCGCGCCGAAGACGGCGGTGGCCGGCAAGGCGACCATCGTCTTCGAGAACAGCACAGCCACCGGGAACACGACGAGCATGCCGCACACGCTGACGTTCGGCGTGTCGGACCCGGAGTTCAACAACGACGTCCAGCTGAACATCCTGGCCAACCCGGGCGACGCCAAGGGCGGCAAGCACAGCGTGGAGGTCACGCTGTCGCCCGGCCGGTACTTCTACCACTGCACGATCCCCGGCCACGGCCAGATGCAGGGCATCCTGACCGTCACCGAGGGCAGCGGCGAGGACACCGAGGCCCCCGCGACCTCGGCCAGGGTCGACGGCGACAAGAACGGCGACGGTGCGTACATCGGCCAGGCGTCGGTCACCGTCGAGGCCACTGACGGGGGCTCCGGCGTCGACACCGTCGAGTTCGCCCTCGGAGCGGACGGCGCGTGGCAGCCCTACACGGCGCCCGTCGTGGTGAACGAGGTCGGCGACCACACGGTCCGCTACCGGGCCACCGACAAGGCGGGCAACGTGGCGGCGGAGAAATCCGTCGACTTCGCGGTCGCCGCGCCACCGACCGACGACAGGACGCCGCCGGAGACCTCGGCGACCGTCTCGGGCGAGAAGGACGACGCGGGCGCGTACCTGGGGATGGCCACGGTCACCGTGACCGCGTCCGACACCGGGTCCGGCGTCAACACCATCGAGTACGCGCTCGGCGCGGACGGCGCATGGCAGCCGTACACCGCACCGGTGATGGTCCACGAGGTGGGCGAGCACAAGGTCCGCTACCGGGCCACCGACCGGTCGGGCAACGTGGCGGACGAGAAGGCGGTCGACTTCACCGTGATCGAGCCGCCGTCCAAGGACCGGACGGCTCCGGAGACCTCGGTGAAGGTGGCGGGCGACAAGAACTCCGACGGCGCGTTCATCACCAGCGCCCGGGCCACCGTCTCCGCGACCGACGACGACTCGGGCGTGGACAAGGTCGAGTACTCCCTCGACGGCGGCCCCTACCTGGCGTACACCACCCCGGTGATCGTCGACCGGGTCGGCCACCACTCCATCGCCCACCGGGCGACCGACAAGGCGGGCAACACCTCCGAGGCGAAGAAGGTGTCGTTCACCATCGCCCGGGGCGGCGGGGTCCCCGCGCCGAACTGCGCGGAGTTCGACGAGCGGCACACCGTCTTCGTCGGCACGATCGACACGGGCGTGCCCAACAGGATCACCCGTAACCGCTGCACGATCAACGAGCTGATCGAGGACGAGAAGGACTGGTCCTCCCACGCGCTGTTCCTCAAGCACATGACGTCGGTCCTCGACAAGCTGAAGACCGACGGCGTCATCGACCAGCGCGAGCGCCGGGCGATCAACCAGGCCGCCAAGCGGTCGGGCATCGGCAAGCCGGGCCAGTCCGAGGGCTACACCAAGCTCTTCGACGGCACGGCGGCCTCGCTCGCCAAGTGGCAGCAGGTGGGCGGCGGCGCGTTCGGGCTGAACGAGGAGGACGGCTCGATCACCAGCTCCACCACGGTGGGCGGCATGGGCATGCTGTGGTTCCCGGCCCGTGCGTACGGGGACTTCTCGCTGAAGCTCCAGTGGCGGGACGACGCCCCGGGCTCGGGCAACGCCAACGGCGGGGTGTTCGTCCGCTTCCCGAAGGTCCACGACCACCCGGAGGAGTCGCGTCCGGAGTGGGTCGCCATCAAGTACGGCCATGAGATCCAGGTCAACGACCGGCCGGACGGCGACATGTACAAGACCGGTTCGGTGTACGGCTTCGACCGGGTGGGTCTCGGCGGCGCCGGGGTCACGCCGAAGGGCACCTGGAACGACTACGAGATCAAGGTGGTGGACCAGCACTACGAGATCTACCGCAACGGTGTCCTGATCAACGAGTTCGACAACACCGGCGGTCAGCTCTTCGAGCCGCCGCGGGGCGGCGACCCGGGCACCGACGGCCGGCGGTTCGCCTCCGGCCACATCGGGCTCCAGGTGCACGGCGTCACCGACGTCATCTCGTACCGCGACATCCGGATCAAGGAGCTGTAGGACTCCGGCAACCTCAGGTGGCCGCGGCCGCATGCTCCGGCGTGCGGGCGCGGCCACCAGGACGAGGACGGTCGCGGGGAGGAACGGGCTGTGCTTGCGGGCTGTGCCTGTACGCCTCCCAGCGCTCGCGGTGGGTCGCGGGGTCCCCCGTGCGCGCCGCGCCGCACCGCTCCGTGCTTGCGCTCACGCCTTCTCGTCGTCATCGTCATCGTCGTCGTGGCGGGCGCGGCTGGGCTGGACGCGCTTGGGCTCGCCGGGCATCTTCGGATACTCCGGCGGATAGGGCATGTCGCCGAGCCCGCGCTCCTTCTCGTCCCGGTCGGCCAGCTCCAGCAGGGCGTCGAGCCGGAACGCCTCCTGATCCATGTCGGCGTGCACGTCGCCGAGTTCGGCGTAGCGCACCGGGAGGGTACGGATATCGAAGTCGCGCGGTTCGGCGTCGTCGATCTCCTCCCAGCGCAGCGGGGCGGAGACCGGGGCGTGCGGGAAGGGCCGTACGGAGTAGGCGGAGGCGATGGTGCGGTCGCGGGCGGTCTGGTTGAAGTCGACGAAGATCCGCTCCCCGCGCTCCTCCTTCCACCAGGCGGTCGTCACCCGCTCGGGCATCCGCCGCTCCAGCTCGCGCCCCGCGGCGATGGTGGCGCGGCGCACCTCGGTGAAGGTCCAGGCGGGCTCGATGGGCACGAAGACGTGGATGCCGCGCCCGCCGGAGGTCTTGGGCCGGCCTCGTACTCCGTGGTCCTCCAGGACGGAGCGCAGTTCATGGGCGGCGGTGACGGCGTCGGCGTAGGCGGTGCCCGGCTGCGGGTCCAGGTCGATGCGGAGTTCGTCCGGGTGGTCGGTGTCCCCGGCGCGGACGGGCCAGGGGTGGAAGGTGAGGGTGCCGAGGTTGGCGGCCCAGATCACCGCGGCCAGTTCGGTGGGGCAGATCTCGTCGGCGGGACGGCCGCTCGGGAAGGCGATGCGAGCGGTGGGGATCCACTCGGGGAGGTTCTTCGGGGCGCGCTTCTGGTAGAAGAAGTCGCCCTCCACCCCGTCCACGAAGCGCTGGAGCGTGGTCGGCCGGCGGTTCAGGGCCCGGGTGATCCCCGGTCCCACCGCCAGGAAGTACTCCGCCACGTCTCTCTTGGTGTAGCCCTTCTCCGGAAAGTACACCTTGTCCGGGTTGGACAACCTCACGGCCCGTCCGCCCGCGTCCAGCTCCACCGCTGCTCCCATGACGGCCACCGTAGGCCGGTCGCACCTATGCCGCACATCGGGAGACATGGGTGGGTGCGGGGGTCAGAATCGGGCCATGGACCTGCCGGTGATGCCGCCCGTGAAGCCGATGCTCGCCAAGTCGGTGGCCAAGATCCCGCCGGGCATGAGCTACGAGGCGAAGTGGGACGGCTTCCGGGCGATCGTGTACCGGGACGGCGACGAGGTGGAGATCGGCAGCCGCACGGGCAAGTCGCTGACCCGCTACTTCCCCGACCTCCTCGACGTCGTACGGGAGAACCTCCCGCCGCGCTGTGTGATCGACGGCGAGATCGTCATCGCCCACCAGGGGCGGCTCGACTTCGAGCGGCTCGGCGAGCGGATCCATCCGGCGGACTCGCGGGTGCGGCTGCTCGCCGAGCGGACCCCGGCGAGCCTGATCGCCTTCGACGTCCTCGCGATCGACGACACCTCTCTGCTCCCCACCCCGCAGGCGGACCGGCGGGAGGTGCTGAGGGCGGCGCTCTCCGGCGCGTCCGCGCCCGTGTTCCTCGCTCCGGCCACCACGGACATCGAGGTCGCCCGGGAGTGGTTCGACCGGTACGAGGGGGCCGGGCTCGACGGGATCGTGGCGAAACCGCTCGATCTCCCCTACCGGCCCGACACCCGGGCGATGTACAAGATCAAGCACGAGCGGACCGCCGACGTCGTGGTGGCGGGCTACCGCGAGCACAAGAGCGGCCCGGTCGTCGGCTCACTCCTGCTCGGCCTGTACGACGCCGACGGCGTACTCCAGCACGTCGGGGTCTGCGCGGCCTTCCCGATGAGGCGGCGCGCCGAGCTGGCCGAGGAACTGGCGCCGCTGCGCGTCGGGTTCGCCGAGCACCCGTGGGGCGCCTGGGCGGACGCGGCGGCGCACGAGCGGTCCCGCCTGCCGGGGACGCAGAACCGCTGGTCGGGCAAGAAGGACCAGTCCTGGGTGCCGCTGCGCCCGGAGCGGGTGTGCGAGGTGGCCTACGACCACATGGAGGGCGACCGGTTCCGGCACACCACCCAGTTCCGCCGGTGGCGCCCGGACCGGTCCCCCGCCGGCTGTACGTACGCGCAGTTGGAGGAGGTCGTCTCCTACGACCTGTCCGAGGTGCTGTCAGGCGGCTGACCCCGGCTCATCGGTCGGCGTGGCGCAGGGCCCTTCCGACACGCCCGGCTCCGCCGTACCCGTGTCACCGGGCGGGGACGGCGACGGGGTGTCGTCGGGGCAGCCCGGGTCCGTCTCGCCGGGGTCGGGCGGTGTGGTGGGGCCGGTCGGGTCGGGGCTCGGGCCCGGATCGGTGGGCCCCGGGTCGGTCGGACCGGTGGGGCTGGGGCTCGGGCCCGGATCGGTGGGCCCCGGGTCCGTCGGGTCGGGGCTCGGGCTCGGTGAGCCGGGGCCCGTGGGAGGGGGTGTGGGCTTCGGACTCGGCGGCCGGGTGGGCTGCGGGCCGACGACGACGCCTCCGTCGCCCTCGCCGGGCCGCCCCGGCGCGCCGGGCCCGCCGACCGGGGCCCTGGGCGGGGTCTTCCCGCCGGGGCCGGGGCCGACGGGGAAGACGCCCTCGCCGTCGGCGACCGGGTGGCTGCCGCCGCGGTAGAACTCCAGCCAGGACAGCACGGTCCGCAGATAGGTGTCGGACTGGTTGTAGCTGAGAATCGCCCGGTCCAGGTCGGCACGGCGGGTCAGATCGCGGGACCCGGCGCAGAGGTAGCGCCCGGCGGCGAGCGCCGCGTCGTAGATGTTGTTCGGGTCCCGACGCCCGTCGCCGTTGCCGTCCGCACCCCAGACAGCCCAGGTCGAGGGGATGAACTGCATCGGCCCCACGGCCCGGTCGTAGGCGCGGTCGCCGTCGTACGCCCCGTCGTCGGTGTCCCGGATCAGGGCGAAGCCCTTCCCGTCGAGCGCGGGGCCGAGGATCGGGGTGAGCGTCGTCCCGCGGGCGTCGACCCGCCCGCCGGACGCCTGGCCCGACTCGACCTTGCCGATCGCCGCGAGCAGGTGCCACGGCAGCCCGCAGCCCGGGTCGCCGCGGCCGACCGCGCTCTCGGCCTTGCGGTAGGCGGCCAGCACGGTCGCCGGAATGCCCGCCTGGGACCAGGCACGGGCCAGGAGCGGATCGGGCTTCGCCCCGGGCTTCAGGGGCGCGGGCGGCTTCGGGGACCGCAGCGGAGGCAATTCGGTGTGGTAGGCGTCGTCACCCGGCACCTCGCTCCACACGACATCGTCCGACGCCGCCGCCGTCCCCTGCCGGAGCTCGGGAAGCGCGAACCCAGGGGCCTGGGACGCGGTGAGCGCGGTCATCGCGGCGACGGCGGTGGCGGTGCCGGTGAGCCGACGGCGCACCGTGCGGTTGAAGCTCATCTGGGCTCCCCTCTCCGGGGCTCAGCGGGTGAACGTGTCGATGGCGGCGATCAGCCAGGTGTCTCCTCGGCGGATGGCGTCCACGGCGAACATGGCCGCCGCGTACGTCGTCTCCTCGTCCTTGCCGGTACGGGTGTTGCTCTGGTCGGCGAAGATCAGCAGCCGGGCGCGGTCGCCGTCGAGGAACTCGACCCCGCTCCCGGTCACGGTGGTGGTCAGGACGAGCTTCTGCCGCGGCGCCTGCTCCCGTACGCCGGCGAGCATGTCCTGGTGCTGCCGCACGGCCCGGCCGGTCAGATAGGTGCTCGCGGCGCGGTCGGACCGGGTGGGCGAGGCGTAGTCGTACGAGAACACCGCGCCGACCGCCTCGCTGATCCGGCCCTTCACCTCACTGGTCCGGCCGATGTCGGTGAGCGCGGTGTTCTGCCGAGCCGGTTCCTCGCGGAGGCCGTCGGCCGAGGTGAACGCCCAGGCGGCGAAGGATCCGAGGAGGACGGTGAGGGCGCACAACACGGCGGGGAGTCCGACGCGCAGACGGGACGGCTTGTCACGGGGAGCGTCCGCCGGGGCCTCGGGAGCGGTGTCGGGGTCGGTGTGGGCATCGGGATCGGTTGTCGTACCTGTCGCCGCCCGCGGTTCCGTATCGGCGGCGACAGAGGTGGCGGTGGCCTGTTCGGAGGCCGGCTCCGTCTCGGCCCCCGGCGTACGCGGCGGCGCCGTGGCCAGCCGGCGGCGGCGGTTCACGAGGTGGCGGGTCGTCGACATGGGCGGGGTCCTCTCCGGGACGTGCGGGGCAGGCGGTACGGGCGGATGCGGGGGCGGAGGTCAGCCGCCCGTGCCGCCGACGGGCGCCTGGCCCAGCGCGCTGAGCTTCCACCCCTCGGCGGTACGGGTGAGGCTCCCGAGCAACCGGCTCTCCTTCACCGCCGGTTCACCCTTCGGTGCGGTCACGGTGACCCTCAGCGCCACCATCACCCCTGCGCGGCCCGCCCGTTGGTCCAGCTCGGTCACCGCGCCGGAGAGGACCTCGGCCGTGCTCACCGTCTTCGCCTCGGCGATCTGCCCGGCGAACGCGTCCCGGCCTTCGACGAGCTGGCGGTGCAGATCGCCGGTGGTGGACTGCTCCCAGCTGTCGAGCCCCTTCTCCAGCGATCGGTGGTCCAGGGTGTTCATGTTCTGCACCGCCTGTTCGCCCGCCGCCAACGCGTCGTCCCGGGTCCGCGCGAAGGACGCCGCCTCGTCGTGCGTGGCCTCGTAGCGCAGCCAGCCGCCCCAGCCGGCCGCTCCGGCCGCGCACACCGCCAGGGCCAGCGCGACGATCACCAGCGGGTTCCTCGTTCCCGCTCGTACCCTCCCCGCCGACACCGGGCCCTCCTGTGCCGTGTCGCGCTGTGCCGGGCCCTCCTGTGTCGTGTCCCGCTGCGCCGTGTCCTGTCGTGCCGTCCGCTGCCGTGCCATGTGCTGCCTCTCCCCTGCCTGCCGAACCGGACCGGTGCGCCATCGCCGGCGGCCCGCCGTCATGTGGAGCCGATCTCGACGATCCACCAACGCCCGTCGCGCAGTTCCGCGGTCACCGTGAGCTGTGCGGAGGCGGTGGTGGGAGCGCGGCCCCGGCGCTCGTACACCTGGTCGAGGAAGACCAGGAGGTGGGCGCTGTCACGCGTCAGCCGGGTCACCCCGGCCCGGACGACTTCGGTGGTGAGCGTCAGCTTCTGGTCGGCGGACTGTCGTTCGACCTGGCCGAACAGCGCCGCGTACTGCTTCAGCGCCTTGCCCGCCAGGACCTCTTTCGCCGCCGCCCTGGTGACGGCGGTGGCACCGGGACCGTAACTGAAGATCTTCCCGAGCGCGCCGCTGACGTCGCCGGCGACGCGGGCGGTCTCCTCCGCGTCGGTGAGCGCGAGGTTCGCCGTGGCCGGGGTGTCCCGCAGATGGCGTCCCTCGGCGTACAGGGCGCCGCCCGTGGCGATCAGGGCGACCGCCAGAAGCGCCCCTAGGACGCGCGGCCACCGGCGGCGGGCCCCGTCCACGGCATCTCTCAGGTCCGTCGCTGCCGCCTCCGCCGTCGCGGCCTTCTCCGCCGTGGCGTCCGTCGGGTCCGACACGTCGGTCACGTCGTCCGTGGCCGTGCTGTTCACCGTGGTCGTTCCTCCCCGCGGTCTCATCGGCCGCCGCCCGTCCCGATCGCTGTGAGCGCCTTGACCTTCCAGCCGTCGGCCGTACGGGCGAGAGTCGCCCCGAACCGCTTGCGCTGGGTGCCGGCCGCGCCGGAGCGCGGGGTGACCTCGACGTCCACGGTGGCGATCAGCTCCGCCGTGCCCGTGCGCTCGTCCAGTGCGGTCAGCGCCGCCGACGTGACCTTGCCCCGGGCCGTGTCGCCCGCGGTCGTCAGGGACTTCGCGTCGGCTTCACGGGTCCGCTCCAGCTGGTCGTGCAGCGGCCCCGTGGAGGAGTCCAGCCAGGCCCGTAACCCGTCGTCCACCCGCTTGGCTCTCTCGCCGTCCAGGCTGTTCAGCGTCGCGAGGTGCGCTCTGCCCTCGGCCAGGGCCGTGTCGCGGGCCTTCGCGTAGGACAGGGTGCGGTCGCCGCGCGCCTGCCCGTACGACCAGGCCCCCAGACCGCAGACCAGGGCGGCGACGAGCAGGACGGCCCAGCCGCCCAAGCGCCGGGTGCGGGGGTTCATGCGCCGGGTGCGGGGGTTCATGCGCCGCCTCCCAGACCCAGCAGCCCGGCCATACCCTCGGCCGGCGGCCGTGCGGTCGCGGACCCGGCGTCCATGGCTCCGGGCAGCTTCATCGAGCCCGGAACGGCCGGCTTCGGCACCGCACCGCCCTCGGGGGCGTTGGCGCTGCCCCGGACGTTGATGCCGGTACCGGGCGAGGACGTGCAGCGGGCGGCGGTGTTCACGGCTGGCCCGGCGGAGGTGTTGAGGCCGTTGCGATAGACCGTGCCGCCGTAGCCGGCGGTGCAGGGCAGTGGTTCGAAGAAGGTGACGGACATCCCGAACCGGGCGCCGTCGTCGTCGACCGCGCTCGCTCCGGCGGCGGCGACGGCGGGCAGCTTCACGAGGAGTTCCTCCAGGCCGCGTTGGCGGGTGACGGCCACCTGTGACGTGGTGAGGAGGTTGGCGACGACGACGCCGAAGGCGGGGTCGAGGTCGCGCAGCAGTCCGCTGATCTGGACGGCGGCGTCCGGGGTGGTCGCGATGAGGCGGCGCAGGTCGGCGTCGGATCCCTTGAGTTCGGCGGCCAGTTCCCTGGCCCCCGAGGCGAAGCCCTTGAGCGCCTGTCCCTGTTCGGCCTGGGTGCGCAGGACACGCTCGCCGTCGGCCATCAGCCGGGTGGTGACCGGCAAGGCCCTGTCGGCGGTTTCGATGAAGTCGCCTCCGGTGTCCAGCAGGACCTGGAGGTCGTCGCCGCGCCCCTCGAAGGCGGCCCCGAACTCCTCGACGACGGTCCGCAGGCTCTCCAGGTCCACGGAGCCGGCCAGGTCGTCGACGCTGGTGAGGACGTCGGTGGGGGGTGCGGGGATGGTGGTGTCGGCCTCGTCGATGACCGAGCCGTTGCCCAGGAAGGGCCCGTCCTTGCGGGTCGGCCGCAGATCGACGTACTGCTCGCCGACCGCCGAGAGGTTCGCGACGACGGCGGTGAGGCCGTCCGGTATCGGCGGCGCGTCGTTCTCGATCCGCAGTTCGGCCTCGACCCCGTCCCCGGTCAGCTCGATGGGGCCGACACGGCCCACCGAGACGCCCCGGTAGGTGACGTTGGAGTGGGTGTACAGGCCTCCCGTCTGCGGCAGTTGGACCGTGACGGTGTAGTAGCTGCGCAGTCCGACGTAGTGGCCGAGATCGGCGTACCGCACGCCCAGGTAGCCGAGGACCAGAGCGGCGATGACGAGGAAGGCGAGGTTCTTCAGCCGGATGGCGAGGGTGATCACGGTGTCGCCCCCTTCGCGGGGTTCGAGGCCCCCGGCGCGGTGGACCTCGACGTCCCGGAGGCGTCGGGCGTCGGCGTTCCCGGCACGGCCGGCAGCGGCAGGGGCAGCGCGCCCCGGGCCGCCGCGCCCTCACCCTCGGCCGGGGGCAGCGGGATCCCGGGAGGGTCCGGGGTGAGCGCGGGGATGATCTGCGTACCGGGCAGGGCCGTCACATCCAGGTAGACGTTGAGGTAGTCGCCCTTGACGCCGCGCAGCACCTCGTCCGTGAAGGGGTAGGTCAGCAGCACCTGGAGGGAGTCGGGCAGGTCCTGGCCGGAGTCGGCGAGCGCCTTGAGGGTCGGGGCGAGCGCCTTGAGGTCGGCGATCATGTCGGCTTTGCTCCGGTTGATCGTGTCGACGGCCACGGTGGAGAGGGTGTCGAGGGAGCGCAGCATGGTCAGCAGCGAGCCGCGCTGCTTCTCCAGGACCTTGAGTCCGGGGCTGAGCCCGGTGAGGACCGTGCCGACGTCCTGCTCACGGGTGGCGAGGGTGGCGGCGAGGCGGTTGACGCCGTCCAGGGCCTTGGTGATGTCGCCCTTGTTGTCGTCCAGGTTGGTCACGAGGATGTCGACCCGGTTGAGCATGGAGCGGATCTGCGGTTCCTGCCCGGCGAGCGCCTTGTTGAGTTCGGTGGTGATGGTCTTGAGCTGGTTGACGCCGCCGCCGTTGAGGAGCAGGGACAGGGCCCCGAATACCTCTTCGACCTCCGGGTTCCGGTTGGTGCGGGAGTGCGGGATGCGGCCGTCGGCGGCGAGCGACCCGTGTGCGGTGCCCTCGGGGGGTGGGGCGAGCTGGATGAACTTCTCGCCGAGCAGGCTGGACTGTTCGAGGCGGGCGTAGGAGTTCGCGGGGAGCTTGATCCTGCCGTTGACCCGCATGGTGACCCGGGCCCGCCAGCCGTCCGGGGCCAGGGTGATCTTCGTGACGCGCCCCACGGCCACGTCGTTGACCTTGACCGAGGACTGGGGCGCGAGGCTGAGGACGTCGCCGAACTCGGCGGTGACCTCGTACGGCCGGTCGCCGAGGTCCGCGCCGCCGGGCAGGGGGATCTGTTCGATGCCGGTGAAGGAGGGGCCGTCGGGGCGGACCACGACCAGGGCGATGAGCGCGCCGGTGGCGAGTAGGGCCACGGCTGCGACGGCGGCCCGTACGACGGGTCCCCGCCGGTCGTCGTCGTTCATCGTCGCGCCCCCTTCTGCCGGCCGGGCTGCTTGTCCGGCTGCTTCTCGGGGGTGCCGTAGACCGTGCCGACCTCCGGAAGCGGCAGGACGGGCAGGGCCTTTCGGCGGGTCGCGTCGACGGGGGCGAGGCCGGTGAGCCGGCCGGCGGCGGAGGCGGCCCCGGGGTCGACGAGCGGTCCCCCCATGGACAGTTCGTTGAGGTTGGTGCGCCCGTTGAGGGTGCGGTTGGCGGGGTCGTAGGCGTTCAGGACGTTGCCCGCGGCGAGCGGCAGGTTGTCCATTGCCTCGGCGAGCGAGGCGCGCTGGTCGACGAGCGCCTGGGTGACGGGCACCAGGGCCTCGACGTTCTTCTTGAGCGCGCCGCGGTTCTTGGCGATGAAGGTCTTGACCTGGCCGAGGGCGGTGCCGAGTTCCCTGAGGGCAGCGCTGAGGTTCTTCTTGTCGTCGGCGAGGAAGGAGGTGACCGTGTTCAGCTGCTGCTCGGCGCTGCGGACGTCGCCGTCGTTCTCCTTGAGCATGGTGGTGAAGGTCTGGAGGTGGGACAGGGTGTCGAACAGGTCGCCGCTGCTCTTGTCGAGCGTTTTGGTGGCCTTGCCGAACTGCTCGATGGAGTCCCCGATGGCCTTGCCGTTGCCGTCGAGGTTCTTCGCCCCGGTGTCCAGGAGCCGGGCGAGCGCCCCGTCGGCGTTGGCCCCGTCCGGGCCCAGCGCGGTGGAGAGTTCGGTGATGGAGGCGTACAACTCGTCGACCTCGACGGGGGTGGCGTTGCGGGCGGCCGGCAGGACCGCGTCGTCGGCGAGCCGGGGGCCGCCGTCGTAGGCCGGGGCGAGCTGGACGTAGCGGTCGGCGACGAGGCTGGGGGCGACGACGACGGCGTGCGCGTCCTTGGGGACGTCGATGCCCCCATCGAGGCGCAGCACGACTTTCACCTCCTCGCCGTGGGGTTCGACGGAGGTGACGGTTCCGACCTTGACGCCGAGGATCCGCAGGTCGGATCCGGCGTAGACGCCGGTGGCGCGTTCGAAGTAGGCGGTGACGGTGGTCTTCCCGTCCTCATCCAGGGCGCTCACACCGCCGGCGGCGGCGACGGCGATGAGGGCGAGTCCGGTGGCGATGCCGGTGATGCGGGTGCGTCTCATGTCAGCGGCCCCCTTGCTGCCGGGGAGGCATGCATCCGGTCGCCGGGGGTGTTCCGGCGGGCAGGTAGTTCTTGGGCACGACTCCACAGACGTAGTTGTCGAACCAGCGCCCGCTGCCGAGGGTGTTGCCGACGAGCCGGCTGTAGGAGCCGGTCATGGCGAGGACCTTGTCCAGGCTCTTGCGGTTCTTCACCAGGACGGCGGTGACCCGGCCGAGGGAGTCCAGGGTCGGCCCGAGCTGCTTCTCGTTGTCCCGGACGAGTCCGGTGAGCTGGGTGCCGAGGTCGCGGGTGCCGGTGAGCAGCAGGTGGATGGAGTCGCGGCGCGCCTGGATCTCGCCGAGCAGCAGGTTCCCGTCCTCCAGGAGCGTTTCGAAGCTGCTCTTCTTTCCGTCGAGGGTCTTGGTGAGCTGTTTGCTGGAGCGGAGCAGGGTGGCGAGCTGGGCGTCGCGTTCGGAGACCGTACGGGAGAGGGCGGAGAGTCCGTCTGCGGCGCTGCGGACGTGGGGCGGGGAGTCCTTGAAGGTGGCGGAGATCGTCTCGAAGCTCTTGGCGAGCCGTTCGGTGTCGATCTCCCCGATGGTCTCGCCGAGCCCGTTGAACGCCTGGGTCACGTCGTAGGGGGAAGTGGTGCGGCTCGCGGTGATGCGGGAGCCGGGGTCCTGCGCGGCATCGCCCAGGGGGTCGACGGCGAGGTACTTCTCGCCGAGCAGCGTCTTGACGGCGATGCCGACGGTGGAGGAGTCGCCGATCCAGGCGTTCCTCACCCGGAAGCCCACCCGGACCTTCGCACCGTCGAGGGAGACGTCGGTGACCTCGCCGACCTTCACTCCGGCGATCCGCACCTCGTCGCCGTCGGTGAGCCCGGCGGATTCGGTGAAGTCGGCGCTGTAGGAGGTGCCGCTCTCGACGAAGGGCAGGGAGTCGGCGCGCCAGGCGGCGAGGCCGAGCAGGGCCAGGACGAGGAGGCCGACGACGGCGACGGCGACCGGGTTGCGTTCCCTGACGGGGGTGATTCTCATGCCAGGCACCTCGGTTGGGTGATCGCGATGCCGCCCGGCGGCTTGCTGCCGTCGTCGTGGGTGACGCCGCTGACCTTGGCCTCGCAGAGGTAGAGGTTGAGCCACGATCCGTAGGACGTCAGCCGGGTGATGGCCGCCATCTTGGCCGGGGTCTTCTGGAGGAAGTTCTCGATCTGCGGGGTTCCCTTCTCCAACTGGCCGCTGAGTCGGCCGAGTTGGCGGATGTCGTCCTTGAGTGGCTTCCTGCCGTCCTGGAAGAGGTCGGCGGTGACGGTGGTCAGCGCGCCCATGGCGGTGATGGCCTCGCCGAGGGGTTCGCGGTCGCCGGAGAATCCGGTGACGAGCTTCTGGAGGGTGACGACGAGGTCGTCGAAGCCCGCCTCCCGGTCGTTGACCGTCTTGAGCACCGTGTTGAGGTTCTTGATCACCTCGCCGATCACCTTGTCCTTCGCGGCGACGGTGGTGGTGAGCGAGCCGACGTGCCGCAGGATGCTGTCGACGGTGCCGCCCTCGCCCTGGAGGACCTGGACGATGGAGCCGGCGAGCTGGTTGACGTCGGGCGGGGACAGCCCTTCGAAGAGGGGCTGGAAGCCGTTGAAGAGCTGGGTGAGGTCGAGTGCCGGGGTGGTGCGGGAGAGCGGGACGGTGTCTCCGGGGGCGAAGGCGCGGCCGACGGGTCCGACGCCCCGGTCGAGGTCGACGTAGCGCTGGCCGACCATGTTGAGGTACTTGATGGACGCGGTCACCGAGGCGGGGAGGCTCTGCCCCTTGCGTACGGCGAAGGTGACCTCGGCGACCCGTCGGTCGGCGACCGTCACGGATTCGACCTGGCCGACCTTCACCCCGGCGATCCGGACGCTGTCGCCGGGGATGAGGCCGGTGGCGTCGGTGAACCGCGCCTTGTACGTGGCGGTGTCCCCGACGCCCGTGTTGGCGATGGAGAGCCCGAGGACGGTGGTGGCCAGGACGGTGACGACGATGAAGACGAGGGACTTGGCGATCGGTCCCGCGAGCGAGCGGCGTTTCACTTGAGTTTCACCTCCGCGCCGCGGAAGGCCGGGCCGATGAGCACGCCGCTCCAGTCGGCCAGGTCACCCGGGCGGACCTTCAGCGAGGGCGCGACCAGTTCGTTGACGAGTCGGGACTCCTGGGGCGAGTTGGGCAGTCCGAGCGTGGTGTCCGCGGCACCCCCCGGGGCTCCGACGGGTGCGGTGACGTCGGCGGCCCGGCGGGTGTCGGCGGTCGGGGCGTGCTTGCCGACGTACGGAACCGCATAGCAGGCGGGCCCGCCGCCGGCGCCGTAGACCGGGGTGTCCTTGCCGGGGACGTATCTCCCCTTGGAGGGGACGGACTTGATCGACACATGCAGCCCCGGTTCGTCGGTGCCCTTGCCGAGTGCCTTGTCCATGGCGGGCACGAAGCCGGCCATGGTGCGCAGGGTGCAGGGGAACGACTCGGAGTATTCGGCGAGGAGTTCGAGGGAGGGCCGGCTGACGGCGGAGAGCCGGATGAGGTTGTCCTTGTTCTCCCGCAGGAAGGAGGTGACGTCCTGCGCGGCGGCCGTGGTGGTGCCGTAGAGCCCGGCGAGCCGCGCCTCCTGGTCGGCGAGGGTGGAGCTGGTGACCGTGGCGTCGGTCAGCGCGTCGAGAACGTCCGGCGCGGCGTCCGCGTACAGCGTGCTCACCTTGACGAGTTCCTTGATGTCGGCGTTGAGGGTGGGGAGGTGGGGGTTGAACTTCTTCAGGTGGCCGTCCAGCGTGGTCAGTGTCTCGCCGAGGCGCTCACCGCGCCCCTCCAGTGCCTGGGAGACGGCGCCCAGGGTGGCGGAGAGCTTCTCGGGCTTCACGGCGGTCAGCAGCGGCAGGACGTTGTCCAGGACCTGTTCCAGCTCGATGGCGTTGCTGGAGCGGTCCTGCGGGATGACGGCTCCGGCCCGCAGGGCTCCGCCGACGGGGATGCGGGGCGGGACGAGCGCGACGAACCGTGCGCCGAAGAGGGTGGTGGGCAGCATCTGGGCGGTGACGTCGGCGGGGACCTGGTCGAGCTTGTCCCGGTCGATGGCCAGGGTGAGGCGGGCACTGGCGCCGTCGGTGGCGATGGAGCGGACCTGCCCGATGACGACGCCGCGCAGCTTCACATCCGCGTTGTCGTGCATCTCGTTGCCGACCGGGCCGGTGTGGACGGTGACGGTGGCGTCGTCGGTGAAGTCCTTCTCGTACACGGAGACCGAGACCCACACCAGGACGGCGGGCACCAGCAGAAAGGTGACTCCGGCCAGTCGCCGGCGGACCGTGCGGGTGCTGGAGGTACGCATCAGCCGGCCACCTTCACCGTCGTCGTGGCGCCCCAGATGGCGAGCGAGAGGAAGAAGTCGGTGACGCTGATGAGGACGATGGCGTTGCGCACCGAGCGGCCGACCGCCACGCCCACACCGGCCGGTCCTCCGGTGGCGTGGAAGCCGTAGTAGCAGTGGGCGAGGATCACCAGCACGCTGAAGATCAGCACCTTGAGCACCGACAGCAGCACGTCCTGCGGGGAGAGGAAGAGGTTGAAGTAGTGGTCGTAGGTGCCCGCCGACTGCCCGTTGAAGAAGATGGTGATGTAGCGGGACGCGATGTACGAGGAGAGCAGCCCGATCGCGTACAGCGGGATGATCGCGACGACTCCGGCGATGATCCGGGTGGTGACGAGGTACGGCATGGACCGGATGCCCATCGCCTCCAGTGCGTCGATCTCCTCGTTGATCCGCATCGCGCCGAGCTGGGCGGTGAAGCCCGCGCCGACGGTGGCGGAGAGGGCGAGGCCGGCGACCAGGGGGGCGATCTCGCGGGTGTTGAAGTAGGCGGAGATGAACCCGGTGAACGCCGAGGTGCCGATCTGGTTGAGGGCCGCGTAACCCTGGAGTCCCACGACCGTGCCGGTGAACAGGGTCATGGCGACCATCACGCCGATCGTGCCGCCGATGACGCCGAGCCCGCCGCTGCCGAAGGCGACCTCGGCCAGCAGCCGCTGCACCTCCCGCAGATAGCGGCGCAGGGTGCGCGGGATCCAGAGGAGTGCCTTGACGTAGAAGGTGAGTTGGTCGCCCGATCGGTCGAGCCAGCTGAGCATCGCCATGGGTCAGCTCCCCTTCGCGGGGACGATCTGGAGGTAGATCGCCGTGAGGACCATGTTCACGAAGAACAGCAGCATGAAGGTGATGACGACGGACTGGTTGACCGCGTCGCCGACGCCTTTGGGGCCGCCACGGGGGTTGAGTCCCCGGTAGGCGGCGACGATGCCCGCGATGAAGCCGAAGATCAGGGCCTTGAACTCGCTGATGTAGAGGTCGGGCAGTTGGGCGAGGGCGGAGAAGCTCGCGAGGTAGGCGCCCGGGGTGCCGTCCTGCATGATCACGTTGAAGAAGTAGCCGCCGAGCGTGCCGACCACGGAGATCAGGCCGTTGAGCAGGACGGCGACGAGCATGGTGGCGAGCACCCGGGGGACGACGAGGCGCTGGATGGGCGAGACGCCCATGACCTCCATCGCGTCGAGCTCCTCGCGGATCTTGCGGGAGCCGAGGTCGGCGCAGATCGCGGATCCGGCGGCCCCGGAGATCAGCAGCGCCACGATGATCGGGCTCGCCTGCTGGATCACCGCCAGCACACTGGCGCCGCCGGTGAAGGACTGGGCGCCGAGCTGCTGGGTGAGGGAGCCGACCTGGAGGGCGATGACCGCGCCGAACGGGATGGAGACAAGGGCGGCGGGCAGGATCGTGACGCTCGCGACGAACCAGAACTGCTCGATGAACTCGCGCACCTGGAACGGTCTGCGGAAGATGGCCCGGCCCACCGCGACGGCGAGCGCGAACAGCTTTCCGGTCTCGCGGAGCGGGGCGAGGAGCCGGGAGGGCCGCCGCCGCTCGGGCGCGGCCGGTGCGCTCCCCCCGGGGCCGGTGGCCGGCGGGGGCTTCTCGGGCGGCTCGGGTGGCCGGACCGGCATCGGGGCGCTCACGCGCGCGCACCTCCGGCGGCCGGGGCGTAGCTGTCGAGGATCGCCGTACGGGCGGCCTCCGGCAGCTGGCCCATCATCGACATGACCCGCTCCCGGCGGCGCAGCGCGCCCTGTCGTACGGGCATGCCGGGCGAGGGTTCCAGCTGGGGGACGACGGTGCGGGGCCCGGTGTGCGGGGAGGCGGTGTCGCCCAGCCGCTCGGCGGCGAGGGTGGCGGCGTCCTTCTCCTCGGACATGCCGATGGGGCCTTCCCGGCGTCCGGCGAGGAACTGGGAGACGACCGGGGTGTCGCTGGTGAGCAGCACCTCTCGCGGGCCGAAGGTGACGAGGTTACGGCAGAACAGCATGCCCATGTTGTCGGGTACGGTCGCGGCGATGTCGAGGTTGTGGGTGACGATGAGCATCGTCGCGTCGATCTGCGCGTTGAGGTCGATGAGGAGCTGCGACAGGTAGGCGGTGCGGACCGGGTCGAGGCCGGAGTCCGGCTCGTCGCAGAGGATGATCTGCGGGTCCAGGACCAGGGCGCGGGCGAGGCCGGCACGTTTGCGCATACCGCCGGATATCTCGCCCGGGAGCTTTCCCTCGGCGCCGAGGAGCCCGACGATGTCGATGCGCTCCATGACGATGCGGCGGATCTCGGATTCCTTCTTGCGGGTGTGCTCGCGCAGCGGGAAGGCGATGTTGTCGAAGAGCGACATCGAGCCGAAGAGGGCCCCGTCCTGGAACATGAGGCCGAAGAGCTTCCGGGTCTCCATGATGTCGCGTTCGGAGCTGTTCACCATGTCGACGCCGTTGATGAGGACGCGTCCCTGTTCGGGCTTGAGCAGCCCGATGATGGATTTCAGGAAGACGGTCTTTCCGGTTCCGGAAGGACCGAGCATGACGCTCACTTCACCGGCGGGCAGGGTGAGGCTGACGTCCTGCCAGATGTTCTGCTTGCCGAAGGACTTCGTCAGGCCCTCGACGACTACTTCGATTCCCATCGGCCCTCCCTCGAAGTGGCGGTGAACGTGTTCATCGTTTGGCGCTCCGGCTCTGAAAAAGCGATGGCGGCTCGTCACACATGCACCAGGGGGCGCACGTTATGTCCGCCGAAACCGCCGGGGCAAGCCGTTGAACAGCGGAGATCGACGAACGCGGGGCCGTGAATGGATCACTTGTCATTCGGTGACAAGACCGGTTCCCGTCCTTGTCGAAATCTGCGCAAGCAGTGGCCGTTCGATCCGGGGCGCCCCTGGACCGGAGCGGAGCGAACCGGGCCCGGGTGTGCCCGCCGAGCAGGCACGCAGGCGATTCTCATCGGCACGCCTGGGACGCTACGGGCCGGTAACCTTACTTCGCAATACTGGGTACAGATTTTCCTCGGCGAGAATTCACGCGGGGCACAGGATTGTTCGCGGGTGAGTAGTCCGCGAACCAAACCTGTCGGATGATGAGGAATCACGCGGTCGGCGGGCGTCCTGACGGGCAGAAAGGAAGAGCCCTTCCGGTCCCGTGGAACCGGAAGGGCTCGTTCGTGTTCACGCGTCGGCGGCCGGTGGTCGACGGGCCGTGCCTGCTCACCGCTCGGGCTTCGGCTCCCTCGGCGGGCAGTCCGGCCCTTCCGGGTTCGTGGCCACGCACAGGGGCGCCTGGGTCATCTTGCTGTAGTTGTCGGCCTTCCTGCCCGGGCTGGAGATGGCCGAGGTGAAGATCGGGTCGAGGTCCTCACCCACACCACAGCCCTCGAACGGCGGGATGTGGGCGTAACCGGTCAGGGTGCCGCCGTACGCCACGAGGTAGCCGGCCGGCGGATAGCTCTGCCCGTACCCCCTCAGCACCTGCTCGAAGGGGCGTTCCGTGCGGCAGCCGGGTCCCACGTCCAGGGGGACGCCGTTCACCTCGACGTCGGAGAGCCGCATGACGAGTTGGGCCGTGACGGTCGTCTCCTCCGGGTAGGTCGGCGTGTTGGTGACCGTGTGCGTGTGGATCGCGGCCGGGGGGCCCACCTGCTCCAGCGTCATGGTCGCGGTCGTCGGCATGAAGCCGTAGCTGAGGAACGTGGCCTTCGTCGGGGGGAGTTGTCTGCGTCCCTGGTAGTCGAAGTTCACCTCCGAGCTGACGTCGACGGTCGAGGCGCAGGAGTCGTTGATGTAGCGCTTGTTCAGCACCACCTTCATGAACGCGGGCCCCAACGCCGCCGCGCCGTCCAGCTTGGCGGCGTTGGCGTAGCCGGCCGCGTAGGTCTCGGCGGTGGTCATCACCCACTCGGGCGGGATCTCGATCGGGCAGCTGCCCGGGTCCTCACCGTCCAGGGCTTCGAGCCGTTCGTCGGTGAGGGCGTCGATCTTCTCCCGGGCGCTGGGCGGCAGGCCCTCGGCCGGGCGGGTGGGGGTCGGGTCCGGCGCGGGGTCGCTCTCCCCCGGCTGTGGAGCCGGGGCCGTGGGGTCCGTGTCGCCGCGGACCGTGATCTCGGCGAGTTCGGGTTCCTGGCCCGGGGACGGTCCGCAGACGACGTCGAGCCCCGGGGGCGTGGTCGGCTCGCCCGCCGCGGTGAGCGAGGACAGCGAGAGGGAGAGCTCGGCGGGGGCCAGCGTCGCGCGCCCGGGGCTGCCGAAGAAGACCGTGGGCACGTCGCCGGTCGCGGTCAGGGCCAGGCCGTCCCCTTCGGGCCCGGGCAGGGCGACGGGCGGGGCGGTCAGATCCTGCCAGGAGGCGTCGGCGGACATGTCGCCGACGGTGTTGCGGACGGTGAGCCGCGCGACGGCCGACAGGGTGGCGGCCTCCAGCTCCCCGAACCGGGTGAGTGCGGTGGGCTCCAGGTTCACCTCGACGGAGACCTGGGACGGGCGGATCTCCTCGCCCGTGCGGACCGAGGTGGGGAGCACCGCCGAGACGACGACGTCCACGTCCTCGGGCCCGGAGGGGAACGGGCAGGCGTAGCGGAGGGCGACCTGCGAGGTCTGTTCCGCGGCGGCCGACTCGGCGCTGGGAACGAGCGCGGTGGCGACGACGAGCGCTCCGCCCACGGCCCAGTGGATCGGTCGTCTCGCTGCGGCACGTGCATCGACGGTCATACGGATGGTGTCCTTCCGGCGCGCGTGGGCCCAGGGATGGCTGCGGAAAGCGGGTCCACTTCTCGGCAACGGCCCCTGCGGGCGGACGTCGAGCGGACTTCGAACGGACGTCGTGCGGGCTTCGGTGGTACGTCGGCCGGGCCCGGCCGGACGTCGGCCGGACGGGCTACAGCCCCTACCGACGGGTACGGTACGCACGCCGACGACGCCTGGGAAGGGCCGGGCTTTCCGATCGGATCACCGGTGTCAGGACTTTGGCAATCGGTGACAATCCACGGCCGCGCCGTTGTCGGCGGGTGCGCGAGAACGGGGTGTGTCCGGCCGGCACGGTGGAGCGGCACGTGTGGCTCCGGCCGATGCCGGTGGAGGGCCCCCGCTCGCCGTCGGGGGGGGCCCGGGGGGGGGGGCCCCGCCGGCCCCCCCGGCCCGGGGGGGGGGGGAACGCGGGGGGGGGGCCCCCCCTGTTCCGGGGCGTGGCCCGCGCCCCGGGG
>NZ_JBVJMW010000020.1:0-32115 GCF_055583985.1 Streptomyces sp. NPDC104313
GCCCCGTCATCCGAGTGGCCCATCCCGTCGGCCGGCCCATCCAGCACCTCCAAGATCGAGGTGTTGCGACGATCAGTTGAATCCACCCAGTACACATCCGTGAAACTCACAACACGCCTGGTCAGGGCCGGTATCCAAGCATCCATGGGATCCATTGGCGACTCGTTCGACAACGCCCTCGCCGAGAACCTGTGGATGCTCGTCAAGACCGAGTGCGTCCGCGGCCGCGTCTTCGCCACACGCGCCGAGGCAAACCTCGCACTCTTCAACTACATCGACGGTTTCTACAACCCCCGTCGCATCCAGGAACGACTCGGCTACCTCAGCCCGATCGAGTTCGAGGAGAAGCACTACGCCAACCAGGCAGCCGCCGAACAAGTGAACCCGAAACCACGCCAACCCGCCCTGACCAGCTAGTCAACTACTCCCGCACAGCGGGGGAACCTCACCCTGATGAGACTGCGCTCGAACTCCGCCATGGCCCCGACCACCTGAAGCATGAGACGGCCGTCCGCCGTACCGGAGTCGATGTTGGCCAGTGCACCCGTGAGCACCTTGAACCCGATACCCCGCTCTCGAAGGGTGTCGACCATGGTCACAAGGTCGATCAGCGACCGAGCGAATCGGTCGAGCTTCCACACGCACAGGGTGTCGCCAGGTCTGGCGTAGCCCAGTGCGGCCGTGAGCTCTGGCCGGTTGGTGTTCTTGCCAGACGCCTTGTCCTCGAAGATCCGGGCGCACCCTGAGGCCGTCAGGGCGTCTCGCTGCAACTGCGCTTCCTGGTCATCGGTCGAGACGCGGGCGTAACCGATGAGCTGCCCCGCGGACGTGGTGATCTCTGCCGTGACGAGACCGTCTCAGAACTCATCTCAAAAGATCAAGCCCGAGATGGAAGTTTCGAGACGGGTTTTGAACAGGGCTGCGCCCCCGTTAGGGGCTCCCAGTCTCTCGTCTCACAAACCTTGGTTTTTGAGCCTCGGCTTCGTCGCTGCGTTTCGCAGCGAAGCTCGGCTCCCGCGCATGACCAACGATCTCGGTTACACCTGTTGACGAGGTGTTCTCATGGGGAGTCTGGGTTTCCCTCAGCCGAGACAGCTTCTCCCGGACCGCCGACATGTGGAACACGCCCGGCCGCGAAGACGAGAAGCCGTACTTCGGCTGGCTGACCACCGAACTGCCGATCTACTCGCCCGGCACCACCAACCTGAAGACGAACGCCCACACCCGCCCGATCGGCCAGCGCCCCTTCATCGAGCTCGAACCCACCGATCATCCTCTCGCGGTCGAACAGCGCACAGGCATCAGTCTCGACCGGGTCCGCGAGATCGCCGAAGCCGTCCTCCACGGCAACAGCGAGGACCGCTGACCAAGACAGCCGAGCACGTCGGCGCCGGAGGGGTGGGGTATGACCCCCCTGACGGGTCCTTGCTCGACCGCCATGTCTTGGCAGCCGAGATTCCGCCACGGTTTCCGGGGGCCGTCCGCCCTGCCCGCAGACTGCCGCGGCAGGAGCATATGACCTGGTCACAGCCTTGCCCTACCCTTGCTGGCAGCGGCGGAAGGCTGCAAGGAACAGGGCCTTACGGCTGTGGCTGTGGGGCGCGGCAGCGCCCCCCTTGGTCCTGCCGGCTTGCTCCTGGCGGCCCCTTCCGGGGCCGCACTGCCGTAAGACCACTTGCGACTGTGCGGCCGGTAGGCCGCCCCCTGCCGCTTCCATCTTCGCCGGTGAGGCTTGGCGCTTCGGCCCCAAGGGGCCGCCCTACTGCTGACCGCTTCCGCCTGTACCGTCCTACCAGCCGCCCCTCCGCTACTCCTTGCCCGAGGGTTGCCGATGACTTACCAAGAAGATTAAGAAGGGCAGCGCATCGCCGCAGGTCACAGCCCTGCCCTTACAGGTAGTGCATGTTATTGGCTGCGCGATCGGCACGCCTCACGTGTCGCGGGCATGCCTGATCGACACGTCCCGCCTGTGAGCTACGGCCAGAACCTCTTGGCCTTGCGTATGCCGTGCTCATCGCAGGTTGTGTCCCCGGTGCCCTTCTGGAAGTGGAACACCGGGAGTATGAGGCACCGTCGGTTGGACTCCGTCTCGATGAAGCCCCACCCCTTCGCCTTGCGCACATGGTTGTTCAAAGCGTTGTTGCTGGGCACCCTGCCGTCCCCGTCGGCAAGGATCTTGTTCAGCTCATCCGGCGGGAACTCGGCGTGCCCGATCTGGTTGGCCCATCCCATGGCCGCGTACTCGACGCGGTGGGCGTAGTCGAAGCGTGGATCGCGTGCCCGCCGCTTGTACTGCTCCTGAGACACAGCGGCGAAGTCGCCTTCGAACTGAAACGGGATACGTCCCACTGTTGACCGTCCCTTCCTGTGAGGCGCGCACGGGTGCGCCATTGACCCCCGCCGGATGGCGGGACATGTGCCTCCCTTTCGTTGCGGGGGTGGACCGGGCGCTGATGGCGCGGTCTCTCTTCACAGGTGGACGCCCAAGCCTTCGGGCCTGGACTCGGTCTCGTGCGGTCGGGAGCGACGACGGCGACCTGGCCGATGGACCTTACACGAAGGAGGGAGGGCCCCGTTCAGGGAGCCCTCCAGTGTGGTGCCGCTACTTGGCCTGCCTGGCCAAGTAGCGCGCACATCCTTACGTCAGTGGAACCAGACGACGAGACGTACGTTCTCCGCGCCGTGGACTTCGCTGAGGATGCGCATGACGCGCCAGACCCGGCCCCAGTCGGTGTCGATCCCTGCGGCTGAGGCACGGGTTCGCGTGCCTGAGACGTTGGTTTCCTGCCAGTCCGTGGCGTCAAGTTCGGCCCAGGTCAGCCAGGTGGTCCCGTGCACATCGTGGGGGCCGCCGTAGCCGGCGAACAAACCTCGCAGCCCGTCCGAGGCGTCGTCCGGGAAGCCACGATCTTCCGCCAGGGGACGAAAGCCATAGGAGTTTCGGATTCCGAAGAGGCAAGCGAGGCCGTCGTAGGCGTTGCCCCTGTTGAGGAGGAAGAGATCGATGCCGACCTCCCATACGGAGTCCGCGTCGTCGGGTCCCCATAGGCGGGCCCCCGGCCGGCATTCGATCATTCCGCTGACGTCGGTAGACATGGAGAGATCCTGTCTGCGCAGGCCAGGAGCCAGCATCTCCTTTTCCCGCGCGTGCGCACGCGGCCCGGTCGTCCAGTTGTGACTTAGCGCCGCAGTTGACCCATCCCGACAGCTGCAACGCAAATTCCAAAACACCGCTGACCTGCCGAGACCCCTCAAGAGACGGTGACTGGAGCAGTCGGCCGCGGCGGGGCGCCGTGTGGCGTCAGGTGGTCGCAGGTTGCTGCTGTGCGGTGAGCTCGGCCGCTTCGAGCCAGGCGGTGTACCAGCGGGCGAAAGTGACCGGCCTCCCGCCGTCATCGAGCAGCGGGACGAGGTCGGCATCGTCTGCGCGGCAGTCGGACCAGATGGTCCCGCGGTGGGTTCCACTGACGATCAACCACTCCCTCTGGGCGCAGCCGAGGTGGGAGATGACGATGGCCCCGGCGGTGCGCTCCGGGGCGAACATCACGGCTTCCCAGCGTTCGTCCCATGCCTCGATGGCGTCGTCGAAGTCCTCGATCTCATCGAAGTCCTCTTCCTCGGGGCGTTCGGCAAGGAGTACGTCGAGGAGCTCAGGGTCGGGGCCGTGGTCAGGAAAGGGCTGGGCGAGCATGGACAGGTCAGCCAAGTCGGCACCGTCTCCTTCCCAACGCCAGCGGCCTTGCACGCAACACACGGGGAATAGCCCGTAAGCGGGACCCGCGCCGCCGACGCCCACGCAGGTGAGAAAGTCCCGGTAGTCCTCCGGCAACCGCACACCCACCTGTGCTTCGAGCCCGGCAAGCGCGTCATCCGCCAGCGGATCTTCCAAGACCCACCGGTGCCCGAGCGAACCGAACACCTGGCCGCTCGCCGACTGGGCCCCCAACGCGGCAACACGCTGGCGCACACCGTTCCACAGTTGATCAACCATGCGCCGACCGTACGCGGAGCCAGTGACAACGGACCCGGCCGGGCCATTGCAGGCGCTAGGCCAACTACGACGCTCAGCGGGCCAGGTTAGTGCGAAAAGGGGCCCGGTAGACCGCTAAGTCTCACCCACCCGTCCAGCCGAGTCTGCGCACGTCGGCAGTCATTCGACCGGCAAGGAACGCGCCACACGCCACGCTCGCAAGCGATCACCCGTCTTCTGGCCCAACTCCGCGCCGACTCGCTGGTAAGCCGTGAGCAAGGCGCACAGCGGCTCAGGGTCCGGCGGGCGGCTCGGCTCTCGGGCTCAGTCGGTACGCCGAGACCGTCGGATCACCTGCGAGGTAGAACCGGTGTTGCCAGTCGTGGGCCCTGCTCACCCCCACCCGAGGGCCAACCCGGATGAGCGCGGTAGGTACCGGATCACCCTCGGACAGCATGACCGAGGTACCTGTCAGGAGGTCTGCGCCGTTGTGTTCTGCTGTGATGCCGAGCGCCTGGCCGAGGTTCCCCGGACCTCGGGCCAGACCTGCACCCTCGACCCTTTCCCCTCGCCGCTTGCGTGCCAGGTCTTCCCCCTCGATCACCCTGCCGGCCCGGATGAGGACACCCGATGCGATGCCGTCCGTCCCAGTGACGACGTTGGCGCACCAGTGGAGACCATGGGAGCGGTAGACGTAAAGGTGTCCTGCGGGGCCGAACATGGTGGCGTTGCGGGCTGTACGGCCCCGGTAGGCATGGGAAGCTGGGTCAGCTGCACCGGAGTACGCCTCGGTCTCAGTGATGGCGATGCTCACGGTACCTTCGGGGGTCTTGCAGGTGAGGACGCTCCCGAGCAGCTTGGGTGCGACCTCTTCGGCTGGGTGGGCAAGGAAGTCGATGTTCATGCTGACCGCCTTGACATGCCATAGGTGAAGTAGACGTACGTGTGGCCGGGCGGGCCGAACATCACTGCGTTACGCGCGGTGCGGCCCCGGAAGGCGTGCGATCCGGGGTCCACCTCGCCCGCGTACGCCTCCACCTCGGTCAGGCGCAGCTCGATCGTGCCCGCCGCGCCGCGGCGGACTAGCGTGCGGCCCAGGAGGTCGGGGGCCACTTCCAGTACGGAGCGGTCGAAGAACTCTCGTGTCAGTGGGGCGCGGTCCGGGCTCGTGGTCATGGCGACCGAGGGTACTGGGATCGCACGGACGGGAACCGGCTACCGTCGTGGCGCGTATGTAGGGGTCAGAACCTAGAAGGAGTGACTATGGGCTTCAAGCGGCTGCTCGCGAGCATGGGCGCCGGTGGTGCCTCGGTGGAGACCGAGCTCACCGAGGTGAACGTCGTCCCCGGCGGGGTCGTCCAGGGCGAGGTGCGGATCCAGGGCGGTTCGGTCGCCCAGCAGATCGAGGGGCTCTCCGTCGGCCTCCAGGCGCGGGTCGAGGTCGAGGGCGGGGACCAGGAGAGCAAGCAGGACATCGAGTTCACCAAGGTGAGCCTCGGGGGCGCCTTCGAGGTGCAGGCGAGCGCGGTGCACGTGGTGCCGTTCGGCCTGGAGATCCCGTGGGAGACGCCGGTCACCATGTTCGGCGGCCAGCAGCTGCGCGGGATGAACATCGGGGTGACCACCGAGCTGGAGATCGCCCGCGCGCTGGACTCCGGCGACCTGGACCCGATCAACGTGCACCCGCTGCCGGCGCAGGAGGCCATCCTGAACGCGTTCCGGCAGCTGGGCTTCGGCTTCCGCAGCGCTGACATGGAGCGCGGTCACATCCGTGGAACGCGTCAGCGGCTGCCGTTCTACCAGGAGATCGAGTTCGTCCCGCCGACGCAGTACCGCGGGCTGCACCAGGTGGAGCTGACGTTCGTCGCGGACGACCGCGAGATGGACGTCATCCTGGAGATGGACAAGAAGCCGGGGCTGTTCAGTGAGGGCAGCGACTCCTACCGCGCGTTCAAGGTGGGGCTGCACGACTACCAGCAGACCGACTGGGCCGCTTACCTCAACCAGTGGCTCGCCCAGGTCGGTGGACAGCGCAACTGGCTCTAGGGATCGGCGCCGCCCCCTAAGGTCGGGTGGGAAGGCAGACGAACCGATCAGGAGAGGTGCGAGACGTGACCGAGCCGAAGAGGGCCCCGCTGCCGCACGACTTCCATCCGCAGGTCCCCGCGTTCACCGTGGTGAGCGACGACCTGGCGCCGAGGGCCGTGCTGGACGATGCCCAGGTGCTTGCGGGCGGGAACGCTTCGCCGCAGCTGCGGTGGGAGGGTTTCCCCGAGGGGACCAAGAGCTTCGCCGTGACGTGTTTCGACCCGGACGCCCCGACGGGCAGCGGGTTCTGGCACTGGGTGCTCTTCGATGTCCCGGCCTCGGTGACGGACCTTCCGGCCGGTGCGGGCAGCGGAACGTTCGAGGGGCTGCCCGAAGGGGCCGTCCAGGCCCGTAACGACTACGGCTCCAAGGACTTCGGGGGCGCCGCGCCGCCGCCCGGGGAGAGTCACCGCTATGTGTTCACCGTGTACGCGGTGGACACCGAGAAGCTCGGGATCGACAGCGACGCGTCTCCCGCGGTCGCCGGGTTCAATCTCCGGTTCCACACGCTGGGGCGTGCTCAGCTGATCGGTGAGTACGAGGCTCCCGTCGGCAATTAGTTCGTTTGCTGTTTGCCCTGCTCTGGTCTTGGAGAGATCAGAGCAGGGCATTTTTATTGCGTTGTCCATCGCGGCCTGCCCAGCCAGAGTTGATCCGGGCCTGCCAGGGGGCGGGCGGCACACGGGAGGTGGGCGGGATGCGTGACACGCTGGTTCTCAACGCGAGCTTCGAGCCGCTGTCGACAGTGACGCTCAACCGTGCGGTGGTCCTGATCCTTACGGACAAGGCCGTCGTCGAGCAGTCGCATCCCGAGCTCCGTATGCGTGGTGCCGCCGTGGACATACCGGCGCCCCGGGTGATCCGGCTCTGCCGGTACGTACGGGTGCCGTTCCGAAGACAGGCGCCGTGGTCCAGAAGGGGTGTGCTGATACGGGACCAGCACCGGTGCGCGTACTGCGGGCGGCGGGCGTCCACCGTCGACCATGTGGTGCCGCGCGCCCAGGGCGGGCAGGACACCTGGCTGAACACGGTGGCCTCCTGTTCCGAGGACAACCACCGCAAGGCCGCCCGGACGCCGGAGCAGGCGGGAATGCCGCTGCTGAAGCAGCCGTTCGTCCCCTCCCCCGCCGAGGCGATGCTGCTGGCGATGGGGGCCGGCGACCGCTCGGCGCTGCCCGAGTGGCTGGACCGGGCAGCGGCGGCGTAGGGCGCCGGAGTGATCGCCCGACGTGACAGCGGGAGCCGTGACGTGGTCGGCGTACGTCCGGTGACTTGGTCGTCGTACGTCCGGTGACGTATCCGTGGGCCCGTCCCTGGGGGCGGGCCCACGTGTGTCAGCGGAGCAGCAGTTGGACGATGGCCATCGTGCCGACGGCCACGATGAGGGCGCGCAGGACGGTGGGGCTCAAGCGGCGGCCGACCTTGGCGCCTATCTGGCCGCCGATGGCCGAGCCGACCGCGATGAGGACGACGGCCGTCCAGTCGAAGTGGGCGACGAAGAGGAAGAACAGCGCGGCGACGGTGTTGACCACGGCGGCCAGGACGTTCTTGACGGCGTTGAGACGCTGCATGGTGTCGTCGAGCAGCATGCCCATCAACGAGAGGTAGATGATCCCCTGGGCGGCGGTGAAGTAGCCGCCGTAGACGCTGGCGAGCATCAGGCCGGTGAACAGGAGCGGGCCGCCGTCGGCTCGGGGCGTGGCACCGGTGTGTTCGCGGCGGCGCTGGACGGCTTTGCTGATGCGTGGTTGCAGGATCACCAGGACGAGCGCCAGGGCGACCAGGACCGGGACGATCGTCTCGAAGGCGGTGGAGGGCAGGGCGAGGAGCAGGGTCGCCCCGCAGAGGCCACCGATCGCCGCGCCCGCGCTCAGCTTGAGGATGCGTCGGCGCTGTCCGGCGAGTTCCTTGCGGTAGCCGATGGCCCCGCTGATGGAGCCGGGGATGAGGCCCAGCGCATTGGACACGGTCGCGGTGACCGGAGGGAGGCCGGTGGCGAGCAGTACGGGGAAGGTGATCAGGGTGCCCGAGCCGACGATCGTGTTGATCGTGCCCGCTCCGACGCCGGCCGCGAAGACGGCGAGTATTTCCCAGATGGACAAGGCCATCTCCTTCGGTGGTCAGTGACGCCTCCCCGCCATGAAGGTCGAGGGGCCTCACTGATCATGCACGAAAGGTCTTTCGGGTCAGGAGACCGGGGGTTCCTCGCGTCGTTCCACCGCCGGGGCGGAGTTGCCGCCGTTCCCACCGTTGCCGTCGGTGTTGAAGCCGGGCATGCCGCCGCCGAGGTTCCCGAAGGCTCCGCTGAGGCCCTTGAGGGCGTCGCCGATCTCGCTGGGCACGATCCAGAGCTTGTTGGCGTCGCCCTCGGCGATCTTCGGGAGCATCTGGAGGTACTGGTACGAGAGGAGCTTCTGGTCCGGGTCTCCGGCGTGGATGGCCTCGAAGACCGTGCGGACGGCCTGGGCTTCGCCTTCGGCGCGCAGGGCGGCGGCCTTGGACTCGCCCTCGGCCCGCAGGATCGCGGACTGCTTCTCGCCCTCGGCGGTGAGGATCTGGGACTGCCTGATGCCCTCGGCGGTGAGGATCGCGGCGCGCTTGTCGCGGTCGGCACGCATCTGCTTCTCCATCGAGTCCTGGATGGAGGTCGGCGGCTCGATCGCCTTGAGCTCGACGCGGTTGACGCGGATGCCCCACTTGCCGGTCGCTTCGTCGAGGACGCCGCGCAGGGCCGCGTTGATCTCCTCACGGGAGGTGAGGGTCCGCTCCAGGTCCATTCCGCCGATGATGTTGCGGAGGGTGGTGACGGTGAGCTGCTCGATCGCCTGGATGTAGCTGGCGACTTCGTAGGTCGCGGCGCGGGCGTCGGTGACCTGGTAGTAGATGACGGTGTCGATGTTGACGACCAGGTTGTCCTGGGTGATCACCGGCTGCGGCGGGAAGGGCACCACCTGTTCACGGAGGTCGATCCGGTTGCGGATCGAGTCGATGAACGGGACGACGATGTTCAGGCCCGCGTTCAGGGTGCGGGTGTAGCGGCCGAACCGCTCCACGATGGCGGCGCTGGCCTGCGGGATGACCTGAATCGTCTTGATCAGGGCGATGAAGACGAGCACCACCAGAATGATCAGAACGATGATGATCGGTTGCATCGTGTCTCTCGTGCCCTTCGGTTGGCCGGTGGATCGCGGTGGTCGGGGTCGGTGCTCATATGGGGCCGGTGGTCGGCGCGTCGCGGGCCGGTCCGGGTTCTCATGATGATCGACATGATCGATGTCGAGTCTGGCAGACCTCGGCCCGCCCCGTGCACGCTTCGGTCACATGACGACGGCTGTCGCTCCGTCGATGTCCACGACATCGACCTGGCTGCCGGGTTCGAAGACCTGGTCGGCGTCGAGCGTGCGGGCCGACCAGACCTCACCGGCGAGCTTGATGCGGCCCCCGGAGCCCGATACCCGTTCCAGTACAATCGCCTGACGCCCTTTCAGGGCGTCGATGCCGCTGGCGTGCCCGGTCTGTCCGGCCCGGTGTCTGGCGGCGATCGGGCGCACCACGGCGATCAGCGCGACCGATACCAGGACGAAGACCAGAACCTGGGCGACGATTCCGCCGCCGAGGGCGGCGACGGCCGATGCGGCCACCGCCCCGACGGCGAACATTCCGAATTCGGGCATCGCGGTCAGGACGAGGGGGATGCCCAGCCCCACCGCGCCGATCAGCCACCACACCCATGCGTCGATGTCCACATGGTCATCGTAGGACTGTCGGTGCGTCACCGACAGGGCGCACGGGTGGCCAACCGGGGTGAACGGCCTGCCGATCACGGCATGGGGGCCTGTCGCCGTGTCCTGTGCCCTGCTCGGTCGGCCGACGCTCCGTTTCTGCCGCGCCGCCCCTGGGGCGGCGGGTGGACGTGAGGCGCGTGGGCGCACGGCGGGTCGGTCAGGAGAGCGGGAGGCCGTGGGCGGTGTAGCGGTCGCCGGTGTGCTCGACGATGAGCGGCAGGCCGAAGCAGAGGGAGAGGTTGCGGGAGCTGAGCTCGGTCTCCATGGGGCCGGCCGCGAGGATCTTGCCCTGGCGGATCATCAGGACGTGGGTGAACCCGGGTGCGATCTCCTCGACATGGTGGGTGACCATGATCATGGAGGGGGCGAGCGGGTCGCGGGCGAGGCGGCCGAGGCGGCGTACGAGGTCCTCGCGTCCGCCGAGGTCGAGTCCCGCGGCAGGCTCGTCCAGGAGCAGCAGTTCGGGGTCGGTCATCATGGCGCGGGCGATCAGGGTGCGCTTGCGCTCTCCTTCGGAGAGCGTGCCGAACTTGCGGTCCAGGTACTCGGTCATGCCGAGGCGGTCGAGGAAGGCGCGGGCGCGCTCCTCGTCGACGGCTTCGTAGTTCTCGTGCCAGGTGGCGGTCATGCCGTACGCGGCGGTGAGAACCGTCTGCAGCACCGTCTGACGCTTGGGCAGCTTGTCGGCCATCGCCACGCCCGCCATGCCGATCCGGGGGCGGAGCTCGAAGACGTCGGTGCCGACGCCACCGAGCTGTTCGCCGAGGATCGTGACCGTTCCGGTGCTCGGGAAGAGGTAGCTGGAGGCGAGGTTGAGGAGGGTCGTCTTGCCGGCGCCGTTGGGGCCGAGGATGACCCAGCGCTCCCCCTCCTTGACCGACCAGGAGACATCGTCCACCAGAGCGCGTCCGTCGCGGACCACGGATACGTCCACCAGCTCCAGTACATCGCTCATGGCGCGTTGTCTCCCCATGCAGTCTCGTCGATCGTCGCGTGCCGGTGGGCACGGCTCCCAGGGAAAACCTACGCCACCGCGCGAGTGCTTCAGGCGTGAGGGCCGTTCCCAAGGGTTGCCTAGGCTGTCGGCATGCTTGTCGAACCACGTTCAGGGTTGTTGGCCGCTTGGGGAAACGCGCTTCTGGCGGGACTCGTCTCGCCGGACGAAGCGGCCCTCGCGATTGTCGGGGAGGACGCGGTGCACCGCGTCGACGGACTGCCGGGAGAGGCGGGGCCGGTCGGGCTCACGCTGGCGCTCGGCCGGCTGAGGAGCCTGGGGGCGACCGGGTTCCGGGTCGCGCTGCCGGTGCCTGGGCATCCGCTGGGGCTGAGCGGACCGCCCGATTTCAATGCGCGGGCGCTGGAGGCGGAGGAGGCGGTGGTCGCGTACGGGGTGCCGTACGGGCTGGTGCCGGAGGTCACCGAGGCGGGCCCGGCCGGGGATCTGCATGTCGAGGTGGTGTGGCGGGTGCTGCCGGTACGGGAGGCGCCGCCCGCGGACGTGCCGTCGCTGGGCGAGGCGGAGCGGGAGCTGGCGGAGGCGTTGCGGGATGCGGCGGCGTTGCTGTCGCGGCTGGACGTGGCCGGTTCCGGGCCGGTGGCGGAGGCCGCGATGGACGCGTACCGGGCGCGGGCGGAGCGGGGGCGCGATGTGCTGGCGCCCGGCTATCCGCCCCGGGCGGTGCGGGTGCTGGAGATGGCGCAGCGGGTGGGGCTGCTGGTCTCGGTGGCGTACGAGAACGGGCACGGCGGAGCGGTGAGCGCGTCCGAGATCGCGGCGCGGGGGGCCGCGTTGCGGCCGGTGGAGCGGGTGGCTCGGCGAGCGCAGGTGGCGGCGTACAACGCGTATGTGGAGGGCGGGGAGGTTCGGCGGTAGGCCTGCGGGTCTACCGTCCTCGAGCGCCGGACGGGCTGGGGTGGGTGCGGCCCCGCAGGGCGGCTGGGGTGCCACGTGCGCGGGGCGCCTTGGCTTCAGGATCCCCGGCTCGGGGGTCCGTCCTCCAGCGCCGGACGGGCTGGGGTGGGTGCCGGCCAGTCGGGCTGTGGAGGGCCCACGGCCCTGGGGGTTCGTACGGCTCGGGGCCCCTCCGTCCTCAAACGCCGGACTGGCTGGAGGGGGCTGGGTGCAGGCTGCCACGGGCAGGAGAGGTGCCGTGCTGGAGGTGCCGGGGGTGGGGTGGGGTGAGGCGCGGCGAAAGCCGGACGGGCCCTTGGGGATGCAGGGACGTCCGGCTTTCGGGAAGGGCTGTGGGTCAGTGGTTGAGGCCGAGGTTGCCGAAGGCGGGGTTGAGCAGGCCCACCACGTTGACCGTGTTGCCGACCACGTTCACCGGGACGGCGACGGGAACCTGCGCGAGGTTGCCACTGGCGACGCCCGGGGAGTGGGTAGCCACACCGTGGGCGTCGGCACCGCTGTGACCGGTGGCGGAGGCGGCTCCGGCACCGGCGGCGATGAGCCCGCCCGCGATCATGGTGACGGCGGCGGCCTTCTTCAGGTTCTTCACTTCAGGATCCTCCTAGAGAGGCTGCGGCAAGCCGCCGCAGCACGCTCTGGAGAACGCCGTGCGGCCAGGAAGGATGCGCCGTACGGGTGACATACACCCGACAGTATGAATCTCAGCCCGGACGGGAACCCCGGCGGTGCCGATGTCAGCCCGCCGCTCCGTTGCGGACCGCCCACAACGCCGCCTGGGTCCGGTCGGCCACGTCGAGCTTCATCAGGATGTTCGACACATGCGTCTTGACCGTCTTCTCCGAGAGGACGAACGCACGGGCGATCTCACGGTTCGAACGCCCGTCCGCGATGAGGCCGAGTACTTCGCGTTCCCGCTCGGTGAGCGTGCTCCCCCGGCCCGTGCCGGTGCCCGAGTCGTCCTGGGCCAGCAGCGCGCCCGCGACCTCCGGCTGGAGCAGGACGTGACCGGCGTGGACCGAGCGGATGGCCCCGGCCAGGGCATCCGGGTCGACGTCCTTGTAGACGTAACCGGAGGCCCCGGCGCGCAGGGCGGGGACCACCGTGCGTTGTTCGGTGAAGCTCGTGACGATGAGGACCTTGGCGGGGTTGTCGAGCTCCCGGAGGCGTCGCAGGGCCTCGATACCGTCGGTGCCGGGCATCTTGATGTCCATCAGCACGATGTCGGGGCGGAGCTCCTCGGTCCGGGCCACGCCTTCCGCTCCGTCGGACGCCTCGCCGACGACCTCTATGTCCTCCTGGATCTCCAGGAACGTACGCAGTCCGCGGCGGACCACCTGATGGTCGTCGACCAGCAGCACCCTGATGATCTTGTCAGCCACCGGGAACCTCCATCTCGATCGTGGCGCCCCTGCCGGGCTCCGAGGCAACGGTGAGTCGGCCGCCGACGCTGTTCGCCCGGTGGCGCATGGAGACGAGGCCGAGGTGGCGGCCCGCCCTCCGCACAGCGGTGGGGTCGAAGCCGGCCCCGTCGTCGGTGACGCGCAGGACAGTGTCGGTGCCGCGCCGGGCCAGGGTCACACGGACGCGCTGCGCACCGGAGTGGCGCAGCGCGTTGTGGAGGGCCTCCTGCGAGACCCGGAGCAGCGCTTCCTCCTGGGCGGCGGGCAGCGCGCGCACTCCGCGACTCTCGAAGGTGACCTCGGCGGCGTGCGCGCGGTCCAGGACCTGGATCTGGGTGCGGAGGGTGGCGATGAGCCCGTCCTCGTCGAGGGCTGCGGGCCGGAGTTCGACCACGGCGGCCCGCAGCTCGTCGACCGCTTCGGCGGCGAGGGCGGCGACCTGCTGGAGTTCGCCCTTGGCGCGGGCCGGGTCGTGGTCGACGAGGGCGGTGGCGGCCTGGGCGGTGAGACGGAGCGAGAACAGTTTCTGGCTGACCGCGTCGTGCAGTTCATGGGCCAGGCGGGAGCGTTCCTCGGCGATGGTCAGTTCGCGGCTGCGTTCGTAGAGCCGGGCGTTGGTCAGGGCGATCGCCGCGTGCTGGGCGAGGATCGAGAGCAGTTCCTCGTCCTCGGCGGTGAACCCGCAGCCGCCCTCGGGCTTGGGGCACAGCTTGTTGGCGAGGAACAGCGCTCCGATGATCTCGTCGCCGTCCGTGATGGGCAGGCCGAGGAAGTCGGACATGTCGGGGTGGGCGGCGGGCCAGCCCTCGAAGCGGGGGTCCTGTCGGACATCGGCGAGGCGTTCGGGCTTCGCCTGGTGAAGCATCGAGGCGAGAATGCCGTGCTGGCGGGGCAGCGGCCCGATGGCCTTCCACTGTTCGTCGCTGACGCCGTCGACCACGAACTGGGCGAAGCCGCCGTGGTCGTCCGGGACCCCGAGGGCCGCGTACTGGGCGTCGAGCAGTTCACGGGCGGAGGCGACGATCGTCTTGAGGACGTCGCCCACTTCGAGGTGCCGGCTCATGGCGAGCAGCGCGGCACTCACCGCGGCGAGGCCCGACGGTGGGCGATGACTCATGGGATCACCGTACCGGCGGGGACCGCGCGGACGTATCGGGCCGGGGTCGGTGGTGGGCGGGCGGGCGGCCTAGGTCTCGGGCGCCGGGCGCCTCGGCCGGAGGTCTTAGGACTGCCGGGGACCTACGCCGAAGTACCGGGTACGGCTGCGGCTCCCGGGCGAGGCGCGGTGCGACCGGGGCTTCCTACGGTGGGTTCGCCGGGATGTCCCGGCGGAATCCGAGAGTACGAAGGAGACGGTCACCATGCCGGTCGCGATGATCACGGGTGGTTCGAAGGGGCTGGGGCGCGCTCTGGCGGGGGCGCTGGCCGGGCAGGGGTGGGACCTGGTATTGGACGCCCGGACCGCCGGGGTGCTGGAGGAAACGGCGCGGGAGCTGCGGGGGCGGTTCGGGACTCGGGTGGTGGCGGTGCCGGGGGACGTCACGGACGCGGCGCACCGGGCGGATCTGGTGGCGGCCGCCGGGTCGCTGGGCGGTCTCGACCTGTTGGTCAGCAACGCGAGCGTGCTGGGCGCGGAACCGCTGGTCCGGCTGGACGCGCTGCCGCTGGAGGGGCTGCGGCGGGCGCTGGAGACAAATGTGGTGGCGGCGCTCGGTCTCGTGCAGGCGGCGTTGCCGGCGCTACGTGCCTCGGAGGCGGGGGCGGTGGTGGTGATCAGTTCGGACGCGGCGGCGGAGCCGTACCCGACGTGGGGCGGTTACGGGGCGTCGAAGGCGGCGTTGGACCAGTTGGCGGCGGTGCTGGGCGTGGAGGAGCCGGGGCTTCGGGTGTGGGCCGTCGACCCGGGTGACATGGCGACGGACCTGTACGCCGCGGCGGTGCCGGAGGAGGCGGACGAGGTGCGGCCGACGCCGGAGAGCGTGGTGCCCGCGTTCCTGCGGCTGGTGCGGGAGCGACCGGCCGGCGGGCGGTTCGCCGCCCCGGCGCTGCTCGATGGTCCGGCGGAGCGGGGCGGGGGCCCGCGGTGACCGCGCGGGAGCGGTGCCGGGAAGGGATCGGGGCCGATGCGCCGAGCCCGGACGAGGTGGACACGGGCGGCGCGCGGGCCGCCGCGTCGGGGCCCGCGGGGTTCAGGGGAGGGGACGCGGGCCGGACCGGCGCGGTCGCTCGGCTGCGGGACGGGGGCGGCGGGCCGGGGGCGCCGGTGGCGTGGCGGGTGCCGGCCGCCCTGTCGGCCCGGGTACCGGCCGAACAGCGGGGGGCGGGGCGTGACGACGTACGTCTGCTCGTCTCACGGGGGTGCGCGGTGTCGCACCACGCGTTCCGGGAACTGGCCGGGCAGCTGCGGGCCGGGGACGTGCTGGTGGTGAACACGTCCATGACGCTGCCCGCCGCCGTGAACGGGCGGGTGGGCGGTGAGCGGGTCGTCGTGCACTTCTCGACGCGGGGTGCGGACGGGCGGTGGGCAGTGGAGCTGCGGTCCCCGGGCGGGGCGGGGGTCACGGGGCCGCGCCCGGGCGGCCCCGCGGGGGCGGTGGTGCGGCTGCCGGGCGGGCGGGCCCTGGTGCTGGAGGAACCGCTGGGGCCGGTGGCGGGGGCCCGGCTGTGGTGGGCGCGGGCGCCGGAGCCGGTTCCGGAGCTGTTGCGGCGGTACGGGCGGCCGATCCGGTACGGGTACACGGAGCGGGATCAGCCGCTGTCGGCGTATCGGACGGTGTTCGCGACACCCTCTCCGGACGGGAGCGGTTCGGCGGAGATGCCGAGTGCCGCGCGCCCCTTCACGGCCGCGCTGGTGGCGGACCTGGTGCGCCGGGGGGTGCTGTTCGCTCCGTTGTCGCTGCATACGGGGGTGGCTTCGGCGGAGGCGCACGAGCCGCCGTATCCGGAACGGTTCGCGGTACCGGCGGCCACGGCGTGGCTGGTGAACGCGGTGCGGACGGCGCGAGGTGAGGACCGTGCGGCGGGCGGGCGGGTGATCGCGGTGGGGACGACGGCCGTGCGGGCGCTGGAGTCGGCGGCGGGGGAGGACGGGGTGGTCCGGCCGGCCGAGGGGTGGACGGATCTGGTGGTGACGCCGCGGCGTGGCGTGCGGGTGGTGGACGGGCTGCTGACCGGGCTGCACGAGCCGGAGGCCTCGCATCTGCTGATGCTGGAGGCGGTGGCGGGGCGCGAGGCGCTGCGCCGTGGGTACGAGGCGGCGGTGCGGGAGCGGTACCTCTGGCACGAGTTCGGGGACGTCCACCTCATCCTGCCGGAGGAGGAACGTAACGCTCCGAATTGCTCCAGCAACGAATGGTGAGACCGGGGTGTCGCCGATGTGAGCCCAGGCATAGGGCCTATGTCACTTACGAACACACCTAGTGGGCAGATAAGGGCGATTTAAGCAGGGATAGGTGGGGGTCAAATCGGACGAACGGGACCCCGTTCCACTACTCAGCTTCGTACGTCACACCTTTGCCACATGATTTTGCTGCCGCTAAGAATTGCTCTCGTCCCCAACGGAGGTGCGCATCACCGCCTCCGGTCTCGTCCTCCGGTGAGGACACCTGAGCATTCGAAGAGGTAGCCCTACATGTCTGCGAATCGCATACCCAGCCGTGTCCGTCGTCTGAACAAGGTCCAGAAGATCTCCGTGGCCGGTGTGTCGGCCCTCGGCGTCGCCGCCCTGACCTTCTCGCTGGTCCCGTCGGACGCCGAGGCCGAGATCGCCCCGCAGGCGGCGGCAGCCGCCGCGCCCGTGGCTTTCGCCGCAGGCTCCGCCCAGGCCAAAACCGTGCAGAACAGCATGCTGGAGCAGCACTCCACCGCTGAGCAGCTGGTGAAGGCCGCCGACGCCGCCAAGGCGAAGGCCGCCGCCGAGACCAAGGCCGCCGACGCGAAGGCGAAGGCCGCGTCCGAGGCGAAGGCCAAGGCCAAGGCCGCCGACGCGAAGGACAAGGCCGCCAAGGCCGAGGCGGACGCGAAGAAGCGCGGCACCGAGGCCGCGAACCGCTCCACCCCGCGCAAGCCCGTCTACGCCGACAACCTGGACGGCTGGATCCGCGAGGCCAGGGCGATCATGAAGAAGGAAGGCATCCCCGGCTCGTACGAGGGGATCCACCGCAACATCATCCGGGAGTCCAGCGGTAACCGCTGGGCCATCAACAACTGGGACATCAACGCCCGGAACGGCATCCCGTCCAAGGGCCTGCTCCAGGTGATCCAGCCGACCTTCGACCGCTACCACGTGGCGGGCACCAAGAAGGACCTGTACGACCCGGTCGCCAACATCGTCGCCGCCTGCAACTACGCGGCCGACCGCTACGGCACCATGGACAACGTCGACAGCGCCTACTGAGCCGCCTGATATCGGGCACGACGAACGCCGGAGGGCGGCACCCCGCGGGGTGCCGCCCTCCGGCGTCGTTCCGTTTTCCCGGCCGTGCCGCCCGCGCCTGATCCGTCGCGCTACTTGCGCATGACCTCGGGCTCGTGGCGCCGCAGCAGGCGCGCGACCACAATCCCGCAGATCACGCCGAGCGCGAGCAGCACGGCGATGTTGACGCCCCACTGGCTCGCGGTGTGCTCCCACAGCGGGTCGAGGTCGGTGGGGTTCTTCGGGTCCCACGGCGGCATCAGGTGCGCCAGGTCCAGCGTGGCGCCGGCCGCGGCCATCGCCCAGCGCGACGGCATCAGCCAGCCGAACTGCTCCAGGCCGGGCGACCCGTACACCTGGAACAGCACGCCGGTGAAGACGATCTGGATGATCGCGAACATGACCAGCAGCGGCATGGTCTTCTCGGAGGTCTTCACCAGCGAGGAGATGACCAGGCCGAACATCATCGAGGTGAAGCCCAGCGCGATGATCGAGACGCAGATCTCGACGGCCGGGGACATGATCAGGCCCTCCGCGGGCAGATCGCGAGTGGCGAAGCCGATGCCGCAGATGATCACCCCCTGGAAGGCGGTGATCACGCCGAGGACGATCACCTTGGACATCAGGTACGCGGAGCGGGACAGGCCGGTGGCCCGCTCCCGTTCGTAGATGACCCGTTCCTTGATCAGCTCTCGTACGGAATTGGCGGCGCCGGAGAAGCACATGCCGACCGCGAGGATCATCATGATCGTTCCGGCCTTGGCGTTGAACCGGGACGGCGGGTCGGGCTCCGCGAGACCGAACTCCGCCGGGATGACCACACTGACCACGCCCAGCACGGCGGGCAGGATCAGCATCAGGCCCATGAAGCCCTTGTCGGACGCGATGACGGAGGCGTATCTCCGGATCAGTGTCCACAGCTGCGCCGTCCAGCCCTGCGGCTTCGGCGGGCGCATCTGCTGCGGGGGCGGCATGCTGACCGGCTGGGCCGCGACCGCGTCGATGTCGGCGGCGTACATCTGGTAGTGCTGCGAACCGCGCCAGCGTCCCGCCCAGTCGTAGTCGCGGTAGTTCTCGAAGGCGGAGAAGACGTCGGCCCAGCTGGTGTAGCCGAAGAAGTTCAGCGCTTCCTCCGGCGGACCGAAGTAGGCGACCGAACCGCCGGGGGCCATCACGAGGAGCTTGTCGCAGATCGCCAGCTCGGCCACCGAGTGCGTGACCACGAGCACGGTGCGGCCGTCGTCGGCGAGGCCCCGCAACAGCTGCATGACATCGCGGTCCATGCCCGGGTCGAGGCCGGAGGTCGGCTCGTCCAGGAAGATCAGCGAGGGCTTGGTGAGCAGCTCCAGGGCGACCGAGACGCGCTTGCGCTGGCCGCCGGAGAGCGACGTGATCTTCTTGTCCTTGTGGATGTCGAGCTTGAGCTCGGCGAGGACCTCGGTGATCCGGGACTGGCGCTCGGCCTCGGTGGTGTCCGCAGGAAAGCGGAGCTTGGCCGCGTACTTGAGGGCCTTGGTGACGGTCAGTTCCTTGTGCAGGATGTCGTCCTGCGGGACCAGGCCGATGCGCTGGCGCAGCTCGGCGAACTGCTTGTACAGGTTTCGGTTGTCGTAGAGGACGTCACCCTGGTTCGCGGGCCGGTAGCCGGTGAGCGCCTTGAGCAGGGTGGACTTTCCGGAACCGGACGGACCGATGACAGCGATCAGCGACTTCTCGGGGACACCGAAGGAGACGTCCTTGAGGATCTGCTTCCCGCCGTCGACCGTCACCGTGAGGTGGCGGGCGGAGAAGGAGATCTCACCGGTGTCGACGAACTCTTCCAGCCGGTCCCCGACCAGCCGGAACGTCGAGTGGCCGACGCCGACGATGTCGTTGGCACCGATGAGCGCGGAGCCGGACTTGTGGAGCGGCAGACCGTTGACGTACGTGCCGTTGTGCGAGCCGAGGTCGCGGATCTCGAAGCGGCCGTCGGGCGTCGCGTGGAACTCGGCGTGGTGGCGGGAGACCTGGAGGTCGGAGACGACCAGCTCGTTCTCCAGCGCACGACCGATGCGCATGACCCGGCCGAGGGCCAGCTGGTGGAACGTGGTCGGGCTGCGGTCGCCGTACAGGGGCGACGCCCCCGCGGCACCGCCCTGTCCCGGTCCGGCCGGATGCCCGGGACTCTGCTGGTGCGGCACCTTCTGGTGCGAAGGCTGCTGCGGCGCCTGCTGCTGCCAGGCCTGGTGCTGGGCAGGAGCCTGATGCGCGGGCGCCTGGTGCTGGGCAGGAGCCTGATGCGCGGGCGCCTGGTGTCCGTGCCGGCCCGCGCCGCCACCCTGGGGCTGGTGATGGGGCTGCTGCACGGGTGCCTGCTGAGCACCGGCCGCGGGCCCACCGGCGACACCGGCGGCCGCGGCGGGGCTGAGGCTCACCCGGGGCCCGTCGGTGGCGTTGCCCAGGTGCAGCACCGAGCCGGGGCCGATCTCCACCTGCTGGATCCGCTGACCCTGCGCATAGGTGCCGTTGGTGCTGCCGTGGTCCTCGATACACCAACTACGGCCGCTCCAACTGATCGTGGCATGCCGCCACGAAACCCTGGCATCGTCGATCGCGAGGTCGCCCTGCGGATCACGTCCAAGGGTGTACGACCTGGACGGATCGAGCGCCCAGGTGTTGCCATTCAATTCCAGTACGAGTTCCGGCACTCCGCGCCCCACTAGTTGTCCCCCGTGTTGCCCCCGTCGCAGGGAGTCTAGGGATGCTGAACATCGTGGGGAACTATTCCAGGACGAGTCCCCGATACGAAAGTCGGGCGGGTGAAGAGCGCGCGGAGACCTGCGCGAACACCCCGATACCGAGAGGTGAAACAACCATGGAACGGACGAAGCGAGGATGAAGACCCGCTTACCGCCCAGAGCAGGTTCATCGACTGCATAACGGCGAATACAAGACATCCGACATCTCCGAGCGCAAGACCCGTACCGGCCAGATCCTCGACGTCCCGCGCCCCGGGTCGAGGCCGCGGAGACCGCCTCTCGGCGCAGCGGACGTCGCCGGGGCGCATTCCCGTCCGGCACTCGGGACGAGCGGCCGGAGAAGACGGCGGGACCGATACGGTGGGAGCACCATGAGCGCATCTCAGCCACCTCAGCCCCTCCCGTCTTCTGAGCCCCCTGAGTCCCGTCGGGTCGGCGGCCCCGGCGACGGGGCCCCTCCGGGCAGCGACGCACCCACGCTTCTCGTCAAGATCTTCGGCAAGGACCGCCCCGGCATCACCGCCGGACTCTTCGACACCCTCGCCGCGTACGCGGTCGACGTCGTGGACATCGAGCAGGTCGTCACCCGGGGACGCATCGTGCTGTGCGCTCTGGTCACCTCGCCCACCGCGGGCGGGACCACCGAGGGCGATCTGCGGGCGACCGTGCACAGCTGGGCCGACTCCCTGACACTGCAGGCCGAGATCATCTCCGGCATCGGCGACAACCGCCCCCGCGGTGACGGCCGTTCCCATGTGACGGTGCTGGGACACCCCCTGACCGCGGAGTCGACCGCCGCCATAGCGGCCACCATCACCTCGACCGGCGGGAACATCGACCGTATCTTCCGGCTGGCGAAGTACCCGGTCACCGCCGTCGAGTTCGCGGTCTCGGGGACCGGGACCGCGGAGTTGCGGACCGCGCTGGCCACCGAGGCCGCGGAGATCGGCGTGGACGTCGCGGTGGTCTCGGCCGGGCTGAGCCGCCGGGCCCAGCGGCTGGTGGTCATGGACGTCGACTCCACGCTGATCCAGGACGAGGTGATCGAGCTCTTCGCGGCGCACGCGGGCTGCGAGGAGCAGGTCGCCCAGGTGACCGAGCAGGCGATGCGCGGCGAGCTGGACTTCGAGCAGTCGCTGCACGCCCGGGTCGCACTGCTGGCCGGTCTGGACGTCTCGGTGGTGGACAAGGTCCGCACCGAGGTACGGCTCACCCCCGGCGCCCGCACCCTGATCCGTACGCTGAAGCGGCTCGGCTACCAGGTCGGCGTCGTCTCCGGCGGCTTCACCCAGGTCACGGACGACCTGAAGGAACGGCTCGGCCTCGACTTCGCCTCGGCCAACACCCTGGAGGTGGTGGACGGCAAGTTCACCGGCCGGGTCGTCGGCGAGGTGGTGGACCGGGCGGGCAAGGCCCGGCTGCTGCGGAGCTTCGCCGAACAGGCGGGGGTGCCGCTGGCCCAGACGGTGGCGATCGGGGACGGGGCGAACGATCTCGACATGCTGAACACCGCCGGGCTCGGCGTCGCGTTCAACGCGAAGCCGATGGTCCGTGAGGCGGCGCACACCGCGGTGAACGTGCCGTTCCTGGACACCGTGCTCTATCTGCTCGGCATCACCCGTGAAGAGGTCGAGGCGGCGGACGGTCTCGTCGACTGACCGCCCCGGGCCGCCGGCTTCGGAGTCGTACGCGGTCACACGTGGTCGCACACAGTCGTACGCGGTCGTACGCAGCAGGGCACCGGCACGAGATCCGCGAGATCTGTGCCGGTGCCCTGCGCGTTCACATGTTCAGCGCTACCGGGCGCTCGGACGTCCGTCGTCCGGTAGGGCGCTCAGTCGTTCGGCGTCCAGTACTCGGTGAGCCTGCCGGCCCCGTGCTCCACGCTCTTCCAGGAGCCGGGGAACTCGACCGCGGCGTAGGCGGCGGTGGGGAAGCCGTCCCGGGTCATCCGGGCCAGGGTGTCGCCCTCCGCCGATCCCGAGAGGGCGTCGGCGGCCCCGTGCATCCCGGGGTTGTGGCCGATGACCAGGAGGTTGCGCACCTCGTCCGGGGTCTCGTTGAACAGGGCGATCAGTTCGCCGAGGGAGGCCTCGTACAGCCTCTCCTCGTAGACGGTCCGGGGGCGCTGGGAGAATTCATGCACCGCCAGCTTCCAGGTCTCCCGCGTCCTGGCGGCACTGGAGCAGAGGGCCAGATCGAAATCGATGCCGGAATCGGCGAGCCTGCGGCCGGCCACGGGCGCGTCCTTGCGGCCGCGCTCGGCCAGCGGGCGCTCATGATCGGAAGCCTGTGACCATTCCGCCTTGGCATGCCGGAGAAGGACGATCCTGCGAGGTGTCTCGACGCTCATACACCTCAGCTTCGCATGAAAAGCGGCCTCTGGCGCAGGGGGTTGACGTGCCCGTCCGGGGAGTTGGCGCGCTGGTCCGGGGCTGCTTCGCCTCAACGGGACAGCAGCTGGAGCGTCCGCTCGATCAGCTGTCCGAGCGCGGGGTCCCCGGTGGTGGCGGCCTGGGCCTGTCCGGGGCTGAGGATCATCAGCAGCAGAGCGGCGAACGCCACGGCGGGCAGGGCGACGGCCCACCAGGGCAGCCGGATCTCGACACCGTCCGCCGCCGGTCGGTGGGACCTGGTGTGCGTCGGTGTCGGCATGTCCGCCTCCGTCAAGTCATCGGGTTGTTACCGAAGAACCTACGGATCGGAGGCGGTCGGCCCCATCCGGTGACCCACCCACTTCACCCTGAACCTGGCCCCCTAGGGGAAGGGGGTGCTAGCCCCACCCCTGGGGGTTTCCAGGGTCCTGGGGCGTCAGGGCGAGGCGATCGTGGCGATCACACCGATGACGACGGTGATGAGGAGCATCGCCCCGAAAACGAGGAGAAGCTTCTTCTGGCCGTTCTGGGGATTCGGATCGAGCACTGGCATGAGGTCAGTGTCGCATCTCAGCATTCGTCCTCGATGGTCCGGTCCCGGCCTGCGAGGATTCCGGCGATCATCTGGGGAATCAAGAGGCTCGCCATCAGCGCGATCGGCAGCCCCCAGCCGCCGCTGTGCTGGTAGAGCACGCCGACGAGCAGCGGACCGGGGATCGAGAGCAGATAGCCGGTGGACTGGGCGAACGCGGAGAGCCGGACCACGCCCGCGCCGGACCGGGCCCGCATGCCGATCATGGTGAGAGCGAGGGGGAAGGCACAGTTGGCCACCCCGAGGAGCAGGGCCCAGGCCCAGGCTCCGGCGGCGGGGGCGAGATAGAGCCCGGCGTAGCCGATCAGGCCGCACAGGCCGAGGACGACGACGATGGGGCCCTGCTGCTTGAGCCGGGAGGCGACCCGGGGGATGACGAAGGCGAGCGGGACGCCCATCGCCATGGTGACCGCGAGCAGGAGTCCGGCCGTGCCGGAGGAGACCCCGGCGTCTCGGAAGATCTGCGGCATCCAGCCCATGGTGATGTACGCGGCGGTGGCCTGGAGCCCGAAGAAACAGGCGAGGCCCCACGCGGTGCGGCTGCGGGTGATCCGGAGGGCCGGCGCCTCCGCGACGGCCTGCCCCGAAGCGGCCGGGGCACAAGCCGGCCGGCCGGGGGTCGGGGTGCGGTCGCGTACGAGGACGATCCAGGGCAGCAGCGCGAGAGCGGCCGGCACGGCCCAGACGACCAGACCCGCCTGCCAGTTACCGCCCAGCGCCCCGGTGACGGGGACGGTGACGGCGGCGGCCAGCGCGGTGCCGAGGGCCAGGGCCATGGAGTAGAGGCCGGTCATGGTGCCGACGCGGTCGGGGAACCAGCGCTTGACGATCACCGGCATCAGGATGTTGCTGACGGCGATGCCCATCAGGGCCAGCGCGCTGGCGGCCAGGAACCCGGCGGTGGTGCCGATGTACGGGCGGATGACCAGGCCCGCCGCGATGGCCGCCAAACCCGCGCAGACCACGGCACCCGCCCCGAAGCGGCGGGCCAGGCGCGGCGCCATGATCCCGAAGACCGCGAAGCAGAGCGGCGGTACGGAGGTGAGGACGCCGGCCACGCTCCCGCTCATGTGCAGGCCCTCGCGGACCTCTTCGAGGAGGGCGCCGAGGCTGGTGATGGCGGGGCGGAGGTTCAGTGCGGCGAGGACGAGTCCCACGGCGATGAGGCGCAGCAGCCAGGGCGCGGGGGCCTCGCCCGCACCGGGGAGCCGCTGGGCGCGAAGCTCGTGGGAGGTGCGTGCGGCGGGGCCGCGGTTCAGGGTGGAGGTCTGCGTCTCGTCGTCCGACATAGGGCCATCATAGAATCATGGGATGATTGATTGTCCACTCCGTCCCCTCCCCCGATCCCCCGGGGTTTCCTGGGAGAATCCGGACCCGACACCCGCTTCGGCCCGGCGCCCCTTCGGGCCCGGCCCACGAGCAAGGAGCATCATGGCGCTGACGTCTCCGCGGCGTTCGGCACTCGCCGACCAGGTGATCGCCCAGCTGAGGAATCAGATCACCTCGGGCGAGTGGCCGGTCGGCTCGCGGATTCCGACCGAGCCCGAGCTGGTCGAGCAGCTGGGCGTGGCCCGTAACACCGTTCGTGAGGCCGTGCGGGCCCTCGCGCACAACGGGCTGCTGGACATTCGGCAGGGCTCCGGCACCTATGTGATCGCCACGAGCGAGCTGGCCGGAGTGATGCACCGCAGGTTCGCGGCCGCCGATCCGCGTCATATCGCCGAGCTGCGTTCGACGCTGGAGTCGTCGGCGGCCCGGCTGGCGGCGGCCCGGCGCACCGAGCGGGATCTGCGGCAGCTGGACACGTTGATGGCGCGCCGCGAGGAGGCCTGGGCGTCGGGTGACGCGGAGGCGTTCGTGGCGGCGGACGCGACGTTGCACCTGGCGGTGGTCGCGGCCTCGCACAACGACGTCCTGACCGAGCTCTACGCCGACCTCGGGGATCTGCTGCGCGACTACCTGCGCGGTGATGTGGGCCCGGAGCTGCGGCCGGAGAACCATATGGACCACGGCCGGCTGGTCGAGGCGATCCGGGCCGGGGACGCGGAGACGGCGGCGGCCGAGGCGGCGAGCCACGCGCTGACCTGCCTGACGGACCGGGTATAGCGGCGCCCCGGGCCATGTGCGGCGAGGGCACCGCTCAGACGGGGGCGGGACGGTGGCTGACCCACGCCGTGGCGATCTCTTTCCAGCAGCGGTCCTCAAGACGTACGGTCCGGCCGGGCTCCACCGCGACCGCCGCGCCGTCCGCGTCGACGTCCCACCAGCGGTCGCATTCGGTGTGCAGCCGGACCAGGTCGGTGGAGGGGTAGGGGTTGTGGCAGTAGGCGACGACCCGGGAGCCCTCGACGGACGTACGGCACTCCGAGCCGGCCGGTTCGGGCTTCGGGGGCTCCGCTTCCGTACCGGAGTCGGCCCCGCTTGCGGCGTGGACTCCCAGGGGTACGGCGAGAGCGGCGACGACCACCGGGGCGGCAAGGAGGAGACGGGTTCGACGGCACGTGGGACGCACGGCGATCTCCCTCCCGGGGCCTGACAAGAAGTCCGGTTCCTCCTTATTCTGCGGTGGATCGGCCGACTTTTCGACCGGAGCGGCAGCGGGGAGCCACGGAGCGTGAACGGCCCCCGGCCGCGTACCGCCTCCGGAAGAACCGGGAGGGAGTACGCGGCCGGGGCCGTGGGGCGGGGTGGTTCGCGGGTCAGGCGCCCATCATGTGCACGCCGCTGTCGACGTGGATGATCTCGCCCGTGGTGCGCGGGAAGAAGTCGGAGAGCAGGGCGACGATGCCGCGGCCGGCCGGCTCGGGGTCGTTCATGTCCCAGGCCAGCGGAGCGCGGGTGTTCCAGACGTCGGCCAGCTCCTCGAAGCCCGGGATGGACTTGGCGGCCATCGAGCGGAGCGGTCCGGCGGAGACCAGGTTGCAGCGCAGCCCGTCCTTGCCCAGGTCACGGGCGAGGTAGCGGGAGGTGGCCTCCAGCGCGGCCTTGGCCGGGCCCATCCAGTCGTACTGCGGCCAGGCGTACTGGGCGTCGAAGGTGAGGCCGACGATCGAGCCGCCCTCGCTCATCAGCGGCTTGCAGGCCATGGCCAGCGACTTCAGGGAGAACGCCGAGACGTGCATCGCGGTGGCGACGGACTCGAACGGCGTGTTGAGGAAGTTGCCGCCGAGCGCGTCCTGCGGAGCGAAGCCGATGGAGTGGACGACGCCGTCCAGGGAGCCGAGCTCCTCGCGCACCAGACCGGCCAGCCGGTCCAGGTGCTCCTGGTTGGTCACGTCGAGCTCGATGACCTTGGCCGGCTTCGGCAGCTTCCTGGCGATGCGCTCGGTCAGGGTGGGGCGGGGGAACGCCGTCAGGATGACCTCGGCCCCCTGCTCCTGGGCCACCTTCGCGGCGTGGAACGCGATGGACGACTCCATCAGCACCCCGGTGATGAGGATGCGCTTGCCGTCGAGAATTCCGCTCATGGTGATCAGTGACCCATGCCCAATCCGCCGTCAACGGGAATGACGGCTCCAGTGATGTACGACGCGTCGTCGGAGGCGAGGAAGCGCACCGCGGCGGCGATCTCCTCGGGCTGCGCGTAGCGACCGAGCGGCACCTGGGACACGATGCCCTTGCGCTGCTCCTCGGTGAGCGCCTGGGTCATGTCGGTGTCGACAAAACCGGGGGCGACGACATTGAAGGTGATGTTCCGCGAACCGAGCTCACGGGCCAGCGACCGGGCGAAGCCGACGAGCCCGGCCTTGGAAGCGGCGTAGTTGGCCTGGCCGGCCGAGCCGAGGAGGCCGACGACGGAGGAGATGAGGACGACGCGGCCCTTCTTGGCGCGCAGCATGGCACGGTTGGCGCGCTTGACGACCCGGAAGGTCCCCGTGAGGTTGGTGTCGAGGACGGAGGTGAAGTCCTCCTCCGACATCCGCATCAGCAGCTGGTCCTTGGTGATGCCGGCGTTGGCGACCAGCACCTCCACGGGACCGTGCTTCTCCTCGATCTCCTTGTAGGCCTGCTCCACCTGCTCGGCGTCCGTGATGTCGCAGCGGACCGCGAGGACACCTGCCTCGGTGAGCACCTCGGGCGGCTCTCCGGAACGGTAGGTGATCGCGACCTGGTCGCCGTTGTCGGCGAAGGCGCGGGCGATGGCGAGGCCGATGCCCCGGTTTCCTCCGGTGACGAGAACCGAGCGGCTCAACGGATCACCCTTTCCTTGGCGGTCTGGTACGTCGAAAACCTATCGGTACCGTGCGCCGATCGAGGAATCGGGCCCTGACAGTGGCTTGTCCGGGGTGCTGTTGGGTTCCTACAGTCCACGCGGATATGTGGTCGGCCCCCGCGTCCTCCATATCCCCCGGTGCGGTCACCCTCCGGCATGGTTCACTGCCGTCGTGTATCGAGAAGGGAACCCCCTGTGCCCCACGAGGTAGATCAGTCATTCCTGGCCCTGCCGTCGCGCGCGCTGGCCGACGCCGCGCTCGCACGGGCGCGGGCGCTGGGCGCCACCCACGCCGACTTCCGGCTGGAGCGGGTGCGCAGCGCCTCCTGGCGGCTGCGGGACGCCCGGCCGGCCGGGGCGTCGGACAGCACGGACCTCGGGTACGCGGTGCGGGTGGTGCACGGCGGCGCGTGGGGGTTCGCCTCGGGCGTCGATCTGACGATGGACGCCGCCGCGAAGGTGGCCTCGCAGGCCGTCGCGATGGCCAAGCTGTCGGCGAAGGTGACCGCGGCGGCCGGGTCCGATGAAAGTGCGCGCAGCACTTTTGCTGAGGGGCGGTGGCGGGAGACGGGCGGGCGGGTGGAGCTGGCGGACGAGCCGGTGCACGGCGAGCGGACCTGGGTCTCGGCGTACGACGTCGACCCCTTCTCCGTACCGGACGAGGAGAAGGTGGCACTGCTCGCCGAGTGGAGCGGGCGGCTGCTGGGCGCGGAGGGCGTCGCGCATGTGGACGCGTCCCTGATGGCCGTGCACGAGAACAAGTTCTACGCGGACACGGCGGGCACCGTCACCACGCAGCAACGGGTGCGGATCCACCCGCAGTTCACCGCTGTCGCGGTGGACGGCACGAGTGGTGAGTTCGACTCGATGCGGACCATCGCGCCGCCGGCGGGCCGGGGCTGGGAATACCTGACCGGGACCGGCTGGGACTGGGACGACGAGCTGGAGCGGATCCCCGGGCTGCTCGCGGAGAAGTTGCGCGCGCCGGGCGTCGAGGCGGGGGCGTACGACCTGGTCGTCGATCCGTCGAACCTGTGGCTGACCATCCACGAGTCGATCGGCCACGCCACCGAGCTGGACCGGGCGCTGGGGTACGAGGCGGCGTACGCCGGGACCTCGTTCGCCACCTTCGACCAGCTGGGCAAGCTGGTGTACGGCTCCCCCGTGATGAACGTGACCGGTGACCGCACGGCCGAGCACGGGCTCGCGACGATCGGGTACGACGACGAGGGCGTCGAGGCGCAGTCGTGGGACCTGGTGAAGGACGGGACGCTGGTCGGCTACCAGCTGGACCGCCGCATCGCGAAGCTGACGGGCCTCGGCCGCTCCAACGGCTGCGCGTACGCGGACTCGCCGGGCCATGTCCCCGTACAGCGCATGGCGAACGTGTCGCTCAAGCCGGACCCGGGCGGGCTGTCGACGGAGGATCTGATCGGCGGGGTGGAGCGCGGGATCTACGTGGTCGGCGACCGGTCGTGGTCGATCGACATGCAGCGCTACAACTTCCAGTTCACCGGGCAGCGGTTCTTCCGCATCGAGAACGGCCGGCTGGCCGGGCAGCTGCGCGATGTGGCGTACCAGGCGACGACCACGGACTTCTGGGGCTCGATGGAGAAGGTCGGCGGCCCCCAGACGTATGTGCTGGGCGGCGCGTTCAACTGCGGCAAGGCCCAGCCGAGCCAGGTCGCGGCGGTCTCGCACGGCTGTCCCTCCGCCCTCTTCCGGGGCGTCAACATCCTCAACACGACGCAGGAGGCCGGACGATGAGCCGCGTCAGCAAGCCGTACGAGATCGTCGAGCAGGCCCTGGAGCTGTCCACCACGGACGGTCTGGTGGTCATCGCCGACGAGCAGTCCTCCGCGAACCTGCGCTGGGCGGGCAACGCGCTCACCACGAACGGGGTGACCCGGGGGCGGACCCTGACCGTCATCGCGACCGCGGGCGGGGCGAAGGGGACGGCGTCCGGCGTCGTCTCCCGGTCCGCGGTGACCACGGACGACCTGGAGCCGCTGGTGCGGGCCGCCGAGGCCGCCGCACGGAGCGCGGATCCGGCGGAGGACGCGCAGCCGCTGGTGAGCGGGGCGCCCGCCTCCCCCGACTTCACGGACGCGCCCGCCGAGACCGGCTCGGAGGTCTTCGCCGACTTCGCCCCGGCGCTCGGCGACGCCTTCGCCCGCGCCCGGGCCGGGGGCCGCGAGCTGTACGGCTTCGCGCACCACGAGCTGACCTCCACCTACCTGGGGACGTCGACGGGGCTGCGGCTGCGCCACGACCAGCCGAACGGGACGCTGGAGCTGAACGCGAAGTCGCCGGACCGTACGCGCTCCGCGTGGGCGGGCCGGGCGACCCGTGACTTCAAGGACGTCGACCCGGCGGCGATGGACGCGGAGCTGGCACAGCGGCTGCGCTGGGCAAAGCGGCGTATCGAGCTGCCCGCCGGCCGGTACGAGACGCTGCTGCCGCCGGCCGCGGTCGCGGACCTGCTGATCTACCAGCTCTGGTCGTCGACCGCGCGGGACGCTGTGGAGGGCCGGACGGTGTTCTCCACGCCGGGCGGCGGAACGCGGCTGGGCGAGACGCTCTCCCCGCTGCCGCTCACCCTGCGCAGCGATCCGCACGCGCCGGGGCTTCAGTCGGCGCCGTTCGTGATCGCCCACTCCTCCGGCGACAGCGGTTCCGTCTTCGACAACGGGCTGCCGCTGGCCCCGACGGACTGGGTCCGGGACGGGAGGCTGGAGCGGCTGACGACGACCCGGCACACGGCGGAACTGACCGGGCTTCCGGTGGCCCCGGGCATCGACAACCTGCTGCTGGAGGGCGGCGGTGAGCGGTCGCTGGAGGAGATGGTGGCCGCGACGTCCGGGCGGGCGCTGCTGCTGACCTGCCTCTGGTACATCCGCGAGGTGGACCCGGCGACGCTGCTGCTGACGGGGCTGACCCGGGACGGCGTCTATCTGGTCGAGGACGGCGAGGTGGTCGGCGGGGTGAACAACTTCCGGTTCAACGAGTCGCCGGTGGACCTGCTGTCGCGGGCCTCGGAGGCGGGGCGTACGGAAAGGACGCTGCCGCGCGAGTGGGGCGACTGGTTCACCCGGGCCGCGATGCCCTCGCTGCGCGTCCCGGACTTCAACATGAGCTCGGTCAGCCCGGGGGTGTGACCCGCCTAGACTGACCCGTACATCTCTACCAGCATCTCTGCCAGTCATAAGGAGCACCGCAACCGTGACGGACATCGTCGACGAGCTGAAGTGGCGCGGGCTGTTCGCCCAGTCCACTGACGAGGACGCATTGCGCAAGGCTCTCGCGGACGGTCCCGTCACCTTCTATTGCGGCTTCGACCCGACCGCGGCCAGCCTGCATGTGGGGCACCTGGTGCAGGTGCTCACCATGCGGCGGCTCCAGCAGGCCGGGCTGAGGCCGCTCGCCCTGGTGGGGGGCGCGACGGGTCAGATCGGTGACCCGAGGCCCACCGCCGAGCGCACGCTGAACGACCCGGAGACGATCGCCGCCTGGGTGGCCCGGCTGCGCTCGCAGATCGAGCCGTTCCTGTCCTTCGAGGGCGAGAACGCGGCGACGACGGTCAACAACCTGGACTGGACCGCGGGCATGTCCGCGATCGAGTTCCTGCGGGACATCGGCAAGCACTTCCGGGTCAACAAGATGCTCACCAAGGACTCGGTCGCCCGGCGGCTGGAGTCGCAGGAAGGCATCAGCTACACGGAGTTCAGCTACCAGCTGCTCCAGGGCATGGACTTCCTGGAGCTGTACCGCCGGCACGGCTGCACCCTTCAGCAGGGCGGCAGCGACCAGTGGGGCAACCTCACGGCGGGCATCGACCTGATCCACCGCCTGGAGCCGGGCGCGGTCGTGCACGCGCTGGCGACGCCGCTGATGACGAAGGCGGACGGGACGAAGTTCGGCAAGTCCGAGAGCGGCGCCGTCTGGCTCGACGCGGAGATGACGACGCCGTACGCGTTCTACCAGTTCTGGCTGAACGTGGACGACCGGGACGTCTCGCGCTACCTGCGCATCCTCAGCTTCAGGAGCCGTGAGGAGCTGGAGGAGTTGGAGAAGCTGACCGAGGAGCGGCCGCAGGCGCGTTCCGCGCAGCGTGCGCTGGCCGAGGAGCTGACCACGCTGGTGCATGGCGGTGCGCAGTGCGCCGCGGTCATCGCGGCGTCGAAGGCGCTGTTCGGGCAGGGTGACCTGGCCGAGCTGGACGAGGCGACACTGGGCGCGGCCCTGTCCGAGGTGCCGGGTGCCACCGTCGCCGAGCTGGGTCCGCTGGTGGACCTGCTGGTGGAGGTCGGCCTGGCGCCCAGCAGGTCGGGTGCGCGCCGCACGGTCAAGGAGGGCGGCGCCTACGTGAACAACGTGAAGGTCCTCGACGGCGAGGTCGCACCGTCCGCCGGGGAGCTGCTGCACGGGCGCTGGCTGGTGCTGCGCCGGGGCAAGAAGAACCTGGCGGCCGTGGAGGTCCGCCCGGTCGGCTGACCTCCCCCGCATCGCAGTGGCGGGGGGGGGGGGGGCGGGCGCCCCCGGGGCCGCGCCCCCCCCGCCCGCCGCCCCCCCGCGGGGGGGGGGGGGGGGGGGGGGGGGGGGGCCGCGGGGGGCCCCCCCCCCCCCGC
>NZ_JBVJMW010000020.1:32125-114394 GCF_055583985.1 Streptomyces sp. NPDC104313
GACACCGTCACCCCCCGCCGACCCCCCCCCCCCCCCCCCCCCGACCCCCCACCCCCCCCCCCCCCCCCCCCCCCCCCCCCCCCCCCGCCCCCCCCCGCCCCCCCCCCCCCGGCACTGTGTGACCCCGCTGGGTCAGGTTCGCTGTTTACGGCTGCCGCGGAAGGACTGCCAGGCCATGTCGCCGACGGCGACGACCGCCACGGCGCCCGCCAGTTGCAGCAGGTGGCGGATCCAGTCGATGCCCTTGGTGTCCCCCACACCGATCCAGCCGGCCACGGCGTTGCCGAGGATGCTGCCGAGGATGCCGAACACGGCCGTCAGCCAGAGCGGGATGTCCTGCTTACCCGGCAGGATCGCCCTGGCGATGACACCCAGCACCAGTCCCACGATGATTGCCCACAACCAGCTCATTTCGCCTCCTCGTGCGGCGCGGAGTGCGCGTCCGCCCAGTCTCGGCCCGCCGTCCGGGCGGCGCATGCCCTGGTGGACCGTCCGAGGGACCCCGGCCCGGCCCGCACCCCTCGTACAGCGTGCCCCGGTCGCCTGCCCGGCCGGTGGCGGGCGTACCGTGGATGCGGCCCGGTCCGGGAGCGTCCGGCGACGAGATCTGGTGGTGGAGCATGCTGCGGAAGAGCGCGCGTACGGAGGTCATCCGGATCACGGGCGCCCGTCAGGGGCTGACGGACGACATCCGCGGCCGACAGCGACGCTATGTGATCTCCATGTCGGTGCGCACGGTGTCGGTGGTGCTGGCCGCGGTGCTGTGGAACGTGGAGCGGCATGTGGCGATCGTGGCGCTCGCGCTGGGCGTACTGCTGCCGTACGTGGCGGTGGTCATCGCCAACGCGGGCCGGGAGAACGTGACTTCGCTGCCGACGACCTTCGTGCAGATGCCGTTGCGGCCTGCCGTGGAGGCCGCCCCGGTGCCCGGTCCGGCGGAGTCCGGGGACTCCGAGGGGGCGTCCGGCACGGCCCGGCCGCCGCACGAGCACACCTGAGCCCGTACGTCTCGCGAAGCTCAAGTAAAGCTCAGATAAATCATGACGTTCCGGTGCACCGCACCCCGGTCCCCGTGACATACTGCCAAAGCGCTCCGCATCCCCCGTCGGAGCGATGGACCGACGCCGGGCAGCTCCCCCCGTGGCTGCCCGGCGTCGCCCTTTCTCCGGCAGGGGATGCGTCAGAAAGCTCGTGGAGCAGCTGATTTGGCTCGTCGAGCACCTGACTTAGGCTGGACCACGTGATTTTTCCCGAGACGTCCGCCGAGAGTGCCACCGGCGCCCCGCTCTGTTCCGCCAAGGGCTGCCGGGCCGCCGCCGTGTGGGTGCTCGCCTGGAACAACCCCAAACTGCACACGCCCGAGCGGCGCAAGACCTGGCTGGCCTGCGACGAGCACCGGGAGCACCTGTCCTCGTTCCTCGGTGTACGGGGTTTCCTCAAGGACGTCGTGCCACTGAAGGACTGGGGAGCCGGAGACGGGAAAGAGACCGAGGCCTGATCCCCGGGGTCCGGGTCTTGACCTTCGGGGTCTTGACCTTCGGTCCCTCGGGTCCCGGGTGCCCGGCCTCAGCCGCCGATCGCCGACATCGGGCGGTCGGGCTGCAGGAAGGACGGGTCGTCCAGTCCGGAGCCCGCCTTCTTGCCCCACATGGCCGTCTTCCAGAGCTGGGCGATCTCCTCGTCCGGCGCGTCCCCGCGCAGTGCCGCACGCAGGTCCGTCTCCTCACGGGCGAAGAGGCAGGTGCGGACCTGGCCGTCGGCGGTGAGCCGGGTGCGGTCGCAGGCGCGGCAGAACGGGCGGGTGACGGAGGCGATCACGCCGACGCGGTGCGGGCCGCCGTCGACGGTCCAGCGCTCGGCGGGGGCGGAGCCGCGGGACTCCTCGCTCTCGGCGGTGAGGGTGAAGCGGGTGCGCAGCGAGTCGAGGATGTCCCCGGCGGTGATCATGCCGTCGCGCTTCCAGCCGTGCTGGGCGTCGAGCGGCATCTGCTCGATGAAGCGGAGTTCGTAAGCGTGGGCGACGGCCCAGGCGAGCAGCTCGGGGGCCTCGTCGTCGTTGAGTCCCGGCATCAGGACGGAGTTGACCTTCACCGGGGTGAGCCCGGCCTCGCGGGCGGCCTCCAGGCCGTCCAACACGTCCCTGTGGCGGTCGCGGCGGGTGAGGGTCCTGAAGACGTCGGGGCGCAGGGTGTCCAGCGAGACGTTGACCCGGTCGAGCCCCGCCGCTCTGAGGGCGGTGGCGGTCCGCTTGAGTCCGATGCCGTTGGTCGTGAGCGACATGCGGGGGCGCGGGGTGAGCGCGGCGCACCGCTCGACGATGGAGACGAGGCCGGGGCGCAGCAGGGGCTCGCCGCCGGTGAAGCGGACCTCGGTGATGCCGAGCGAGGTGACGGCGATACGGATCAGACGCACGATCTCGTCGTCGGAGAGCAGCTCGCTCCTGCCGAGCCACTGAAGGCCCTCTTCGGGCATGCAGTAGGTGCAGCGCAGGTTGCACTTGTCGGTGAGTGACACGCGCAGGTCGGTGGCGACCCGGTCGTAGGTGTCGATGAGCACGGTGGGTCCCTCCCCCGGGGTGTCCGCGGTGGTGCGGTCGCTCTTCTCGGGCCGTCGCCCCTGTCCGGTCCTCGCCTCGTCCCGGCCTCCGGGGGTTCCGGTACTACCGAGCCTACGTGAGACCGCTGACATCGGGAGTGGCCCGTTTGCCACGAGGCACGGCCGGGGCGCGTCGTAGGACTCTACGACGCGCCCCGGCCGCCCGTGGTGGGTGATGAGCCGAAGGCCCGTCGGTGATGATCCGAGGGGGGCTCGTCCCGGTGTGCTCGTGTGCTCAGTGGGCCCCTACGCCGGTGAGGGACTTGACCTCGAGTTCGGCGTACTTGTCCGTGTCGGGCTTCTCCTTGGAGAGCAGGGAGGCGACCCAGCCGAGCAGGAAGCCGAGCGGGATCGAGATCAGGCCGGGGTTCTCCAGCGGGAACCAGGCGAAGTCGACGTCCGGGAACATCGAGGTCGGCTTGGAGGAGACGACCGGCGAGAACAGCACCAGCAGAACCGAGGAGGCGAGGCCTCCGTAGATGGACCAGAGAGCCCCCTGCGTGGTGAAGCGCTTCCAGAAGAGGCTGTAGAGGATCGTCGGCAGGTTGGCGGAGGCGGCGACCGCGAAGGCCAGCGCGACGAGCCCGGCGACGTTCAGGTCGCGGGCGAGTGCGCCGAGGCCGATGGAGACGACACCGATCGCGACGGTGGCCCAGCGTGCGGCGCGGACCTCTTCCTTCTCGGTGGCCTTCCCCCTGCGGATGACATTGGCGTAGATGTCGTGCGCGAAGGACGAGGAGGAGGCCAGGGTGAGTCCGGCGACGACGGCGAGGATGGTGGCGAAGGCGACGGCGGAGATCACCGCGAGGAGGATGGCGCCGCCGGTGGATCCGGAGCCGCCGCCGATCTCCAGTGCGGCCAGTGGCGCCGCGGTGTTGCCCGCCTTGTTGGAGGCGATGATGTCGCCGGGCTTGAGGATGGCCGCGGCGCCGAAGCCGAGCACGATCGTCATCAGGTAGAAGGCGCCGATGATACCGATCGCCCAGTTCACGGACTTACGGGCGGCCTTGGCTGTGGGCACGGTGTAGAAGCGGATCAGGATGTGCGGCAGACCCGCGGTGCCGAGGACCAGGGCGATGCCGAGCGAGATGAAGTCCAGCTTCGAGACGCCGGTGGCACCGTACTTCAGACCGGGCTCCAGGAAGGCCGCGCCCTTGCCGCTGTTGCTGGCGGCGGTGCCGAGCAGGTCGGAGATGTTGAAGTTGAACTTCAGAAGGATCAGGAAGGTGATGAGCAGGGTGCCCGCGATGAGCAGGACGGCCTTGACCATCTGCACCCATGTGGTGCCCTTCATGCCGCCGATGGTGACGTAGAGGATCATCAGGATGCCGACCAGGGCGACGATGAGGATCTTCCCGGCGTCGCTGGTGATGCCGAGCAGCAGCGAGACGAGGACGCCCGCGCCGGCCATCTGGGCCAGCAGGTAGAAGATCGAGACGACGATCGTGGACGTGCCGGCGGCGGTACGGACCGGGCGCTGGCGCATCCGGTAGGCGAGGACGTCGCCCATGGTGTAGCGGCCGGAGTTGCGCAGCGGTTCGGCGACCAGGAGCAGGGCGACGAGCCAGGCGACGAGGAAGCCGATGGAGTACAGGAAGCCGTCGTAGCCGAAGAGCGCGATGGCTCCGGCGATGCCGAGGAAGGATGCGGCGGACATGTAGTCACCGGAGACCGCGAGTCCGTTCTGGAATCCGGTGAACTGGCGGCCGCCCGCGTAGAAGTCGGCGGCGCTCTTGGTCTGGCGGCCCGCCCACACGGTGATGACGAGGGTCGCCACGACGAAGGCGGCGAACAGGGTGATGATCAGCGGCCGGTGCTCGCTCGCTCCCTCGGTGGCGGCGAGCTGGACGGTGGGGTAGAGGGCGTGGGCGGCGCTCATACGTCGGCCTCCATACGGGACTTGATCGCGTCGGCCTTGGGGTCGAGCTTGGTGGCGGCGTGCCGGGAGTAGAGCCAGGCGATGAGGAAGGTGGTGGCGAACTGGGCGAGTCCGAGGACGAGCGCCATGTTGATGTTGCCGACGACCTTGGTGGCCATGAATCCGCCCGCGTAGTTGCAGAGCAGGACGTAGAGCAGGTACCAGGTCACGAAGGCGATGGTGAGGGGGAAGGCGAAGGAGCGGTGGGAGCGGCGCAGGTCGGCGAAGTCCGGGCTCGCCTGCATCGCGACGAACGCCTCGGTGGTGGGCTGGACGGGGCCGGTGGGCGATGTGCCCTCGGGCGGCGGTGCATCGGTAGCCACGGAATCTCCTCGCGACGCGGGTGCGGTGATCTGGGGGACGGTGGGTGTCAAGGGAAGCCTCGTTACCGGCGGGGACGGTGATGTGCCTCCTGGACAACGGCACGGAGGGCGCGACGAAGCGGTTCACCGCGTCTTTCGCCTTCTCGGAGGTGTCGTGGTGCGCCCGGTTGCCCCGAAGTCACCCGTTCGCATTCGGTCGCACAGGTCACTCTTCGAACTCACTTGCCCGTAAGCGTTGATGCGCCGGGATGATCAGCGATAGCTTCACTCGTCATGTACGCGACCGAACACGCCAGGTGTCCGGTCGTTCGGCACGGATGATGTGGAGATCCCATGGCTCATCTGGCATCCAGACGGACCCGCGTGCTCGCGGTGCCCGTCGGACTCGCACTGACCGCCTCGCTCGGCTTCCTGCCGACGGCCACGGCGGCACCCACCGGCGAGCAGACCGCCGCGAGTGTGCGGACCGACGGGCCGAAGCTGTCCTACGTGGTCAACACGCGGGGCGGCCACGGCACCGTGAAGAACGTCGAGAAGGCGATCGCCGAGGCGGGCGGCACGGTCGTCATCTCCTATGAGCAGATCGGCGTCATCGTCGTCCACTCGCAGAACCCCGCCTTCGGCGAAACGATTCGCCGGGTACGCGGCGTGGAGTCGGCGGGCGCCACCCGCACGAACCCGATCGTCCCGCAGGCCACCAAGGACGTCGGCGCGATAGCGCAGCCGCTCACCGCCGAGCAGGCGGCGGCCGCCGCCGCGGACGCGAAGGCCGGCGAGGACCCGCTGGAGCCCCTCCAGTGGTCGCTGCCCGCGATCAAGGCGGACAAGGCGCACGAGAAGTCGCTGGGCTCGAAGCGGGTGACGGTCGCCGTCATCGACACGGGCGTCGACGACACCCACCCGGACCTGGCTCCGAACTTCGACAGTGGCGCCTCGGCCAACTGCGTGTCGGGCGCTCCGGACACCACCGCCGGCTCCTGGCGTCCGGCGGCGGGCGAGAGCGACCACGGCACGCATGTGGCGGGCACCATCGCCGCCGCGAAGAACGGCGCCGGTGTCACCGGCGTCGCCCCCGGAGTGAAGGTGTCGGGCATCAAGGTGTCGAACCCGAACGGGTTCTTCTACACCGAGGCCGTCGTCTGCGGGTTCCTCTGGGCCGCCGAGCGCGGCGTCGAGGTGACCAACAACAGCTACTACACCGACCCGTGGCTGTTCGCCTGCAAGAACGACCCGGATCAGGGCGCCCTGGTCGACGCCCTCACCCGCGCGGTGAAGTACGCGGAGCGCAAGGGCACCGTCAACGTCGCGGCGGCCGGGAACTCCCGCCACGATCTGGCGCTCGACGCGATCGAGGACAAGACCAGCCCGAACGACACCGAGACGGTCACACGGACGGTCGACCCGAGCGTGTGCCCGGACATCCCGACCATGCTGCCGGGTGTCGTGACGGTCTCCGCGACAGGTGCGAAGGGTCTGAAGTCCTCGTACTCGAACTACGGCAGGGGCGTCATCGACGTGGCGGCCCCGGGCGGTGACTCGACGGTCTACCAGACCCCCGAGCCGCCGGCCGTCAACGGGCTGATCCTGTCGACGCTGCCGGGTGGCAGGTTCGGCTACAAGGCCGGTACGTCGATGGCGTCCCCGCACGTGGCGGGCGTCGTGGCGCTGATCAAGTCGAAGCACCCCTACGCCTCGCCGGCCGCGGTGAAGACGCTGCTGACACTCCAGGCGGACGCGAAGGCGTGCGGTGAGCCGTACGACATCAACGGTGACGGCGTCATCGACGCGGTCTGCGAGGGTGGCAAGAGCTACAACGGCTTCTACGGAGCCGGAATGGCCGACGCGCTGGACGCGGTGCGCCGATAGCAGGACACCCGGTGGCACGACACCGGAAGAGCCGCGGGGCCGGGGAGATCGATCTCCCCGGCCCCGCGGCCCGTTGCGCGTGCGGTCACGGCGTGATGAGCACCTTCAGCGCGGTCCGCTCGTCCATCTCCTTGTAGCCGACGGGCACCTCGTCCAGGGCGATGGACCGGTCGAAGACGGGCGACGGGTCGATCGTGCCGTCCAGTACGTCGGGGAGCAGTTCCGGTATGTACGTGCGTACGGGGGCGACGCCGCCGCGCAGGGCGATGTTCCGGCCGAACATCACGCCGAGGTCCACACCGGTGGCGCTGCCGTGCGGAACGCCCACGTAGCCGATGGAGCCGCCGTCGCGGACGATGCCGAGCGCGGTGCGCATCGACTGCTCGGTGCCGACGGCCTCGATGACGCTGTGCGCGCCCTCGCCCCGGGTCAGTTCGCGGACGGCTGCGAGGGCGGCCTCGCCGCGTTCGGCGACCACGTCGGTCGCGCCGAAGCGGCGGGCGATGTCGGTGCGCGCGGTGTGGCGGCCGAGCGCGATGACACGCTCGGCGCCGAGCCGCTTGGCGGCGAGCACTCCGCACAGGCCGACCGCGCCGTCACCGACGACCGCGACGGTGCTGCCCGGCCCGACGCCCGCGCCGACGGCGGCGTGGTGGCCCGTACCCAGGACGTCGGAGAGCGCCAGCAGGGCGGTGAGCAGGCGGTCGTCAAAAGCGGCGGCGGCCGGGAGCTTGACCAGGGTGCCATCGGCGTGGGGGACACGGACCGCCTCGCCCTGGCCGCCGTCCGACTGGGCGCCGTCCGGGCCGACCGATCCCCAGAAGCCGCCCTCGGGGCAGGAGGTGGGGAGGCCCTCGGCGCAGTAGGTGCAGGTGCCGTCGGACCAGACGAACGGGGCGACGGCCAGATCGCCCACGGTGAACCCGTTGACGCCGGGTCCCGCCTCCTCGACGACGCCGAGGAACTCGTGGCCGATGCGCTGACCGGGCCGCCGGGCCGACTCACCCCGGTAGGCCCACAGGTCGCTGCCGCAGATGCAGGCCCGCAGAACCCTGAGCACCACGTCGGTGGGCCGCTGAATTCTCGGGTCCGGCACCTCCTGAACCCGGATGTCGTGGGGGGCGTGAATGACGGTGGCGCGCATACGTTCGGGGTCCTCGCAGGTCTCAGACGCTGGTACCCCGTTCACGGTACGCCCCGGTTCGCCCTGTTCCCCGTCCCGGGGCCGCCGTGAGCACCCCGAGGGTCAGCAGGACCTGGGCGGCGATGTAGGTGAGCATCACCCAGAAGTCGGGGGCGGGCGCCTGCGGCCATTGCGCGATGCCGGTGGCGATGAGGGCGTCGGAGATCAGGAAGAGCGCCCCGCCGGCCGCCGCGTACGGGCCGAGCACGCCGGACCGCCAGGCCGTGGCGGTGAGCAGCAGGCTGTAGCCGGTCAGCGGGATACGCAGGTCCGCCGGGAGGTCCGGCCAGATCAGCACGAGGAAGACGACCAGGACGAGGGCGTATCCGGCCCCCGTGGCCAGCGGCGCACGGGCCCGGTCGCGGCCGAACAGCGTCAGGTAGCAGACATGGCCGACGGCGAAGGAGCCCATGCCGAGCAGGAACGCCAGGTCGTTCTCGGCGAGCAGGAAGACGTCACCGCCCCACCCGAACAGCAGGGCGGCGACGAGCGGCCGGGGTCCGCCGCGGAGTGCCGCGTACCCGGCGAGCAGCGGCATCAGCAGCGGCTTGGCGACCAGGTGGATGGACGCGGCCCCGGCGAGGAGCCCGGCCAGGTCGACTGCGGCGGCGAGGAGGAAGGCGAGGAGCACCGGGCGGGCGAAGTGCTCGGCTCCACGGGGGCGCGCGGGGCGGGAGCCGGTGGCGCTCACCGGGCGCGTTCCGGGGTGAACGCAGCGGGGGCGGGGGTCGCGGCGACGGGGGCGGGGGTCGGGGCTTTGGAGCCCGCCTGCGACACGGGCTGCCAGCCGGGCCCGCGGAAGATCCGTCCGGCCCGCTCGCTCCAGGTGCCGGCGGACCGGACGTCCCGGGCGATGGCGGTGTACTCATGGGTCGCGACGCGCAGCGGGTTGTGGGTGGAGATGTTCTTGGTGAGCCCGTAGACGGGCCGCTCGGTCTCGGCCGCGAAGGACCCGAACATCCGGTCCCAGACGATCAGGATCCCGCCGTAGTTGCGGTCCAGGTAGCCGCCTTGGGAGGCGTGGTGGACGCGGTGGTGGGAGGGCGTGTTGAGGACGTACTCGAAGGGGCGCGGGAGCTTGCCGACGCGCTCGGTGTGCACCCAGAACTGGTAGACGAGGTTGGCCGACTGGCAGAACACGAGCGCCGCCGGGTGCACCCCGCAGGCGATCAGCGGCAGATAGAAGGGCCAGACCGTCGCGGAGGTCCAGGGCTGGCGCAACGCGGTGGTGAGGTTGAACTTCTCGCTGGAGTGGTGGACCACATGGCAGGCCCACAGGATCCGGATCGCGTGGTGGCCGCGGTGGGACCAGTAGAAGCAGAAGTCCTGGGCGAGGAGCATCAACGGGACGGTCCACCACAGCACGGGCACCCGTAGCGGCGTCAGTTCGTGGATGCCCATGTAGACCGCCAGGACGGGGATCTTCCACAGCAGGTCGAAACCCAGGCTGCCGATGCCCATGGTGAGGCTGGTGGCGGCGTCCTTGGCCTCGTACCCGGCGGCGTCCTCGTCCGGGTGGAGGCGGTAGCTGACCATCTCGATCACGGTGAGCAGCACGAAGGCCGGTATTGACCACAGCACGACATCGGGCAGGTTCGGCTCCATGCCAGCACCGTAGGGCCGCGGTTCGGCGAGGGCTAGACGTTGTTACCCACAAGTATGCGAGACCTGATGTCAGCAGACTTTGGCACCTTCCGCCAAGAGCCCGCCCGTAGGATCTGCCGGACATGTGTCGCCGAGGGGGAGGAACGCACGTGTCCGGTACGGAAGTTGCCCTGTTACGGCTGGCCACGACGGTGATCGGCGCGGCAGCCAAGGCGCTGCTGACCCCCAGGCCGGGCGCGGGCCTGGTCCCGGAACCGGTGCGCCCCCTCCCCCGCCCCGCGACGCCGGACCGGCTGGCCAAGGTGCTCGCGGGCCGCCTGGCCGACGCCTTCGCCGACCTCCCCGAGCACGAGCGGCTGGCGGCGCTCACCTCCGTACAGGACACGTTCGAGGCGGCGGGCCAGCCGGGCGGCGGGCCGGACACGGGAGCTGGTGGAGGAGGTACGGGAGCGGGTCGGGCCCCGCCCGGACGCGGCGGATCTGGAGTTCGAGCGGCGGTACGCGGAGTTCATGGCGAGAGCCAACAGCCGGGTGGAGCTGTTCGGTCTGACGCTGGGGCGGTCGGCCGGCGGGTGGCCGCTGGAAACGGCCTATATCGGCCTGGAGGTCAGCGGGGAGTACGAAGCGGATCGCTACGGCCTCGACCACCCGGTCCGGACCACGATCAGGATCGGGCAGGCGCTCGGCGAGCGGGACCGCCTGCTGCTGCGCGGTCCGGCCGGTTCCGGCAAGAGCACGCTGGTGCAGTGGCTGGCGCTGAACGCCGCCCGCCAGTCGTTCGACGCCGAACTGGCCGCCTGGAACCGGTGCGTCCCCTTCGTCCTGCGCCTGCGCGCCTTCACCACGCTCGACGCGCTGCCCGCCCCGGCGGAGTTCCTGCGCGCGGCCGGGGTACCGCTGCACGGCTCCGCCCCGGACAGCCTTGCGCCCCTCGTCGAACTCCCATCCCTCACCACCCTTCACCTCTACGGAGGCGAAGGCGCCTTCGACCTCACCCCCCTGGCAGGCATGGACGACCTGACGATCCAGGTGGCGTACGGCACCCACGTCACCGGCGCCGAACTCCTCCCGCCCGAACGGATCGTCCGCCTCCCCTGATCGCGGGATCCCGTCACCGAAGGCGGCCGAATAGGGGACTGTCGGTCGCGGCCCGTATTCTCTGTGACCATGCTCGACGACCGTCAGACAGCCGCACCATGGCCGACCGCCTACCCCCAGGGGTACGCGGTCGTCGACGTGGAGACCACCGGACTCGCCCGCGACGACCGGATAGTGTCCGCCGCCGTCTACCGGCTGGACGCCCTCGGCGATGTCGAGGACCACTGGTACACGCTGGTCAACCCGGAGCGGGACCCCGGTCCCGTGTGGATCCACGGGCTGACGAGCGATGTCCTGGAAGACGCGCCGCTCTTCCCGGAGATCGCGGCCGAGCTGTCGGAGCGGCTCGCGGACCGGGTGCTCGTCGCGCACAACGCGGCGTTCGACTGGTCCATGATCGCCCGGGAGTACGCGCGGGCTTCGGTGATCGCCCCGGTCGAGCACCGGCTGTGCACGATCGCGCTGGCGAAGGAGCTGCGGCTGCCGCTGCCCAACCACAAGCTGGCCTCCCTCGCCGCGCACTTCGGAGTCGTACAGCAACAGGCGCACCACGCCCTGGACGACGCCCGGGTACTGGCCGAGGCGTTCCGGCCGAGCCTGCACGCGGCGGCCCGGGGCGGGGTGCGGCTGCCGTTGCTGGAGTGCCGTCCGCTGACCGAGTGGTCCGACTCCCCCGTCGCCCCGCGCGTCGGCTTCCAGCCCTCGCGGCAGCAGAGCGGCTGGCGGCCCTCGCGCAAGCGGCCGGCCTGCCCGTATCCCAATCCGGGGCGGTACGAGAAGGAGAAGCCGCTCCAGCAGGGCATGCGGGTGGCCTTCTCCGGGGACACCTCGATCGACCGGGAACTGCTGGAGGACCGGGCCGTGGAGGCCGGCCTGCACGTGGCGACCAGCGTGTCACGGCTGACCAGCCTGCTGGTGACCAACGACCCCGGCGCGGCCACGTCCAAGACGCAGAAGGCGAAGACCTTCGGGACGCCGATCCTGGAGGAGAGCGCCTTCACCCATCTGCTGCGCGACGTGGCCCCCGCCGAACGGGCTCCGGGGGCGACTCTGCCGCACCAGGCCCCCGCACCGTCATCGGAGTGAACCGCCCGGCAGCCGCTCACCCGTGGCCACCGGGCGTCCCACCCTGTGGCGCAGGGCACGTCGCGAGGTCCGCGGAAACGACTACGGCATGTCCTTCGAGGTGCACGCATGAGGTGCACGCACCGGGCACGACGCATGGGCATCGTGGACAAAGCATGACGGAACACCTCACCGGCGGATCGCTCCGGCGGCACCCCTGAGTGCCGCACCCCATGACCCCGGTTGTACGGTCATGGGGTGTACCGCTTCCTGTTGACCCGGCAGTGGGTGATCCTCACCCTCCTCGGCCTCGTGCTGATCCCGACGATGATCGAGCTGGGTTTCTGGCAGTTCCACCGGCATGAGCACCGGGTCGAGCAGAACGGGCTGATCTCGCGGAACCTCGACGCGCGGCCGGTCCCGGTCTCCGAACTGACCTCTCCCGGACACACCGTCCCGCGCTCGGACTACTGGCGGGCGGTCACCGCGACGGGGACGTTCGACACCGAGCACGAGGTGGTCGTCCGACGCAGGACCTCGGACGACGACCGCATCGGCGTCCATGTCCTGACCCCGCTGGACCTCAAGGGCGGCGGCACCGTCCTGGTCAACCGCGGCTGGGTCCCGGCCGCGCCGAACCAGACCGCCTTCCCCGACGTGCCGCCCGCGCCCCGGGGCGAGGTGACCGTCGCCGGCCGCCTCAAGGCGGACGAGACGACCGGCAGCAGCGGCATCAAGGACCTGGCGGGACTGCCGGACCGGCAGGTGATGCTGATCAACAGCGACCAGCAGTCCCAGCTGCTGTCCCGGACGGTCCTCGGCGGATACATCGAACAGACCGACCCCCGCCCGACGGGTGATGTGCCCGAGCAGATCGCCTCCCCCGACGACAGCTCGATCGGCCCGCACATGGCCTACGCCGTCCAGTGGTGGCTGTTCGTCGCCGCCGTCCCGGTCGGCTGGATCATTCTCGTACGCCGTGAGAAGCGCGACCGCGAGCAGGCCGCGGCCGAGAACGTGACGGCCCACGCCCCCGAGCAGCCCGAACCCGCGAGCGCCTGAGGCCTCCGGCACACCCTCGGGTCCGATGGCTGGTTGACAACGGCCCGGTTCGGGAAAACGCCAGGCGTGACCCCACGCATCGAGGACTACGCCCTGATCGGCGATCTCCAGACCGCCGCGCTCGTCGGCAGGAACGGTTCCGTCGACTGGCTCTGCCTGCCCCGCTTCGATTCCGGCGCCTGCTTCGCCGCCCTGCTCGGCACCGAGGAGAACGGCCACTGGCGCATCGCCCCCAAGGGGACAGATGCCTCGGACACCTGCACCCGACGCGGTTACGTGGACGGCTCCCTGGTCCTGGAGACGTACTGGGAGACACGGACCGGCACGGTGAAGGTCATCGACTTCATGCCGCAGCGCGACAGGTCGCCGGACCTGATGCGGATCGTCGAGGGCGTCAGCGGCACCGTCGACATGAGTTCGGTGCTGCGGCTGCGCTTCGACTTCGGTTCGGTGGTGCCCTGGGTGCGGCGTTCGCACGGCCACCGGGTGGCGGTCGCCGGCCCCGACGCCGTATGGCTGCGCAGCGAACCGCCGGTCAAGACGTGGGGCCAGCAGTTCAGCACCTGCTCCTCGTTCACCGTCGCCGAGGGCGAGAGCGTGGCGTTCGTGCTGACCTGGCACCCATCGCACTCGCCCCGCCCGAAGCTGATCGACCCGCGCAAGGCGCTGAAGCACACCCTGCACGACTGGGCGAAGTGGTCCGACCGTTGCACCTACGAAGGCCCCTACCGTGACGCCGTGCTGCGCTCCCTGATCACCCTGAAGGCGCTGACGTACGGCCCGACGGGCGGCATCGTGGCGGCCCCGACCACCTCCCTCCCGGAGGAGATCGGCGGCGTACGGAACTGGGACTACCGCTTCTGCTGGCTGCGGGACGCCACGCTGACGCTCGGGGCGATGATCTCGGCCGGCTATCTGGAGGAGGCCAAGGCCTGGCGGGACTGGCTGCTGCGGGCCGTCGCCGGGGACCCGGCCGACCTCCAGATCATGTACGGGCTGGCGGGCGAGCGACGGCTGCCGGAGTCGGAGCTGCCCTGGCTCGCCGGGTACGAGCACTCCCGGCCGGTGCGCACCGGCAACGCGGCCGTCCGGCAGCGTCAGCTCGACGTGTACGGCGAGGTCATCGACGCGCTCCGCCTGGCCCGGGTCGCCGGTCTCGGCGACAAGCCGCACGCCTGGAACCTCCAGCTCAGCCTGCTCGGCTTCCTGGAATCGACCTGGCGCGAGCCGGACGAGGGACTGTGGGAGATCCGAGGCGCCCGGCGGCACTTCGTGCACTCCAAGGTGATGGCCTGGGTCGCCGCCGACCGGGCGGTGCGCTCGCTGGAGGAGGATCCCGAGCTGCCCGGCGACGCGGAGCGCTGGCGGGCGATGCGGGACGCCGTGCACGCCGAGGTCTGCGAGAAGGGGTACGACCCCGAGCGGAACACCTTCACCCAGTCCTACGGGTCACGGGAGCTGGACGCCGCGACGCTGCTCATCGTGCGGACCGGGTTCCTGCCGCCGGACGACCCCCGGGTCATCGGCACGGTGGACGCGGTCCGCGACGAGCTCGGCAGCGACGGGCTGGTCCGTCGCTACAGCACCCAGGGCGCCTCCGTGGACGGACTGCCGGGCGACGAGGGCGCGTTCCTCGCCTGCTCGTTCTGGCTGGTCGACGCGTTGCGGCGGATCGGCAGGCCGGACGGGGCGCGGGAGCTGTTCGAGCATCTGCTGGAGCTGCGCAACGACGTCGGCCTGCTGGCCGAGGAGTACGACGTGGCGGCGGGGCGGCAGCTGGGCAACTTCCCCCAGGCCTTCAGCCACGTCGGGCTGGTGAACTCCGCTGTCGACCTCGCCGGTGAGGACCCGGCAGGATAGGGCCATGGATCTTGGACTGAAGGACCGCGTCTACATCGTCACCGGAGCGACCCGGGGCCTCGGCAACGCCACGGCCCGCTCCCTGGCCGCCGACGGCGCGAAACTGATCATCACCGGCCGGGACGAGAAGTCCGTGGTGGAGGCCGCCGACGAGCTGGGCCCGGACACGGTCGGGCTCGCCGCCGACAACGCCGACCCGAGCGCCGCACAGCGCTTGGTGGACACGGCGCGGGAACACTTCGGGCGGCTCGACGGCATCCTCATCAGCGTCGGCGGACCCGCCCCCGGCTTCCTCGCGGACAACACGGACGACCAGTGGCAGACGGCGTTCGAGACGGTGTTCCTGGGAGCGGTACGGCTCGCCCGGACGGCCGCGGCCGCGCTCGGCGAGGGCGGCGTGATCGGCTTCGTGCTCTCCGGGTCGGTCCATGAGCCGATCGCGGGGCTGACCATCTCCAACGGCCTGCGCCCCGGTCTCGCCGGTTTCGCCAAGTCGCTGGCCGACGAGCTGGGCCCGCGCGGGATCAGGGTGGTGGGCGTGCTCCCGGCCCGGATCGACACCGACCGGGTCCGCGAACTGGACGCCCTGTCCGGCGACGCGGAGGCCGCCCGCACCGCGAACGAGGCGCGGATCCCGCTGCGGCGCTACGGGACGCCCGAGGAGTTCGGGAAGACCGCGGCTTTTCTGCTCTCCCCCGCCGCCTCGTATCTGACGGGAATCATGGTCCCGGTCGACGGCGGATCGCGGCACGGCTTCTGACCCGCCCTACCGCTCCTGGGGTTCCGTACGGGCCGTCAGGACACCCGCTCCGCGCGGTGCTTGACGGCCTTCAGGCGCACCTCGGCGGGAAGTCCGTCCAGACCGGCCGAGTTCCTGGCATGCACCAGCGCCCCGTCGGCGACCGCGTTCAGTGTCCCCAGGGGCGCGGCGTGCGGCTCCATCAGCAGCCGGAGCCGGGCATGGGGCGCGGTGCGGCGGCCGGTCAGCATCGCCTGGGCACGGGCCACTCCGTCCAGTTCGCCCGCCTCCCCGGCGAGGGCGCCCTCCAGGGCGCGGCCCCTCAGCTGTGCCCCTTCGCCGTCACCACTGTCCACCAGCACTTCGGCGAGCCGGCCTCGGCGGAGCTGGGCGAGGAACCACCACAGGGCGAGGACCACGAGGACGGCGAGGATGGCGATCACGGTCGGCCACCACCAGCCCTCATCGCTCCAGCGGTGTCGGCCGGCCGCGCTGAGCAGCACGTCGTCCCTGCCGTCCCAGGGCCACCAGGACGGCACGGATGCGCCGAGGCCGGCGGCGAGCACGGCTCCGCCGACGACGACCAGCACCAGCCCGGCCAGGGCCAGCAGGACCCGGTTGACGGTGGAGCGCATGCGGCTCATCCCTTCTTCGCCGGTCGGTGCACCTGGACGGAGAGGGCCGGCGTACGCGCCAGGCCCAGTTCCCGGACGGCCTTCTCCAGCACGGCGTCCAGATCGGTCCGCACGTCGTCGAGTTCCCGGAAGTGCGAGAGTGCGCGCACCTTCGCCTTCCGCCGTCCCATCCTGACCCGCACGGACTGCACGCCGGACACTTCCACGGACCGGTCCCGCAGGACCAGCGCGGCGGCGGTGCGGTCGAGTCCGGCCCGGACGTCGGCACGGTCGCGGCGCATCGGCAGCAGGTCGCGCAGTCCGGGGGTGAGGGCCAGCAGGATCAGCCAGAGGCCGATCAGCGCCGCGACGCCCGCCCCGATGAGCACCGTGACGTCGTCCAGTCGCCGTTCGGCCAGTCCGTCGGCGAGGGAGCGACGCCACTGCATGGCCGGGTGGTCGGCCCGTACGGCGGCGATGTCGTAGAGCAGCAGCCCGGCCCCGCCCAGGAGCACGAGGGCCAGCAGGGCGGCCGGGACCCGGCGCGCGGACCAGAAGCGGCCGGCGGCGGTGTCGCCCTGTTCCAGAGTGGGGACCGGTTCGCGGGCGTCGGCCGATCCGTCCGGGGCAGGCGTGCGCGGATCGCCGTCCGCCTCTCCCACCGTGGGCATCCGCCGGGTGGAGCCGGTCGGTTCACCTGGTTCGCTCATCGGATCCTCCCCTGTGCGGCGCCCGCCCCGGCGGGGTGCAGCCGTTCGACCTGCACGGCCACCTCGGGCACCTCCATGCCTGCCAGCGCCTTGACCCGCTGGGCGACCCTGCGGCGTACGGCACCGCACTGGCGGCCGATGTCGCCGGGGTAGCCGAGCTCCAGGCTGACGCGGACCCGGGCGGCGTCGCGGTGCACGGTGACCGTGGCACGCGGTGGCGCCCCGCCCGCGGGAGGTTCGACGACCGCTTCCTTCGCCGCCTGGGCGGCGATCTTGGCGACGACGCGGTCGGCGATCCGGGTCTCGCCCCGTATCGCGGCGGCGACCCGGCCGGTCACCGCCGTCACCGTCGCCGGTCGCCGCGCTCGCGACTCCGGAAGAAGTCGCCGGGCTCCAGGTCGCCGTCCAGGAAGCGGCCGGCGATGAAGCCGACCGCGCCCAGCGCGGCCACCAGTACGAAAGCTCCGAACCCGCCGAAATATCCGGCGAACCCGAGCGCCATGCCGGCCAACAGACCGGCGACAGCCATGCTCATCGTGTTTCTCTCCTCAACTGGCGTGCGACGGAGATAGGGAAGAGCTACTACTGGACCCGTTGTCCGGGCTCGTCCTCGTCGTCCTCCTCGTCGGGCAGCTTGACGTCGCTGACCGCGATGTTGACCTCGACGACTTCGAGACCGGTCATACGTTCCACCGCGGCGACGACGTTCTCGCGCACGTCGCGGGCCACATCGGAGATGGACACGCCGTAGTCGACGACGATCTCCAGATCGATGGCCGCCTGGGACTCGCCGACCTCCGCCTTCACACCGCGGGTGACGGACTTGCCGCCGCCGGGGACCCGGTCGCGGACGGCGCCGAACGTCCTCGACAGGCCACTGCCCATCGCGTGGACGCCGACCACATCGCGTGCCGCCATTCCGGCGATCTTCTCGACGACGCCGTCGGCGATGGTGGTACGACCCCGGGTGCCGGGGTCGCCGCCGCCGCGCTTGCCGAGGTTCTTGCCGCCCGAGCCGCTGTCGGGGTTGTTTCGCTGGGAGCTCTCAGTCATCGCCGATCTTCCCTTCGGGACAGGGTGGGACTTCCTTGCCCACGTTAAGTGCGCTTTCCCCATCCCGCGCCGTGGATGCGGCAGGCTGGGGCGATGACAACAGCGCGGAACCCGCAGAGGGTCGACGGATGGACCGCCGCGGTACGGCAACGGCTGGGTCTGGGCAGGCTGCTGCCGCTGGGCGGCCCGGCGGACGGCGCGTGGATCGCGGAGACGGCTGCCGCCGCGGTGCTGCGCGGGGCGGCGGCCCGCCCCGGGACGGTGCTGGGGAAGCTGCGGATCGGCCCGACGCGGGAGGCTGTGGAGGCGGCCGTGGCCGGCGGCGGCCCCGACCCGTCGCGGGACCCGGCGGACCCCGAGCCGCCCCCGGCTCCGCCGAACGCACTGCCGTCGGTACCGCTGCGGATCGAGGCGGAGTTCTCCACCACCCCGGACCGGCCGCTGCCCGACACCGCGGCGGCCCTGCGCGCGGCGCTGCTCACGGCCGCCACCGCCCGGCTGGGTCTGGAGATCGCCGAGGTGGACCTGACGGTCACGGCACTGCTGGAGGACGGTGCGGCCGATCAGGTGACGGCCGCGAAGACGGCGACGCCGGCCCCGGGCGCGGAGCCGGAGGGGCCGGTGGCGGCTGCTGCCGCCGGGGTGCCGGGAGTCGTCTCGCTGACCCGGGTCCTGGGCGGCCCGGTGCACACCGCCCGCGACCATGTGCGGGTCGAGGTGGCGACGGCCGGGGACCACCGGGCGCTGGATGTCGCCCGGTCGGTGCGCACGGCGGTGGCGGCGGCCGCTGAGGATCGGCTGCCGGTCTCGGTGCTGATCACGGACGTGGTGGAGCCCGACTCAGGCGGCTGAGCCCGGCGCTGCGCCGCGGCCGGCGTCCGTCAGTCCGTGATGCCCGCCAGGTCGCGGAGCCGGCGGCCCTGGGCGGCCCGCTCGGCGACGCGCTGCTCCTCGTAGTCACGCGAGAGCGCGCCGGCCAGGAGTGCCTTCGTCTCGACGACGGCGTCACGGGGCGCCGCCACCAGGGCCCCGGCCAGGTCGCGGGCGGCCGCGTCGAGCTGGCCGGCGGGGACCACGAGGTTGGCGAGGCCGGTGCGCTCGGCCTCCTCGGCGTGCACGAAGCGGCCGGTGGCGCAGATTTCGAGCGCGCGGGCATACCCCACGAGGTGCACCAGGGAGTGGGTGCCCGTGAGGTCGGGAACGAGGCCGAGGCTGGTCTCGCGCATGGCGAACTGCACGTCCTCGGCGACGATCCGCAGATCGCAGGCGAGGGCGAGCTGGAAGCCGGCGCCGATGGCATGGCCCTGGACCGCCGCGATCGACACGAGGTCGTTGCGGCGCCACCAGGTGAACGCCTCCTGGTATGCGGCGATGATCGCGTCGAGCTCGGCCTCCGGGCCGCGCGCCATGTCGAGGAAGGACGGCTCGCCGTCGAAGCCCTCGGGAGTGAAGGCCTGCCGGTCGAGACCCGCGGAGAAGGATGTGCCCTCGCCGCGGAGCACCACGACCCGGACCGCACCGGGCAGCTCCCTTCCGGCCTCGGTCAACGCCCGCCACAGAGCGGGAGACTGAGCGTTGCGCTTGGCCGGATGGGTGAGCGTCACCGTGGCGACGGCGTCGTCGACGGTGAGCCGAACGCCGTCCTTGTCGAGCACAGTGTCGAGCGAGGTCATGGGACGCCTCCGGATGGGGTGCGGTCAGCACTCGGAATTAAGTGACTGAACAGTAACCACCCGGACGACCTTGCGGTCGGCCGGGTGGTCACCCCGAATTCCGTTGGTCCCGAAATGACGTCGAAGACGCCGAAACCTCAGAGGCCTCAGGCCGAAGCGGCCTTCTTGCCCCGTGTCGCGCCGCCGCGTCCTCGCAGCGTCACTCCGGATTCACTGAGCATCCGGTGGACGAACCCGTAGGAGCGGCCGGTTTCCTCGGCCAGCGCCCGGATGCTCGCACCGGAGTCGTACTTCTTCTTCAGGTCTGCCGCGAGCTTGTCACGCGCGGCGCCGGTTACCCGGCTGCCCTTCTTCAGAGTCTCGGCCACCCGTGCCTCCTCGTGGGAAGTGCGCTCTGGACTCTCATGATCACCCCTCCCGCGCTTCCTGGCCACCCATTCGGCAAGGTCGGTGCGAGCGGTTTCCCGGACGCGCAGCACATCGGCACGGGCGGAATCCCTGATTCCCGAGGGAGCGCGAGGGCGCCCAGCCCGAACCGGCAAGAGAACTGCCAGGTCAGGGCCGTACGGGGGAGAGTGACCGGAAGAGGGGCGCACGGCAGGTGAGCGCCGGGCGCGCCACCGGAGTACGAGACGTCCTCACGCAGATGATGGATCACGCGTAGGCCGAATGATCTATCCCCGGTGGATCAGGCGAGAGCGACGAGGTCGCGGTAGTCCGCTCCCCAGAGGTCCTCGACGCCGTCCGGGAGCAGGATGATCCGCTCCGGCTGGAGCGCCTCGACGGCGCCCTCGTCGTGGGTGACGAGGACGACCGCGCCCTTGTAGGTGCGCAGCGCGCCGAGGATCTCCTCACGGCTGGCGGGGTCGAGGTTGTTCGTCGGCTCGTCGAGCAGGAGCACATTGGCGGAGGAGACGACCAGGGTCGCGAGGGCGAGCCGGGTCTTCTCACCGCCGGAGAGCACTCCCGCGGGCTTGTCGACGTCGTCGCCGGAGAAGAGGAAGGAGCCGAGCGTCTTGCGGACCGCCACGAGGTCGAGGTCGGGCGCGGCGGAGCGCATGTTCTCCAGGACCGTGCGCTCCGGGTCGAGGGTCTCGTGCTCCTGGGCGTAGTAGCCGAGCTTGAGGCCGTGCCCCTCGATGATCTCGCCGGTGTCGGGCTTCTCGGCGCCGCCGAGCAGGCGGAGCAGCGTGGTCTTGCCGGCGCCGTTGAGACCGAGGATGACGACGCGGGAGCCCTTGTCGATGGCGAGGTCGACGTCGGTGAAGATCTCCAGCGAGCCGTACGACTTGGACAGGCCCTCCGCCATCAGCGGGGTCTTGCCGCAGGGCGAAGGGTCGGGGAAGCGCAGCTTGGCGACCTTGTCGGAGACCCGCACGGCCTCCAGGCCGGAGAGCAGCCGGTCGGCGCGCTTGGCCATGTTCTGGGCGGCGACGGTCTTGGTGGCCTTGGCGCGCATCTTGTCGGCCTGCGCGTTGAGGGTCGCGGCCTTCTTCTCGGCGTTCTGGCGCTCGCGCTTGCGGCGCTTCTCGTCGGCCTCGCGCTGCTGCTGGTAGAGCTTCCAGCCCATGTTGTAGACGTCGATCTGGGAGCGGTTGGCGTCGAGGTAGAACACCTTGTTGACGACCGTCTCGACCAGCTCGACATCGTGGGAGATCACGACGAAGCCGCCGCGGTAGGACTTGAGGTAGTCGCGCAGCCAGACGACGGAGTCGGCGTCGAGGTGGTTGGTCGGCTCGTCCAGGAGCAGGGTGTCGGCGTCCGAGAAGAGGATCCTGGCCAGCTCCACGCGGCGGCGCTGACCGCCGGAGAGCGTGTGCAGGGGCTGGCCGAGGACCCGGTCGGGCAGGCTGAGCGCGGCGGCGATGGTGGCGGCCTCGGCCTCGGCGGCGTACCCGCCCTTGGTGAGGAACTCCGTCTCCAGGCGCTCGTACTTCTTCATCGCCTTCTCGCGGGTGGCGCCCTGCCCGTTCGCCATCCGCTCCTCGTTCTCGCGCATCTTGCGCAGGATCGTGTCGAGACCGCGGGCGGAGAGGATGCGGTCGCGGGCGAGGATGTCCAGGTCGCCGGTGCGGGGGTCCTGCGGGAGGTAGCCCACCTCGCCGGACTTGGTGATGGTGCCCCCGGCGGGGGTGCCCTCGCCGGCGAGGCACTTGGTGAGAGTGGTCTTGCCCGCTCCGTTGCGGCCGACGAGGCCGATGCGGTCGCCCTTGGCGATACGGAAGGAAGCGGATTCGATGAGGATGCGGGCGCCGGCGCGCAGCTCGATGCCGGAAGCGGTGATCACGGAAAGACTCCAGGGCAGTGTGGACGGCGGAGGGACGAGGGCGGAGGTCTCTCGACGCCGCTAATGCACATGGAGAAAAGCCATACGGCCCATTCTACTGGCGGTGCGCAACTTCTTTGTCCGCGCCCCTGTCGGGACAAACCGTCCGATACTTGGCACAGGCGGCATCACTGGAGTGATGGCCCTGATCCCGCGCCCGCTCTTCCGCGTCACCGGAGGAGAGGCCCGATCTGCCGGGCCTCTTCGCCGGTGACGCGGCCCCGCGGCGACCGGGCCTGCGGACGGAGTCCGGCTCCGGTGCGGTCCGTTCGCCCGGGCGGACGCCGTGGCGCACGAGTACGGCCACCGCGTACGGAACCGGATGGGGACGCCGGGCGCTCGCAGGACGGGCGGCCGGGCTTCACGCGGCGCCCCGGGGTCGCCCGGGGCCCGGGCTCAGGCTCCTCCGGTGTGCACCTGGAAGGCGGCCCGGCGGACCGCCTTGGCCAGGGCCGGGTCCGGGTGGGCCGCGGCCAGGGCGACCAGGACCTGGACGGTGCGCGGATGACCGACGGCTCTGACCTCGTCGAGCAGGGCCGGGACGGTGCCCTGGACGGCGGAGTCGAGGTGGCGGACCAGCAGCCCGGTCTCGCCGTGGTCGGCGACGGCCGCCGCGGTGTCGACCCAGAGCCAGGTGGCCTCCTCGCGGCTGAGGACGTCCTGGGCGTCATCCGGGTCGTTGCCCTCGTACTCGGCGAGCCAGAGCAGCGCGTAGGGCCGCAGCGAGGGTTCGCGGAGCACGGCGCGGACCTCGGGTTCGGCGGGGGCGCCGACGACCCTCAGCGCCTCGAAGGCCAGTCCGCGCAGCAGCGCGTCCTCGCCCCGGGCGACGGCCAGCAGTTCGGCGACGGCGCTGCCGACGGTGCGGGCGGCGAGCCAGGCGCGGTATTCGTCGCGGGCCGGGCCGGGGGTGAGCCGGGCGCAGCCGAGGAGCATGTCGGCGGCGGACTGCTCGATGTTCCCGGCCGGGCTCTGGGCCGCGACGCAGATCTGCTCCAGCTTGACCCAGACCGCCCAGTTGCCGAGCGGGGTGAGGGTGGCGTGCCCTTTGCCGAGCGTCAGCGCCCCGACGGCGGCGAGGCCCTCCAGGGCCCAGTCGAGCAGCAGGGCGTTGAGGCCGGCGCTCCGGGCGGGTCCGGCGCCGCTTTCGGCCGCCCGCGCCCCGGCGGGGCTCTCCGCCGGGGCGGCGGGCCCGGTTCTGCCGGGCCCCAGGGGCACTTCGCAGCGCTCCTCCTGGAGTTCGGCGACGCGCTGCCCGAGGAGGTCCAGCAGGGCGGGGACGGTGACGGGACCCGCGGAGAGCTGGAGGAGGGAGAGCACCTGGGGCACGGCCTCGACGGCTTCGGCGACCGCGCCCGCCTCGATGTCCGCGGGTGCGGCGTGGACGAGCGACCAGGCATCGAAGAGCGCCACCCAGCCGCGCAGGACGGCGGAGTCGTCCCGGTCCCAGGCGCGCAGTCGCCAGCCGGGACGGGCGGTGTCGCCGTGCAGTTCGATCAGTCCGGCCAGCCGGGCCCGGTCCCAACCGGCGCGGACCTGCGCCGGGGAGAGTTCCAGAGTGGTGGCCGCCCGTTCGAGGGCGTGGGCCGCGAGCGGGGCGGCGGTGCCCGGCCCCGGCGGGCCGGCCGCCCAGTGGGCGATGCGTACGGCGTCGGCGAGCACCGCCCTGGCCTGGCGTGCCAGTTCCGTCCGGGGCGGGGTGCCCTCGGGGGGCCGGGGAGCCGGCCTGGTACGCCGGGTCGTCACGGCCTTGCGGGCGGTAGCGAGGGGTCGCGGGCGGACAAGTCGCAGCCTGGAGTCGCGCGGAGTACGGGACGTCACGGGAGCAGTCTTGCTCCTGACGGCCCGAAAGCCCAAACGGAAGGCGTTTCGCCGGTACGGGAAAGGTTCCCCCGGTGCGATGGCAAGCGGGAGAGTTCACCCCATCGGCTCACATCAGGGGCGTGAGGAAGCGTCGCAGGGTCTCCTCGTAGCGGACCTGATCGGCGTTCCACATCGACGCATGTGGAGCCTGCGGTACGGCGTGGAGGCTGACCAGGTCCGGGCGGCGGGCGGCGAGCTCGCGGGAGGCGCCCCAGGGGGCGATCGTGTCGTCCGGGCCGTGCAGGATCAGGGTCGGGGTGCGCAGGGAGGCCGGCGCCGAGGTCTCCAGCACCGGGGCGGCGTTCATCCCGGTCCTGCCCTGGGCGGCGCGCACGGCGAGCGGCAGCAGGGCGGCCGGGACACCGCGGGCCGCGGCCAGGGCGCGCAGGGTGACCGCCCAGTCCAGCACCGGGGAGTCGAGGACGAGGCCGCTGATCCGGTCGCGGAGCGGGGACTCGACCGCGGCGTACAGAGCCATGGTGGCGCCGGTGGACCAGCCGTGGACGATCACGTTCCGGGCCCCGTGGCGCAGGGCCCAGCGGAGAGCGGCGTCGAGGTCGCGCCACTCGGAGGCGCCGAAGTGGCCGAGGCCGTCCGCGGGGCGGGGGGCTCCGGGGTCGCCCCGGTAGGCGAGGTCGAGCACGGGGAGGCGCTGTCCGTGCAGGAACCCCATCAGGTTCATGGGGTGGGTCCGGGTGGTGCCGAGGCCGTGCACGGTGATCACCCAGGTGTCGCGGGCGCCGGGGACGTACCAGGCGGGCAGGGTTCCCAGCTCACCGGGGATCTCGACCTCCTGGTGGTCCAGCCCGGGGCCGCCGCTCGGGTCACCCCCGTACAGCGCGGGGGTGAGCCGGACTTTCACGCCCGGTTCGAGGAGCCCCTGGCCGACGCTCTCCAGTCTGCGGACGACGGTGTCGGCAGCTTGGGAGGCCCCTTCGACGACGGGCCCGACGACCGCGTGGACGCCGGATCCGGACAGACCGTAGATGCCGGGCCGGAGCGCCGAGAAGGACCGGGTCAGGGTGACCTGTCCGGCCGCCGTGGCGTGCACGGTGAGTCTGCGGTCGGCGGGGAGGGGACGTCCGGGCGCCGCTTTGAGGGCGACGTCGCTGGCGTACCGGCCGGCCGCGACCGCTGTCGCACCGACGCCGAGGATCGTGGTGACGGCCGTTGCCGTCGCGGTTACCGGGCGCACCGCTTCAGTGTCGTGGGGCGGGAGGCGGGCTGCCAGCGGACGGGCCCGTCCGGGGCGGGCGCGGGTCGGGGTTGGTCGGGGCCGTCCGGGGCCGACACGAGCCGTCGTCGGGCCGTCCGGGGCCGGGACCGGGGGTCGGGGCCGGGGTCCGGGGCCAGGGGTCGGGGCCAGGGGTCGGGCCCCGGATGGTTCGCGAGGGCGCCGGGGGGCAGGCGCGGAACGCGGGCGCGGCTCAGCCGGACTGGCCGTATCCCTTGAGCGCTTCCGTCACCTCGTCCAGCTGGGCCGCGTCGAGCAGGGACGGGGTGCGGCCGGGCACGGAGCTCGCGGTGAGCCAGAGACGGCAGAGCCACTCCAGTTGGGCGGTGCGCTCGTAGGCCTGGTCGAGCGTGTCGCCGTAGGTGACGGTGCCGTGGTTGGCCAGCAGACAGCCGGTGCGGTCCCGAAGGGCCCCGAGCATGGCTTCGGCCAGTTCCGGGGTGCCGTAGCGGGCGTAGGCGGCGGTGCGGACGGGGCCGCCGAGGATGGCGGCCGCGTAGTGGACGAGCGGCACCTCGGTGACGAGCGTGGAGACGGCGGTGGCGTGCACGGCGTGGGTGTGGACCACGGCGGCGGCGTCGGCGGAGCGGTAGACGGCCAGGTGGAGGGGGAGTTCGCTGGTCGGCGCGAGGTCGCCGAGGACCTGGCGGCCTTCCAGGTCGACGCCGACCGCGTCCTGGGGGCCGAGCCGGTCGTAGGGCACCCCGCTGGGCGTGACCAGGACCAGGTCGCCGACGCGGGCCGACACATTGCCCGAGGTGCCGACGACCAGTCCGTCCGCCGCGCTGCGGCGGGCTGTGTCGACGACACCCCGCCAGGCCTGGCGGACGGATTCCGGGTGCTGCTCGCTCATGGGGCGAGCGTAGGGGGCGGAAGGCGCAACCGGAACATCACATGGGAGGTGACGGGGATCTCTTCCGGGTGCCGAACAGCCGTTCAAAATGTTCGCCGAATCGCGGCAAAAGGCCGCCAACGCCGCACCTCAGAGGCATCACACAGACCCTCCCGCACACAAGCGGAGTCAACACGCTCCGCTTGGAGTCACCGCAACGCCCTGCCCAGTTCACCTTCCGTTCATCCAGGTTGCCTACGGTCCACATGCCACTGACGTCGAACGATTGCCTGGGTAAATGGAACACATCACGCTGCTGCTTGCGATTGTGGTCGTGACAGCTCTCGTGTTCGATTTCACGAACGGTTTCCACGACACCGCCAACGCGATGGCGACGACCATCTCGACCGGCGCTCTGAAGCCCAAGACAGCGGTGGCGATGTCCGCCGTACTCAACCTGATCGGCGCGTTCCTGTCGGTGGAGGTCGCCAAGACGATCTCCGGCGGGATTGTCAACGAGGACGGCATCAGAACCGAGGTCATCTTCGCGGCGCTCGTCGGCGCCATCCTGTGGAACCTCCTGACCTGGCTGCTGGGCCTGCCGTCCAGCTCCTCCCACGCCCTGTTCGGCGGACTGATCGGCGCCGCCGTCATGTCGGCCGGCTGGTCCTCGATCAACGGCGGCACCGTCGTCACCAAGGTGCTGCTGCCCGCGATCGCGGCTCCCCTGGTGGCCGGTATCGCCGCGATGCTGGCCACGCGACTGACGTACCGGATCAACCGGAAGGTCACCGACCCGAACCAGCTCAAGTCGACCGCCAAGGGCTACCGGGCCGGGCAGATCGCCTCCGCCGGTCTCGTCTCGCTCGCCCACGGCACCAATGACGCCCAGAAGACGATGGGCATCATCACCCTGGCGCTGGTCACCAGCGGTGTCCTGGCCCCCGGCTCCAACCCGCCCATGTGGGTCATCGTCTCCGCCGGTGTGGCCATCGCGCTCGGCACCTACCTCGGCGGCTGGCGCATCATCCGCACCATGGGCAGGGGTCTGACCGACCTCCAGCCGCCGCAGGGCTTCGCCGCCCAGACCAGTGCGGCGACCGTCATCCTGGCCTCCTCGCACCTCGGCTTCTCGCTCTCCACCACGCAGTCCTGCTCCGGTGCCGTGATGGGCGCGGGCCTCGGCCGCAAGGGCGGTGTGGTCCGCTGGTCCACCGCCACCCGGATGTTCGTCGCCTGGGGCCTCACGCTCCCGGCCGCGGGCCTGATCGGCGCGGGCGCCGAGTTCCTGACCAAGCAGGGACCCTGGGGCATCGCTGTGACCGCGGTCCTCCTGGTGGGCGGTTCCTTCGCCATCTGGCTGGCCTCGCGCCGCCAGCCGGTCGACCACACCAATGTCAACGACACGGGCGACGACGAGCCCCAGGGCGTCGTCACCACCGCCATCGCCGCGGTCCAGCCGCCACCCGTCGGAGGCCCGGCCTCCGACCTCACGACCACCATTCCGGCCCCGGTGCCCGACGACCCGGCCCGGCCGTCGGCCAAGGTGTAAGGACAGATCCGCATGAAAATCGACTGGGCAGCTCTCGCCGCCGTCTTCGGTGTCAGTCTTGTGGTCACCATCGCGCTGGTCGGCCTCTTCACCGTGGGCATCGTCGCCCTCTCCAAGCAGTCCGCCACGGCCGGAAGCAGCGGCTCCGGCGGATCGGTCGCCCTGGCGCGCACCGGCGCGTACGCCTGCTTCGGGCTGTGCGTTGCTGCGGTCTCGTACGGGATCTACCTGATCGTCGCCTGACCCCGATCCCCGCACGCCTGACCGCGTACACCTTCGGGCCGGACACACCCTCGTGTGTCCGGCCCGACGTGCGTCCGCACACCGTGCAGCCCCGCAGGTCAACAGCGAGTTGACGGTTGTTCGCGGGGCGTGGTGGACTGCCGGAGCCATTTACGGCGACAGCAGAGGAAGCCGGTGCGAATCCGGCGCGGTCCCGCCACTGTCACCGGGGAGCGCTCCCCCACACCGGACGTCACGGCTCGCGACACGCGGGCTGGAAGGCCGGGGGAACCGCGGATCCGGAAGCCAGGAGACTCTCGTCGCCGGTCACGTCGAACCAGGGCGCGGACCCTGAGTGAGGACCTACGCCATGCCCGGCCGCCGTGTGCCGCTTCCTGTGCCCCCTACGACAGGCCCTGGTGCCGGAACTCCTCTCCCCGCGACGGGCTGAGTCGTGCGTGCCGACCGCGTCTTCGCGTACGGCGCCACGGCCGGGCTGATCGCCGACGCCCTGCTCGGCGATCCCCGTCGGGGCCACCCCGTCGCCGGATTCGGCCGCGCCGCCGCGCGGGCCGAATCCCGCCTGTGGCGTGACGACCGGGGCGCGGGCGCCCTGCACACCCTCGTGTGCGCCGGGGGCGCCGCGGGGGTCGCCGCGCTGGCCGCCCGCGCCACCCGGGGACGCCCCGCGCTTGCCGTCGCGCTGACCGCCGCCACCACCTGGTCCGTCGTCGGGGTGACCTCGCTGGGGCGGGAGGCCCGCGCCATCGGCGGCGCCCTGGCCGCCGGGGACCTGGACGTGGCACGGGAGCGGCTGCCGCACCTGTGCGGGCGCGATCCGCACTCCCTGGACGGTCCGGGCATCGCCCGCGCGGTCGTCGAGTCGGTCGCCGAGAACACCTCGGACGCCGTCGTCGGCGCGCTGGTGTGGGGGGCGATCGGCGGGGTGCCGGGGCTCGTCGGCTTCCGGGCCGTGAACACGCTCGACGCGATGGTCGGCCACAAGTCGCCCCGCTACCGTCGCTACGGCTGGGCCTCGGCCCGCCTGGACGACCTCACGGGGTGGCCCGGCGCCCGCCTGACGGCCGCGCTGGCCGTGGCGGCGGGCGGGCGGCCCCGGGAGGCCGTACGCGCCTGGAGGGCGGACGCGGGGCGTCACCCGAGCCCGAACGCGGGGCCGGTGGAGGCCGCGTTCGCGGGAGCGCTCGGCGTACGGCTGGGCGGGACCCTGGCGTACGCGGGGCGCGTCGAGCACCGACCGGTGCTGAACGGGGAGTCCGGGCGGGACGTGCGGGGCGCGGACATCGAACGCGCGGTACGGCTGTCGCGCCGGGTGAGCACACTGGCCCTCGGTGTGTGCGTGGCGGGGCGGCTGATCGCGGGCCTGCTGGTCGCGGGGCGGGAGCGGAGACGGTCATGAACGGTCCGGCACGGAACGCGGTACGGCAACGGGAACGGGAGCGGGTATGAGCGGCGGGCTGCTGGTCGCGGGGACCACATCGGACGCGGGCAAGAGCGTCGTCACGGCGGGCATCTGCCGCTGGCTGGCGCGCCGGGGTGTGGCGGTCGCCCCTTTCAAGGCCCAGAACATGTCCCTGAACTCCTTCGTGACCCGGGAGGGCGCGGAGATCGGCCGGGCCCAGGCGATGCAGGCGCAGGCCGCCCGGGTGGAGCCGACGGCCCTGATGAACCCGGTGCTGCTGAAGCCCGGCAGCGACCGGTCCAGCCAGGTGGTCCTGATGGGGAAGCCGGTCGGCGAGATGAGTGCCCGGGGGTACCACGGGGGCCGTCAGGAGGCACTGCTCGGGACGGTGACGGACTGCCTGGAGCAGCTGCGTGCCACGTACGACGCGGTCATCTGCGAAGGGGCCGGGTCCCCGGCCGAGATCAATCTGCGGCGCACGGACATCGTGAACATGGGGATCGCGCGGGCCTCGAGATTCCCCGTCCTGGTGGTCGGGGACATCGACCGGGGCGGGGTCTTCGCGTCGTTCTTCGGGACGACGGCGCTGCTGGACCCCGAGGACCAGGCGCTGGTCGCGGGGTATCTGGTGAACAAGTTCCGGGGCGATGTCTCGCTGCTGGAGCCGGGCCTGGACATGCTGTACGAGCTGACCGGGCGGCGAACGTACGGGGTGCTGCCCTTCGCCCACGGGCTCGGTATCGACGAGGAGGACGGCCTGCGGGTGTCCTTGCGGGGTGCGGTGCGGGAGTCGGTCGTGACGCCCCCGTACGGCGAGGACGTGCTGCGGGTGGCGGTCTGCGCGGTGCCGCTGATGTCGAACTTCACGGACGTGGACGCGCTGGCCGCCGAACCGGGCGTCGTCGTGCGGTTCGTGGACCGGGCGGAGGAGCTGGCCGACGCGGACCTGGTGATCGTGCCCGGGACGCGCGGCACGGTGAGGGCGCTGGCCTGGCTGCGCGAGCGGGGCCTCGCGGACGCGCTGCTGCGGCGGGCGGCGGAGGGCCGGCCGGTGCTGGGGATCTGCGGCGGGTTCCAGGTGCTCGGCGAGCGGATCGAGGACGAGGTGGAGTCGCGGGCGGGCATCGTGGACGGGCTCGGGCTGCTGCCGGTGCGCATCCGCTTCGACCGGGACAAGACGCTGGCGCGGCCGGTCGGTTCGGCGCTGGGCGAGCCGGTGGAGGGGTACGAGATCCACCACGGGGTGGCCGATGTGCGGGGCGGGGAGCCGTTCCTCGACGGATGCCGGGTGGGGGCGGTGTGGGGGACGCACTGGCACGGGTCGCTGGAGAGCGACGCGTTCCGGCGGCGGTTCCTGGTGGAGGTGGCCCGAGCCGCCGGGCGGCGGTTCGTGCCGGCGCCGGACACGAGTTTCGGGGAGTTGCGGGAGGAGCAGCTCGATCGCCTCGGGGATCTGGTGGAGGAGCACGCGGACACGGATGCGTTGTGGCGGCTGATCGAGGGGGGTGCGCCCGCTGGGTTGCCGTTCGTGCCGCCGGGGGCGCCGGCGGCGTCTTCGACGCCGGGGGCGGGTGCGGGGGCCGAGCCGGGTGCGGAGGCTCCGGAGAGCCGGAGCGCTGCCCCGGACCCCGCTCCTCAATCGCCGGAGTGGCTTGATTTTGCCGGGTCCGCCGGATCAAGGTCCGCCGGGCCTGATTCCGCCGGGTCCCCGGACGCACCGCCCCAGGGGCTTGAGACTGCTGATGTTGATGTCAACGAGGAGGCCTCGTGAGTACGCCGTATCCCTTCACCGCGATCGTCGGGCAGGACGACCTGCGGCTCGGGCTGTTGCTGAACGCGGTCAGCCCGGCTGTCGGCGGGGTGCTCGTGCGGGGCGAGAAGGGGACCGCCAAGTCCACCGCCGTGCGGGCGCTCGCCGCGCTCATGCCGGAGGTCTCCGTCGTGCCGGGGTGCCGGTTCTCCTGTGATCCCGTCTCCCCCGATCCGGCGTGTCCCGACGGGCCGCACGCGGAGGCGGCCGGTGTGTCGCGGGCCGCGCGGACCGTGGAGCTGCCCGTCGGCGCGTCCGAGGACCGGCTCGTGGGGGCGCTGGACATCGAGCGGGCGCTGTCGGAGGGCGTGAAGGCGTTCGAGCCGGGGCTGCTGGCCGACGCGCACCGCGGGATCCTGTACGTCGACGAGGTCAACCTGCTCCACGACCACCTGGTGGACCTGCTGCTGGACGCGGCGGCCATGGGCGCCTCGTACGTCGAGCGCGAGGGCGTCTCCGTACGGCATGCGGCGCGGTTCCTGCTGGTCGGGACGATGAACCCGGAAGAGGGCGAGCTGCGGCCGCAGTTGCTGGACCGGTTCGGGCTGACCGTCGAGGTGGCCGCGTCCCGGGACACCGACGAGCGGGTCGAGGTCGTGCGGCGCAGGCTCGCGTACGACGACGATCCCGAAGGGTTCGCCGCGCGCTGGGCCGGGGAGGAGAGCGCCCTGCGGGAACGCATCGCCTCCGCGCGCTCCCTGCTGCCCGGCGTCGTGCTCGGTGACGGCGTGTTGCGGCAGATCGCCGCGACCTGCGCCGCGTTCGAGGTCGACGGGATGCGGGCCGACATCGTGATGGCCCGTACCGCGACCGCGCTGGCCGCCTGGGCGGGCCGCGAGGAGGTCACCGCCGACGACGTGCGGCAGGCCGCTCTCCTCGCGCTCCCCCACCGGCGTCGCCGTAACCCCTTCGACGCGCCCGGCCTGGACGAGGACAAGCTCGACCAGACCCTGGAACAGGCCGCCGACGATCAGGGGGAGAGCGGGGGCGGCGACCAGCCCGGTCCTGATCCCGATCCTGATCCCGACGGGGGCGGGAACGATGACGGCGGTGGTGGCGGTGTACCGCCCCAGGCCGACGGAGACCGTACGCCGCCGCGGGGCGAGGACGAGGGCGGCGGTGACACGCCATCGCAGGCACCTGAGGGCAGCCCCGGCGCGCCCGGCCGGTCCACCGGGGCCGAGCAGCAACCGGTGGCGTCCGCCGAGCCGTTCCGGACGAAGATGCTCAGCGTGCCGGGGCTCGGCGAGGGCGCTGCGGGGCGCCGTTCCCGGGCCCGTACCGAGCACGGGCGTACGACCGGCGCCCGCCGCCCACAGGGGTCGCTGACCAAGCTGCACCTGGCCGCGACCGTGCAGGCCGCCGCCCCGCACCAGCGGGCGCGCGGGCGTTCAGGGCGGGGGCTCGTGGTGCGCCGGGACGATCTGCGGCAGGCGACCCGGGAGGGGCGGGAGGGCAACCTCGTGCTGTTCGTCGTGGACGCGTCGGGCTCGATGGCGGCGCGGCAGCGGATGAGCGCGGTCAAGGGGGCCGTGCTGTCACTGCTGCTGGACGCCTATCAGCGGCGGGACAAGGTCGGCCTGGTCACCTTCCGGGGCAAGGAGGCGGAGGTGGTACTGCCGCCGACCTCGTCCGTCGACGCGGCCGCCTCCCGTCTGGAGTCGCTGCCGACCGGGGGTCGTACCCCGCTGGCCGCCGGGCTGCTCAAGGCGCATGACGTGCTGCGCGTGGAGCGGCTGCGCGATCCGTCGCGGCGGCCGCTGCTCGTCGTGGTCACGGACGGCCGGGCGACCGGTGGGCCGGAGCCGGTGGCGCTCGCGGGGCGGGCCGGGCGGCTGCACCGCTCGGAGGGGACGGCCTCGGTCGTCGTGGACTGCGAGTCGGGGTACGTACGCCTCGGTCTCGCCGGGGAACTCGCCCGGGAACTGGGAGGCACCGCCGTCACGCTCGACGAACTGCGGGCCGACTCGATCGCCGGGCTCGTCAAGGACGTCACCGCAGCCGGGAGGGCCGCTTAATGCCGCAGGGACAGCCGACATCGGTGCCGGACGACGGGCTCACCACCCGTCAGCGGCGCAACCGCCCGCTCCTGTTCGTCCACACGGGCATCGGCAAGGGCAAGTCGACGGCGGCCTTCGGGCTCGCCCTGCGGGCCTGGAACCAGGGCTGGCCGATCGGGGTGTTCCAGTTCGTGAAGTCGGCGAAGTGGAAGGTCGGCGAGGAGAACGCGCTGAAGGTCCTCGGAGCGAGCGGCGAGGGCGGCACCGTCGACTGGCACAAGATGGGCGAGGGCTGGTCCTGGGTCCAGCGCGACGGTCAGCTCGACAACGAGGAGAAGGCCCGCGAGGGCTGGGAGCAGGTCAAGCGCGATCTGGCGGCCGAGACGTACAAGCTGTACGTGCTCGACGAGTTCGCCTACCCGATGCACTGGGGCTGGATCGACACCGAAGAGGTCGTCGAGGTGATGCGGAACCGGCCCGGCACCCAGCATGTGGTGATCACCGGCCGCAACGCGCCGGACGCGCTGATCGAGGCCGCCGACCTGGTGACCGATATGTCGAAGGTCAAGCACCCGATGGACGCGGGGCAGAAGGGCCAGAGGGGCATCGAGTGGTGACTGTGCCCCGTCTGGTCATCGCCGCTCCGGCCTCCGGCAGCGGCAAGACCACCGTCGCCACCGGTCTGATGGCCGCCTTCGCCGCGCGCGGGCTCGCCGTCTCGCCCCACAAGGTGGGGCCGGACTACATCGATCCGGGCTATCACTCGCTGGCGACGGGACGCCCCGGCCGCAATCTCGACGCGTACATGTGCGGGACGGACCTGATCGCCCCGCTGTTCGCGCGCGGGTCGGCGGGGTGCGACCTCGCCGTGGTCGAGGGGGTGATGGGGCTGTACGACGGCGCCTCGGGACAGGGGGAGCTGGCGTCCACCGCGCAGGTGGCGAAGCTGCTGCGGGCGCCCGTGGTGCTGGTGGTGGACGCCTCCTCGCAGTCCCGTTCGGTGGCGGCCCTGGTGCACGGGTTCGCCTCCTGGGACCCGGAGGTCCGGATCGGCGGGGTGATCCTGAACAAGGTGGCCTCCGACCGGCACGAGGCGCTGCTGCGGGACGCGTTGGACGAGTCGGGGCTGCCGGTCCTGGGCGTCCTGCGCCGGGCCCCGCAGGTGGCGACGCCCTCGCGCCATCTGGGGCTCGTCCCGGTGGCCGAGCGGGGCTCCGAAGCGGTGGACGCCGTGACGGCGATGGGCGGACGGGTGCGCGCCGGGTGCGACCTGGACGCGCTGATGGCGCTGGCCCGGACCGCGCCGGCCCTGCCGGACGCCGCGTGGGAGGCGACGCCCGCCTCGGTCACCGGTTCCGTGCGGCCCGTCGTGGCCGTGGCCGGCGGGGCGGCGTTCACCTTCGCGTACGCGGAGCACGCCGAGCTGCTGACGGCGGCCGGTGCGGAGGTCGTGGTCTTCGACCCGCTGCGGGACGAGAAGCTGCCGGTGGGTACGGCGGGGCTCGTGATCGGCGGCGGGTTCCCGGAGGTGTACGCCCCCGAGCTGTCGGCCAACGAGCCGTTGCGGCGGGAGGTCACGGACTTGGCCCTGAGCGGCGCCCCGGTGGCGGCCGAGTGCGCGGGGCTGCTGTATCTGGCGCGGGAGCTGGACGGGAAGCCCATGTGCGGGGTGCTGGACGCCGAGGCCCGGATGTCCGAGCGCCTCACGCTCGGGTACCGGCAGGCGGTGGCCGTGTCGGACAGTGCGCTGGCGGTGGCGGGGACCCGGATGCGCGGTCATGAGTTCCACCGCACGGTGCTGGAGCCGGGGGCGGGGACCACGCCGGCCTGGGGCATGCACCAGCCGGAGCGGCGGGTCGAGGGGTATGTCCAGCGGGGCGTGCACGCGAGCTATCTGCACACCCACTGGGCCGCTTCGCCCGGGGTGGCCCGACGGTTCGTCGAGCACTGCCGGGCGCGGTGAACCGGTTCACCGGTGAACCACAGCCCAGGGGGCGCGTCCGTCGTGACGAAGCGCTCGGGCGTACGCGCGGCTCACTCCGCGATGCCGACGACCAGCCAGATGAAGCCCACGCCCCCGATGGTGCAGAGAAGGGTGGAGCGGGCGGGATGGGTGTGGTGCGCCTCGGGAAGGATCTCCGCAGCGGCCAGGTAGAGCAGCGCTCCGCCGAAGAAGCCGAGATAGCCGCCGAGCAGTTCCTCCGGAAGGGTGAACAGCAGCGTCGTCGCGGCGCCCACGACCGGTGCCGCGGCAGCCGCGAACAGCATCAGGAGCGCCTTGCGGCGGGCGTTCCCGTAAAGACTGGTGAGGGTGTACGTGTTGAATCCGTCGGCGAAGTCATGACTGATCACCGCCAGCGCGACGGCCACGCCCATGGAGCTGCTGACCTGGAAGGCGGCGCCGAGCGCGAAGCCGTCCATGAAGCTGTGCCCGACCATCGCGGCGGCCGCCGTCAGCCCCACCTGCGGGACGCGTTCGCCGCTCGCCCCGTGTGCCACCTGGCGTACGGCGAGCAGCCGCTCGACCAGATGGGCCGCCAGGAAGCCGCCGACGAACAGCAGCAGGGCGGCGGGCACCCCGAACACCGGCGTGCCCGCCGCCTCGATCGCCTCCGGCAGGAGGTCGAGTCCGACCACGCCGAGCATCAGGCCGCCCGCGAAGCCGAGCACCAGGTGACGGCGGTCGGTGACGCGTTGTGCGACCCAGCCGCCGGCCAGAGTCATCAGGAACGCGCCGAGCGCGACGAACACCGCCATGGGGCCTTGCTAGCCGATCGGTGCCTCCCTCCGCATCTCAGGGTGTCCTTACCGGGGGCGTCCGTGCCCGTGCCCGTGCCCGTATACGGATCGTCCCCGCCCGCTCCCCCGTACCACCGAGACGTTTGACCTGAAAGGCAGGACTCCGCCGATGACCGGAGCATCCGTCGGCACCGGACCGGAGTCCGGGGCCCGCAGTCTGGTGGTGGGGGTCGGCGCGCGCCGGGGTGCCCCCGGCGAGGTCGTGTTCGCCCTGATCGAGGCGGTGTTGCGCGGGGCTGGGCTGGACGCGGCGGACGTGCTGGAGGTGGCGACGGTCGATTCCAAGGGGGACGAGCCGGGGATCGTGGGGGCGGCGGCCCGGCTCGGGGTGCCGCTGCGGACCCATCCGGCCGGCGCGCTGGCCGAGGTCCGGGTGCCGCATCCCTCGGGCGCGGTCGGTGCGGCGGTGGGGACGCCGTCGGTCGCGGAGGCGGCGGCGCTGATCGAGGCGGACGAACTGGTGGTGCCGAAGACCCGCGCTCCGGGCGGGAAGGCCTCGGCCGGAGGGATGGCGACCTGCGCGGTGGCCCGCCGGATTCCGGCGGTCGCCGGAACTTTTGAGGTTTCCGGGACTCTCGAGGTTTCCGGGACTCTCGAGGTTTCCGGGAGGAAAACTTCCACCTCACCGGTGACGACGGGCTCCCGCCCGTTCACCATGGCTGCCATGAGTCCCCCCACACGGAACATCGAGAGCGCAGGGCCCGACCTGCGCCACCACGGCGACGCGGAGGTGCGCGGCGAGAATCTGACCGATCTCGCGGTGAACGTCCGTACCCACACTCCCCCGGAGTGGCTGCGCGAGCGGATAGCCGCGTCGCTCACTTCGCTGGCCTCCTACCCGGACGGGTCCTCCGCCCGCGCCGCGGTCGCCGGCCGGCACGGGCTGCCGGTGGAGCGGGTGCTGCTGACGGCGGGCGCGGCCGAGGCGTTCGTCCTGATCGCCCGTGCCCTTCCGGCCCGCTGTCCGGTGGTGGTGCATCCTCAGTTCACCGAACCGGAGGCGGCCCTGCGGGCGGCCGGGCACGAGGTGGGGCGGGTGCTGCTGCGTGCCGAGGACGGCTTCCGGCTCGATCCGGATGCGGTGCCCGAGGAGGCGGACCTCGTGGTGATCGGCAACCCGACGAACCCGACGTCCGTGCTGCATCCGGCCGCGCTGCTGGAGCGGTTGGCGCGGCCCGGGCGGACGCTGGTGGTCGATGAGGCGTTCATGGACGTCGTGCCGGGCGAGCGCGAGGCACTGTGCGACCGGACGGACATCCCGGGGCTCGTGGTGTTGCGCAGCCTCACCAAGACGTGGGGGCTCGCCGGGCTGCGGATCGGTTACGTCCTGGCCGGTCCGGAGACCGTGGCGCTGCTCTCCGAGGCGCAGCCGCTGTGGCCGGTGTCGTCCCCGGCGCTGGCGGCGGCGGAGGCGTGCATGGAGCCGCGGGCGCTGGTGGAGGCGGCCGAGGCGGCGGACCGGATCACGGTGGACCGTGCCCATCTGCTCGCCGGGCTGGCCGAGTTCAGCGAGGTGGAGGTGGTGGACGCGGCCCGGGGGCCGTTCGTCCTGGTACGTCTGGAGCGGGCGGCGGAGGTCCGGGAGCGGCTGCGGCTGCTGGGCTTCGCGGCGCGGCGCGGGGACACCTTCCCGGGGCTGGGGACGCAGTGGCTGCGGCTCGCGGTCCGCGACCGGGCCACGACCAATCGTTTCCTCCAGGCCTTGGACCAGGCCGTGCAGGCGCTGCCCGCGAGATCGGGGCGCTGAGGGGCCCGCAGGGGCGGGGGCGGCGTTCGTCGTGCGAACGCCGCCCCCTCACGCTTGTCAGCTCCGGCTGCTGCCACGCCTGCGCGCCAGCACCGTCGCGCCGGCGCCGACGGCGAGCAGCAGGGCCGCTCCGCCCGCGATGTACGGGGTGGTCGAGCTGCCGCCGGTCTCGGCGAGGTTGGCCTCGGCGGGGGCGGGGCCGGTATCGGAGCCGGTCTGTGTCCTCACCTCGCCGCCGCTCGTGGAACCGCCGTCCGTGGAGCCCGGCTTCTCGGGGGGCTTCGGCCCCTTCGGGGTCTCGCAGGTCGCCTCGGCGAGGGTGACCTCGCCCTCCACCTCGGCGACGTTGAGATTCAGGGGGTTCACCGACACCTTGAGCCGAAGCGCCGTGGCGGCCGCCGTGCGCTCGGTGGTGACCGTCCTGGACAGGTCGAGGGAGACCTCGCCGACGCCCGGCACCGCCACCCGGGTCGGTCCGCCCGCGGAGAGCGTCACCTTCTTGCCGAGCACCGCGACATGGCCGAGCACGTTCGACTCGGCGACGGGCTTCCTACCGGCCTCGCAGACCGCCTTGGAGGTGACCTTCTCGACCTCGATGAGCGAGAGGACCGGCAGTCCGGGCACATGGATCCTGGCCTTCGCCAGGTTGGTGTGGCCCTCGGCCCTGTGCTCGTCCACCGTGGCGTTCGCGGTGGCCACGTCGGCGCGCAGGACGCTGACCGGGGCTCCGCCCTCCACCCCGTCCACGTTGACGCTGAGCGCGGTCTTCCCGGCGCTGGCCGGGGCACGCACCTCGTTGAGCGTGACCTTGAGGGGCACCTGGACGGACTTGTTGAGGAGTGAGACGTCGAGCCCGGTACGGAGCACGACCGCGCTCGCCCTGCCCTCGCCACCGGTGGTGGGCGTCGCCGGGGCTGCGTGCGCGGGGACGGCGGCAAGCAGGGCGACGGGGCCGACGGCGATCGCCAGGGCGGCGAGACGGAAGGTGTTGCTGTTCAAGATGGTGGAACCCCCACATGAGACATGGAGCCACCGGCACAGTGCCATGGGGGACATCGCCTGTGCCGGCGGCCTCGACTCCGTGAATCTTTACGCACTGAGGGTGAACTGGCGGATACCTGAAGTGAGTTCACCCCAAAGGGGGGTTTCCGCGCGCATATTCGAATCTTTCGGCACGTGCGTTCGCTGATGTCACGCGTTTCACCCGGCGCGAGCCGTACGGAGTGCGCTCGCGCCGGAGCACGCACAGAGGTGATTCAACGAGTCCGGGACCGCATCCGTCACTGCTCGTCAACACGGCACCGCGCCGCTCTCAGCCGATCACACGCCCGTTCAGCACGACGTGCCGAGGGGCCGCCAGCACCCGGACGTCCGCCCGCGGGTCCTCGTCGTACACGACCAGGTCCGCCGGAGCACCCTCCTCCAGCGCGGGCCGCCCCAGCCAGCGCCTGGCTCCCCACGCGGTGGCGGAGAGGGCCTGAAGGGGCGGAATGCCCGCCGTGACGAGCTCGGCGACCTCTCCCGCGACCAGGCCGTGCGCCAGGGAGCCGCCCGCGTCGGTGCCGACGTAGACGGGGATCCCGGCGTCGTACGCGGCGCGCACGGTGTCGTAGCGGCGTTCGTGCAGCTGTCGCATATGGGCCGACCAGCGGGGGAACTTGGCCTCGCCACCCGCCGCGAGGTCGGGGAAGGTGGCGATGTTGACCAGCGTCGGAACGATCGCGACCCCCCGCTCGGCGAAGAGCGGGATGGTGTCCTCGGTGAGGCCGGTGGCATGCTCGACGCAGTCGATACCCGCCTCCACCAGGTCGGTGAGCGACTCCTCGGCGAAGCAGTGCGCGGTGACACGGGCGCCCAGCCGGTGCGCCTCGGCGATGGCCGCCTCGACCTCGCCGCGCGGCCAGCAGGCGGTCAGGTCCCCGGCGTCGCGGTCGATCCAGTCCCCCACGAGCTTGACCCAGCCGTCCCCGCGCCGGGCCTCCCGGGCCACGTACGCGACGAGGTCGCCGGGCTCGATCTCATGGGCGTAGTCGCGGATGTAGCGACGGGTCCTGGCGATGTGCCGGCCCGCCCTGATGATCTTCGGCAGGTCCTCCCGGTCATCGATCCACCGGGTGTCGGAGGGAGATCCGGCATCGCGGAGCAGCAGGGCTCCGGCCTCCCGGTCGGTGAGCGCCTGCTTCTCGGCGGTCGCCGCGTCGACCGGGCCGTGCCGGTCCAGGCCCACATGGCAGTGCGCGTCGACCAGTCCGGGCAGCGCCCACCCCCTGACCGTCACCGCGTCGTCGGCGCCGGACGGCCGCTCGTAGGTGATCCGCCCGCCCACGGCCCACAGTTCGTCCCGCACCTCGTCCGGGCCGACGAGCACCCGGCCCTTCACCCGCAGCACCCGCTGCTGCTCCTGATCACTCATATGCCGCACTGTACGAGGCCGTCGGTAGGCTTCCAGGGCCTGTCGACACCTTCCCGTCGTCGCCCGAAGGCCGGGAACGCGTCCACAGGCCCAGGCCGGCAGATCCGCGAACGAACCCGAAGAGAGCCCCACCGTGACGCACCCCTTCCTCGACCTCCCCCCGCTCACCGCCGACCGCTTCGCGGCGATCGAGCGTCGTGTGGCCCGGCTCCTCGCCACGGAGCAGGACGTCGTCATCACCCAGGGCGAGGCGCTGCTGCCGCTGGAGGGCTGCATCCGTGGCGGCGCGCGGCCCGGCTCGACCGCGCTGAACGTGGTCACCGGACCGTACGGGCAGACCTTCGGCAACTGGCTGCGGGACTGTGGCGCGGAGGTCGTCGACCTCACGGTGCCCTTCCACGCCGCGGTCACCGCCGACCAGGTCGCCGAGGCGCTCGCCGAGCACCCGGCGATCGACTTCGTCTCGCTGGTGCACGCGGAGGCGGCGACCGGCAACACCAACCCGGTCGCGGAGATCGGCGAGGTGGTCCGGGCGCACGGCGCGCTGTTCATGCTGGACGCGGTCGCCTCGGTGGGCGCGGAACCGCTGCTGCCGGACGCCTGGGGCGTCGACCTGTGCGTGATCGGCGCGCAGAAGGCCATGGGCGGGCCCGCCGGGGTGTCGGCGGTATCGGTGAGCGCACGGGCCTGGGAGCGGATCGCCGCCAACCCGGCCGCCCCGCGCCGCTCCTACCTCTCCCTCCTGGACTGGAAGGAGCGTTGGATCGACGGCGGCCGCACGGCGCTGCCGCACGCCCCGGCGCAGCTGGAGATGCTGGGCCTGGAGGCCTGCGTGGCGCGGATCGAGGACGAGGGCCTGGACACGGTGATGGCCCGCCACACCTCGGCCGCCGCGGCGACCCGGGCCGGAGCGGTGGCCCTGGGCGGCGGGCTGGAACCGTACGTCCACGAGGCGCGGGACGCGGCTCCGGTGGCGACGACGCTGCGCGTCCCGGCGGGGACGGACGCGGTCGCGCTGGTCGCGGGGGCGCTGGCGGCGGACCCCGCGCTGCCGCTCGTCGCGGGCGGCGGGGCGCTGTCCAAGGAAATGATCCGGGTCAACCACTACGGGGCGGATGCGACGCGGGGCGCGGTGCTGTCCTCGCTGGCGGCCCTGGGGGCGGTGCTGGCCGATGCGGGCCTGCGGGTCGATATCGAGGCTGCCCGTAGGGCTGTTTCGGAAACCTGGCCGATCCTCTGATATTCCTCATGCGGAAAGCTGCTTTATCGAAAAGCAGCTTCCCACATTCTTCTGCCCGCTTTCCCGTCACCTAAACGGGCCAGTTTTTTCCGGCCTCGAACTTCATGATTCGGACAGGTCTCACGAGAGTTACAACCCTGTGACCGACTCCACATGGGCAGCGTTATGCCCGATAAATTCAGGACAAAGCGGAAGAAATAATACCCGAATCTCAAGAGGTCTCGCGCACGCCTGATAACACATGAGGGCCCTTCACCCAACCCTCTACGTCGATGCAATTTAGAAATTTGCTGGGTAAATTCAATTCGCATGACCGCCGCACCAGCAGATTTTGCCCGTGCCCGAAGTGAATTCATCAGTATCGATGCGCCACGAGTGGAGGACGGAGCCGCGATCTGGCGCATAGCCCGCGACTCCAAGGTCCTGGACCTGAACTCCTCGTACAGCTACCTGCTGTGGTGCCGTGACTTCGCCGCGACCTCCGCGGTAGCCCGTGGCGAGAACGGCGAGCCCTTCGCCTTCGTGACGGGCTACCTCAGGCCCGACCGCCCCCAGACCCTCGTCGTCTGGCAGGTGGCCGTCGACCAGGCCCACCGGGGCAAGGGACTGGCCGCCACTCTGCTGGACGCGCTGACCGCCCGGGTCGCCGCCGACCAGGGCCTGTCGTCCGTGGAGACGACGATCACGCCGGACAACACCGCCTCCGACCGGCTGTTCACGTCCTACGCGCAGCGCCACGACGTCGCGCTGGAGAAGCAAGTGCTCTTCGACGGCGCGCTGTTCCCCGAGGAGACGCACCTGCCCGAGGTGCTCTACCGGATAGGCCCGTTCGCCACCTGAGCCGACCCGGCCACCGCACTCCGGCCGTACCCGACCAGTACGCCCGGACCCACCGACTTCTCGCGCCGTCCGACCACTCGGCGCGATCCCGGCCGCACCCGTGCGGCGGGGAGCACTCGACCACTGCACGTCACACCCCCCTCACGCAGGAGATCCGCTGTGACCATCACCCCGCCCGCACTGAGCGTCTTCGAGACCCTGGAGTCCGAGGTACGGAGCTACTGCCGCAGCTGGCCCGCCGTGTTCGACCGCGCGCAGGGCGTCCGGCTGACCGACGAGGACGGCCACTCCTACCTGGACTTCTTCGCCGGGGCCGGCTCGCTCAACTACGGCCACAACAACCCGGTGTTGAAACGCGCGCTGATCGACTACATCGAGCGCGACGGCATCACCCACGGCCTGGACATGGCCACCACCGCCAAACGCGCGTTCCTGGAGACGTTCCAGAACGTGATCCTGCGTCCGCGCGACCTGCCGTACAAGGTGATGTTCCCCGGCCCGACCGGCACCAACGCCGTCGAGTCGGCGCTGAAGCTGGCCCGTAAGGTCAAGGGCCGCGAGTCGGTCGTCTCGTTCACCAACGCCTTCCACGGGATGTCGCTGGGTTCGCTCGCCGTGACCGGCAACGCGTTCAAACGGGCCGGTGCCGGTATCCCGCTGGTGCACGGCACCCCGATGCCGTTCGACAACTACTTCGACGGTACGGTCCCCGACTTCCTGTGGTTCGAGCGCCTGCTGGAGGACCAGGGCTCCGGGCTCAACAAGCCGGCCGCCGTGATCGTGGAGACGGTCCAGGGAGAGGGCGGCATCAACGTCGCCCGCGCCGAGTGGCTGCGCGCGTTGCAGGAGCTGTGCCACCGCCGGGACATGCTGCTGATCGTCGACGACATCCAGATGGGCTGCGGCCGTACCGGTGGCTTCTTCTCCTTCGAGGAGGCCGGCATCGTCCCGGACATCGTCACTCTCTCGAAGTCCATCAGCGGCTACGGCCTGCCGATGTCCCTCTGCCTGTTCAAGCCGGAGCTGGACATCTGGGAGCCGGGCGAGCACAACGGCACCTTCCGCGGCAACAACCCGGCCTTCGTCACGGCCGCCGCCGTGCTGGACGCCTACTGGGCCGACGGCCAGATGGAGAAGCAGACCCTGGCCCGCGGCGAGCTGGTCGAGCAGACACTGCTGGCCATCTGCGCCGAGGAGCCGACCGCGCGGTTCCGCGGCCGGGGCCTGGTGTGGGGCATGGAGTTCGAGGACCCGGCGCGCGCCTCGGCGGTCTGCGCCCGCGCCTTTCAGCTGGGGCTCCTCATGGAGACCTCGGGCCCGCAGAGCGAGGTCGTCAAGCTGCTGCCGCCGCTGACCATCACCCCCGAAGAGCTGGACGAGGGCCTGCGCACGCTGGCCCGCTGCGTCCGCGAAACGGCCTGACCCGGCGCTGCCGGGGCAGGCGGAGCAGAAGAGGTCCCGGGCCGCGGGGCCCGGGACGCCGTACAGAGAGAAAGGCACCGCTCACCGTGATCGTCCGATCGTTCAGTGACATCGAGAACACCGACCGGCACGTGAAGTCCGCGTCCGGCACCTGGGAGAGCAAGCGCATCGTGCTCGCCAAGGAGAAGGTGGGCTTCTCGCTCCACGAGACCGTGCTGTACGCGGGCACGGTGACCTCCATGTGGTACGCGAACCACATCGAGGCGGTGCTCTGCACCGAGGGCGAGGCCGAGCTCACCAACGACGAGACCGGCGCGACGCACTGGATCACGCCCGGCACCATGTACCTGCTGGACGGGCATGAGCGGCATACCATGCGGCCCAAGACCGACTTCCGCTGCGTGTGTGTCTTCAACCCTCCTGTCACCGGACGGGAGGACCATGACGAGAACGGCGTCTACCCCCTGCTGACCGAGGAGGCCTGAACCACCATGACCACCGAAGTACGCGCCGATCTGTACCCCTCGCGCGGCGCCGCCGAGATGACCGCTCCCCGCCAGGACCCGGTCATCTGGTCCGCACCGGGCGCACCGGGTCCGGTCGCCGCCAAGGACCTCCAGGGATACGAGCACGACGGCTTCCTCACCGTCGACCAGCTCATCGCCCCGGACGAGGTCGCCGTCTACCGGGCGGAGCTGGACCGGCTGGTCTCCGACCCGGCGGTCCGCGCCGACGATCGCTCGATCGTCGAGAAGCAGTCGCAGAACGTACGGTCAGTCTTCGAGGTCCACAGGATCAGCGAGGTCTTCGCCTCTCTGGTCCGCGACGAGCGGGTGGTGGGCCGGGCCCGCCAGATCCTGGGTTCGGACGTGTACGTCCACCAGTCCCGGATCAACGTGAAGCCGGGCTTCGGGGCCACGGGCTTCTACTGGCACTCGGACTTCGAGACCTGGCACGCGGAGGACGGTCTGCCGAACATGCGGGCGGTTTCCGTGTCGATCGCGCTGACCGAGAACCTCGACACCAACGGCGGGCTGATGATCATGCCCGGTTCGCACAAGACGTTCCTCGGCTGTGCGGGCGAGACGCCGAGGGACAACTACAAGAAGTCGCTCCAGATGCAGGACGCCGGCACCCCGTCCGACGAGGCGCTGACGAACATGGCCGACCGCCACGGCATCAGGCTCTTCACGGGCAAGGCCGGTTCGGCGACCTGGTTCGACTGCAACGCGATGCACGGCTCGGGCGACAACATCACCCCGTACGCGCGCAGCAACGTCTTCATCGTCTTCAACAGCGTGGAGAACGCGGCCGAGGAGCCCTTCGCGGCTCCGATCCGCCGCCCCGAGTTCATCGGGGCGCGGGACTTCACCCCGGTGAGGTAGCGGCACGCACGGGCGGGATGGGGCCGGGACGGTACGCCGTTCCGGCCCTTCCCCGTGTAACTCGCTGGACCGGGGCCGGGTCAGCGGAGAGGGTGTCCGCCATGACATCCCAGGTACGCCACATCACGATCGACTGCGCCGACGCCTACGCGCTGGGCACCTTCTGGGCCCAGGTGCTCGGCGCGCCACTCTCCGACGAGGACGTCCCCGGCGATCCGGAGGCGCTGGTCGAGGCCCCCGGCGCGGCGATCCTCTTCGTCCAGGTGGACGAGAGGAAACAGACCAAGAACCGCGTCCATCTGGACATCCAGCCGCAGGACCGCTCCCGGGACGAGGAGGTCGAGCGGCTGCTCGCGCTCGGCGCGACCCTGGTGGGCGACCACCGCAGGCCGAACGGGCGCGGCTGGGCGACGCTCGCCGACCCCGAGGGCAACGAGTTCTGTGTGGAGTGCTCCGCCGCCGAGCGGGCGGCGCTCACCGGGACCCGGCTGCCGGTGAGCGCCGACGATGTGACCTCGGCGGTGCGGCTCGCGGTGGACGCGCTGGCCGGAGCCCCGGCGGACCGCTGGGACGCGCCCGCGGGGAGCCTCACGTGGACCTGCTGGGAGACGGTGGAGCACCTGAGCGACGATCTGTTCGCCTACGCCGTCCAGTTGGGGCCCCGTACGCCTCCGCTGGACCGCGAGGTGCCCTACCGGTGGGCGCCCGAGCGGCAGGGCGGGCCCTGCAACGCGGTCTTCGCCGATCGGGACGCCGGTCCCGCCGGGCTGCTGGCCACACTGGAGGCGAGCGGGGCGCTGCTCGCCTCGATGGCGCGGACGACGCCGCGCGAGGTGCGCTCGTACCACGGGTACGGGATCTCCGATCCGGAGGGCTTCGCCGCGATGGGCGTGGTGGAGACCCTGGTGCACACGCATGACCTCGCGGAGGGCCTGGGGCTGGGCTGGTCGCCGTCCCCGGCGCTCTGCGACCGGGTGCTGGCCCGGCTCTTCCCGGACGCTCCGGCGGGCGGCGACCGGTGGACCGTACTGCTGTGGGCCACCGGTCGCGCCGAGCTGCCGGGCCACCCGCGCCGGACCTCGTGGCGGTGGGACGGGAGGCCGCGCGAGGAGGGTCAGACGGCGTCGAGCGCCGGGTAGTCGGTGTAGCCCCTGGCGTCGCCGCCGAAGAAGGTCGACGGGTCAGGGGTGTTGAACGGGCCGCCCGCCTTCAGCCGGGCGGGCAGGTCCGGGTTGGCGAGGAAGAGCGCCCCGTAGGAGATCAGGTCGGCGATGCCGTCGTCGATCACCGTGTGGTCGCCGGGACCGGTGGCGCCGTCGGTGTGCACGTTGAGGACGAGGGTCCCGGAGAAGACCTTGCGCAGGGTGAGAGTCAGTTCCCGGATCGGGGCGGCCTCCAGGACGTGCAGGTAGGCGATGCCGAGCGGCTCGATCGCCCGCGTCAGCGCGGTGTACGTGGCCTCCGGAGCGGGCTCGTCGATGTCGTTGTACGCGTTGCCGGGCGAGATGCGCAGTGCGGTGCGCTCCGGGCCGATCGCGGCGGCGACGGCCTTGACGACCTCGACGGCGAAGCGGACGCGGGCCTCGTCGGAGCCGCCCCACGCGTCGGTGCGCCGGTTGGTGTTGGGAGCCAGGAACTGGTGGATGAGATAGCCGTTGGCGCCGTGCAGCTCGACCCCGTCGAATCCGGCGTCCACCGCGTTGCGGGAGGCGGCGACGAAGTCGGCGACGGTCGCGCGGACCTCGGCGTCCGTCAGCTCGCGCGGCTCGATGAAGTCCTTCGGGCCGACGTGGGTGTAGACCTGCCCCTCGGCCCTGACCGGGGAGGCGCTGACGGGGACGAGGCCGTCCGGCAGCAGGACCGGGTGGCCGATGCGGCCCGCGTGCACGATCTGGGCGAAGATCCGGCCGCCCTCGGCGTGCACCGCGTCGGTGACCTGGCGCCAGGAGGCGACCTGTTCGGCGCTGTGCAGACCGGGCGTGGTGGGGTAGCCCTGGCCCACCACGGAAGACTGGATGCCCTCGGTGATCACGAGGCCGGCCGAGGCGCGCTGGGCGTAGTACGTGGCGGTGAGCTCGGTGGCGGTGCCGCCCTCACCGGCCCGGCTCCGGGTCATCGGGGCCAGCGCGATGCGGTTGGCCAGCTGGGTGCCGGACAGGTCGATCGGGTCGAAAGCGGTGGTCATGAGGGCTCCCAAGAAATTATGTGGTCGGCCAATCATCGGCGACAGCGGTAACTGTAGCCCATTGATTGGTCGACCAAGGTAAAGTTGCGGGAAACCGTCGGGCATCATCGGAAGCCGCCGCCCGCACCTCCGAGGACCCCCAGGAGCCCGCCCATGACCACCGGCCGCGCCACCCCCGCGGAAGACGCCTGTACGAACGCGCTGCCCACGGCGGCGCTCAGCGGGCCCGTCGGCCACGCCGTCTCCCGGGTGGCCCGGCTGCACCGGACCGCCGCGGGCAAGGCGCTCAAGGGGGTGGGCCTCTACCCGGGGCAGGAGTTGCTGATGACGCATCTGTGGGACCGGGGCCCGGTCCGTCAGACGGAGCTGATCAGGGCCCTGGACCTGGACCCGTCCACGGTCACGAAGATGCTCCAGCGGCTGGAGCAGACCAGGCATGTGCGCCGCCGCCCCGACCCGGCCGACCGGCGGGCCGTACTGGTCGAGGCGACGGACGAGAGCTGCGCGCTGCATACCGCGGTCCGGGACGCCTGGGAAGGCCTGGAGGAGCACACGCTCGCGGGCCTCGGCCCGGCCGAGCGCACGGAGCTGATCCGGCTGCTGGCGAAGGTCGAGGAGAACCTCTGCCGGGAGACCACGGACTGTCCCGACCGGCGCTGAGCCGCACCCGTACGGATCAGGCCAGGAACTCCAGCACCCGGTCCACGTCGGCCTCGGTGTTGTAGAGGTGGCAGGAGATCCGCAGACTCCCGGCCGGGGCCGAGACGGCGATACCGGCCTTCACCAGGTCGGAGTGACGGCCCTCCAGCCCCGGCACGGAGACGATCGCCGACTCCCCGGGAACGGCCTCGTGCCCGAGCCCCGCCAGCCCCGCCCGCAGCCGGGCCGCGAGCCCGGTGGCGTGTGCGTACAGGGCGTCGGCGCCGACCTCCGCGAGCAGGTCGAGGGAGTGCTCGGCCCCGTGGTACGAGAGGAAGGCGGGCGGCTCGTCGAAGCCGCGGGCGGTGGGGGCGAGGCGCTCCAGCGGTCCGTAGTTGCTCGTCCAGGGAGCACCGGCGGAGACCCAGCCGGCGAAGAGGGGCGGCAGGGTGCCCTGCGCCTCCTCGGTGACGGTCAGGAACGACGTACCGCGCGGACAGAGCAGGAACTTGAAGCCGCCGGTCACGGTGTAGTCGTACGCCCCCGCCTCCAGCGGGAACCAGCCCGCCGCCTGGGTTCCGTCCAGCAGGGTCCGGGCGCCGTGCGCCGCGGCGGCCGCGCGGACGGCGGCGAGATCGGCCACCCGCCCGTCGGCCGACTGCACTGCGGAGAAGGCGACGAGCGCGGTCGAGGGGCGCACGGCCCCGGCGAGGCCGTCGAGCGGCGCGTACCGCATGCGCAGATCGCCGCGGAGCGCGAACGGGCTGACCACGGAGGAGAACTCGCCCTCGGGGCAGAGCACTTCGGCGCCGGGCGGCAGCGAAGCGGCGATCAACCCGACGTGGACGGTGACGGAGCTGCCGGTGGCGACCCGGTCGGGATGGACCCCGGCGAGCCGGGCGAAGCCGACCCGGACGGCCTCCACCGCGTCGAAGCTGCCCGCCCCGTCCCGGCGGCCGGCGGCGTTCTCGTCGGCCAGGGCCTTGACGGCGGCGATCGTCCGGCGGGGCAGCAGGCCCCAGCTGGAGGTGTTGAGATAGGTGACCTCGGGCGCGAATTCGACAGTTGCCGCTTGGATGGGCGCAAGGATCGTCATACGTCCACCCTGATACCCCCGTGACCCAAAGTCAATCACGGAGAGTCGAGGGGGCATCAAAGGAACGCTTATAGCGGGTTCCCGGGCGGGTTCAGCTCCGCGGAACCTCGCAGGACCCGTCCGTGTCGCAGGAAGCCGCATCCCCGCCGACGGCGGTGAGAGCGGTGACGGGACGGTCCTTCCAGGCCTGCTCCAGCGCCTGGACGAAAACCTCCGACGGCTGGCCGCCGGAGATCCCGTACCGGCGGTCGAGGACGAAGAACGGCACGGCGTTGGCGCCCAGTTCGGCCGCCTCGCGCTCGTCGGTGCGGACGTCGTCCGCGTACGCCTCGGGGTCGGCGAGCACCGCACGGGCCTCGTCGGCGTCGAGTCCGGCCTCCACGGCGAGGGCGAGCAGCACCGCGTCGTCGAAGACGGACCGTTCCTCGGCGAAGTTGGCCCGGTAGGCGAGGGTCAGCAGCTCGTCCTGGCGGCCGCGGGCCTTGGCCAGGTGCAGCAGCCGGTGGAGGTCGAAGGTGGAGCCGTGGTCACGGCCCTCGGTGCGGTAGCCGAGCCCCTCGGCCTGCGCGTTGGCCGCGACGTCGGCCTCCATCGAGCCCGCTTCCTCGCGGGTGCGGCCGTACTTCTCGGCCAGCATGTCGATCACGAGCCCGGTGTCGCCCTTGGCCCGCGAGGGGTCGAGCTCGAAGGAGCGGTGCACCACCTCGACCTCGTCCCGGTGGGCGAACTCCGCGAGGCCCTTCTCGAAGCGGGCCTTGCCGATGTAGCACCACGGACAAGCGATGTCGCTCCAGATCTCGACGCGCATGACTCTTCTACTCTCCTGGAAACGTGGACGGAGTGCGAGGCCTCCCGCACCTCCTTCGGCAACGCCGTCGCGGCACCGGGCATTCCAGAGGAAGGAGCCGAGCCGATGACGACGGGACACTCGGTGCCGCCCTGCAGAAACGGGCGGAACCGTTCACTGATACACCGAACGGCGTTCTGCGCAGGCTGCTCGGTCTCGCCGAACAGCCTGCGCAGGACTCGCCCATGGCCGACCTGATCGCCGACGGACGCCTGAGTATCGGGCAGCGTCTCGTGTGGCACCGCCGCAATCTGAGGCAGCGTCATCATGCCATCGTGATGGACGGCGGCGGGTTGAAGCTGGACGACGGGAGCATCCATGCCACTCCGTCGAGCGCCGCCACAGCCCTGGCCGGCAATCCGCAGAACGGCTGGAAGGCGTTCGCGACAGAGGACGGCACCCTGCTGCAGGATCTCCGATGACCACCGTTATGCGGACCGAGCCGCCACATACGGCAGTCTTCCCGGAAGGTGAAGCATGGCAGGTGTGACACAACCTAAGGTGAGCCTGGTTCGACTATGGCGACCTGAGCGTGGACCATCCCGTGCTGGGGCAGGGATTCGAGAGAGATCCACGTAAGCGCCGTTCGGGCAGCGGAAGCGTTCCGGAATGGTTCGCCAATCTGCTTCCCGAACCGGGTAGCGGCCTGCGGGGGATGATCGCCACGGAGCTGAGCAAGAAGAAGCTTCACGACGCGACTGTGCAGGAGACGGCCGAGGCCTTGGCCACCTCGTGGCCCGGCGTCAAGAGCGATCTCGACGTGCCGGAGCTCCTGGCGACAACCATCGATGCCCGACTCGCCTCACTACGACTGGCACGCGGCTGACTTCTCACAGAAGGAGGCTCATCGGTCCAGCGACTGTGGCCTCGGCGAGTGTGGCCGGAGATCTCCTCGCACCCGCTACCGTCACCGTCCGTCGCGCAGGTTCTCCACTCCCCCGGCCAGGAACGCGATCCGGTCGAAGACCGCGCCGCAGCCCTCGCCGGTGGGCGACTGCACCAGGAAGCCTGCGCGGGCCGCCGCCCGCTCCTCCTCCGTGCCGAGCGTGAAGACGCGGACGAAGGTCCACGTCTCGCCGTCGGCGGAGGCGTGGAAGGCGTAGGCGCTGCCGGTGCGGCTGAGGCGGAGCCAGCAGACGCCCTCCTCCACCACGAAGGCGTTGGCGTCGTCGCTGTGACCCCGGGTGACGACGGTGCAGACGGTCGGGAGGTCCGCGGAGTGCTCCAGGCAGAGCTTGGCCCACTCGCGGTCCCCGACGTGCAGGTACAGCGCACCCGCGTCACCGGCCGACAGCAACCCCGGGCGCACCCGGGCCACCAGCCGGAAGTCCCCCTCGCCCACCACTCCGAGCAGGCGCGGGGCGTCGGAGGCCGGGTCCAGGGAGTCGCCGGACGGGGCGACGAACAGGTCCTGGCCGGGTCCGGCCCGGCCGGTCAGTACGCCGTCCGCGTGGGTCCAGCGTCCGTCGGGGCCCGCCGCGTCCAGGGCGAAGGGGAGGGCGTCCGGGCTCGGGCTCATGCGCGGCGTCCGTCCACCCGGCGGGGCAGGCCCAGCGGGTTGTCCTCGCGCAGTTCCGGCGGGAGGAGCGCCTCGGGGGTGGACTGGTAGGTGACGGGGCGCAGCCAGCGTTCGATCGCCGTCGCGCCGACGGAGGTGGACAGGGAGGTGGTGGCCGGGTAGGGCCCGCCGTGGTGCTGGGCGGGGGCGACGGCGACGCCGGTCGGCCAGCCGTTGACGAGGATGCGCCCGGCGAGCGGGGTGAGGGCGGCCAGCAGGCGCGCCGCGTCGGGGTCGGCGTCTTCGGTGGCGGTCTGCAGGGTGGCGGTGAGGTTCCCGGGCAGCCGGGCGAGGACTGCGGCGATCTCGTCGGCGGAGGCGTACCGGGCGATCACGGTGACCGGCCCGAAGCACTCCTCCAGCAGCACGTCGTGCGGACCCTCGGCGGTCAGCCGGGCGGCCGGGACGGTGAGGAATCCGGCGGAGACGGTGTGCTCGCCACCCGCGCCGGGGGTGACGGGCGCCCCGACGTCGGGCAGCGCGGCCCGCTCCCGTACGCCCGCGACGAAGGCGTCCCGCATGCGGTGGTCCAGCAGGACGCCGGAGCCGGTGGAGCCGACCGTCTCGGTGAGTGTCTTCAGGAGCTGGTCGCCCGCCGCGCCCTCGGGGACCAGGACGAAGCCGGGCTTGGTGCAGAACTGGCCCACGCCCAGGGTCATCGAGCCGCCGAGCCCGGCACCGATCTCCCCGGCGCGTTCGGCGGCGGCCGCCCCGGTGACGACGACCGGGTTGAGGGAGCCGAGTTCGCCGTGGAAGGGGATGGGGGCGGTGCGGGCGGCCGCCGCGTCGAACAAGGCGCGTCCGCCGCGTACCGAGCCGGTGAAGCCGGCCGCGCTCACCAGCGGATGGCGGATCAGTTCGACGCCCGCGTCGAAGCCGTGCACCAGGGTCACGACGCCCTCGGGCAGTCCGGTGCGGGCGGCGGCGCGGCGCAGGACGGAGGCGCAGAGCTCGGAGGTGGCCGGGTGGTCGGGGTGTGCCTTGACCACGACCGGGCAGCCGGCCGCGAGCGCGCTGGCCGTGTCGCCGCCGGGGACGGAGAAGGCGAGCGGGAAGTTGCTGGCCGCGTAGACGGCGACGACCCCGAGCGGGATCTTGTAGCGGCGCAGATCGGGCCAGGGCGGGGTCCGGGAGCCGTCCTGGTGGTCGATGTGGACGTCGAGGTAGGCGCCTTCGTCCACGACCTCCGCGAACGCCCTCAACTGGGCTGCGGTGCGGGCCAGTTCACCGGTGAGCCGGGCCGGCCCGAGGGCGGTCTCCGCGTCGGCCGCCTCGACGACGTGCTCACCGGACTCCTCCAGCAGCTCCGCCGCCGTACGCAGGAACGCGGCGCGCGCCGCGCGGTCGGCGAGGGCGCCGCGAACGGCGTGGGCCGCCCGGACCGCGCGGTCGACCTCCTCGGCGGTGGCCTCCACCGCGACCTGCTCGCGCGGGTTCCCGGTTCGGGGGTCGACACTCCAGACTGGTGTTGCGCTCACCGTGATTCCCTCCCGTGATGGGACCGTTCCCCGGCCGACTTCCGGCCGGCTTCGGCCGCACATCGGCAAGTGTTCGGTATTCTGAACAGAGTTCCTGAACGTGAATGCTCTGGGACTCTATTTCCGGGCGTTCCGTGTTGGCAATCGTGTGGCGGCATTTCGGACGCCGACGCGGACGAGAAGTCGATGAGCTGGAGAAGGGGGCGTGGGCGATGTCGGTCGCCGAGCCCGGTGGGGCACAGGTCAAGTCCGCGGTACGGACCGTGGAGCTCCTCGAATACTTCGCGGGGCGGCCCGGCATGCACTCGCTGGCCGCCGTCCAGGAGGCTGTCGGCTATCCCAAGTCGAGCCTCTACATGCTGCTGCGCACCCTGGTGGAGCTGGGCTGGGTGGAGACGGACGCGACGGGCACCCGGTACGGGATCGGCGTCCGCGCCCTGCTGGTCGGTACGTCGTACATCGACGGCGACGAGGTCGTGGCCGCCGCCAGGCCCACCCTGGACAGGCTGTCCGACGACACCACGGAGACCATCCACCTGGCCCGCCTCGACGGGACGAACGTGGTCTACCTCGCCACCCGGCAGTCCCAGCACTATCTGCGCCCCTTCACCCGGGTCGGCCGCCGGCTGCCCGCGCACTCCACCTCGCTCGGCAAGGCGCTGCTGGCGACCCACAGCGACGAGCAGGTCCGCAAGATGCTGCCCGAGTCACTACCCGCGCTGACCGAGCACACCATCACGGACCGCGAGAAGCTCGTCGAGGAGCTGCGGCTGGTCCGCGAGCAGGGCTACGCGGTGGACCGCGAGGAGAACACCGTCGGCCTGCGCTGCTTCGGCGTGGCGATCCCCTACCGGACGCCCGCGCGCGACGCGATCAGCTGCTCGGTGCCGGTCGCCCGGCTCACCCCCGGTCACGAACAGCTGGTGAAGGACGCCCTGTTCGACGCCCGGGACCGGCTCACTCTCGCGACCCGGAGGCTCTGATGGCCGGGATGGTGCTGCGCCCGGTCCAGGACGGGGACCTCCCCCTGTTCTTCGCCTGGATGAGCGACCCCGAGGCGGGGCGCGTCGCCGCGTTCACCGCCGAGGACCCCACCGACCGGGCCGCGTTCGACGCCCACTGGGCACGGATCCGGGCCGGGTCCCGCGTGGTGATGCGCACGGTGGTGGCCGACGGTGCGGTGGTGGGCCATGTCGGGGAGTACGGGGACCTCGGCGACCGCCAGGTCACGTACTGGATCGGCCGCGCGCACTGGGGCCGGGGACTGGCGACGGCCGCCCTGCGGGCGTTCCTCGACGAGACGCCCACGCGCCCGCTGCACGCGCGTGCGGCGGCCGACAACCTCGGCTCGCGCCGGGTGCTGGAGAAGTGCGGCTTCATCGTGACCGGCGAGGATCGCGGATTCGCCCGGGCCCGGGGCGAGGAGATCGACGAGGTCCTGGTCACGCTGCGCGGCTGAGAGATCGTCGTGAGGTTGTCGGGTGACCTCGAACCGGACGGACTCCGGGGCCGGGCGCGGCCCGCGTGCGGCGCGCCTCTCCCCGTGCTCGGCGCCTCTCCCCGTGCCGGCGCTCCTCCCCCGTGCTCGGCGCCCCTCACTCGTACCGGCCACCTGAGAAATCAGTGAGAAGGGGCACCGGCGGGAACGACCGGAACGCGCCCGCTCGTCCCTCCGATGGGATGAACAAGACAATCAGGCGCGCTTCGGTCTTCTGTCTGCTCATGGTGCTCGCCCTGCTGGTGCGGGCGACGTGGGTGCAGGGCTACCAGGCCAAGGCGCTCGCAGAGGACGAGCACAACCGGCGGAACACCATCGCGCGGTACGCGCAGCCGCTCGGGGACATCATCGTGGCCGGTTCGCCGGTCACCGGATCGAAGGGGACCAGTGGCGGCGACCTCCGGTACAAGCGCGCGTACACCCAGGGCGAGCTGTACGCGCCCGTTACGGGCTACAGCTCGCAGGCCTACGGGGCGACCCAGCTCGAAGGCATCCACAGCGGTGTCCTGGACGGCACGGACGACCGGCTGAAGAACCCGAAGGACCTGCTCACCGGTGGGCAGGCCACCCCCGGCAACGTGCTGACGACGATCGATCCGGACGTCCAGAAGGCGGCCTACGAGGCACTCGGCGACGCCAAGGGCGCGGCGGTGGCCATCGACCCGGGGACCGGCCGCATCCTCGGCATGGTCTCCACCCCCTCGTACGACCCATCGAAGATCAGCGGGACGACGGACCAGGACGCCTGGCAGGCCCTGCTGGACGACCCGGACAAGCCGCTGGTCAACCGGGCGCTACGGCAGCCGCTGCCACCGGGCTCCACGTTCAAGCTGGTGGTCGCGGCGGCCGCGCTGGAGAACGGGCTGTACGGCTCGGTCGACGAGCGCACCGACAGCCCCGACCCGTACACCCTGCCCGGCACCAGCACCGTGCTCCCCAACGAGAACGCGTCCGCCCCCTGCGAGAACGCGACCCTGCGCACCGCGCTCCAGTACTCCTGCAACAACGTCTTCGCGAAGGCCGCCGCCGACCTCGGCCAGGACGAGGTCAAGGAGATGGCGGACGCGTTCGGGTTCGACACCGAGAAGCTGGACGTCCCGGTGCGGGCGGCGAAGAGCGTCTACCCGACCGGCATGGACAAGGCCCAGACGGCTCTGACGGGGATCGGCCAGTTCGAGGTCACCGCGACCCCGCTCCAGATGGCGATGGTCACCTCGGCCCTCGCCAACGGCGGTGAGCTGGCCGCGCCGCACATGGTCTCCCAGGTGACCGACGGGGACGGCACGGCGCTGGAGGAGACCGCCGACGGCGACACGGAGCGCGTGGTGAAGGAGTCGACCGCCGAGCAGCTGCGGAGCGCGATGGTGACGGTCGTCGAGGAGGGCACCGGCACCAACGCCCGGATTCCCGGGGCCGAGGTGGGCGGGAAGACGGGCACCGCGCAGCACGGCGTGGAGAACAGCAACACCCCGTACGCCTGGTTCACTTCGTACGCGAAGGACCGCGACAGCGGCAAGGAGGTCGCCGTCGCGGTGATCGTCGAGGACTCCGGGGCGGCGCGCTCCGAGATCAGCGGCAACGGGCTGGCCGCGCCGATCGCGCAGAAGACGATGCGGGCGGCGCTGGAGCGGTGAGCGGACCGCCCCCGCGCACCCCCGACAGCCCCAACTTAGGCTACCCTTCCCTTACTCGGCGCTCCGGACGGTCCCGGAGCGCCGAGGGTCGGGTGTGCGGGCGGGCTGGAGGTACGGGCATGGGTTCGGCGGAGCAGGGAACGGGGCGCGACGACGTCGGCCCCGTACACAGCCAGGGCGAGGCGTCCCGAGCCCGTACCCGCGACGGGCGCGAGCTGTACTACCAACGGCTGCCGGGCCCCGCCGGAACGGCCGGCCGGACCACCGTGGTCTTCGAGGGCGGGCTCGCCGCCGGTCGCTCCTACTGGGCCGGCGTCCAGGCCGCGCTGGCCGACGTCGCACCGACCGTGGTGTACGACCGCAGCGGGCTGGGGCGCAGCCCGGCCGCCCCGGCCGGGGTCTCGCGCCGGCTGGCCGCCCTCGCCGACGACCTCGGCGATCTGCTCGACCACCTCGACCGCCTCGGCCCCGGGGGTCCCTACCTCCTCGTCGGCCACAGCTGGGGCGGCCCGCTGGTCCGGCTGGCGGCTGCCGCGGGGACCGCCCGGGTGGCGGGGCTCGTGCTCGTCGACCCCACCGACGAGTCCTGCGAGCTGCTGTTCCAGCCGTCGATGCGGCGGGCCGAGCGGATCGGGCAGGTGGCGACGGTCGCGCTGGCCCGGCTGGGACTGCTGGGTCGCGCCCACCGCTCGCTCACCGCCGCGCTGCCGCCGGACGCCGCCGCCGATATGCGGGCCGAGGGCTACACCGTCGCCATGACCCGCACCCGGGGCCGCGAACTGGAGGACGCGGCGGGTGACCTGCGGGCCCTGGCGGAGAACCCGCCGGGCCTGGCGGGGCTGCCGGTGACCGTGGTGTCGGCGGGGCTGGTGTCGCCCGGGATGCCTAAGTCCGTCCGGGAGCGGGCGACCGCCTCGCACGCGTACCGGGCCCGGCAGTCGCCGCACGGACGGCATGTGGTGCTGCCCGAGGCGGACCACATGGTGCTGACCACGTCGGCCGCCGAACTCGCCGAGGAGATCCGCCGGTCGCTGGTCTGAGCCCGATGGGGCGCGGGCCCCTTCAGGACAGTCGCTTCAGGACAGTCGCATCGGGGCAGTCACTTCAGGGCATCCGCTTTAGGGCATCCGCCCGATGCCGTCGCACCGCCTTACTCCGCAGCATGAGCCGCACGGCCCGCACGGACGGGGTGCGGAGCACGAGGCGGAGGGCGTGGCGGCATGGGTGGTCCGGCGGTGGTTCGGGTCCTGCGGGACCCGACGGCGGGGCGGTATCTGGCGGGGGTGGTCGTCTCCGGGTTCGGTACGTCGGCGATGTGGCTCACTGCGGGGATCTGGGTCAAGTCGCTGACGGGGTCGAACAGTCTGGCGGCGCTCACGGTGTTCGCGATGTGGGCCCCGGTGCTGGCCGGGCCCGCGCTCGGCGCGCTCGCGGACCGGATGGGCCGGAAGGCGCTGCTGGTCCGGGTCAATCTGGCGATGGCCTGCCTGCTGGCCACACTGGTGCTGGTGGACTCGGGCGGCACGGTCTGGCTGGTCTTCGTGGTGCTGGTGCTCTACGGGGCGAGCGGCGTCCTGCTCGACGCGGCGGAGTCGGCGCTTGTCGCGGGGACCGTGCACGCCTCGCTGCTGGCGGACTTCAACGGGCTGCGGATGACGGCCAACGAGGGTATGAAGCTGGTCGCCCCGCTGGCGGGCGCCGGGCTGTACGCGCGGTTCGGCGGGCCGGCCGTGGCACTGCTGGACGCGGCGACGTGCGCCCTGGCCGCCCTGATCTTCGCCCGGCTGCGGGTACGCGAGACTCCGCGGCCGCCGGTGCGGGCGTGGCGTGGTGAACTCCTCGCCGGGCTGCGGCGGATACGCGCCTCGGCCGTGCTGCGCCCGCTGGTGACGGCGGGGGCGGCGACGATGCTGCTGGCCGGCGTGAACGGGGCCGTGACGTTCGGTTACGTCGATGACGTGCTCGGCCGGACGCCGGAGTACGCGGGGGTTCTCTACGCGGTGCAGGGCGCCGGTTCCGTGGCGGTGGGGCTGCTGGTGGGGCCACTGCTGCGCCGGCTTCCGGAGCGGGTGTTCGCGGCGGGCGGGATGGCGTTGTTCGCGCTGGCGGTGGGCGCGCGGACGCTGCCCCTGGACGGGGTGGCCCTGGCGGCGAGCGCGGCGATCGGGTTCGGCCTGCCGTGCGTGCTGATCGCGACGATGACCGCGGTGCAGCGGGAGACGCCGGACGCGGTGCTGGGGCGGACCGCGGCGACGGCGAGCTCGCTGATGACGGCACCCAACGCGGTGGCTCTGGCGGTGGGGGCGGGACTCGTCGCGGTGGTGGACGTGCGGGTGCTGACAGCGGTCGCCGGGACGGCGGGGTTGCTGGCGGCGGCGCTGCTGGCGGCTGGGGCGGCGCGGTGCCGCACCGCCCCGGCGCCGGCGTCCCGCCCCGCCTCACCCCAGCCGTGAGAGCGCGGCGGCGACCGCCTCCAGGTCCGGGCCCGAGGCGAGTCCCGCGTGGTACAGGCGCAGTTGGTCCGCCCCGAGCGAGGCGGCGTGCGCCGCGTCGCGTTCCAGGGTGCGCGGGCTTCCGCCCATCCCCGTGACGATCCCGAAGCTGGCGGCGCGCACCCCGCCCCGGCCGGCGAACGGCCCGAGCACCGCCGCCCGGGCGCTGTCGGTTCCGGTGCAGGGCAGCACCACGCCGTCGGCCACAGCGAGGATGTGGTCCGTCTCGACGCCGACGTTGGCCCCGGTGCGGTACGGGACGGGGTCGGCGTGCAGCAGCACCTGGAAGCCGGGCGGGGCCGCGTCCCGTACAGCGGCGACGGCCGCCTCCTGGAACGTGCGGGCGATCCGGCCGCGCCACCGCCAGGTGGCGTCCGCGCGCTCGGGCCCGAGCAGCTTCTCGATGCCCTCCCGGCCGGACTCCGGGGAGCCGGCGCCGGACCAGGCCGGCTCCAGGGCGCGGCGGACGGCGGCGGCCAGGTCGCCGGGGTCGGCGCCCGCCTCCCCGTACCCCTCACGGCACACCGGGCAGAAGCAGAGCGACATCAGGTACTGCGCCGCCTCGCCGAGGCCCACGCCGGCGACCTTGTCGTGGGCGTGCAGATGGGCGAAGCCGTACCAGCCGCAGGACTCCAGTTCGGTCCCGCGTGCGCCGGGCCTCGCGGCGGCCTCCGCCGCGAGGTCCACGAGGTAGGCGCGCACGGCGGGGCGGGCGATGCAGGGGGCCCAGGGGTAGCGGTCCCCGTAGGCGTTGACCACCGAGGTGTCCGGGTGCTCCGCGCCGAGCCGCGTGCTGTGGGCGAGGACCACCCAGCTGTGCACCTGAAGACCGGCGGCGGCCAGCGCGCCCGCGGCCTCCCCGTACGGATCGTCGCCGGCCGTCCAGCTCTGCCGGTACGGGGCGAGGGTCCGCCCCGCCCAGCGGTCCGGGTCCGGCGGATAGAGGACGGCGGCGTGCTCGGCGGTGACGACGCGGTGGGAGGGGTGGCGAGGGGTCAGGGCCCGGGTGGAGTGGTAGGCGGAGGCCAGGGTGACCTGCTGGACGCCGAGGTCCGCGATCCGGGCGGCGGCGTCCGGGTCCCCGACGACGTCCCACGGATAGAGGAAGACGCCCGCCTTCACGCCCGGTCCCCCGCCCGGCCCGCCGGGGAGGCTTGTTCCTGGGACACATGCTCCCGGGACGTGTGCTCCGCCAGCAGGGCGCGGCCACTCGCGATGATCTCGACGAGGTCCTTGACGTGGGCGGCCGGCGGTTCGGTGAGCGGGGTGCGTACCTCGCCGACATCCAGGCCCTGGAGCCGGACACCGGCCTTGACCAGGGAGACGGCGTACCCGCGGCCCTTGGCGCGCAGTTCGACGAGCGGCCGGTAGAAGTGGTCGAGCAGCCCGTCGACCAGAGCGTCGTCGCCGGAGGCCAGGGCCCGGTAGAAGGCGAGGGCGATGTCCGGGGCGAAGGCGAAGACGGCGGAGGAGTAGAGGGTGACGCCGATGCCCCGGTAGGCGGGGCCGGTGAGTTCGGCGGTGGGCAGTCCGTTGAAGTAGAGGAAGTCGCCGTCGGGCCGGTGGGTGCGGACCGCGCTGACGATGCGCTGCATGAGGTCGAGGTCGCCGTGGCCGTCCTTGAGCCCGATGATGCCGGGGGTGCGGGCCAGGGCGACGACCGTCTCGGGGGTGAAGATCGCGTTGTCGCGCTGGTAGACGATCGTCTCCAGGCCGGTGGCCGCCGCGAGCGCCGCGTAGTGGTTCAGCAGCCCTTCCTGGTCGGCGACGACGAGGTAGGGCGGCATGGCGAGGAGTCCGTCCGCACCGGCCTCCTCGGCGGCCCGCGCGTACTGGACGGCGAGCGCCGTGCCGTAGCCGGCTCCCGCGAGAACGGGGACCTGTCCGGCCGCCTCCCCGACGGCGGCGGCGACCGTGAGGCGGAACTCCTCGGGAGTCAGCGCATGGAACTCACCCGTGCCGCAGCAGGCGAAGACCGCGGCGGCTCCGGCGTCGATCCCGGCCCGGACATGGGCGCGGAAGACGGCGAGGTCGACGGTGCCGTCCGGCCCGAACGCGGTCACGGGGAAGAAGAGCGGCCCGGCGACTTCGCTGAGCCGGGCGGCGAGGGGGGCTGAGGTCACGGGCGCTCCCTGAGCGGATTCAGGCGTACACAATTCTGACCGGTGTCCATATTTCTGAACACCGCAACGCTAAGGCAGCCTCCAACGGCAGGTCAAGGCGGACGCGGACTCTTGATTCGGGCCCTTGACGCACCTCACCCGCCCTCCTTAGCTTGTCCACGCATGTGAATGTCGGCCAGGATCGCGCACTGCGCCCGCGTACGCCCCGAGGAGACCCCCGTATGACCGCTCCCCGTACCGTCCTGCTCACCGGCGCCGCAGGCGGTCTCGGCACCCTGATGCGAGGGCTGCTGCCCGCGTACGGATACGACCTGCGGCTGTTCGACCTGGTCCCGGTGGAGGGCGCGCCCGAGGCGGTCACCGCCGACCTGAACGACCGGGAGGCACTGCGCGAGGCCGTGCGCGGGGCGGACGCGGTCATCCATCTGGCGGGCATCTCGCTGGAGTCCACGTTCGACAAGATCCTCCGCGCCAACATCCAGGGCACGCACCACCTCTACGAGGCGGCCCGCGAGGAGGGCGTCCGGCGCATCGTGTCCGCCTCCTCCAACCACGTCATCGGGCACACTCCGCGCCCGGCTCCGGGCGATTTGCCGATCCCCCTGGACGCCCCGCGCCGCCCCGACACCTTCTACGGGCTCTCGAAGTGCTTCGGTGAGGACCTGGCCCAGCTCTACTGGGACCGGTACGGGCTGGAAACGGTCTCGGTGCGCATCGGGTCCTGCTTCCCCGAGCCCACCTCGGTGCGGATGCTGTCGGTCTGGATGAGCCCCGGCGACGGCGCACGGCTGTTCCACGCGGCCCTCACCGCCGAGGACGTCGGGCACACCGTCGTCTACGGCTCCTCCGCCAACACCCGCCTGTGGTGGGACCTGGAACCGGCGCGGGCGCTGGGCTACCGGCCGCTGGACGACTCGGAGCCGTACGCGGCGAGGCTCGTCGCCGAGCAGGGCGAGCTGAACCCGGACAACCCGGCGCACGCCCGCGTGGGAGGCCACTTCGCGACCGACCCGCCGATCTGGCCGCACTGAGCCGCCCGGAAGCGACGCACCGGGCTCGGGCGGAAGCCTCGGCGGGGGTCGGGCGGCAGCTGCGGCGGGGGTCGGGCGGACAAGTTCCTGGCGGGGTGGCCTCGGGCGACGCCCAGTTGGTGACGGCGCGCTGGACCGGTGCGTACCGGCACGGCAACGAGGGCACCGCCCGCGACCACCCGCGCAACCGCCGCTGAGGGCACGTCGACGACCATGGCCCGGACGGCCGAAGGCAAGGGAACGGCAAAGCCGGGTCGTTCGTTACCCCGTGCATGACCGCAATGACCTCCGGCTCGAACATCCCTCTCTCCGCCGCCCGCGTGGCGGTGGACGTCGCCGCTCCGGTGCGGCTCGACGTCTCGGGCCTGCTGCTCACCGCCGACGGCAAGGTGCGCTCCGACGACGACTTCATCTTCTACAACCAGCCCTCGGGCACCGGCGTGACCTACCGCTCCGGCGGGGGCTCCGCGCCCGACGCGATCGTGGTGGACACCGCGGCCGTCCCGCCGGGCATCGAGAAGATCGTCGTCACCGCGAGCCCGGACGCCGCGGGCCAGACCTTCCAGGGCATCGAGCCCACCGCCACCGTGCGCAACGCGGACGACGGCAGCGCGCTCGCCACCTTCACTCCGCCGCGGCTGGGCGCCGAGACGGCGCTCGTGGTCATCGAGATCTACCGGCGCAACGGCGTCTGGAAGGCCCGCGCGGTCGGCCAGGGTTACGCGAACGGGCTGGCCGGGATCGCCACGGACTTCGGCGTCTCGGTCGAGGAGCCCGCGACCCCGGCCGCCCCGCCGATGCCAGCGACCCCCGCCCCGGTCGCCGCCCCCGTCGACCCGCGGATCGCCCCGCCCGCTCCCCCGGCGGCCCCCGCCGCACCGACCGGCTCCGGGAAGATCAACCTGGACAAGGGCCGGGTCAACCTCCAGAAGAACCAGACCGTGTCCCTCGTCAAGGGCGGCGCCCCGCTGCTCTCGCGGGTCAGGATGGGCCTGGGCTGGGAGCCCGCGTTCCGCGGCAAGGACATCGACCTGGACGCGTCGGTGATCGCCTACGGCCCCAACCGCAACCACCTGGACAGCTGCTACTTCGGCAAGCTGTCCATCCTGAACGGGTCGATCAAGCACTCCGGCGACAACCTCACCGGTGAGGGCGCGGGCGACGACGAGGTGATCATGGTGGACCTCGGCCGGATCCCCGCCGAGGCGACCGGTCTGGTCTTCACGGTGAACTCGTTCACCGGCCAGAAGTTCAACGAGGTGGCCAAGGCCTACTGCCGGCTGATCGACGACGCGTCCGGCGAGGAGCTGGTCCGCTTCGACCTCACCGGCGCCGAGCCGCAGACCGGGGTGATGATGGCCAAGCTCATCAAGCAGTTCACCGGCGAGTGGGAGATGACCGCGATGGGCGAGTTCGTGAAGTCGCGCACCGTGCGGGGCATGGTGAAACCCGCCGCCAAGTCCCTGTAGCCGCCGTGGGCCCCGCCGGAGGGCCGCAACGGAGTCCGGGGCGCCTGAAGTGATTCAGGCGCCCCGGATCCGGAGAGGGCGGACGCTGCTCGTGCTCGTCTCGCGTCTCAGAGCTTGGTCAACTTGGAGTACGGGCTCAGGATCCTTCCCTGTCGCCCCGAGAAGTCGATGAGGACTGCGTCGTTGTCGCCCTCGACAGCAAGAATCCTGCCGAGCCCGAACTGGTCGTGCGACACCCTGTCGCCCACATCGAAGCATTCGACCGGTGGGGCCTCCTGGGCCGGGCGGTTGAAGGGACTGGAAGGCAGGTGACGCCGGGATCCGGCTGACTGTTTCATTACGTCGAGTATGCGCCCTGCGAAGGCCCGACGCCATGCCCGCCGGGGCCCGGGGCCCCAGACGTGCCGGATTCGTAATCAGCGCTCACCACGGCCAGTCAGCGCTTCCTCCCGTCTCCAGCAGCGGAACCATGCGGAACGCGGCGTCGGAAAGACCCCCGAACGTGTGGCGGTTTCCATAGCCGGACGGGGCGTGGCAGAGCCGGTATCCGGCCAGATTCCAGGTAGGGGCGGGCACCGTGTCCGGAACGCTCCGGGTCGCGTCGCCACGGCGCGTGCACGCGACCTGCTCGTCGGTGACGATGAGTAGCCGCTCGTGGTCCCGGTAGTGCCGCCGCGCCGCCTCCGCCGTGTTCGTGCCGACCAGGTCACCGAAGCGGTCCAGGACCCGGAGTACGGACTCGCCCCCGTGGAAGCCACCGGCGCGCTGGTCGTGCCGAACCGCACCGGGTCCGCGTCGCCGGGCGCCGGTGGCCGGCCGGCGCCGAGGAGAACGCCCCGGCGCGGCGAGGGGTGTCATGTTCAGGCCGAACCGCCCGCGCGGGAGCGGGCCTTGAACGCCGCCTTACGGGCGTCCTTGGCTGCCTTCCTGTCGCTGTGCAGCCGGCCCATGGCCTCCAGCACCTCGGCGGTGGCCGGGTGGTCGACGCGCCAGACCTCGTCGAAGAATCCGCTGTGCTGCGCGGAGAGCCCCTCGATCAGGCCCTGGAGCTCGTCCAGCTCGCCGTCCGCGTCCAGTTGGGCGGCGATCGTGTCGATGGCCAGCCAGAAGATCATGTCCTCCGGCGGGGCGGGCACGTCGGCCGCGCCGCGCTCCGCGAGCCAGACGCGGGCCAGGCCGCCCAGCTCCGGGTCGCCGAGCACCGCGCGTACGGCGGGCTCCGCCTCGGGGCCGGCCAGGGCGAGGGCCTGCTGGCAGTGGAGGCGGCGCAGCGGCGCGCCCTCGTCCGTGCCGCGCGCGGCGGCCAGCAGCTCGGCCGCCGCGGCTACCGCGCCCTCCGCGCCGTACCCCGCGAGCCAGAGCTTGACCTCGGCGCGGGCGGCGGACTCCGGGTAGTGGGCGATGCCGTCGAGGAGGACGTCGGCGCCCTTGCCCGCGAGGTCGCCGACGGCGGGGGCGTCCACCCCGGCCTCCAGCATCCGGGCCCGGATGCCGTACAGGCCGAGAGGGGTGAGCTTGACCATGCCGTACCGGGTGACGTCCTCGTCGTCGGCCCCGGCGGCGGAGGCGGAGGCGTCCGCGGATTCGCCCTCCTCGACCAGCAATGCCTCGTCGACCGGGCGGTATTCGACGATCCCGATGGGTTCGAGGAGCCGGAACTGGTCGTCGAGGCGCATCATCGCCTCGGACACCTGCTCCAGGATGTCGTCGGTCGGCTCTCCCATGTCGTCGGGAACGATCATCGACGCGGCGAGGGCGGGCAGCGGTACCGGTCCTTCGCCCGCGCCGTTGTCCGCGAGGGTGAGCAGGTAGAGGTTGCCGAGGACGCCGTCGAGGAACTCCGCCTCGGCCTCCGGGTCCCAGTCCAGGGCGTCGAAGTCGATGGAGCCGTCCTCGCCGACGAGGTCCGCGAAGTCGTCCAGGACGGGCGCGGTGGCGTCGGCGTGCACGGCGTCCAGGCCATCCAGCCAGATGGACAGGACGTCCTGCGGGGAGCCGCCGGTGAGCAGGGCCAGGTTCTCGCCCGTGGTGACGGTGCCCTCGCCCTCGCCGTCCATGCCCTCGTCGCCCTCCCCCTCCTCGGGGTCGGTGACGTCGAGGAGACCGGTGTCCACGGCGAGCCGCCAGGCCTCGCTCGCGTACGCGGCGCCGTCCTCGTCGGCCGGGAGGGCGAGGTGCTCGGCCGCCGCGGGCAGCTGATCCTCGACGAGTTCACCGCCGGCCCCGACCCGGGTGTCGGGGCCCGCCCACCGGGCGAGCTTGACGGCGCGGACGAACAGCGGAGCGGCAAGCACGTCCCGTGCCAGTTCGGCCTCGGTGTTCAGCCGCACCGGCGGCAGGGAGGGGCGCTCTGCGGACATCGGGGGTTCTCCTCGGTGCGTGCTCGGGGCATACGGAGTGCGTACGCGGTTCAGCCGCCCAAGCCTAGACGCAATGCGCCGCATGCCGCCCGCCGCTTCGCCGCACACGGTCCGCCGCGCCCGCTATCCGACCGCGCCCGGTTCCATGCCGAGCACGGGGGTGTAGCGGCGCACGCCGCCGCCGGTCATGCCCGGGTACTTCCTGACGCGTTCCCAGAGCGGGGACGGTGAGCCGACTCCCTCGCCGGGTGCGGCGAGGGCCGCGATGTGGTGCTCGGCGCTCTCCCACTCGGCGTAGTTGAGGACCCGGGCGCCGTCGGTGCTGACGTGGAAGTGCGCGGCGATGCCGCCGGCGGGCAGTTCGGCCTCTTCGCCGAGCGCCTCGAACACGGCGTCCACCCAGGCGCGTTGGCGGGCAGGGTCGGGCCCGTCGAACACGGCGTCCACGATGACGACGCAGCCGGTCTCCCGGGTGTCGCCCTCGGCCCGCAGTCCGGAGCGGTACAGCTCGTAACTGTGCGGTCCGAGGCGTTCGACGCCGGGGACGGCGGCGTCGATCTCGGCGTTGCGGACGTCACGCCCCTGCCGCACGAAGTCCTGGTAGGCCTGTTCGCCGGTCCACTGGGAGTAGTGCAGCAGGGTCACGCCGTCCTCCCCCGCGTGGACGCTGTAGGAGAGCAGCCCGGGGTGCGGCCAGTCCCGGCTCTCCCAGGCCTTCCGGATGGCGTCGACGGCCTCCCGCTGCCGCTGCGGTGTACCGACGTTCCAGGTGCTGGCCTTGGCGACCCGGGCGTCGGTACGGGCCGGGTCGGGACGGTCGGTGATGTGCGTGGTCATGGCGGTGTTCCCCTCGTCACGCGCGCCGGTCGGCGCGTCGTGACCATCACGGTGGCACCTCAAGTCCGGTCGAGGTCAAGGCCGTTCCGCCGGACGGCGCCCGCGTCCGTTCGCCCAGGGCGTGAGCGGCCCCGGGTGCGGTCCGAGGCGGCCGGGGAAGGGTGGGGGCATGACCCTCTCCGTGGCGCACCTGAGCGACCCGCACCTCACGACCGGTCCCGGGGCGGCGGGCCCCGCCGCCGGCTTGCGGGCCGCCCTGCGCCGGGTGCTCGCCCTGGACCCGCTCCCGGACTGCGTCGTGATCACCGGTGATCTCACCGAGCACGGGGAGCCCGGCGAGTACGCGGCCTTCCTGCTGCACGTCCTGCCGGAGGGACCGCCCGGCTCGGACTGGGTCACCCATACCGTGCCCACAGCCGGAGCCGCGCCCGACCGCTGACGCCGCCACCGGGTCCGGCCGAGCTCCCGCGCTCCCGCGCCGGACCGCCGGACCCGCCGTGTCAGGAGCCGAGTTCGGTGCGCCAGGCCGTCGTGTTCAGCTCGTCCATCAGGCGGATGTCGTGACCCTCCAGCGGGAAGACCCGTGCCGGGAGACCGGGAGCGGCGGAGATCTCCAGGGCGTCACCCTCGATGAGATCGCCGCCCTCGGGGGTGGAGACCCAGGCGAGGATCGACCTGACGGTACCGCCGGGGTCCAGCAGGAGCTTCTTCGGGCCCGGGTCGCCGCCGAAGTACGAGCCGTCCTCGTTGACCTCGACGGGGAGGGGCCGGCCGTCCTGGCCGAGGGCGCGTATCCAGGGGTAGCCGTCGACGGCGTAGGGATTACGGCCGCAGTTGGTGAGGGTGAGCACGACGGCCCGGTGCATCATTCCGGTCTCCACCGGGCCCATGTCCACCACGGCCCCGGAGGCGGGGCACTTCCCGGGCGGGGCGGGAGTCGGTCCGGTCCGCGCCGACTCACCGTAGGCGGGCGCGGGGGCCGGGGGCAGTGTCTCGGCGCGGACGATGCCGGAGCGGGGCGCGGAGGCGGACGGGGCGGGGTCCGGTTCCTCGCCCTCGCCGGCCGGGACGAGGAATCCGGAGCAGCCGGTCAACGCGGTCAGCGCCCCCGTCAGCAGCACGGCAGAGGCCCGTCTCCGCACCCGTGCGCACACACTCATGGTCATGATCATGCCCCCGCCCCTCGCCACGACCCGTCACCGCGGCCCGTCGTCCGTGCGGTCGATCATGTCAGAAGGGGTGCCGGAAACAGCCGCCTCCCCCACGGACTCTTCAGCATCCCTTGCCGGTCTCCCCAAGAAGATCTAAGTAGACCTACACCGTTGTGGGAGCCGACACTGCGGACATGACCGCCACCGCACCGCGCCCCTTCGGCCGCGCACTCTGCGCCATGATCACGCCCTTCACCGCCACCGGGGCGCTGGACCCGGACGCCGCCCGTGCGCACGCCGCACGCCTGCTGGCGGAGGGCTGCGACGGGATCGTCCTCAGCGGCACCACGGGCGAGTCCCCCACCACGACCGACGCCGAGAAGTCCGCCCTGCTGCGGGCCGTCCGGGCGGAGACCGGCGACGGGGTGCCGCTGCTCACCGGCGTCGGGGGCCCGGACACCGCACGGACCCTGCGCCTGGCGCGGGAGGCCGAGGAGGCGGGCGCGGACGGACTGCTGGTGGTCGGCCCGTACTACAGCCGCCCGCCGCAGGCCGCCGTCGAGGCGTACTTCCTGCGGGTCGCGGACTCCACCGGCCTGCCGCTGATGCTGTACGACATCCCCGGCCGCACCGGCGTCCCGATCGAGCCGGAGACCCTGCTGCGGCTGGCGGAACACCCGCGCGTCGTGGCGGTCAAGGACTGTTCCCACGACCTGCTCGGCGCGACGAAGGTGATGGCCCGCACCTCGCTGGCGTACTACTCGGGCTGCGAGGAGCTGAACCTGCCGCTGTACGCGGTGGGTGGCGCGGGGTACGTCAGCACGGTCGCGAACGTGGCCCCGCGCCAGGTACGGGCGCCGCTGGACGCGTTCGACGCGGGCCGCACCGACGAGGCGGCCCGGCTCAACGGGCTCACGGTGCGCCTCACCGAACTGATGATGGCGAGCGGCCTCCCCGGAACCGTCACCGTGAAGGCGCTCCTGGAGGCGGGCCCGGTCCGGGAACCGCTGCAGCCCGCCGGGCGCGGGGCGACCGACGGGCTGCGCGAAGCGTACGAGGAGCTCCTCGCGGCCTAGGGAACGGGTCAGTTGTGGGCGTGCAGGACGTCGTTCAGGCCGCCCCACACCGCGTTGTTCGGGCGGGCCTCGACGGTGCCGGTGACCGAGTTGCGGCGGAAGAGGATGTTGGAGGCGCCGGACAGCTCGCGGGCCTTGACGACCTGGCCGTCCGGCAGCGTGACCCGGGTGCCGGCGGTGACGTACAGACCGGCCTCGACGACGCACTCGTCGCCGAGCGGGATCCCGACGCCCGCCTCCGCGCCGACCAGGCAGCGCTCGCCGATGACGATGCGGACGTTGCCGCCGCCGGAGAGGGTGCCCATGGTGGACGCGCCGCCGCCGATGTCGGAACCGTCGCCGACGACGACGCCCGCGGAGATCCGGCCCTCGACCATGGAGGTGCCGAGCGTGCCCGCGTTGAAGTTGACGAAGCCCTCGTGCATGACGGTGGTCCCGGCGGCGAGGTGCGCGCCGAGCCGGACCCGGTCGGCGTCGGCGATGCGTACGCCCTTGGGGGCGACGTAGTCCGTCATCCGGGGGAACTTGTCGACCGAGGTGACCTGGAGGTGCAGGCCCTCGGCGCGGGCGTTGAGCCGCACCCGCTCCAGGTCGTCGACGGCGACCGGGCCGAGCGAGGTCCAGGCGACGTTGGCGAGCAGCCCGAACAGCCCGTCGAGGTTCTGGCCGTGCGGCCGGACGAGCCGGTGCGAGAGCAGGTGCAGGCGCAGGTAGGCGTCGTGCGCGTCGAGCGGCTTGTCGTCGAGCGAGGAGATGACCGTGGACACGGCGACGACCTCGACGCCGCGTCGGGCGTCCACGCCCAAGGCCCTGGCGGCGCCCTCGCCGAGCCGGTTGACGGCCTCGTCCGGGCTGAGGCGCGTCGTACCGGCCGGGCCGGGGTCGGAGGTCAGCTCGGGGGCGGGGAACCAGGTGTCGAGGACGGTGCCGTCACCGGCGACGGTGGCGAGGCCGGCGGCGACGGCGCCGGTGGTGCGGGCAGAACCCTGGGAAGTCGTGTCGGTCATGAACAGCAACCTAACCGGCCGGGGCCCGCTCGGGCGAACCGGTCTCAGCGTGCGCCCTCTTCCCGCCACCCGCGCCCGCTCCCCCGGTGCGGGCAGCCGCCGCGCCCCCGGTGCTGTACCCGGTCGCGGGCATCGGGGCGAGCGTGCGCGAGGCCCTGGAAGCGGTGCGCCGCGCGGCGCACCGAGCGGGACACCCTCGGTGTCCTCGGCCCGGACACCCGCGCCCTCGGCCCGGACACCCGCGGCCCGTCGGCTCAGGCGCCGCCGTCCACGATCCGGGAGAGCATCTCGCGGGTGTACGGCGCGTCGAACGTGCCGCCGGTGAGCAGCACCTGGAGGCAGACGCCGTCCATCAGCGCGACGAGGGCCCGCGCGGTCTCCGGGTCGGTGCGCCGGGACAGCAGCTCGACGGCCTCCTCGGTCCACTCGGCGGCGACGGGGCGCAGCACGGGGCGGCGCAGGGCCGCGAGGTACAGCTCGTACTCCAGCTCGATCGCCCCGCGTTCGCCCGCGAACCACCGGCCCAGCAACCGTGTCAGCTCCTCCGCGAGACCGGCGGAGCCGGCGGGTGACGCCAGGGCCTCGCTGCCGCGCAGGGCCCGCACGAAGTTCTCGTTGCACCGGCGCAGGGCGGCGACCAGGAGCTCGTCGAGGGAGCGGAAGTGGTACGTGGTCGAGCCGAGTGGCACATCGGCCTCGGCGGCCACGGTGCGGTGGCTGAGGCCGGCCATTCCGTCGGTCTCGATCACGCGCAACGCCGCGTCGACGATCCGCACCCGCCGCCCGGGGTCGTACCGCCGGGCCATCAGTGCGCCCCTCCCAGGTTGAGGACGACGACCCCGGCCACGATCAGGGCGATGCCCGTGATCTTGACCAGGCCGCTGGACTCCCCCAGGAACAGGATCCCGATGAGGGCGACGGCCGCGGTGCCGACGCCGGCCCAGATGGCGTAGGCGGTGCCCACGGAGAGCGTCTTGAGGGTCTGTGCGAGGAGGGTGAAGGCGATGAGGTAGCCCACCACGGTGCCGAGCGAGGGCCAGAGGCGGGTGAAGCCCTCGCTGTACTTCATGGCCGTCGTCCCGGCCACCTCCGCCGCGATGGCGGCGGCCAGCAGGCCGTATGCGTATCCCATGTGTACGACTGTACCCAACGTTGCGTACGACTGTACATATCATCTGCCCACGTCAAGGACGCTACGGTGTGCCGACCGACCACACGGCCCGTTACCCGGGCCGACGACACGACGGAGACGCAGTGGCGCAGGACGCAGGGTGGGGCGGCGGCCCGTACGGGGGCGCACCTCACGGTGGGGGGCCCTTCCACGGGGGCGCGCAGGGACCGGGCGGCGGCTGGCACGGCGGGTGGGCCGCACCGCCCAAGCCCGGGGTGATACCCCTGGCGCCGCTGAGGATCTCGGACATGCTCAGCGGCGCCTTCTCGACGCTCGGCCGTTACTGGAAACCGCTGATCGGAATGGCTCTGACGCTGTTCGGCGCGGCGACGCTCGTGATGATCGCCGCGCTGGCGGTCGCCGCCTCCGCCGTCGCGAGCCAGTGGGACGAGCTGACATCCGACTCCGCGGGATCCCCCGACGCGTCGGAACTCGTCCCGCTGGGCATCGCGTTCGGCGTACTGATGATCATCGGCGTCATCGTCTACCTGCTGGCGTCGGCCGTGGTGCAGGCGGCGGTCCCCGCGGTCCTCCAGGAGGCCGTCCTGGGCCGCCCGGTCACCTTCGGCGCCGTCTGGAGCCATGCCTGGTCGCGGGTCTGGTCCATCTTCGGCACGGTCTTCCTGACCGGGCTGATCATGATCGTCCCGCTCGTCCTCTTCATGGCCGCCTTCGCCGGGATGATGATCTACCTGGTCTCGCTGGGCGACGAGAAGGCCGTCGTGCCGCTGATCGTGACCGGCCTCATCGGCACCCTGCTCATCGCCCCCGTGGCGATCTGGCTCTGGGTGCGCTTCTCCCTGGCCCCCACCGTCGTGGTCTTCGAGAACCAGCGCCCGTTCGCGTCCCTGCGCCGCTCGGCCCAGCTGGTGCGCGGCAGCTGGTGGCGGGTCTTCGGCGTCGGGCTGCTCGCCTACGCGCTGGCGTCCATGATCGGCTACATGATCCAGATGCCGTTCCAGATGGTCGGCCTGCTCCCCGGCATGTTCGACCCGGCGGAGGTGGACGCCGACCCGAGCGGCGGGGAACTCATCGCCCTGTTCGGCGGCTTGATGGTGCTGTCGTTCGTCAGCCAGATGATCGCCCAGCTGTTCACGGCGATCTTCCCCCCGCTGGTCGTCGGCCTGCTGTACGTCGACCTCCGGATGCGCAACGAGAACCTGGCCCCCGTCCTGGCCGAGGCGGCGGCGACGACGCTGCCCGAGCAGTACGGGCCTCCGCCGACCGCCCACGTCTGAGCACGCGGGGGGCCGGGCCCGGCTCAGTCGGTCAGGGTCCGCTTGGGGCGCAGCACACAGAACTCGTTGCCCTCCGGATCGGCCATCACCACGAAGGTGGCGTCCGGCCCCTGCCCGACGTCCACCCGCCGGGCGCCGAGCGCGAGAATCCGCTCGACCTCGGCGTCCCGGTCGTCGGGGGTCAGATCGATGTGCAGCCGGTTCTTGCCGGTCTTCCCCTCCGGCACGGCGAGGAAGCACATGCCCGGCAGCGCGGTCTCGTGGGCGCCGATGACGATCTCCTCCTCGTCCTCGAAGAGCACCTGCCAGTCCAGCACCGCGCTCCAGAAGCGGGCGACGAGCGGCAGGTCGTGAGCGTCGACAGCGATGTGGTACATGGAGACGGCCATGCCCGCCAGTGTGCCTGGCGGGCATGGCCGTTCACAACTCCGGAACGTGTCGGGACGTCAGAACCGCCCCGCGGGGCGTGTCGGATGCCGGAACCGCCCCCGAGGGAAGGAAGTGTCGGAACCGTCCGGGAACGTGTCAGACGTTGAACCCCAGCGCGCGGAGCTGCTCGCGTCCGTCGTCGGTGATCTTGTCCGGGCCCCACGGCGGCATCCAGACCCAGTTGATCCGGAGCTCGTTGACGATGCCGTCCGTGGCGGACTTCGCCTGGTCCTCGATGACGTCGGTCAGCGGGCAGGCCGCGGACGTCAGGGTCATGTCGAGGGTGGCGATGTTGGCGTCGTCGACGTGGATGCCGTAGATCAGGCCCAGGTTGACGACGTCGATGCCCAGCTCGGGGTCGACGACGTCGTACAGCGCCTCGCGGACCTCCTCCTCGGAGGCCGGCTTCATGGTCACGGTCTCGTTGTCGTTGTCGCTCATGCGGTCTTCCCTTCGGACAGCGCCTTGGCCGTCGCGTCCTTCCACGCCATCCAGCTCAGCAGCGCGCACTTGACCCGAGCGGGGTACTTGGAGACACCGGCGAACGCGACCGCGTCCTCCAGCACCTCCTCCATCGCGTCGTCCGGCTCCAGCTGGCCCTTGGACTGCATCAGCTCCAGGAAGGCGTCCTGGATCTTCTGCGCCTGGGACAGCTCCTTGCCGACGAGCAGCTCGTTCAGCACGGAGGCGCTGGCCTGGCTGATGGAGCAGCCCTGGCCCTCGTAGCTCACGTCGACGATGGTCTCGCCGTCGTACTTCACCCGGAGCGTGATCTCGTCGCCGCACGTCGGATTGGTGTGGTGCACCTCGGCGTCGCCGTCCCGCAGGCCACGCCCGTGGGGGTGCTTGTAGTGGTCCAGGATCACTTCCTGGTACATGGATTCCAGCTTCACCGTTACGCCCTCAGCCGAAGAAGTTCCGAACGTGCTCCAGACCGTCCACCAAGGCGTCGACCTCGGCGGGCGTGGAGTACAGATAGAACGACGCTCGCGTCGTCGCGGGAATTCCGTACCGCAGGCAGACCGGGCGGGCGCAGTGGTGGCCGACCCGGACGGCGATGCCCAGCTCGTCGAGGACCTGACCCACGTCGTGCGGGTGGATGTCGCCGAGCGTGAAGGAGATCGTGGCCCCGCGGTCCTCGGCCGTCGACGGGCCGATGATCCGCAGGTCCGGGACCTCCAGGAGGCGCTTCACCGCGTACTCGGTGATCGCCTTCTCGTGGTTGTGGATCTTCTCCATGCCGATCGCCGAGAGGTAGTCCACGGCCGCGCCGAGGCCGACGGCCTGGGCGATCGGGGGCGTACCGGCCTCGAACTTGTGCGGCGCGGGGGCGTACGTCGAGGAGTGCATCGACACGGTCTCGATCATCTCGCCGCCACCGAGGAACGGGGGCAGGTCCTCCAGGAGCTCCTGCCGTCCCCACAGCACGCCGATGCCCGTCGGACCGACCATCTTGTGACCGGTGAAGGCAACGAAGTCGGCCTGGAGCGCCTGCACGTCGAGCACCATGTGCGGGGCCGCCTGCGAGGCGTCGATGCAGACCAGCGCGCCTACCTGCTGGGCGCGGCGGATGATCTGCTCGACCGGGTTGACGGTGCCCAGGATGTTGGAGACCAGCGTGAAGGAGACGATCTTCGTCTTCTCGGTGATGATCTCGTCGATGTTCGACAGGTCGAGCCGGCCGTCGTCGGTGATACCGAACCACTTCAGCTTCGCGCCGGTGCGCTGCGAGAGCAGCTGCCACGGCACGATGTTGGAGTGGTGCTCCATCTCCGTGGTGACGATCTCGGTCTCGCGGTCCACCCGATAGGGCTCGTCCGCCCAGCCGAGCATGTTCGCCACGAGGTTCAGCGACTCCGAGGCGTTCTTCGTGAAGATCACCTCGTTGCGGCTGGGTGCGTTGATGAAGGCGGCGACCTTGTCGCGGGCGCCCTCGTACAGCGCGGTGGCCTCCTCGGCGATCGTGTAGACGCCGCGGTGCACGTTCGCGTTGTGGCGCTCGTAGTACGTGTTGAGCGCGTCGAGGACCTGGCGCGGCTTCTGCGAGGTCGCCGCGGAGTCCAGGTAAACGACCTTCTTGCCGTCGTGGACCGTGCGGTCCAGGATCGGGAAGTCCTTGCGGATCGCCTCGGTGTCGAGGAGGCCGGTGAGCCCCTGTCGGGCGTCAGTCACGCTGAAGCGCCACCCTTCGTGTAGGCCTCGTAGCCCTCGTTCTCCAGCTGGTCGGCCAGCTCGGCGCCGCCGGAGGCCGCGATGCGGCCGCCCGCGAAGACGTGCACGAAGTCGGGCTTGATGTACTTGAGGATGCGGGTGTAGTGCGTGATCAGCAGGGTGCCGACCTCGCCGGACTCGCGGACCCGGTTGACGCCCTCGGAGACGGTCTTGAGCGCGTCGACGTCCAGGCCGGAGTCGGTCTCGTCCAGGACGGCGATCTTCGGCTTGAGGAGCTCCAGCTGGAGGATCTCGTGGCGCTTCTTCTCACCACCGGAGAAGCCCTCGTTGACGTTGCGCTCGGCGAAGGACGGGTCCATCTGGAGCCCGGCCATCGTCTCCCTGACCTCCTTGACCCACGTACGCAGCTTGGGGGCCTCGCCGCGGATGGCGGTGGCGGAGGTGCGCAGGAAGTTGGAGACCGAGACACCGGGGATCTCGACCGGGTACTGCATGGCGAGGAACAGGCCGGCGCGGGCCCGCTCGTCGACGGACATCTCCAGGACGTCCTCGCCGTCCAGGGTGACCGTGCCACCGGTGATCGTGTACTTGGGGTGACCCGCCAGCGAGTACGCGAGGGTGGACTTGCCGGACCCGTTGGGGCCCATGATGGCGTGGGTCTCGCCCTGCTTCACGGTCAGGTCGACGCCCTTGAGGATCTCCTTCGTGGCGTTGTCGGCCTCGACGGTGACGTGCAGGTCGCGGATTTCAAGCGTTGCCATGGGTGACTCAGGACTCCTGGGTGACGGAGACGAGCACATCGTCCCCTTCGATCTTTACGGGGTATACGGGGACGGGGCGCGTCGCGGGAAGACCGGACGGCTTGCCGGTGCGGAGGTCGAACGACGATCCGTGCAGCCAGCACTCGATCGCGCAGTCCTCCACCTCGCCCTCCGAGAGGGAGACGTTCGCGTGCGAGCAGATGTCGTTGATCGCGAACACCTCGCCCTCGGTGCGGACGACGGAGACGGGTGTGCCGTCGAGCTCCACCCGCTTGGGGGTGTCGTCCTCCAGCTCACTCAGCGCACAGGCTTTGACGAAGGCCATCAGACGGACGCCTTCAGCTCGGTCTCGATCTTCTCGAGCAGACGCGCTTCGACGTCCGGCAGACCGATCTGCTGGACCAGTTCGGCGAAGAAGCCGCGCACGACGAGACGGCGGGCCTCCTCGGCCGGGATACCGCGGGACTGGAGGTAGAAGAGCTGCTCGTCGTCGAAGCGGCCGGTCGCCGAGGCGTGGCCGGCGCCGACGATCTCGCCGGTCTCGATCTCCAGGTTGGGCACGGAGTCGACCCGGGCGCCGTCGGTGAGGACGAGGTTCCGGTTCATCTCGTAGGTGTCGGTGCCCTCGGCCGCGGCCTGGATGAGGACATCGCCGATCCAGACGGCGTGCGCGCCGTCGCCCTGGAGAGCGCCCTTGTACACCGCGTTGGACTTGCAGTGCGGGGTGTTGTGGTCGACCAGGAGGCGGTGCTCCTGGTGCTGGCCCTTGTCGGTGAAGTACAGGCCGAAGAGCTCCGCCTCGCCGCCGGTGGCCGCGTAGGCCACCCGGGGGTGCAGACGCACGACGTCGCCGCCGAAGGTGACGACGATCGACTTGAAGGAGGCGTCCCGGCCGACCAGCGCGTTGTGCTGGCCGACGTGGACGGCCGTGTCGTCCCAGTCCTGGACCGAGACGACGGTCAGCTTCGCGCCGTCGCCCAGCACGTAGTCGACGTTGGCGGCGAGCACCGCGTCACCGGTGTGGTCGATGACGACGACGGCCTCGGCGAAGGCGCCCAGCTCGATGAGCTGGTGGCCGTAGGCGACGCCGCCCTCGCCGTGCACGGCGATCCGGATCGGCTCGGTGAGCACGGCTTCCTTGGCGACCGTGACGACCGAGGCCTGCTCGAAGGAGCTGTACGCCTGGGCGGCGACCCGGTCCACCGGGGTGCCGGCCTTGCCGAGCCGGGAGTCGTCGCGGCCGACGGTCTCGACCGTGACGCCCTCGGGGGCCTCGATGGCGACCTTCACCCCGCTGCCGGTGGCGACGGCGGTGCCGTTGTGCAGCCCGCGCAGTCGGTCCAGCGGCGTGAAGCGCCACTCCTCCTCGCGGCCGTGCGGGACGGGGAAGTCCGCGACGTCGAAGGACGGGGGTGCGCTCATGCGGGTGGCGACGGTCGACTCGGCGGCCACCGCGATGGAGCCGGCGGTGGTGGAGCCCGCCGGAGTGTTCTGAGCCTCAGCCATGGCTGTCGTAGTGCTCGCTTTCTTAAGTCAAGAACTCGGGGGATTCGGTGGGGCGGGGACGGCCGCGGACGGCCGTCCCGGTGGTCCTCGGGTGAGGACCTAGCCGACCGAACCCTCCATCTGCAGCTCGATCAGCCGGTTGAGCTCCAGGGCGTACTCCATGGGCAGCTCCTTGGCGATCGGCTCGACGAAGCCGCGCACGATCATCGCCATGGCCTCGAACTCGGTGAGTCCGCGGCTCATGAGGTAGAAGAGCTGGTCCTCGGAGACCTTGGAGACGGTCGCCTCGTGGCCCATCGACACGTCGTCCTCACGGACGTCGACGTAGGGGTAGGTGTCCGAGCGGGAGATCGTGTCGACGAGCAGAGCGTCGCAGAGCACGTTGGACTTCGCACCCGGCGCGCCCTCGCCGATCTCGATCAGACCGCGGTAGGACGTACGGCCGCCGCCTCGCGCCACCGACTTGGAGACGATGTTCGAGGAGGTGTTCGGCGCCATGTGGACCATCTTGGCACCGGCGTCCTGGTGCTGGCCCTCGCCCGCGAAGGCGATGGACAGGGTCTCGCCCTTGGCGTGCTCGCCCATCAGGTAGATGGCCGGGTACTTCATGGTCACCTTGGAGCCGATGTTGCCGTCGACCCACTCCATGGTCGCGCCCTCGTAGGCCACGGCCCGCTTGGTGACCAGGTTGTAGACGTTGTTCGACCAGTTCTGGATGGTCGTGTAGCGGCAGCGGCCGCCCTTCTTCACGATGATCTCGACCACGGCGCTGTGCAGCGAGTCCGAGGAGTAGATCGGGGCGGTGCAGCCCTCGACGTAGTGGACGTAGGCGTCCTCGTCGACGATGATCAGCGTCCGCTCGAACTGACCCATGTTCTCCGTGTTGATACGGAAGTAGGCCTGGAGCGGAATGTCCACATGGACGCCCTTGGGCACGTAGATGAACGATCCGCCGGACCACACGGCCGAGTTCAGCGAGGCGAACTTGTTGTCGCCGACGGGGATGACGGTGCCGAAGTACTCCTTGAAGAGCTCCGGGTGCTCCTTCAGCGCGGTGTCGGTGTCCATGAAGATGACACCCTGCGCCTCCAGCTCCTCGTTGATCTGGTGGTAGACGACCTCGGACTCGTACTGCGCGGCGACGCCGGCGACGAGGCGCTGCTTCTCCGCCTCGGGGATGCCGAGCCTGTCGTACGTGTTCTTGATGTCCTCGGGCAGCTCCTCCCAGGAGGCCGCCTGCTTCTCCGTGGACCGCACGAAGTACTTGATGTTGTCGAAGTCGATGCCCGACAGGTCGGAGCCCCAGTTCGGCATGGGCTTCTTGCCGAAGAGCTTGAGGCCCTTGAGCCGCAGCTTCAGCATCCACTCGGGCTCGTTCTTCTTGTCGGAGATGTCGCGGACGACAGCCTCGGACAGACCGCGCTTCGCCGCCGCGCCTGCCGCGTCGGAGTCGGCCCAGCCGAATTCGTACGTACCCAGACCCTCGAGCTCAGGGTGGGCAGTCTCCGTGGGGAGCGTCATGCGGGGTTCCTCCCGGCCGTGCTTGCAGATGCTGAATGGGTGGTCTGTGGGGGTGGAGCGTGGCCACTTCGCGGCACATAGGTCGTGCACACACCATCGCCGTGGGCGAGGGTGGCCAGACGCTGCACATGGGTCCCGAGGAGGCTGGAGAAGAACTCCGTCTCCGCCTCGCACAGCTGTGGGAACTGCTCGGCGACGTGCGCCACCGGGCAGTGGTGCTGGCACAGCTGCTCGCCCTGCTGCGGGCCCGGCGCGCTTCGCGCCATAGCAGCGTACCCGTCGGCCGACAGAGCCTTGGCCAGGGCCTCGGTGCGCCCTGCGGGCGTCGCGGCCTCGACCGCGGCGCGGTACGTCTCGCCCACCGCGGCCATCCGGGCGCGGGCGAAGGCGAGGACCGCCTCGTCGCCCCCGGACTCGGCGATGAAGCGCAGGGCGTCGGCGGCCAGCTTGTCGTAGGACTGGTCGAAGGCGTCCCGGCCGAAGTCCGTCAGGGCGAACACCTTGGCGGGCCTGCCGCGGGTCCGTGCCCCGTAGACCCGCTGTTCGCGGGCCTCGACGACCTCGTCGGAGACGAGGGCGTCCAGGTGGCGGCGGACGGCGGCCTGGGTGAGGCCGACGCGCTTGGCGAGGTCCGCGGCGGTGGAGGGGCCGTGGTCCAGGATGGAGCGCGCGACCCGGTTGCGCGTCGAACGCTCACCGGTCGCGAGTTCCTCCTGAGGAGCCCGTCCGTCGTATTTCACAACACCATTGTTGCGTAATTCATTCGACTCTGACAACCACGGTCCGGAACGATCAACGGTGCGGTTCGTCACTTAGGGTTACCTAATCTGGCCCCGGGAACCGCGCCCTTCAGGACGCCGCCTAGACTGCTACGCCATGGAGAACGAGCCCGTCGTACAGGTCAAGGGCCTGGTGAAGCGGTACGGCACGAAGACCGCGGTGAACGGCCTCGATCTGATGGTCGCGACCGGCGCGGTGACCGCCGTCCTCGGCCCGAACGGCGCCGGGAAGACCACCACCGTCGAGACCTGTGAGGGCTACCGCCGCCCCGACGCCGGCACCGTACGGGTCCTCGGCCTCGACCCGGTCGCCGACGCGGAGCGGCTGCGTCCGCGGATCGGGGTGATGCTCCAGTCCGGCGGCGTCTACTCCGGTGCGCGCGCCGACGAGATGCTCCGCCACATGGCCAAGCTGCACGCCCACCCCCTCGACGTGGACGCCCTGATCGAACGCCTCGGCCTAGGCGACTGCGGCCGGACCACCTACCGAAGGCTCTCCGGCGGCCAGCAGCAGCGTCTCTCCTTGGCCATGGCGGTCGTCGGGCGGCCCGAGCTGCTCTTCCTGGACGAGCCGACCGCCGGGCTCGACCCGGGGGCCCGCCGCTCCACCTGGGACCTGGTGCGCGAACTGCGTGCCGACGGGGTGTCCGCGGTGCTGACCACCCACTTCATGGACGAGGCCGAGGCGCTCGCCGACGACGTCGCGATCATCGACGCGGGCCGGGTCATCGCCCAGGGCAGCCCGGAGGCGCTCTGCCGGAACGGCGCGGAGAACACCCTGCGCTTCACCGGACGCCCCGGCCTCGACCTCGGCTCGCTCGTCAAGGCCCTGCCCGACGGCTCCGGGGCCGCCGAGCCGCTGCCGGGGACGTACCGGATCACCGGGTCCATCGACCCGCAGCTGCTGGCCACGGTGACCTCCTGGTGCGCCCAGCACGGCGTCATGCCCGAGGGCATCTCCGTGGAGCGGCACACCCTGGAGGACGTCTTCCTCGAACTGACCGGCAAGCGACTGGCCGGCAAGGAGCTGCGCGCATGAGCGCCGGTACGTACACCCCGCGCCCCGGCGCGGCCCCGCTCCCCCGGATGATCGCCGCGCAGACCGCGCTGGAGACCCGGATGCTGCTGCGCAACGGCGAGCAGCTGCTGCTGACGGTGATCATCCCGACGCTGCTGCTGGTGCTGTTCAGCGCGGTCGACATCGTGGACACCGGCCCGGGCGCGTCGGTCGACTTCCTGGCCCCGGGAATCCTGGCACTTGCCGTGATGTCCACCGCCTTCACCGGCCAGGCCATCGCCACCGGCTTCGAACGCCGCTACGGGGTCCTCAAGCGGCTCGGGGCCTCTCCGCTGCCCCGCTGGGCCCTGATGACCGCGAAGACGCTGTCGGTACTGGTCACCGAGGTGCTCCAGATCGTGCTGCTGGCCGTCATCGCCCTCGCGCTCGGCTGGTCGCCGCAGGGCAATCCGTTCGCCGTGCTTCTGCTCCTCGTCCTGGGGACCGCCGCGTTCTCCGGGCTCGGACTGCTGATGGCGGGGACGCTCAGGGCGGAGGCGACGCTCGCCGCCGCCAACCTGGTGTTCCTGCTGCTGCTGGTCGGCGGCGGGGTCATCGTGCCGCTGGACAAGTTCCCGGACGCGGTGCAGTCGATGCTGGGGCTGCTGCCCGTATCGGCGCTCTCCGAGGGGCTGCGGGACGTCCTCCAGCACGGTGCGTCGATGCCGTGGGCCGAGGCCGGGATCCTCGCGGTATGGGCGGCGCTGGGGCTCGGCGCGGCGGCGAGGTTCTTCCGCTGGGAGTAGGCCCGGCCGGGGTGAGCAGTGGGGACGTGTCCGGGCAACCGGGCACGAACCCACCCCTCGTGAAAACATGCACAAACCCCGCCCTACGATGGTCCGCGTGGAAACCCCCATCTCCCTCATCGCCAAGCGCTGGACGCCGTCCACCCAGGTGGTGAAGCGCGCCGCGCTCTCCGCCGTCATGATGAGCGTCTTCATCATCGTCACGGGCGGGGCCGTCCGGCTCACCGGTTCGGGCCTCGGCTGCGACACCTGGCCCAAGTGCACCGACGACAGCCTGTTCGCGACGCCCGAGCAGGGACTGCACGGCGCGATCGAGTTCGGCAACCGGATGCTGACCTACGTCCTGTCGGCCGCGGTCGGCTGGGCGATCATCGCCGTCAGCTCACTCAAGCCCCGCCGCCGCAAGGTGACCCGGCTGGCCTGGTCGCAGTTCTGGATCGTCCTGAGCAACGCCGTCCTCGGCGGGATCACGGTCTGGGCGGGCCTCAACCCGTGGACGGTGGCCGGGCACTTCCTGCTGGCCAACGTGCTCCTCGCGGTCACCGTGATCACCTGGGTGCGGGTCGGTGAAGGCGACGGCCCGCCGCGCCCCCGGACTCCGCTGCCGGTACGGCGCCTGGCCTGGGCGATCGTGGCGACCACCGTGGTCCTGATCGTGCTGGGCACCTCGGTGACCGGTTCCGGCAAGCACGCCGGCGACAGCAGCGACGTACCGCGCATGCCGTGGGACTGGTCGGCCGCCGCCCATGTGCACGCCGTCTCCGCCTGGGTCGTCTGCGCCCTGGCCATCGCGATGTGGCTGGCCCTGCGGGTGGTCGACGCGCCCGCCGACACCCGGGCCCGCGCCCGCGACCTGCTGATCGTGCTGCTCGCCCAGGGCGCGATCGGGTACGTCCAGTACTTCAGCGACGTCCCCGAGATCCTGGTCGGCGTCCACATGTTCGGCTCGGCCATCCTGTGGATCGCCGTGATCCGGCTGGTGCTGAGCATGCGCGAGCGCGGCGACGAGGCACCCGCCCCGCTGCCCGGCCCGTCCGCCGAGCAGCCGGAGACGACACCGGCGACGGCGGTCTGACGACGGACATCGGTACGGGAGGGGCGGCGGGCCGGGTGCCCGCCGCCCCTCCCGTACGTCGTGCGGTACGTCGTGCGGTACGTCGTGCGGCGTGGCCGTACGCCGCGGCTCCTCACCCTGGTCCGTACACCCGGCGCGCGTCACCCGATCCGATCCTCGTGGCGACGCGGGCCGCGCCGTGGCGGTTCCGGTCGACCAGGCCGGCCTCGGGAACGTGTGGGTCATCCGGGGCTCCCCGCGAAGGCGTGCGCACGCACGGCCCGACGGGGCCCGCGTGTCAGATGTTGCCCGGCGGCGCCGCGAGCGGCGCGCTCGCCTCAGCGGTCGTTGGAGGGGCCGCCGACCTGGATCCCGGCCATCCGGGACCACTCGTACGGGCCGGTGCGGACCTTGAGCGCGAACTCGCCGTCGAACTCCTCGTGCGTCGTGATGCCGGACTTCCGCGCCGCGTTCTCGGCCACCGCGTAGGTCGGGGCCACCAGGTCGCCCCAGGCGCCGTCCTCGCCGACCAGGACGATGCGGGTGCCCGCCTCGCCGATGTAGGCGAGCTGTCCCTCCGCGCCGCCGTGCTCCTTGGCGAAGACGCCGATCTGGTGGGCGAGCTTCGCCGCCCTGCGTTCGGCGCGCGCCGCCTTCCTGGCGTCCGTGCGTGAGGTCTGCCCGCTGTCGCTCGCGTCTGCTGCCGTCTCTGCCATGAACAGGATGCTACCGACGGGTAGATGAACTGGCGACGGGCGGGGGGGGGGGGGGGGGGGCCCCCCCCCCCCCCCCCCCCGGGGGGGGGGGGGTGCGGGGGGGGGGGGGCCCCCCCCCCCCCCCGGACAACAAAAGAAAAAAACGGAAAGACACGGGGGGTGGAAA
>NZ_JBVJMW010000021.1:0-111710 GCF_055583985.1 Streptomyces sp. NPDC104313
CGAACGACAACGGCAACCCCCCACCCCGCTCCACCCGAACCAACGCGGGCAACGCACCCACACACCCAGCCGACACCACCACCACAGCCAACGCCTCCAGCACCGGCGTCTCGAAGAGGGTGCGCAAGGGGAGCTGGACACCGAAGTCGGAGCGGATACGGGCGATGAGCTGCGTGGCCAGAAGGGAATGGCCGCCGAGAGTGAAGAAGTCGTCGTCCAGACCCACCCGCTCAACACCCAGCACCTCCGCGAACAACTCCGCCAGCCGGCACTCCTCCCCCGTCACCGGCGCCCGATAGCCCACCCGCACCACCGACAGGTCAGGCGCGGGGAGTGCGGCGCGGTCGATCTTGCCGTTGGGGGTGAGCGGTATCACGGCGAGCACGACGACGGTGGCCGGGACCATCGCCTCCGGCAAGGTCCTGGCCAGCGCCGTGCGGACCTCCGCCGGATCGACGGTGCCGGTCACATAGCCGACCAGTGCGGTGCTGCCCGTGGTGTCGGGCCGGGCGACGACGACAGCGTCGGTGATGTCGGGGAGGCCGCGCAGGGCGTTCTCGATCTCGCCGAGTTCGATGCGCTGGCCTCGGATCTTGACCTGGTGGTCACGCCGGCCCAGGAACTCCAGATCGCCGTTGGGCAGATAGCGCACCAGGTCGCCGGTGCGGTACAGCCGGGCGCCCCGCACCGAACTGAACGGGTCGGGCACGAACACGGCCGCCGTTTTCGCCGCATCGCCCAGATAGCCCCAGGCCACCTGGGTGCCGCCGATGTAGAGCTCGCCCGGCACCCCCACCGGCACCGGCGCCATCCGCTCGTCCAGGACGTACAGCGAGGTGCCGGCGATGGGCCGCCCCGCAGGGATGCCCGGGCGCGTGGGCGCGGCTTCACCCGGGGCGAGCGGGTGGACACAGCACCCGACGACGGTCTCGGTCGGCCCGTACTCGTTGACGACCGACGCGTCGGGAGCGACCGCGCGGAACTGGTCGACGAGGACGGGCGACAGCGCCTCACCGCCGACGACGAAGCAGGCATCGAGGCCCGCGAGGCCGCCCTCGGGGATGAGCCGGCACAGGGCCTGGAGGTGGGAGGGGGTGAGCTTGACCAGGTTGGGCCGGACCGGGCCGCTCAGCAGGGCGACCAGGCCGTCCAGCGGATCGGCCTCGTCCACGAGGTGGATCGTGCCGCCGGCGATCAGCGGCACCCACAGGCTCGTCACCGTGAGGTCGAACGCCACGCTGGAGTGGAGCGGGGCCACCGGGGCACGCCCCGCGCTGTAGGCGTCGGCGGCCCAGCGCAGGTAGTTGGCGAGGCCCTGGTGCGGCACGACGACGCCCTTGGGGCGGCCGGTCGAGCCGGAGGTGTACAGCACGTACGCCGCGGCGCCCGCGCCGGCCGGTTCCCGCACCGGGTGCTCGGGCAGGGCGGTGACGTCGACGACACGGGTGCTGCCCGCCACGTCCCGTGCCCGGTCCCCGGTGCCGACGACGACGGCGGCCGAGGCGTCCCGCACCAGAGCGGCCAGGCGCTCGGCGGGCTGCCCGGTGTCCAGGGCGAGGAACGCGGCGCCGCACTTCCAAGCGCCCAGCATCGCCGCGACGAGGTCCACCGAGCGCGGCAGCAGCACGCCCACCACCTGCCCGGGGCGTACACCCGCCGCGAGCAGCGCGGCCGTGACGCGGCCCGCCCGGTGGTCGAGTTCGTCGTAGGTGACCCGGGTGGTGCCCTCCACGACGGCCACGGCCCCAGCGGCTTCGGCCACCTGGGTGTGGAACAGGTCGAGGGCCGTGACCCCGCCGTCCACGGCGTCGGCGCCGCGTGACCAGCCGGACAGCCGGACCTGGTCCTCGACCGACACCGCGGTCAGTGTGCACAGGGCCCGGTCCGGGTGGTTGACGGCGTTGCGGCTCAGTGCCAGCACCGCGTCCAGGAGCCGCACGGCGGTCTGTTCGGTGAACAGTTCGGTGCTGTACTCGAGGGTCAGCCGGGCGCCGCCGGGGCTGTCCGCGACGAACAGGGTCAGATCGAACTTGGCGGTGGGGTTGGGGATGTCGAAGCGGTCCGCGCGCAGCCCGGGGGCGAGGTCGAGGGCCTCCGGCATGTTCTCCTCGCTGACCATCGCACGGAACAGCGGCTGCCCCGTGCGGTCCTGCCCCTGGCCGAGTGCCCGCACGACATCACGGAACGGGACGTCGGCGTGGCCGAGCGCCGAGGCGAGCCGGCCGCGCACCTGGCCGAGCAGCGCGCGGAACCCCTGGCTCCGGTCGACCTCGGTACGTACGACGAGGGTGTTGGCGAAGAAGCCGATCAGCCCCTCGGTGTGCGGGTGGTGGCGGCCCGCGGTGGGCACGCCGATCCGGATCTCGTGCTGGCCGCTGTACCGGGACAGGGTGGCGGCGAACGCCGCCTGCATCGCGGCGAACAGGCCCGTGCTCTGGGAGGCGGCCAGTTCCCGGAGCTGCTGGGTGACCCGCTCGGACAGCACCGCGGTGATCCGTTCGCCTCGGTGTGTGGGCACCGCGGGCCTCGGGTGGTCGGTGGGCATGTCGAGGACGAGCTCGTCGGCGAGGTCGGCGCGCCAGTGGTCCAGCTGCTGTTCGCTCACACCTCCGGCCAGCCAGTCCCGGTGCCAGACCGCGAAGTCGGCGTACTGGAGTGCGGGAGCGGGCAGCGCGTCGGCGTTCCGCTCCGCGTACAGGGCGCGCAGTTCGGTCATGACGACGCCCATGGACCAGCCGTCGGTGACGATGTGGTGCATGGCGAGGAGCAGCACATGGTCCTGCTCGGCGAGCCGGTAGAGCACCGGTCGCAGCAACGGTCCCGCGGTGAGGTCGAAGGGGACGGCCGCGCGCGTGGCGCTGTCCTTGCGGCACTCCTCCTCGGCGGTCCCGGGCGTCAGGTGATCCAGGGCGATGTGCTCCATGCGCCAGGCGGGCTCGGGGTGGATGAACTGGGACACCTCCCCGTCGGACAGGCCGAAGGTGGTGCGCAGGATCTCGTGCCGCACACCGAGCAGCCGTACGGCGTCGTCAACAGCGGCAGCGTCGAGGGGGCCGGTGAGGCGCATGGCCACGGGCACGTTGTAGGCGCTCGACTCGGGTTCCAGCTCACCCTGCAGCCACAGGCCGAGCTGGCTCGGGGAGGCAGGCATGACATAGACCTGATCTGCGGACATGGGGTTCCTCGCTGTTCCCTCTGGCGGTGCTGCCGGTCTTTTCCGTGCTGCTGGTCGTCGCGGTGCTGCGGGTCGTCGTGGTGCTGCGGGTGGTCATGGATCGTCGTGGTGCTGCGGTCGTTCTCGTGCCGGGGGCCGGACGGGGCGCGGGGGTCGCCCCGTCCGGCGGCTTGCGGGAGGCGTCAGGCGGACCCTGACGTCTCCGGCTCGGACTCCGACCGGGCCGCGAGGTCCTCCAGCGCGGCCACCCACCGGTCGGCGAGCTCGTCGGCGTCGTGCGGCGGCTCACGGTCGCCGGCGAAGGTGAGCACGAGTGCGTCCTCGGCGCCGCGCAGCACATCGACCCGGATCGGGAACTCGGTCTGCGCCACGGAGAGACTCCGTCCGGCCAGCGGGTGATCCTGCTGTACGGACGCGGACACCGCGCCGAGCGAGGCGTCCACCGGGTAGTTGTCGAAGACGAGTACGGACTCCAGGGGGCGCCCGCCGGTCATCACCGCCAGCTCCACGCCGCCGAACTCCTCCGCCTCCAGGCGCCGCAGGTGGAGCCTGCGCACGGCGGCCGTGACCGACTCGCCCGGTGCGAAGCCGAACCGGACGGGCAGCGTGCTGATGAACGGGCCCACCGCCGCCTCGGCCTCGGCCGTGGCCTGGCGGCCGTTCGAGGTCACGCCGAAGACGACGTCCTCGTGGCCGCCGCGGTCCGCGATGACCCGCGCCCAGGCGAGCTGCGCGAACGTGGCATAGGTGGTGCCCGCGTTCCTGGCCGCCGCGTCGAGGCGCTCGGTGAGCCGCGGGTCGAGTGCCCGCTGCACCTGCGTCGGGCGCCCCTGGGCGCGCTGCGGCGCCTCGGCCCACGGGCCGGCGCTGCCCTCCATGACGCCGGCCCAGTACCCGGCCGCCGCGTCCCGGTCCAGACTCCCCACCCAGGCCACGTGCTCCGCGAACGGGCGCGCCGGGGCGGCCTCCGGCTCGGCGCCGGTCGCGAACGCCTGGTAGGCCAGGAGCAGTTCCTGCCGCAGCCGCATGCAGGACCAGCCGTCGAGCAGGCTGTAGTGGTGGTGCTGGACGAGCAGTTGCAGATCGTCGGAGAGCCGGTAGCGCATCAGCCTGATCAGCGGCGGGCGGCCGAGGTCGAAGCCCGCGAGCCGCAGCTCGTCCAGCTCCGCGAGGAGTCGCCGCTCCTGCGTCGCCGGGTCGAGGCCGCGCAGGTCGCGCTCCTCGAACCACGGCTCGACACGGTCGGCGACGACCTGCACCGGGGTGTCGGTGTCCAGGTCTTCGTAGTACGTGCGGAGCACGGCGTGCCGGGCGAACAGCCACTCCCACGCCTGGCGGAACGCCGTCTCGTCCAGTTCGCCGGGGAGCGGGAAGCCGGACTGGATGACGTACAGGCCGGGGAAGGGCCGCTGCCGGGCGGTGGTGAGCATGTGGTGCTGGATGGGCGCGAGGGGGTACCGGTCGAGCGGCGCTTCCGCGCCGCCCGGGTTCCGTGGTGCCTGCCCGGTGCGCTGGGGCTCCGGTGCCGGTGTCGTGGCGGAGGCGTCGACGGCCTCGGCGAGTTCCTCGACGGTCTGGTGCTGGAACACCATGCGCGGTGTGACGGCCAGGCCCGCGGCCCGGGCCCGGGTGACCATGCGGATACAGGTCACCGAGTCTCCGCCGAGGGCGAAGAAGCCGTCCGTGGCGGTGATGTCCTCCAGGCCGAGCAGCTCCTGCCACACGCCGGCGAGCAGCAGCTCGGTGGGGGTCACGGGGGAACGGCCCACCGAGCGGGTGGCCGCTTCGGCCGGGGTGCCCGGCGTGGGGAGCCGCCCGCGGTCGACCTTGCCGTTGGGCGACAGCGGCAGCTCCGCCAGCTCGACGAGGAACGCCGGCACCATGTAGCCGGGCAGCCGCGTGGCCAGGTCCTCGCGTACGGCGGCGGAGTCCACCGGGCCCGCGCCCTCCTCCCGTACGACGTAGCCGACCAGGCGGCGCTGTCCGCCCAGCGTCATGGCCGCGGCGACGGCCTGGCCGACACCGGGCCGGTCGCGCAGGGCCGCCTCCACCTCACCCAGCTCGATGCGGTGGCCGGCGATCTTCACCTGGAAGTCGACACGGCCGAGGAGTTCGAGGCTGCCGTCCGGCCGGTAGCGGGCCAGGTCGCCGGTGCGGTACATCCGGTCGCCGGGCACCTCGCTGAACGGGTTCGGTACGAAGCGGTCCGCCGTCTGCCCGGGGGCGTCCGCGTAACCCCAGGCCAGGCCGGTGCCGCCGAGGTACAGCTCACCCGGTACCCCCTGGGGGGCCAGGCGCAGGTCGCCATCGGTGACATAGGCGGTCTGGTTGGCCATGGGAACGCCGTACGGGATGCTCTGCCACGCGGGATCGACCTGCTCGATCTCGAAGACGGTGGAGTCCATCGATGCCTCGGTGGCGCCGCCCAGGCCGATCACCCGGGCATCGCGGGCCCGGGTGCGGAGACGGCCGGGCAGGGTGACGGGGATCCAGTCACCGCCGAGGAGGACCACCCGCAGGTCCGGGAGCGCCTCGACGCCGAGGTCGTCCATGCCGTCGAGAAGCAGTCCGAGCAGGGCCGGTACGGAGTGCCAGACGGTGACCCGGTGTTCCCGCATCAGGTCGAGCCAGTGGCTCGGGTCACGGTCCCGTTCCGGTGCGGGGAGGACCGCGCAGGCTCCGGCGATCAGGGTGCCCAGGAGGTCGTACGCCGTCATGTCGAAGCCGAGTGAGGACACCGAGAGGACGGCGTCACCGGTCGAGATGGTGAACCGCCGGTTGAAGTCGTGGAAGTTGTTCACCCGGCCGCGGTGGTCTAGCAGGACTCCTTTGGGCCGCCCCGTCGACCCCGAGGTGAAAATCATGTAGGAGAGGTCGCCCGCGTCGGCCGGGCAGGGCAGGGGGGCGTCGGACGCCGTGTCGAGTTCCCGGCGGACCTCGTCGGCGTCGAGCACGAGCACCGGGACCTCCACGGCCGGGAGCCGGCCGCGCACCGCCTCGGTGGTGACGACGGCCCGGATACCGGCGTCCTGGAGCATCATCGTGAGCCGCTCGGCGGGCTGGTCGGGGTCGACCGGCAGGTAGGCCGCTCCCGTTTTGAGGACGCCGAGCACCGCGAGCGGCAGTTCGGCGGTCCGCTCGACGGCCACGGCGACGACCTCCCCCCGCCCCACCCCGCGCTGTCCCAGGACCCGGGCGAGCTGGGAGCTGCGCCTCGCCAGCTCCCCGTAGGTGACGGTGCCCGACGGGGTCCGTACGGCCGGGGCGTCCGGGCGGGCGGCGGCCTGCTCGGCGAAGAGGTCCGGCAGGGTGCGGTCGCGCGGGTACTCGGCGGCGGTGGCGTTCCACTCCAGGGCGGCGCGCCCCTCCTCCTCGGCGGTGAGCACACCGAGGTCCGCGACCGTCGTGTCCGGCGCGTCGATCAGAGTGACCAGGGCCTGTTCCAGGTGGGCCAGCATGCGGTCGATCCGCTGGGCGGTGAAGATCCCGGCGTCGTACTCGCAGGACATCTCGATGCCCTGGGGCCCGTCCAGGAGGGAGAAGTCGAGATCGAACTTGGCGGTGCCGTTGTGGGTGTCGAAGGTCTCGGCCTCGACACCGGGCAGACCGAAGCCCTCGGCGACGCGCTGGTAGACGAACATCACCTGGAACAGCGGGTTGCGGTCCAGGCTGCGCTCGGTGCCGGTGCGGGCGACGACCTTCTCGAACGGCACGTCCTGGTATTCGTACGCGGCGGTGACGTCCTGCCTGATCCGGCGGACCGCTTCGGCGGCGGTGTGCGCGGCGTCGAGGCGCAGCCGCAGCGCGAGTGTGTTGGCGAAGCAGCCGATGAGGTGCTCGGTCTCCGCGGTGGGCCGGTTCATCGCCGGGGTGCCGACGAGCAGGTCGCTCTTGCCGCTGTAGCGGCGCAGCACCAGGCCGAGCCCGGTGAGCAGCGTCATGAACGGCGTGACGCCGTGCTCCCGGGAGAAGGTGTGCACGCGTTCGGCGAGCTCCGGCTCGATGCGGCGACGGCGGCGCCCCCCGCTGCGCTGCCCGTCGGGGAGACGGAGCCGGTCGGTGGGCAGGTCGAGGGAGGTGTCCGCGCCGTCCAGCCAGGTGCCCCAGAAGTCCAGTCCTTCGCTGAGCCGTTCCGCGCCGATGCCGGACTGCTGCCAGCGGGCGTAGTCGGCGTACTGGACCGGCAGCTCGGGCAGGTCGAGCGGCTCGCCCTCCTGTACGGCGCGGGAGATGGCGGCGAACTCGCGGAACAGGATCTCCACGGACGCGCCGTCGGTGGCGATGTGGTGCACGATCACGGCGAGGACGTGGTCCTCGTCGCCGAGCCGGATCAGGACGGCCCGCACGGGCAGTTCGGCGGCGAGGTCGAAGTCGTACGCCGCGCGGCGGTCGACGATGGCGCGCGCCGCCTCCTCGCGCTGGTCGGCGGGCAGGGCGGTGACGTCCTCGACGGCCAGGGAGAAACCGGTGGCGTTCGCCGACGTCACGGCGAGGGGTCCGTCGGTCCCGGCTTCCCCGTCGACGTAGCGGGTACGCAGGATCGCGTGCCGTTCGATGATCCGGCGGAGCGCCAGGTCGATGGTGCCCGCGTTGATCGCTCCCCGCAGTCGCAGCGCCATCGGCACGTTGTAGACGCCGGAGCTCTCCGGGTCCTGCTGCCAGAGGAACCAGAACTGCCGCTGCGCCGCGGACAGGGGTGCGGGGCCGTCGTCGCCGCTCGGGGTGATCTGCGGCCGGCCGGCCGCCCGGCGCTCGCGCAGCATGCGGGCGAGCAGGGCCTGCTTGGCCGGGGACAGCCCGGCTATGCGGGTGTCGAGGTCGTTCATGCGGCGACACTCCCCCGGCGTTCCCGTACGGAGCGGGGGGTCAGGTCGGTCCATACCTCGGCGATATGGGCCAGGCAGGCGTCGCGGGTGGAGGTGAACCCGGTGTCGGTCCAGCCGGTCGGGAGCGGGCGCTCCAGGAACCAGACGGAGTACTGCTCCTCGGCGTTGACGACGACGCGGAACTGGAGGGTGTCGCTGCTCATGGGGTGCCTGCCTTGGTGGTGGTGGATGCGAAGAAGTCGTTCACGACGCGGCCGGCGCCGGCGGCCTGGGCGCGGGAGTGCACCCAGGAGCCGACGGCCAGGTCGAGGACGCCGAGGCCGAAGGGCGAGAAGACGACCGGCCTGGAGCGGTCGACCTCGACGCGTCCGAGCAGGACGTCGGCGAGGGTCCCGGTGATGAAGTCGCGCCCGTTTTCGGCCTGTTCGGCCAGGTGCAGCGAGGTGCGTTCGCGTACGGCGTGTTCGGTGTCGTCGGTGATGTTCTGTGCGGCGAGGATCATCTCCGGGGCGAGGTCGCGCAGGGAGAGGTGCAGCACGAGGGGGGCATGGTCGAGCAGCTTCGGGTCGTGGATGTGCGGCTCGCCCGCGACGGTGGTGAGGATCACCAGGTCGCACTCGGTGAAGGCCTGCGCGACGTCGTCGGCGACGGTGAAGTCCCTGGCGCCCTCGGCGGTCAGTTCCTCGCCGAAGGAGCGGGCGGCGGCGGGGTCGAGGTCGTAGAGGGTGAAGCCGTCGATCTTCCAGTCCAGGTCGCGCAGGAACTTCCACACGTGCCGGGCGATCAGACCGGTGCCGACGACGCCGACGCGGCGGGCGCTGCGACCGCCGCCGAGGGTTTCGGCGGCGAGGACGGCGGAGGCCGCGGTGCGGGTCGCGGAGATGACGGAGGACTCCAGGCAGGCCGCCGGGTAGCCGGTGTCGGGGTCGTTGAGCAGGAGTACGGCGGAGGCGCGCGGGATGCCGTAGGTGCGCGGGTTGTCGGGGAAGCTGGAGATCCACTTCAGGCCCGAGACGCCGAACTCGCCGCCCAGGTGGGCCGGCAGCGAGATGATGCGGGACTTCGGGTTGTCGGGGAGGCGCAGGAAGCCGCTCTGCGGGTTGACGCTGTCGCCGTTGTCGTGCGTGAGGTAGGCGCGACGCACGAGATCCACGCACCGTTCGCGGTGACCCTCGATCTGCGCGGCGACGGCTGCCTCGGGGATGAAGATGAGCGACGGCGGAGAGTCCGGGGTGCGGACGGACACGATGGTTCCTTTCGTGCGGGCGGGGCGGTCGGTCGGGATGGACGGGCGTGGCGGACGGGCGTGGCGGACGGTCGGGGCGGGGTTCAGAGCGCGGCCGTGGCCACGGCGTCGGGGGCGAGGGTGCGTTCCACCCAGTCGAGGTCGTAGACGGTCCGGGCGTAGGGGATGCCCCGGTCGGCGCAGAGGAAGACGGCGGTGGGCCGCTCGCCGGGGGGCACCGGGTGCTCGGCGAAGTACCGGCCGATCGCGGCGTAGACACTGCCGGTCGACCCGCCCGCGTACAGGCCGTGTTCGGCGTACAGGGTCCGGCAGCCGATGACGGTCTCGTACTCGCTGACGTGCATGACGTGGTCGATGAGGGCCTGGTCGAGGAGGGGCGGCACCATGCTCGAACCGAGGCCGGGGATGTGGCGCTTGCCGGGGGCGCCGCCGAGGGCGACCGAGCCGTGGACGTCGACGGCGACGACGGTGGCGCCGGGGAACTGGTCCTTGACGCGTCGGGAGAGCCCGGCGATGGTGCCGCCGGTGCCGACCCCGACGAAGAGGTAGTCGATGCGGGAGAACGCGCTGCTCAGCTCGCCACCGGTCAGCTGGTAGTGGGCGTCCGCCGCGTCACTGTTGGCGTACTGGTTGGGCCAGTAGACGTCGTCGATCTCCTCGCGCAGCTCGGCGACCCGTGCGAGCCGGGCGGGCAGCAGGGCGGCGCCGTCCGGGGCGATGACCTTCTCGACCCGCTCGCAGCACGAGCGCAGTACGGCTTCGGTCAGCGCGTTGCAGTTGGCGTCGATGACGGGCACGAACCGGATGCCCAGGGACTGGCAGAAGACGGCGAGCGAGGTCGCGAAGTTCCCCGACGAGGACTCGACGACGGTGGTGCTCTCCGTGATGTCGCCGCGCTCGATGGCCTTCTTGAGGATCCAGTACGCGGAGCGGTCCTTGGTGCTGCCGTTGGGGTTGACGGACTCCAGCTTCGCGAACAGGCTCAGGCTGTCGTCCGGCAGCCAGAGGAGCGGGGTGCGGCCCACGGAGGCGCCGATCATGTCGAGGCGTTTGCGCAGTGGGTTCACGGTCGGCCGCTCGGTTCGTAGCGGGGCAGCGGGAACTCGCCCGTCAGCTTGTCCACTTCGGCGCGCAGCCCGGCGGCGGTGAACTCGTCCAGGGTGAAGTCGCGGTCGCCGACGGGGCGCATGGTGGTGAGGGCGGTGTGGATGATCCCGGCGCAGGTACGCATCTCGCTCGGACCGAGGCCGCGTTGGGCGACGGCGTTCGTTCCGATGCGGACGCCGCTGGTGACGGCGGCGGGGCGGGTGTCGCCGGGGACGCGGTTCTTGTTCACGACGATGCCGATCGACTCCAGGGCCCGCTCGGCGGCCATGCCGCTGACGTTGTCCCGGGTCAGGTCGAGCAGCACGATGTGGTTGTCGCTGCCCCCGGTCACCACCTCGTGGCCGAGTGCGGTCAGTTCGGCGGCGAGGGCCTCGGAGTTGTCCAGGATGCGCTGGGCCGTTCTCCGGTAGTCATCGGTCGCGGCACGTGCGAAGGCCCGTGCCTTCGCCGCGATGGCGGGCAGGATGGGTGCGCCCTGGAAGTAGGGGAAGACGGCGCGGTCCAGGGTCCTGGCCAGGGTCCGGCCGGTGGCCGGCAGGACGGTTTCGGCGTCCCGGCCGGACATGATGACACCGCCGCGCGGCCCGGCGAGCTGCTTGTGGGTGCAGCTGGTGGTGATGTGCGCGTGGTCGATGGGGCTGGGGTGCAGGCCCGCGGCCACCAGTCCGGCTATGTGCGAGATGTCGGCCATCAGCAGGGCGCCGACGCGGTCGGCGATGGCCCGGAAGCGCTCGAAGTCGACGGTGCGGGGGTAGGCCGTCGCACCGCAGATGATCAGCCCCGGCCGGTGTTCCTCCGCGAGGGCGGCGACCTCGTCGTAGTCGATGCGGCCCTGGTCGTCCAGGCCGTAGTTGACCGGGGTGAAGTACGTGCCGGAGTAGGCCACGCTGTAGCCGTGTGTGAGGTGTCCGCCGTGGTTGAGCCGCATCCCGAGCACGACGTCACCCGGGTTCAGGACCGCTGACAGCACCGCGTAGTTGGCCGTGGTCGCCGAGTGGGCCTGCACGTTGGCGTACCGGGCGCCGAACAGCTCGCGGGCCCGGTCGATCGCCAGCCGCTCGATCGGGTCGATGGCCTCGCAGCCCGCGTGGTAGCGGGCGCCGGGGTAGCCCTCGGCGGTGACGTTCATCGAGGAGGTCGCCAGGCAGGCGAGGACCGAGGGGTCGGTGACGCTGGAGGAGGCGACGAGCATCAGGGAGTTCTGCTGGCGGAGGTCCTCGCAGGCGATGGCGGTGACGAGTTCCTCGTCCTCCGAGGCCAGCAACTGCGCGGCGTGCCGTGCGAAATCTTCGGTGGCGAGCATGGTCAATACAGCCCCTTGTGCGGTATCGGAAAGGTGGAATAGGAGAACGCCGGAGTGGACGGTGCCGGTGCGTCGCGCGCCGGCGCGTGACGGTGCGGCGGACGGGGTACCGGGTTCGGGCGCGCTGTGCCGGGAGGTCTCAGACCTTCTGCGGCACGGAGGCGGGCGAGGCGGCGGGTGGCGCGGGTACCGGTTCCATGAGGGTCGCGTCGGCGTCACGGCGGATGAACAGGCCCGGCAGGCACGTCGTGAACAGCGCCATCACCACCATCATGGAGTAGATCTCCTGACCCAGCAGGCCCAGGCCGAGACCGACGTTGAGCACGATGAGCTCGGTGAGCCCGCGCATGTTCATGAGCAGTCCGAGCGTCCTGCTCTGGTGCCAGGACATGCCGAGGAGGCGCGCGGGTACGGCCGCTCCGATGAGCTTTCCGGCGCAGGCGACGGCCAGGATGAGGGCCAGCTCCAGCGAGTTGCCCACCGAGAGGGCGCTCAGGTCGATCGACATGCCGACGACGATGAAGAACAGCGGCAGCAGGAAGTGGCTGATCTGCTCGACGGGTTCGAGCGCGTACTTCTGTAGCTGCGGGTGGATCGGTCGCGGCATGATCATGCCGAAGACGAAGGCGCCGAAGATGGCGTGCACCCCGATCCAGGTGGTCGCGCAGGAGGCGAGGAACACGCCGGCGGCCACCACGGCCACCAGGTACGGAGCCCCGGTGCCCAGGCTCATCCGGTCCACGAGGCGCCCCAGCAGGGGGCGCACGACCAGGATCATCACCCCGAGGAACAGCGCCAGCCAGCCCGCCATGGCCGCCACCCCGAACAGGGAGCCCGCCGTCACGATGACCACGACGAGGGCCAGCGTGCACCAGGCGATGGCGTCGCCGAACGCCGCGCAGGCCAGGGCCATCACGCCCACCTGGGTGTGCTGCATCCGGCGGTCCGTCAGGAAGCGGGCCAGGACGGGGAACGCCGTGATGGAGATGACGACACCGATGTAGAGGGTGAACGGAACCTGGCCCACCTGTTCGCCGTTCACCACGCCGTGCCCCCGGTAGAGCAGCAGCGCGAGCGGCAGCCCGAGCAGGAAGGGCAGGACCATGGCCGACAGGGACACGCCCACGACCATCCGCCCCCTGCCGCGGAGCAGCCGTGAGTCGAACTCCCAGCCGATGAGGAAGACGAAGAGCACCACGCCCACCTGGGCGAGGACCGACAGGTAGGGGCGTACGTCCGCCGGGAAGAGCACCTCGGTGAGGTTGCCCGGCAACAGGCCGAGGAGGGACGGGCCGAGAACGAGGCCCGCGAACAGCTCCCCGATGACGCCGGGTTGCCGGAAGCGGACCGCGAGACGACGCAGCACGACTCCGGTCAGCAGGATGACCGCGAAGCCCACCATCACCATCGCGGTGACCGACTCGCTGTCCTTCACGGGTCCGGCCATGGCCGCACCACCTTTCTGGTTCTGGGTTGTCGGTAGGTCCGGCCTCGATCGCGCCGGGTGCCGGGCACCGACTGCGGTGTCGGCGGGGTCGGCCGGGTCAGCGGGGAGTGGCGTACCGGGCACGGGGCAGGGCCACCGGCCCGGCCACGGGCGCGGGCCGGGTCACGGCCGCTGTGGCGTCGAGGAGCTCCTGGACGGAGCGCGCCACGCCGCGGGCGGTCGGATCGTCGAAGAAGGCGTTGAGGTTGATCTCCACGCCGTGCTGGGCCCGCAGCCGCGTCGTCATCCGGATGGCGAGCAGGGAGTGGCCGCCGATCTCGAAGAAGTTGTCGTCCACCCGCACCTCGGGCGCTCCGAGCACGTCGGCGAGCAGGGCCACCACCTCGCGCTCCAGCGGCGTCAGTTCCGGGTCGGCGTCCAAGGACGCGGCACGGCCGGTGGGCGGTTGCGGCAGTGCGGCACGGTCGATCTTGCGGTTCGGGTTCTTCGGCAGCTCGGGCAGCGGGATCAGGACCGGCGGAATCATGTACCGGGGCAGCCAGTCGGCCAGGTACCCGGTCAGCTCCTGCGGCGACGGCGTGCCCGCGTAGTACGCGACGAGCCGCTTGTGCCCGGCGCTCTCGTCCACCACGGTCAGCGACTCCCGTACGCCCGGGTGGGAGAGGGCCGCGGAATCGATGTCGCCCAGCTCGATCCGGTAGCCGCGGATCTTGACCTGGAAGTCGATGCGTCCGAGGAAGTCGAGCATGCCGTCCGGCAGCCGGCGCACCTTGTCGCCGGTGGCGTACATCCTCGCTCCCGGATCGTCGCTGAACGGGTCGGGCAGGAACGCCCCGGCGGTCAGCTCCGGCCGGCCGAGGTAGCCGCGGCCGAGCCCGTCGCCGCCGATGAAGAGCTGGCCGGGGACGCCCACGGGCACCGGTCGCAGCCACGCGTCGAGGACATGGACCTGGGTGTTGGAGATGGGCCGGCCGATCGGTACCCGCCAGGTGCCCTCCGGCACCTGGCGGACGGCGAAGGTGGCGGCGATGCTGGTCGACTCGGTCGGCCCGAAGTCGTTGATGAGCAGCGGTCCGCCCAGCTCGACGACCTCCCGGGCCCGTTTGGGGTCCATCGTGTCGCCACCGACGACGAGCTCCCTGGCGCCCGCGAAGACCGTGGGGTCGTACGCCGCGACCTCGGTGAACAGCGGTGTGGCGAAGACGACGGTGTCGACGGCGGCCGAGCGCAGGGCCTCGCCGAGCGCCGGCGGGTTCAGCACGGTGGCCTGGTCGAAGCCGTGCAGTTCGGCCCCGTTCAGCAGGGCGCCCCAGATCTCCAGGGTGGCCGCGTCCCAGGCGGCGTTGGAGATCTGCGCCATCCTGTCGCCCGGCGTGATGTCGATGAAGTTGGTGTCGCGGACCAGGCGGATCACGTTGCGGTGCGTGATGCAGATGCCCTTGGGGCGGCCCGATGATCCCGAGGTGTACATCACGTAGAGCAGCGAGGCGGGGCCGGCGCCGCCGTCCACAGCGGTGTCGTGGGCGGGGTCGGCGGCGATGTCGGAGCCCAGGAACGCGTCGACGGGCACCACCGGCAGGCCGGCTCCCACCGGGGGCACCCGGTCGGCGGACGGGGTCAGCACCAGGGCCGGGCGCGCCTCGTCCAGGATCTGCCGCAGCCGCCGCCCGGGGTGGGAGGGGTCGAGCGGCAGGTAGGCGCCGCCCGCCTTCACCACGGCGAGCATCGCGACGACGACGGCGGGGTCACGGTCCACATACAGGCCGACCAGCGTCTCCGGCCCGACGCCGAGCTTCCTGAGGTGGGCCGCCAGTGCGTTGGTGCACCGGTCGAGCTCCCGGTAGGTGCGGCGGAACTCGCCGTAGACCAGGGCGGGCGCGTCCGGCGCCGCCCGCACCTGATCGGCGAACAGGGCGCTGAGCGTGCTGTCCTTCGGGTAGGCGGTCGCGGTCTCGTTCCAGACGGCGGCCTCGCGCTGCTCGGCCTCGGAGGCGTGCGGCAGCAGCCGCAGCGGCTCGGCGGGCGCCGCCGCGACCTGGGCGGCGAGCTGGGCGAAGTGAGCGGCGAAACGGTCGATCGTCGTACGGTCGAACAGGTCGGTGCTGTAGCCGATCAGGCCTTCGAGGCCGTCGCCCGCCTCGGAGAGCGTCATCCCGAGGTCGACCTGGGACGTCCTGCGGATCAGCTCGACCGACTCCACGTCCAGCTCGCCGATCCGGGTGCGCAGGCCTCCCTTGCCGGTCTGGAGCGCGCCGAGCCCGTCCTGGCCGAGGAGGTGGGGGTTGGTGAGGCTGAACATGACCTGGTAGCCGGGTGAGCGGGAGGCGTCGCGGTGCAGGCGCATCCGCTGGACGAGCGCGGGGAAGGGCATCTCCTGGTGCGCGAGCGCGCCCACCACCGTGCGCTTGGTGTCCCGCATGCGCTCGGTGAACGTCGCGTCCTCGGTCACCCGGGAGCGGATGAGCAGCGGGTTCACGAAGTAGCCGATGACGTCGTGCAGATCGGCGTCGTGCCGCCCGGAGCCCGGCACGCCGACGAGGAAGTCCTTCTCGCCGGTGTAGCGGTGCACGAGGAGCTGGAAGACCGAGAGGAGGGCGACGAACAGGGTGGTGTCCCCGGCCTCCGCGTGGCGTCGCAGTTCCCGCGTGACCTCGGGGTCGAGGGCGAAGAGCACCGTGTCGCCGCGGTGGCTCCGCACCGGCGGTCGCGGCCGGTCGGCGGGCAGTTCGACGACCGGCTCGCAGCCCTCCAGCTCGGTCTTCCAGTACTCCCACAGCCGCTCGCCACGCGGCGATTCCAGCAGCCGTCGCTGGCGGTCGGCGAGCGAGAGGTAGGCCGCCCCGGCCGGCTCGGGCAGCGCCGGGCCACGTCCGAGCTCCTGGGCGTAGAGGCGGCCGAGTTCGTCGGTGAGCAGCGCCATCGACCACATGTCGGCGGCGACGTGGTGAAGGGTGAGGGACAGGACGTCGCCGTCGGCGCGGCGCAGCAGCAGCGCGCGCATCACCCGGCCCTCGTCGAGGGCGAACGGGGTTCCCTCGCAGGCCCGTTCCAGCCGGGCGGCGAGGGCGGCGGCGTCGAGGGTGTGCGCGTCCTCCACGGTGAAGTCGGCGTCGAGCCGGGGCAGCACGCTCTGGTGCGGCTCGCCGTCCGCCCAGCGCAGGGCGGTGCGCAGCACGGGGTGGCGGTCCACGAGCCGCTGGAAGGTGCGTCGCAGGGCATCGGGGTCGACCTCGACCAGCAGCCGTACGGCCAGGGAGATGTGCAGCGCGGACGTGCCGGGGTGCTGCTGCTCCAGGAAGACCATGGCCTGCTGGTTCGTGGTCAGCGGCAGGCGGTCGCCGGGGGCGGCGGAGGTCCGGAGCGGGGCCGGCGCGGCGGGGGTGTCGAGGGTCAGTTCGTCGACGGAGGCGCCCGCGAGCAGCTGCTCCAACGACAGTTCCACGCCGGCCGCCCGGGCGACGGTGGCCTGGAGTTCGACGGCGGCCAGCGAGTCGAGGCCCTGCCCGACCAGGGGCGCGGAACGGTCCACGGTGACGCCGAGGCGGCGGGTGGCCAGCTCCGCGACGACGACGCGCAGGGTGTCGTCCGGTGCCCCCTGCCCAAGGTCGGCGTGGGCCTGCTGTGACGTCGGGACGGGAAGGGCACCGTCGCCCGTGTCCGACCGGTGCACCACCTTCATCGTGGAGTCGGCGAACGCCGCACGGGCCGCGGAACGCTGGATCTTGCCGCTGGTGGTACGCGGAATCTGACCGGGCCGGACGAGCACCACGGTGCCGGGCGCCACGGCGTGCTCCCGCACCAGCGCGGAGCGGACGGCGCCGATGACCGCGTCGGCCGTCTCCGGCACATGGCCGTGCGTGGTCTCCAGGACGAGGCAGATCTCCTCGCGGCCGTCCTGCTCGACGGCGAAGGCGGCCGCGCCGCGGCGCAGCGCGTCGTGCGCGGCGAGTGCGGTGGTCTCCAGGTCCTGCGGGTAGTGGTTGCGGCCCCGGACCACGATCAGGTCCTTGCTGCGGCCGGTGACGTACAGACGGCCGTCGCGTACGAAGCCGTAGTCGCCGGTCCGCAGGTAGGTGCGGGCGTCGCCGGGCAGCCTGGCGCCGAACGTACCGTCGGCGGCGGCGTGCCCCCAGTACCCGTCCGCCACGTTCTCACCGGCGACCCAGACCTCGCCGACGACGCCCGGGGCACAGGTCTCGCCGCGCTCGGCGTCGGCGACGGTCAGGTCCAGGTCCACGGCGACGGGCCCGCAGTCGACCACGGACAGCCCGTCCGGCGCGGGCTCGGGGAGACGGCCGGGGCCGAGGGTGTCCGCGGCGAAGGTCTGGGCGAGGTGGTCGCCGGCGACGCGCCTGCCGGACACCATCAGGGTCGCCTCGGCGAGGCCGTAGCACGGGAAGAAGGCGTCGCGGTGGAAGCCGAAGGGCGCCATGCGGGCGGCGAACCGGTCGAGGGTTCTCGCCCGCACGGGCTCTGCTCCGTTGAACGCCACCTGCCACCGCGACAGGTCGAGTCCGGCGAGCCGCTCCTCGGGAATGCGGTCCACGCACAGGTCGTACGCGAAGTTCGGACCACCGCTGATCGTGGCACCGAGCTCCGATATCAGTTCGAGCCACAGCAGGGGGCGGGTGATGAAGGCCGTCGGGCTGAGCAGCGTGGCCTTCGCTCCCGCGTAGACGGGCTGGAGGATGCCGCCGATCAGGCCCATGTCGTGGTAGGGCGGCAGCCAGCTCACCACACCGGTGTCCGGTCCCGCCGCGAACCGCTCCTGGATCTGCGCCGAGTTGACCACCAGGTTGCGGTGGGTCACCCGGACGCCGCGCGGGGTTCCGGTGGATCCGGAGGTGTACTGGAGGAACGCCAGGCTGTCCCCGTCGATGCGAGGACGCCGCCAGTCCTCAGCCCCGGGCAGTTCGCCGTCGACGGACAGCAACTGAAGGCCGGGGGCGTGCAGTTCCTCGGCGAGCTCGGCAGCGCGCGCCAGGTCACCGCCGGGTACGAGCGCGGCGGCGGGCCGCGAGTCGGCGAGGACGGCCAGGTGCCGGGCCGAGTACTTGCCGCCGCTCGGCGGGTACAGCGGGACGGCCACGGCACCCGCGTACAGGCAGCCGAGGAACGCCACCACGTAGTCGAGGCCCGGCGGAAGCAGCACCAGGACCCGCTCGCCGGTGAGTCCCCGTCCGGCGAGCATGGCGCCCACCGCCCTGGAGCGGGCGTCGAGTTCCGGGAAGCTCAGCGAGGGCCGCTCCTCCCGGTCGGGGCTCACGAAGGTGTAGGCGGTACCACCGCTGAGCGCGGCGCGTTCGGTCACGACGTCCACGAAGGTCGGGGCTCGTCCGACCGAGAGGTCCGTGGGCGGGGCCGTCTTGTCCAGCAGGTCCATGGCAGGAAGGTTCCTCACGCAGTCGTACGGAGTCGGGGGCCCGGCGCGCGGTGCCGCTCGGGGCGGTGCGCCCGGTCCGGGCGGGCGGTCCGGGCGGGCCGTCCGGGCGGGCGGGCGGTGCGCTCAGGCGGTGCGCCAGCGGAGCCAGCGGCTGGCGCCGGCCAGGCCGACGGCGGTCATCGCGGTCAGCACGCCGATGTTGAGCAGGAAGGCCGAACCGAAGTCCCCGACGAGCGCGAGGCGCAGGGACTCCGCGGCGTAGGTGGGCGGCAGCAGGTAGCCGAACACCTGGAGCGGCATCGGCAGCGACTCGATCGGGATGAGCACCGGTGCCACCAGGAGCAGCACGAAGATCATCAGATTGACGATCACGAGCAGCAGGTCCATGCTCCGCACGAGCGTCCCGATGGCCAGACCGATGGCCGAAAGCGCCATACAGGACAGCGGAAGGACCAGGAGGAGCGCGGGCGAGATGACGAAGTCCGTGTCGTACATCAGCTTCGCCGTGATCATCGGAGTGATCAGGCCCGGCAGGATCAGCAGCAGCCGGGAGAACACCATCGCGGCCAGGAAGGAGATCCTGCTGATGGGCAGCGACGCGTAGTAGACCATCATGCCGTCCTGACGCAGTGCGCCGATGCGCTGTGCCAGCGTGCCGATGCCTTCGTTGGCCACGGAGAAGATGGCCGCGCCGCTGACGATGAACAGCAGGCTCTCCTCGTCGGACAGGCCGTCACCGATCCGGGTCAGTCCGAAGACCATGGCGGCCGGCATGAGGAGGCCGAACATCAGCACCCATGACCAGGTGGTCCGGACCTCCAGCATCTGTTCCAGCCAGAGGAACTTGAGGTCGACGCCCATCCGCCGGGCCCGCGCTCCCAGGCCGGTCGGGGGCACACCGTTGCCGGTCCCGGAGGCCTTCCCGGGCCTGGGGTGCCGCACCGGAGCGGTGCGGTTCGCCCCGGTCGCCCCGGTGACGGCCGGGGACGTCGCCGTGCGAGGCGCGTCCGCGGTCAGGACGGCCGTCACCGTGGAACCGGCCGCCGCCTGGGGCGCCTCGGCCGGCGTGCGGGTCGCGGTGGACGTGGCGGACGTAGCCGTCGTGGCGGTCGCGGTGGTCGCGGTGGATGTAGCGGTCGCGGCGGTCTCGGCGGACGTAGCCGTCGTGGCGGTCGCGGTGGTCGCGGTGGATGTAGCGGTCGCGGCGGTCTCGGCGGACGTAGCCGTCGTGGCGGCGGGCACCGGGGCGTCGTCCGGGATGTCCGGCCGTGCGGTCGCCGCCGGACCCGGAGCCGCCGCGTCCGGCGCGGGGGAGGTGTCCGAGCGGCCGTCGAGGGTGAGGTAGACGTCTTCCAGGGTCGGCCGGGTCAGCCGGAAGTCGGCCACCCGGTCCATGCCGAGCTCGCCGTGGACCAGCCGCATCAACTCCGGCATCCGCGCCGAGTCCGTCTGCACCAGGTAGCTGCCGTCCCGCTTGCCCTCGGTGAGGTTGCCGACCGCGTCGAACAGTTCCCGCTCGTGCCGCGCGAGGCCGTCCTCGCCCTTGACGAACAGCTCCAGCCTGATGCGGTCGCCCAGCACCTCCTTGAGATCGCCCGGGGTGCCCATCGCGGTGATCCGGCCGCCGTTCATGACGGCGACCTGGTCGACGGCCGACTCGGCCTCAAGGACGTTGTGCGTGACGAGCAGCACCGTCGTGCCGTCCTCGGCGCTGCGCCGCGACACCATGTTCCACACCAACCGACGGTTGTGCGGGTCGAGTTCGTTGGTCGGCTCGTCGAGGATGAGCAGCTTGGGGCGGCCCATGAGAGCCATACCGAAGTTGACGAGCCGCGTCATGCCGCCGCTGAGCTGGTCCACGTAGCGGTCCTGGACGTCACCCAGACCCAGCTCCTCGATCAGCTCGGCCGTCTGGCGTCGTGCGTCGGTCTCGGACTGGCCCCGCAGCCGTCCGGTGTAGTGCAGCGCCCGCCGCACCTCCACCAGGCGCATCGACAGGCCGGTCTGCGGCAGGAAGCCGGTCATGGCCTTGACCGCGTCCGGATGGGCGACGGCGTCCACGCCCTCGACCAGGATCTCGCCCGATGTGGGCCGCACCAGGCCGAGGAGCTGGGAGACCAGCGTGGTCTTGCCCGCACCGTTCGCGCCGAGCAGTCCGAAGACCTGCCCGCGGGGGATGCTGAAGGTCAGGTCGTCGTTGGCCTTGACGTCCGGCCCCGAACCTCCGGTCCGGAAGACCCGGGTGAGGTTGCGGACCTCGATCGCGCTGTCCCGTGCTGTGTGCGTCATGTGTCCTCAGATCGTTTCCGTCGTACGGGCGATGACGGAGTCCTCCGGCAGAAAGCCGAACGCCACCGGGACGGTGTCCCGCGGCCGCGGCCCGACCAGCTCCGACACTTGTGGGGTCAGGCCGAGGGTGAAGTCCGCGGCGTCCACCGCGAGCCGGGTGCCGGCCGGGACCTCGCAGCTGATGTCGAAGCCGCGCGCTCCGTAGTGGTGGAGGACGACGTCCTTCGCGCCCCCCGTCCCCTCCTTGAGGGCCGCCCGGTCCAGGCGGGTGCCCGCGACCGTGCAGGCGGCCAGTGGTGCGCGCTCCAGGCGTACCTGGATCCGCCAGGCCGGCCGCTGCGACTCGGCCCGGAAGCGGACGGTGCGGGTGCCGTCGCCGGTGCTGTCGTCGATGACCGTGACCGTCGGCCGGGGGATGTCGAGGCGGGGCGCCTTCGCCACCATCGCCGGTTCGTCGCCGCGCGGTGGGAAGTAGTCGCTCACGGGGGCCCGCCGCGGATCGTCGCCGAGCACTCGGCGCGTCCAGGCGTCGGGGGCCGGGTCGCCGCTGAACCACAGGGCCTCGCCGGTCACGTCGTCACGCACGTACAGCAGCGAGTTGGGCCGTGGCCGCTCCGCGCTGAACCCTTCCTTGACGACGCCCGTGCCGAGCAGGGCGAGTGCGACACCGGCCGCGACGACGGCGCTTGTGCCGTGCGCGGGGAGCCGGGCCAGGAGCGGCAGGGCCGACACCGCTCCGGCCGTCACGAAGACCATGGCCACCGAGCCGAGCGGTATGCCGAGCGCCGTCAGCAGACTGCCGGTGAGCGGCACGAAGAGAACGGCGGCCACAGCGGGCCCGGCCGACCACAGCAGGGCACAGGTCCACGACTCCCGCGCCCCGAGGACCCACTCGCCCTTCGCGCGTTCGTTGGTCCGGCAGGTCCACCACAGTGCGGGCAGCGCGGCGAGCAGCGGCCACTGCACGAGGTAACCGGCGCCGGGCAGCACGAGGGTGAGCACGGCGAGCAGCAGGCCGGCGAAGAGCAGTACGCCACCCGCCACCTCGGCCGGACGCAGCCGGCGCAGCACCCGGGCCGCCGTGAGGAGTACCCCGCCCACGGCCGCGCCGAAGGCCGCCACGAACCAACCCCGTCCGTACGGTTCGGTCAGGGGCAGTGCGGCCAGGTCGGGGGCGAGCAGCAGGGCGAGGGTCCACAGCCCGTGGACCACGCCACCGGCCGCCACCAGCGTCCCGAGTGCCACCCCCGTCGCCGCGGCGAGCCGGCGGGGCCGCAGGGCGAGGCGGCGTACCGCCCACACCAGCAGGCCGCCCAGCAGCGTCAGCGTCACCCCGGCCAGCGGCGGTGCCCAGCTGGCCGGGTAGCGCACGAGGACCCGGGCGAACAGGTCGAAGTAGACCCCGTTCGCGCCCCGGAACTGATCCGCTTCGGCGCCGTCCAGGGACCGCACCATGCCGAGCATGGTTTCGCCGTGGTGCTGGAGGCTGTCGCGGTCGAGCTGTTCGATCGTGTCGGAGCGCGAGTGGTAGTCGTGGAACCCTTCGATGAAGGCGGAGTTCAGACCCGCCACACCTTCGTCGCGGAAGACGGTGAAGTCGCTGTCGTTGGGCAGATGCCTGTAGACCTCGTACGCCAGCGAGTTGGCCACCGGGCGTGGGTTGGCCTCGGCGAACGCGTCGATCAGCGGAAGGTTTCCCTCGCCGGTCTCGAACATCATCAGCGGACCGCCGCTGCCGCGTGCCTCCCAGTTGAGCACCGCGCCGAACTCTTCGAGGCCGTGCTCCCGTACGAAGAACTCGGCCCCCAGTGCGCCGAGTTCCTCTCCGTCGGTGAACAGGAGGACGACGTCGTTGCGGATGCCGCCGGAGGCCTTCAGGGCACGCAGCGTCTCCAGGAGCGCCGCGACAGCGGCTCCGTTGTCCGCCGCTCCCGGCCCGTTCGGCACGGAGTCGTAGTGCGCGACCAGCAGAAGCGCGTTCCCGCCGTCACCCGTGGTGTCCGGCCCGCCCGTGCCGGGCAGCCTCGCGATGACGTTGTGCACGGTCGCCGAGGGGAAGGGGCTGCCCATATCGGGCTGCGCCACCTCGCCCGACCGGACCTCGACCTCTGCCCCGAGCGCCCGTGCCGTCCGCACGAGATAGTCCCGGACCCTGGTGTGCTCGGCACTTCCGAGCGGGTGCGGCTTGCGGGCGATCTCGGTGAGGTGGCCGACGGCTCGGGTGGCCGAGAATTCGGCTCGCGGCGCGTCCGCCCCCTTCGCGGGCGGCGGACGCAGCGCCAGTGCGGCCAGCGTGCCGAGCAGCGCGACCAGTGCCAGCACGACGAGTGCTACCGGGGTACGCCGGCCGGCGGCGGGGGCCGTAGGGGGCACGGCTCCGGGACCGGCCGGGTCCACCTTCACCTGGGCAGAGGTCGTGGTGGTCACGGTGTATCCGCGCCCTGCGGCTCGGGCTCCGGGGGAGCGACGAAGTCGACCTCGGCGGCGGACTGGAGGCGGATCTCGTACGGGCGGCGCTTGATGTAGACGCCGTAGCCGTCGAGGATGCGGTGGTGGTGGTCGATGACCGCCTCGACGGGAAGGTGCGTGGCCGTCGTCGAGTGGCCGTCGGAGACGAGCGTCACGTCGTATCCCAGCGTGACCGCCTTGCGGCAGGTGGAGTCGATGCACAGCTCCGTGACCAGGCCGGCGATCACCAGGTGCTGGACGCCGCGCGCCCGCAGCAGCTCGTCGAGGTCGGTCTCGTGGAAGGAGTCGCACTCCGCCTTGCGCACCTTGAGGTCGCCCTCCTGCGCGCCGAGCCGAGCGTCGATCTGCCACTCCTCGGAGGTGGTGTCACCGAGGTCGTCGTCCTGTACGTGGACGACGGGGATCCCCAGAGCACGTGCCTTCTCGGCGAGCGGACGCAGCCGGCCGAGCAGGGAGTCCGCGTCGGGCACCGCTTCCTCGCCGTTCAGCAGGCCGACCTGGAGGTCCACCAGGACAAGGGCTGTGGTCACAGAGATTCTCACCTTCGGTTGAGGGGGGTATGTGGGCCGGTGCCGGCCGTGGCACGACGGCGTCGCCGTCGCACCCGCGCGGCCGAACGCACCGGCCCGTCACGTGCATTGCTGCCGCCGGCCGGAACGACCGGCGGGAACAACAGGGGTTTTCGGCGGAATTACCGCTCGAATACCGCGAGATCAGTTGAACATCGCCTGCATGGTCTCGTGGGACGCGGGCTTCTGCTGGTCCTTCTCGCTGCCCCAGCAGGTGTTGAGAATGATGCGCGTCCGGTCGGCGTTCAGCGGAATCGTGCGGTGCAGGGTCGTGTCCGACCGCAGGAAGTACATCTCGCCGGTGGCGTGCGGGTAGGTGCTGATCTGGTGCTTGGTGAGGTACTCGTGGACCCGCGGGTCCTCCTTGTTCCAGTCCGTGTGCGGAACGGCCTGAAGCTGTCCGCCGAATTCCGGCGCCGGCGCCTCGATGATCCAGATGACGGTGAAGCTGAAGTCGCCCCAGTGCCAGCCGTGCGTGTCACCCTGCTTGTGCTGGCGGATGAGGACGTACTTCTCCTCGTCCCACGGGCACGGCAGGACCGGCTGGGCGGCGATGCGGGACAGCGCGCCCATCATCGCCTCGGAGCTGTAGACGGCCCGGATGAGCTCGCTGTCCTGCTCGATGGCCTTCTGGCTCACCGTGCTCATGAAGCGCGGGGAGTTGCTGGTCTCCTTGAGGTGGATGTCGATGCGCTGCTGGTGCAGGTCGAGGAGCCGGTGGCACTCCTTGGTGACCGTTTTGAAGAGGTCTTCGGAGACGAAATTCGACAGTTTCACATAGCCGTTGCGCCGGAAGCTCTGCGAGAGCTCGACCAGCGTGGCGTCGTCGAGAGCTTCCGCGAAGTGGTTCGCCAGCTCTTTCTCGATACCGGCCGGGTTGATTTCCTCGAATGACATGTGGGTTCTCCCTACGTCAGCACTGGAGCCCGCTATCGGAGTTCGTCGGGCGAGTTGTGAGGGAACACAATCAGCGCCGAAGAGGCCCCACAAGGAGATGGGCGCCATCTCCGGCGCCCTTGCCGGTGATACGGGAAACCTGCCCCGCCGCTGCCGGAATCGCCGCTGAACTGCCGCCCGACCGCCTTGCGCCGACCCCCCGGTCGACTCAGGCTCTTGTCCGCGCACACCGCTCACCAAGCGCCACCCGGAGAGGCGACACGATGACTGAACCCGTGGAACCGCAGCACGGAGTCTCAGCGAGACATCAGATCGAATCCCTCTTGGCGGACTTGGCCCAGGCCGGCCCCACCCCGCCCGATCCGCTCGCGCGCGCTCAGCTCAGCGGACTGCTCACGACCCTCTGTCTCCTACAGGCGGCGGATCTTCCCGTCGGCGCCGGACAGCGTCTCAACCTGCTCCGCAAGGCGCGCACCCACGCCCGTACGACCACCGTGCTCACCGCGTACCTGCTCAACGACACGACTTTTCGCCGCTGACGGCCGTGGGGTCTACCGGGGCTCCCGCTCGGCGCGATCGACGCGGCCCCGGTCGAGGACCACCCTCGGAGCTTTACGCCTCGCCCTCGGGGCTTCACGCCTCCCCGTGGCCGAGCATCGCCGGAAGCAGTCGCCGCAGCAGCTCGACGAACAGGGCGTCCCGGTCGGCCGGGGGCGGTCCGCCCGCAGCGGTGAGGGCCCCGAGCAGGTGCGGGTGGCGGCCCTCTGCGGCCACTGCGGCCAGGTGGGCCGCTTGGGCGGACGGGTCGCCGCCGCCCGTCGCGCCGGCCTCGCGGCGGGCGAAGAGCACCGCCAGGCCGCCGAGGAGGCCGATGGCCTCCAGCTTCCGCGTGGCGGTGCCCGGTACGGGGGCCAGGATCCCCAGCGCGTGGTCGAGGTAGTCGATCGCGTGCGGGCCCAGCACCTCGCCGCGCCGGTCGTTCAGATCGGCCAGCCATGGGTGCCGTACGTAAGCGGCCCTGGACTGGAGGGCCAGACCGACGAGTTCGTCCAGCCAGTCGCCGCCGGTGGTCCCGGAGAGGTCCATCTCCCCCGCGACCGCGTCCGCCATGAGGTCCAGCAGTTCGTCCCGGCTCCCCACGTAGCGGTAGAGCGAGGCGGGCCCCGTGCCCAGCTTCTGTGCGAGGGCGCGCATCGACACGGCCGCCAGGCCCTCCACGTCGGCGAGGGCCAGCGCGGCCGTCGCGATCTGGGTGCGGCTGCGTTCGGGTGCGGGGCCGCGCGCGCCCCGCTCGGGGCGTGACCAGACGGTCGTCGGCCGGGTCTCGCGGTCGGTCATGGTCCGCCACCTTCCCTTCCGGACATCGGACAACTGGCTGTAGTCTAATACTGCGAACATCGATCGCAGTATTTCGCCGCCGAAGGAGCCCGCCATGGCCTGGACCGAACGCCGCTTCGCCCGCAACGGCGCGGTCGAGCTCGCCCACGACCGGCTCCAGGAGGGCGCGGCCGGTGAACCGCTGCTCCTGGTGATGGGGCTGGCGGTCTCCCGGCACTGGTGGCCCGGTGCGCTGTGCGCGGCCTTCGCCGACGCCGGCTTCGCCGTCGCCCGCTACGACCAGCGGGACGCGGGCGAGTCCACCCGGTCCCCGAAGCCGGCCGCCCGGGGCAATCCCTTCGCCGCCCTGGCCGCCGGGCGCGGCGCCACGTACAGCGCCGAGGACATGGCCGACGACGCCGTCGCCGTCATGGACGCGCTGGGCTGGGAGTCCGCGCATCTCTTCGGGCACTCGCTGGGCGGGGTCGTCGCCCAGCGCGTCGCCCTGCGCCACCCGGACCGGGTGCGCACGCTCACCTCGTCCGCCTCGCTGTCCAGCGATGTCGGGGGACTGGGGGCCTTCCGTCATCTGCGGTTCGCCACCCTCGCGAAGTTCGCCCGCCTCAAGCGTCCCCGGACCCGGGCGGAGCGGATCGCGACGGGGCTCACGGTGGCGCGGATCTGCGCCTCGCCCGGCTACCCGTTCGACGAGGCGGAGGCCCTGGAGCGGATCACCGCCGACGTGGACACCGGTATCGCCGACCCGGACGCCCAGTCCCGCCAGATCGGCGCGGCCTGGCACGGCCCGTCCCTCGCCGAACTGCGCGTCCCCGCACTCGTGTTGCACGGCATGGACGATCCGCTGCTCAAGCCCTCCGCGGGCCGGGCCACCGCCGCGGCGATCCGCGACGCCCGGCTCGTCCTCCAGCCCGGTGTCGGCCATGACATCCCGCAGGAGCGGTTCGCGGCCGTCGCCGCCGAGCTGCGTGCCCTCGCGGACCGGGCCACCCCGGTGGCCGACCGCGCGTGACGTCCCTCCCCGGGGTCGGGCGGCGGCGCGTGAGACCCAACCCCGGTCAGGCGGCCAGCAGCACACCGCCCATCGGGCCCGCCGGGCCCACGGACCGGCGGCCATCGGCCACCCGCACCGGCCGGGACCGCGCGGCCGTGAGGCTGACCAGCCGCTCCCCCGCCAGCGCCAGGACGTCGGCGAGGCTCAGGCCGAGCGCCTGGGCGGCGGCGGCCAGCACCTCCGAGGAGGCCTCCTTGAGGCCCCGCTCCACCTCGGAGAGATACGGCATGGAGATCCGGGCCGCATCGGCGACGTCCTTCAGGGTCCTTCTCTGCGCCTGGCGTTCGCGGCGCAGGACCTCCCCGACGAGGTCCCGCCAGAGCGGATCTCGGGGCAGGGCCGGGGCCGGGGCCGTCGGCAGCGGGCGCAGGGGGAACACGTCGGCCTGGTTCGTCGCTCGGATGCTCACCGCCCCAGCCTAGGAGCGCGGCACCGCCCCGGCACGGGTCGGGCGTTGCGCTCCGGGCGGATCTGCTGCTGGCTAAGTCACGTGACAGACAGCCGCTTCCGGGGCACCTCCGCCGCCCGCCCGCCTGGGTGCGCGCTCCCCCGGCAACCGGGGGTGACGCACACCGTCGCCGGCGGCTCGTCCGTACGGTCGGATGGCCGGATGGCCGGATGGTCAGATCAGGCCCTGTGCCAGCATCGCGTCGGCGACCAGCTCGAAGCCCGCGATGTTCGCGCCGACCACGTAGTTGCCGGGGCTGCCGTAGCGCTCTGCGGTCGTGTGGCAGGAGTCATGGATGTGCCGCATGATCTCGGCGAGCCGCTCCTCGGTGTGGGAGAAGGTCCACGAGTCCCGGGACGCGTTCTGCTGCATCTCCAGCGCGCTCGTCGCGACCCCGCCGGCGTTGGCCGCCTTGCCGGGGGCGAAGGCGACGCCCGCGTCCTGGAACACCTGGACCGCCTCCGGCGTGGTGGGCATGTTGGCGCCCTCCGCGACCGCCTTGACCCCGTTGCGCACGAGGTCCAGCGCGTCCGCCTCGTGGAGTTCGTTCTGCGTGGCGCAGGGCAGGGCCACGTCCACGGGGACCGACCACACCCCCGCACCGGGGACGAACCGGGCGTGTGCGCCGCGCCGTTCGGCGTACTCCGAGACCCGGCCCCGGCCGGCCTCCTTGACCTCCTTGAGGAGGGCGAGGTCGATGCCCTTCTCGTCGACGACGTAGCCGCTGGAGTCCGAACAGGTCACCACGGTCGCGCCGAGCTGCTGGGCCTTCTCGATCGCGTAGATGGCCACGTTGCCGGAACCGGAGACCGCGACGGTCCGGCCCTCCAACGACTCGCCGCGGCTGCGCAGCATCTCGGCGGTGAACAGGACGGTGCCGTAGCCGGTGGCCTCCGTACGGGCCTGTGCGCCGCCCCAGCCGAGGCCCTTGCCGGTGAGGACACCGGACTCGTAACGGTTGGTGATCCGCTTGTACTGGCCGAAGAGGTAGCCGATCTCGCGGCCGCCCACGCCGATGTCGCCGGCCGGGACGTCGGTGTACTCCCCGAGGTGGCGGTGGAGTTCGGTCATGAAGGACTGGCAGAACCGCATGATCTCGGCGTCGGACCGGCCCTTGGGGTCGAAGTCCGCACCGCCCTTGCCGCCGCCGATGGGCATGCCGGTGAGGGCGTTCTTGAAGATCTGCTCGAAGCCGAGGAACTTCACGATGCCGAGGTTGACCGAGGGGTGGAAGCGCAGCCCGCCCTTGTACGGGCCGAGCGAGCTGGAGAACTCCACCCGGAATCCGCGGTTGACGTGGATGTCGCCGGAGTCGTCCGACCACGGCACCCGGAAGATCAGCTGACGCTCGGGCTCGCACAGCCGCTCGATGATGCGCGCCTCGACGAGCTCGGGGCGCTGGGTCAGCACCGGTCCGAGCGTCTCCAGGACCTCGCGTACCGCCTGGTGGAACTCCCGCTCGCCCTGGTTGCGGCGCAGGATCTCGGCGTAGAGCGGCTCGATGACACGGGCCGCGGCATCGTGGGTGCGGGCGGAGTCGGGCGAGTCGGGGATGACCGGCATCTGATCAAGACCTTCCGTGGTCGGCTCGTGCGCGTCGGCGCTCCCGCCCCGGGGAGCGCCACCGGTCCGCCTCCCCCGCCGGAGCCCCGCGGACTCCCTCCTGGGAGGACCACGCGGCCGTCGCCCGGCCGGGCGATGCGCAGGACCGTCGTACGGTCCGATTCTCCCGCGCGGTCCGATGATCTTCGAGGGCCATCCACATATTGGCCGTGATCAGCCGTTCTGATCAGCGCCCGGACCACCGCGCGGGGCCCTGAGCGGGCTCGGTCCACCGCCCCGGACGACTCTGCGGCTCGGGCCCGTTCCCCGGCCACCACGCTCCGAGTGGCGAGGGTCATATGTCGGATCGGCTCTCGCCTGAGCCCCGCAGTACCCAGAGCCCGGCCCCGGAGGCGAGCGCGGTGACGCCCGCGACGACGCTCAGGGCGATCTGGAGGGCGCTTTCCTCGAACGCGACGCTGAGGAAGACGTTCGCGGCGAGCGCGGCGGACAGGACGAGCCAGAGCAAGGGCTTCATGACGGCGATGCCTCCGTGGTCGGTGATGCGTCCAGCCTGTCGGCCGGGCCACGCCATGAGGAGGGAGCGGACCCCCGTATCGGGGTGCAGCCTGCCGCACCCCGCCCCCGCCGAGCGGGCGGGCGGACCGGAGGAAGCGGCCGGCGCCATGAGCCGGGCCGTGGGGGAAGCACGCGTGCAGCCGGCGAATGGCAACGGTAATGGTCTGGTGAAAACAACGCCGGGGCACCGGAGTTACCGGTCAGGAACAGGGACGCGCCGCTTGACGATCAGTCATGATGCCCCCATGACGAAGCCGAGGGGGCGTAGGAGAGGGCAGCCTCCTGACGAGTTACGGGCGGTGCACCGCGGTCGCCGGGCCGGGAGCGGCGCCGGGCGGCCCCGGCCGACCCCGCCGGCGGCGCCGGGCCTGCCGCCGTACGGGGTCACACCCCCTCGGGCCACGTATCCGGCGTACGCCCGCTCGGTGTATCCGGCCCCGGCGCCCCGGGGGCAGCCGCGCGTTCCCAAGGGCACGGGCGACATGCGGCGCTATCTGGCGGTCGGGCTCGACAGCTATCTGTGCCTGTTGGCCGTCGGCCTCCTCGTGCGGTCCTGCCTGAACTCCGGCGGGACGGGGCACACGGTCGCCGTGCTGGTCGTCCCGTTGGTGGCGCTGTCGTTCGCCAACCAGGTGCTGCTGACGCTGGCCGTCCGGGCGAGCGCCGGAAAGCTGATCATGGGCGTCCGGGTGATCCGGCTGCCCGACGCGGGACGGCCGGGATTCCGCCTGCTGGTGCTGCGCTGGCTGTACGGGCTCCTCTGGCTGCCGCGCCGGCCCTGGCGCCGGCTCCGCCGAACCCCGGCGGCGGCCGACGGCCCCGACAGGGCCCCGGGCAGCCCTTTCGAACCGTGCGAGGACCTCGTGGGGGTGCGCCAGGTACGGCGCAGCGACCTGCGGTCCTACCGGGCGGCGGTGCGGGGGCGCCCGGACTGAGCCTGCTCCGTCCTACCTTCGGGTGAGAAGGCCCCCTTCAGCGCCAGTCGCCGGTGATCCGGGCAGCGAGGCGGGGGTGGGCCGTGTACGGGTCGCACTCCTCGCCCTACCCGTCCGCGCGCTCGCGCGCGGCCCTCATCGCCGCCGCCGTTACCGACGCGTCGTACTCGGGGCCGACGCCGGGGACGATGATCACGTCACCGGCCAAGTGCCGGGTGCGCAGCGGCAGGATCTCCTGGTAGGCGGGGGACGCATACCAGGCGCGGGCCTCCGCGACGCCGGGAAAGCCGATGACGACCAACCCGCCCGGCCAGGCTCCCTCGAGCTCCTCCACCTCCGCGCCGTGCACGAGGAAGCGGCCTCCGTGGGGCTCCATGGTGGCCTGGATACGCTCGATGTAGCTCAGCACCTCGTCCTCGACGGGGCCGCCGGTGGGACGCAGATGGGCGATGGCGTACGCGGTCATGGTCCGGGTTCCTCTGTTATGGGTCGGGGCGCTCTTCGTGACACCCACGATGCTGCCGGGCTGGTTGGCACGTGTCGATTATCCCGGAAGTCATGCCGGGCCGACGCGGCGAAGCGCCCGGCCGGGACGGCTGGCCGGGCGCTCCTGGGGCCGCGTGCGGGGCTCGTACTACGACCGCTTGAACTCGCCGCCCACGACGCCGCCTTCGAAAGCGGCCCACTCGCCGGAGGTGAAGACGAGAGCGGGGCCGTTGCCCTGGTCCTTCGTGTCGCGCATGGCTACGCGGCCATCGCCGAGGAAGGCGACCTCGACGCACTCGGCCTGGCCGTTGCTGCGGCTGCTCTTGCGCCACACCGCGCCCGTCAGGTCGGAACTCTTCACTCTCTACAGCTCCCTTGTTGCTCGGTGTAGAAGGCTCTGCGTCTTCTCGTGGTTCAAGGCAGAACCCCAGATCGCTTCGAAGGCTGCGTCGTAGCGATCGATCTCGTGGGACTTGTCGAGGTACAGAGCCCCGGTGAAGCCCTCCACATAGACCGTGGGCGGCTCCGTATCCCGACCGTCACCATTGGTCGGGAAGCGCATCTTGACGAACGGGCCGGACATGATGCCCGCGTGCAGGCCCGCACTGAACGGCACGACGCGGGCGGCCACGTTGTCCAGCTCATTCAGCTCGACCAAGCGTCGCAACTGGTCGCCCATCACTTTGGTGCCCCCAACTGGGCGGCGAAGAACGGCTTCATTGAGTGCGACTTCCACAGTGGGTGCCGCCGTCACTCGGGTTACGAGCGCTTGCCGTGCGATGCGCACCTCTACGCGCCGCGCGATCTCCTCGTCCGGCACTCCGGGGTTGTCGTTGCGAATCAAAGTCTCGGCATAAGCCGGGGTCTGCAGAAGCCCCGGCACCAGTTCGGATGAATACCAGGACAGACGTTTGGCAGCTTCTTCGAGCCCGATATAGAGATCGAAGCCCTCGGGGATCACATCGCCGTACGCATGCCACCAGCCCCGGTTCTTCGTCTCCTTGGCCAGCCCCATCAGGCCCTTGGTCAGCTCGGCGTCCGCCCCGTACGTCCGGCACATGGCCTCGACATCGAGGCTGCGAAGCGACACCTGGCCAGTCTCGATACGCCAGATCTTCGGTTCCGACCACTCCAACTGCTTGGCAGCGGCGCGCACCGTGAGGCGCGAGGCGTTGCGCAAGTCTCGCAGGTGCCGACCGAGTTGGCGTCGGGGAACCGTCGAACCGGTCGTTGCGCCGCTCACAGGCAGCCCGCCTTCCTTCAATACGGATGCCTCTTGCACCCGAAATGTAATGGCCCGGACTTCCGATACGCAATGTCGCACGAGAGTTCGAGTACTTCGAATCGATTATTCAAAATGTAGTCTTGCATAACAGAGTCCTACAGTGCTTCACTTGGTGACCCACAGGAAAGCTGCGCGCACGTTGTGTGACCGCAGGTATGGCGAGGGGACCGAAGCGCGATGAACCCGCTGATCTTTGGCTACATGCGTGTGCCCGACGACATGAGCGACGAGGAGGCGAAGCAGCAACAGGACGACCTGAACACGTACGCCGAGAGCAACGGCTTCCACCTGGCGACCGTGTTCTACGAGTACGTACCGGGAGCGCAGTACGCGTTCACGGAGTTGGTCGAGGCCGTCAAGCGCGCCGAGGCCAAGCACGTGGTCGTACCGTCCTACCGAGAGCTGGCGCTCAACCGGTCGCTCCAGGACGCCATGCTCACGCACCTCTCCCACTCCACCGGCGCGGAAGTCGTCAGCCTGGACGACTGCTCATGACGCGCGACGAGGCACCCTACCGACCGCAGCACGTGCGCTTCGTCGACCAACTGTCGCTGGCCGCCGCGCAGTCGGCCGTCCCGGCCTCGCGTCACTTCCTGCGGCTCGCCCTGGCCAAATGGCAGGCGGCTCTCATCGAGGACGACGTCCTTCTCGTCGCCTCGGAGCTGGTCACCAACGCCATCACCGTCACCGGAGTGGTGGCGGAGCAGCCGACGTGGGGAGAGTTGGAGCGGCTCGACCTCGTCCACCTCCGCGTGGTCGGCCTGCGGGACAGCATCGTCATCGAGGTGCGGGACGTGTCGGACGAGCGCCCCGCGCTCAAGCGTGCCGACGACGACGCCGAGGACGGTCGCGGTCTCCTCCTCGTACAGGAGCTGGCGGCCCGCTGGGGCTCCTACCCCACCACGGGCGGAAAGGCGGTGTGGGCCCAGCTCGCGGCCCGGACGCCGTTGCCGCGACGCCCCGGGCACAAACACCCCGGGGACAGGCCCTCCGCCGCTCCGCCGGGCCCCGACGTGGCGTTCCTCCGGCGCGTCCTGCTGGGGCTGGACACAGCACTGTAGGGGCACCGGACACGCCGAAGGCGGCGGTCCGGAGTCTTCCGGGGACCGCCGCCTTCGGGCGGGGACGGGGGTGGCGCCGAGGAGGAACGGCGGGTGGATCAGACCTGGGAGCCGGCCTTCCACTTGGCCCAGTCCATGTTCCAGCCGTTGAGGCCGTTGTCCGGGGTGATGGTCTTGTCCGGGGAGTTCTTGACGACGACCACGTCGCCGACGAGGGAGTTGTCGTAGAACCAGGCGCCGGGCGCGCTGGAGTCGTTCGCACCCTTCACGTCGGCGAGGCCCACGCAGCCGTGGCTGGTGTTGGCGTTGCCGAAGATGCCCTTGCCCCAGTAGTTGCCGTGGATGAAGGTGCCCGACGTGGACAGGCGCATGGCGTGCGGCACGTCCTTGATGTCGTACTCGCCCTTGCCGTCGTCATCGGTGAAGCCGACGGTGGCGCCGTTCATCCGGGTCTCCTTGTGCTTCTCGGAGATCACCATCTGACCGTTGTACGTGGGGTTCTCGGGGGAGCCCGCGGAGATCGGGATCGTCTTGACCGTCTTGCCGTCGCGGGTGACCGTCATCGTCTTGGCCTTCACGTCGACGGTGGAGACCTGGTTGCGGCCGACCTTGAAGGTCACGGTCTTCTGCTGGACGCCGAAGACACCGTCCGCACCCTCGACGCCGTCGAGGGCCAGCTTCAGGGTGACGGTCGAGCCGCCCTGCCAGTAGTCCTCCGGGCGCAGGTCCAGGCGCTGGGAGTTGAACCAGTGGCCGACGACTTCCTGGCCGCTGCTGGAGGTCACGGTGATGCCGCTCTGGACGGCCTTCTTGTCCGTGATCGCCTTGTTGAAGTTGATCGAGACGGGCATTCCGACGCCGACCGTGGAGCCGTCCTCGGGGGTGAAGTTCCCGATGAAGCTGTTGTCGGGCGAGACGGTGGTGAAGGAGCTGTTCTCGTGGGCCTCGCGGCCCTTCGAGTCGGCCGCCGTGGCGTCGATCTTGTACGTGGTGGACCGCTCCAGCTGGCCCGCGGGCTTCCAGCTGGACCCGTCGGCCGCCAGGGTGCCCTCGACCGGGGTGCCGTCCGCCGTGGTCATGACGACCTTGGTCAGCTTGCCCTTGGCGACGGTGACCTTGGCCGCGTTGTTGATGCTGGCGTTGGTCGCGCCGTTCTTCGGCAGAATCGCTATCTGCGCCTCGGAGGCGTCCGCGGCTGCCGCCTTGTCCACCTCCCGCTGCGACGACTCCGAGCTCCCGGCGTTGGTCTTGCCGCCCTTGTCGCCGTCGTCGCTACAGGCCGAAAGCACCAGCACGCCGCCGAGCAGTGCGGACATGGCCACGAGGCCCCTGCGCCGCTTGCTGTCCGTCATCACACGCTTCTCCATCGTTGCCGATTCCCCAAAATTCCCCGGACGGGGCCGCCGGGCCGCTATTCCCCGTCAATATTCCAAGAACCCCTGGAAAGGGGGCTCCGTTCCACATCCATGACAGATGTGGGGAACACCACTCATCGACGCGGCCCGGGCGGCGGTGGTTCCCGCGATCCGGCCCTGCTTTCCGCCGCCGTGCGGCACGGCCCCGGTCCGCCGCCGAGCGGGACCGGGGCCGGTGTTCTCACACGTCACACCCGCTGTGCGGGGTCACCGTCCTCGCCGTCGTTGCTCCCATTGTGCGCGACCGTGTCGCCGTCCCCCTCCTCGTCGTCCCCGTCCTCCGGCAGGAAGAGGCCTTCCTCGCCGTCGTCCGCGTCGTCCCAGTCCTCCGCGTCGGGGTCGTAGTCGATGCTCTCGCTGCTCCAGGAGGCCTGGGCCAGCTCGACCCCGGGCACCTCACTGATCAGGTCGAAGGGATCGACCAGCGAGGCGAGGGCCTCCGCTCCGTCTGCCCGGACCGTGGCCTCGGCATGCATCCGCTCCTCGGCGGTGTCGCTCCCGGCGACCGCCGCGACGGGCTCCCCGTACTCGGCGGCGATGGATTCGAGGGCGGTGCCGGTCAGCGCGTCGAGGTCGGTGACCTCCAGGACCATCTCCACGCGAAGTCGAACAAACCTGGATGTCTCTTCTGTGCTCATAGGCCGGAGCGTAAGGCCCGGTGAGGCCGCGACTTTCCACCGACCCGCTGCTTTGCTTAGCATCGGCGCACGGGGCTAACTCATGGTTGTCGCAAGGGGATCGAATCTGTGTCCGTCGCTCGTCGCACACTGCTGACCACCACCGCCGCAGGCACGCTGCTGGCCGCTCTCTGGTTCGTCCCGTCGGCCAACGCGACCGGGGAGAACGGCGCCCCGGGCGCCCCGGCCGCCGCATCCGGCCGGACCGCCGAACAGGCCGTCGAACAGACCGCCGGAAGCCCTGACGACGCCTCCGGCGCGCTCCTCGCCGACACCGGGTCGGGCCCGGACACGACCCCGTATCTCATCGGCGGCACAGCCCTGTTGGGACTCGGCGCGAGCTTCGTCACGTACTCGGTACGCCGCTCCGGGTCCGGTGACCGCGCGGCGCTCTGATAATCCCGTACGTACGGGAGCGGGGTCCGGCACCTCCGCGTTACGGGACCGGCTCAGGCCAGCGGTCCCGTGACCGGCTCCACGGCCGCGACCAGGCGCCCCTCCCGTACGAACGTGTCGGCGGCGGCCAGGTCCGGTGCGAGGAAGCGGTCCGGGCCCGGGCCCTCGGCGCCGGCGGCCCGCAGCGCGTCCACGGCGGCCCGCGAGGCGGGGGCGGGGGTCAGGCCCTGGGCGGCGCGGATCTCGACGGCGCGGGTCGCGGCGTACAGCTCGACGGCGACGATCCGGGCCAGGTTGTCCACGGCGGTACGGAGTTTGCGCGCGGCGGACCAGCCCATGGAGACGTGGTCCTCCTGCATCGCGGAGGACGGGATGGAGTCGGCCGAGGCGGGGACCGCGAGCCGCTTCATCTCACTGACCAGGGCGGCCTGGGTGTACTGGGCGATCATCAGGCCCGAGTCGACCCCGGCGTCGTCCGCGAGGAACGGCGGCAGACCGTGCGAGCGGTTCTTGTCGAGCAGCCGGTCGGTGCGGCGTTCGCAGATCGAGCCGAGGTCGGCGGCGACGATCGCGAGGAAGTCCAGGACGTAGGCGACGGGTGCGCCGTGGAAGTTGCCGTTGGACTCGACGCGGCCGTCGGGGAGGACCACCGGGTTGTCGACGGAGGAGGCCAGTTCGCGGCCCGCGACGACCGCCGCGTAGTCGAGGGTGTCGCGGCCCGCGCCGTTGACCTGGGGGGCGCAGCGCACCGAGTAGGCGTCCTGGACCCGGGGCGCGTCATCCTGGTGATGGCCCGTCAGCCCTGAACCCGCCAGCACCCGCAGCATGTTGTCGGCGCTGACACCCTGGCCGGGGTGCGGGCGGATGGCGTGCAGCTCGGGGGCGAGGACCTTGTCCGTGCCGAGCAGCGCCTCCAGGGAGAGGGCGGCGGTGATGTCGGCCGAGGTGTAGAGGTTCTTCAGGTCGGCGAGGGCCATGACCAGCATGCCGAGCATGCCGTCGGTGCCGTTGAGGAGGGCGAGGCCCTCCTTCTCGCGGAGCTCGACCGGGCTGATGCCGTGCGCGGCGAGGAGTTCACCGGCCGGGCGGACGGTGCCGTCGGGGCCTTCCGCGTCGCCCTCGCCCATCAGCGTGAGCGCACAGTGCGAGAGCGGGGCGAGGTCGCCGGAGCAGCCGAGCGAGCCGTATTCGTGGACGACGGGCGTGATGCCCGCGTTCAGCAGGTCGGCCATGGCCTGCGCGACCTCGGGGCGTACGCCGGTGTGGCCGGAGGCGACCGTCTTCAGCCGGAGGAACATCAGCGCGCGGACGACCTCGCGCTCGACGCGGGGGCCCATGCCGGCCGCGTGCGAGCGGACGATGTTGCGCTGGAGCCGCGCCCGCAGGTCCGGGCTGATGTGGCGGCTGGCGAGGGCGCCGAAGCCGGTGGAGACGCCGTAGACCGGCTCGGGCTTCGCGGCGAGCGCGTCCACGATGAGACGGGCGGCGGCCAGGGCTTCCACGGCGGCGGCGGAGAGCTCCACCCGGGCGCCGTGGCGGGCCACGGCGACGACGTCCTCGGCGGTGGTTCCGGACGTCCCCACCACAACAGTGTGCATATCCATATTCAGCAGCGTACGGACTGAAACCCTTCATGTCACTAGTGGTACGGCGCAGGGCCCCTTACGGGACCGCACGCATACGTGAGCGGCTCGCCCGCCGCGCGCGCCGCCCGTGGGGCCGCACCTGGTGGAGGACGCGGCGGGCGCCGGGGTCGATCTGCTGCCCGGCATCGGGGATCTGGCGGCCGCCCCACGCACCGGCCCCTGTCGCTCGCCCCGTTGTCGGTGACGGCCCGAACAGCGCACCCGGGCTCATGGCCTGTTGCCGCGCAGCCTGCGCCGGTCGTGCGCGGACTTCGGCGGGGAGTCCGCGAGCCGGATGACCTCGCCGTCCCGCCCGGCCACCACGGGGCCCGGCGAGCGGGCGGCCTTGGCCCGGTACTGGGCGGCGTCCGCGAGCCGGAACAGCCGGCGGGCCGAGCGCACCGGGCCGATCGGGTCGCCGGTGGAGGCGACCCCGCAGGCGACGCCGTCGCCCAACTCGATCAGCGCGGCCCGGTCACACAGCTCGGTGGCGACACCGACCACCACGTCGGCCGGGGAACCCTCCGCGAGCAGGCAGAACTCGTCGCCACCGAGCCGGGCCGCCAGCGCCTCCGGCAGCATCGCCCCGCACAGGGACAACACCGAGCCGAAACGTTCCAGCAGACGGTCGCCGACGGCGTGGCCGTGGGTGTCGTTCACCGCCTTGAGGCCGTTCAGGTCGCAGACGACGAGGCTGACGACCGTGTCGTCGACGCGATGCCGCTCGACGGCCTCGTCGAGCCGGATGTCGACCGCGCGGCGGTTGGCCAGACCGGTCAGCGGGTCGGTGAAGGCCAGCTTGCGGACCTCCTCCAGACGTTCGGTCTGGGCGATCCCGGAGGCCACGACGGCGGCGAGCACGGTCGCGAAGTCCGCGTCGACCCGGTCGAAGACGGGCCCCCCGGCCGGCCGCGCCACATACAGCTCGCCCCACGCCCGGCCGTGCAGCACGATCGGCGCGACCACGCAGCAGCCCCGGCCGCGCCGCCGGAGCGCCGCGACCCGCTCGTGGCAGTACGGGCGGGCGCCGCGCGCCGGGCCTCCCGCGCCGGGCAGCCCGTCGGCGGTCTCCACCCAGGCGTCGGGCTCTCCGCCACCGGCCCAGCGCTCGTGCAGGAACTCGGTGATCTCCGGGAACTCGTGGACCGGGTAGGCCTCCTCCTCGGGGAACTCCTCCTCCCCCTCGGCCCGTTGCCCCACGTTCACCAGCACCCGCAGTCTGCCCCGGTCCCGCTCCCACACGGAGAGCGCGGCGAAACTGCCGCTCAGCGCTTCACCGGCGCCCAGCGCCGCCGCCCGCCACGATTCGCGCGGCGTGCAGGCCGCGGCCATGGCCTGCGCCAGCGAAACGACGGCCCGCAGCCGCGTATCGTCACCACCCATTTGTCCAGCTTATGTAGATTCACCCTCTTTAATCAGTTTGATACGCAACTAATTTCGACTATTTTTGCGCGAGATACCGCGAGATACCGCGAGATACCGTGCGGTGCCGCGAGCTGCTCGCGCTGTGTCATCGGGTGCCCTCGGGCCTCATGCGCCGGGCCAGTCGGGACGCCGCTTCTCGTTGAACGCGGCCACCCCCTCCGCCCGGTCCCCGGAGAAGGCCACCGACCGCCAGGCCGCGTCCTCCACCTCCAGGCCCGCCCGCAGGTCGAGCCCCTGCCCCAGCCGGAGCGCCTTCTTGGCCGCACGCAGCCCGACCGGCGAGTTGGCCGCGATCCGGCCGCCCAGCGCGAGCGCCTCCTCGCGGTCCCGGCCCGCCTCGACCAGCTCGTCGACCAGCCCCAGTTCGCGCGCCTCGGCGGCCTCGACGCGGCGGGCGCTGAACACCAGCTCGGCGGCGCGCGCCGCCCCCACCCGGCGCGGCAGCAGCTGCGTACCGCCGCCGCCCGGGATGACGCCCACGGACACCTCGGGCAGCCCGACCACGGCGGTGGCGTCGGCGACGATCACATCGCAGGCGAGGGCGAGTTCGAAGCCGCCGCCGAGGGCGAAGCCGTGCACGGCGGCGATCACCGGCATCGGCAGCTCCAGGACCCCGGTGTAGGCGGCGCGCGCGACGGGCCGCTGGCGTACGAGATCGGCGTCGGTGAAGGAGTTGCGCTCCTTGAGATCCGCGCCCACACAGAAGGCCCGCTCGTGGCTGGAGGTCAGGACGGTGGCCCGGACGTCCCGGTCGGCGCCGAGAGCGTCGCAGGCGGCGGCGATCGAGCGGGCCATGTCGGTGGAGACGGCGTTCATGGCCTCGGTCCGGTCGAGGACCAGCTCGGCGACGTGGTCCTGCCCCTCGTGCCGTCGTACGACGACGAACTCCCCGTACCGCTGCTCGGACGTGACGGTCATGGCTGCACCCCTGTTCATGGACGGCCTGTTAACGAGCGTTACCGTCACGGATCCTAGACAGGACGGCACCGCCCCGACAGAGCGGGACGGGGACGGGGACGTAACGACCCGGACGATGAGGGCCTGACGGCAGAGGCGGGACGGCAGAGGCGCGGCGAAGGGGCGCGCCGCGCTCAGGAACCGGTCTTCCCGCGCCGGGCCAGCAGCCACGGCTCCACCACGCCGAGCCCGCGCACCGGACGCTGCCACATCGGCTGGAGCCCGAAGCGGTACGTGGGCAGCGGCGACGTGTCGTCGGGCTCGCGGCCCTCCTTCTCGGCGACCCGGGCCCGTTCGGCGGCGGCCGCGACGGCCTCGGCGGCCTGCGCCTCGGACTCCGGGGCGTCCCCGTGCCGGACCAGTTCCTTGGCGAACGCCCCGTCGACCAGGACGGCGTCCTTCGGCGCTATCGAGGTGAGCCGGCTGGCGAGGTTCACCGTGGTGCCGAAGACGTCGCCCATCCGGGTGGTGACCGTGCCGAAGGCGATGCCGACGCGCAGGGCCGGCATCGTCTCGTCCTGGGACATGGCCTCGATCAGCCGGAGCGCTATCTCGGCGGCCGTGCCCGCGTCGTCGGCGGCGAAGAGGACCTCGTCGCCGAGGGTCTTGATGAGCCGGCCGCCGTGCGCGGCGACCAGGTCGGCGGCGGTCGTCTCGAAGGACTCGACCAGTTCGCCGAGCTCCTCCTCCTCCAGCCGCCGGGTCAGCCGGGTGAAGCCGACCAGGTCCGCGAAGCCGACGGCGAGCCGCCGGTCGACCATCTCCTCGTCGTCCGCGGCCTGCACGACCCGGCCGGTGGCGGCGGCCAGCTGGCGCCGCCACACGTAGACGAGGAACTCCTGGAGCTCCGGGAGCAGCAGTTCGACCAGCGGATACGTGACCTCGGTGCGGGTCATGCCGGGCTCGGGCGGCTCGGTCAGACCCTCCAGGAACGAGTCGATCTGCCACTCGGCCAGCCGGGCGGTGGTCTGCCCGGTGGAGCGGGCGACCTGGATCGCCATCGGCTCGCTGAGCAGCCCCGCCTCGACGAGACCGGCGAGCCGCCGCAGGGCGAGCACGTCGGCCTCGGTGAGCGCCTTGGCCTGACCGATGTCGGCGAAGCCCATCGCCCGCCAGAACCGGGAGGCCAGATCCATGGAGACCCCGGCGGTGCGGGCCGCCTGGAAGGGCGTGTAGCGCCGGTCGGCCCCCAGGATCAGTGCTTCGAGGCGGATGGCGAGGGGGTCGTCGGTCGGCTCCACCGTGTGGTCGACCTCGAGGTGGGGTGTGGCGTGGACCGAGGAGTCCGGCCCTGGCTCCTCACCCGCGCCGGACGTCGTGTCGCCGACGGTCACCAGCCGCCTCCTGCCCGTTCCCTGCGCACTGCCCTGCCGATCTGTCGCTGGATCGCCCCAACGATACGACAGGTGTGCCCCAGCTCACGTCCTTGGTCGTCCGTCCCCGGTGCGTCGCGCGTGACATCTCAGGCATACGCGGTATCGGCCCGTACGCCCATCGGGGGGTGGGAACCCGCCCCTGCGGGACGATCGGACACGCCTCAGGTCAGGCCGCCCGCCGCTCCCCGCAGATGGACGATGTCCCCGGCCGACACCGGCTGCCGGAGCCCGTCCTCGGTGGAGAGGACGAGACGCCCGTCCCCGTCGATCGCGACCGCCTCGCCGACCAGGGACGTACCCCCCGGCAGCTCCGCCCGCACGGTCCGGCCCAGCGTCGCGCAGCCCGCCGCGTAGGCGGCCTGGAGCCCGCTCGCGGCCGCGTCGCCGTCGGCCGCCTTCCACCGGCCGTACCAGTGCTCCAGCGAGCGCAGGACGGCGCGCAGCAGGGTCTCCCGGTCGGTGGAGACCGCTCCGGCGAGCGCCAGCGACCCGGCGGTGGGGGCGGGCAGCTCGTCGGCGCGCAGGGAGACGTTGACGCCCAGGCCGACGACGATGCCGTCCCCGGCGAACTCGCCGAGAATGCCGCCCGTCTTGCGTTCCTCCCTCGGCGGGGCCTCCCCCGGACGGAGCCCGCCGGAGCCCTTGGGGATCGTGACCAGCAGATCGTTGGGCCATTTCAGCGACATGTCGACACCCGCCGACTTCGCGAGCCCGGTCGCGGCGGCGACCCCGGCCAGCAGCGGCACCCACCCCCAGCGCTCCACGGGGATGTCGCCGGGCTCCAGGTAGACCGAGAAGAACAACCCGGAGCGGGGCGGTGCCGTCCAGGTCCGCTCCAGCCGTCCGCGCCCGGCGGTCTGCTCCTCGGCGACCAGCACCGTGCCCTCGCCCGCCGCCCCGCCACGGGCCCGCCCGGCGAGGTCGGTGTTGGTGGATCCGGTGGACTCCACGACCTCCAGCGACGTCCACAGCGCGTCCGGCCGCAGCAGTCCGCGACGCAGCGCGGTCACGTTGAGGGGCGGCCGGTCGAGGTCCGACCAGCGGTTGTGTGGCGCATCCGGTGGTGTCATGCAACCCAGCCTAGGTGTGGCAAAGGACGCACTGCCTTTCCCGGGACGCGCCGATACCCTACGAGTCAGTAGCCAGAGCCGGACCGACAGCTGGCCGTCCCCGTGACCGGTGCCAGACGTCGTCCCCGTGACCAGGCAGGGAGCCGCCCCCCGATGTCCGAGCCGCAAAGCGACATCCACACCACCGCGGGCAAGCTCGCGGACCTGACCCGCCGTATCGGCGAAGCGACGCACGCCGGTTCGGCCCGCGCGGTCGAGAAGCAGCACGCCAAGGGCAAGCTGACGGCCCGTGAGCGGGTCGAACTGCTGCTGGACGAGGACTCCTTCGTGGAGCTCGACGAGTTCGCCCGGCACCGCTCCACCAACTTCGGCATCGAGAAGAACCGCCCGTACGGGGATGGTGTCGTCACCGGTTACGGCACGGTCGACGGCCGCCCCGTCTGCGTGTACTCGCAGGACTTCACGATCTTCGGCGGCTCACTCGGCGAGGTCTACGGCGAGAAGATCGTCAAGGTCATGGACTTCGCGCTGAAGACCGGCTGTCCGGTCATCGGCATCAACGACGGCGGCGGCGCGCGGATCCAGGAAGGCGTCGTCGCGCTCGGCCTGTTCGCCGAGATCTTCCGCCGCAACGTGCACGCCTCCGGGGTGATTCCGCAGATCTCGCTGATCGTCGGCCCGTGCGCGGGCGGTGCGGTCTACTCCCCCGCCATCACCGACTTCACGGTGATGGTCGACCAGACCTCACACATGTTCATCACCGGTCCCGACGTCATCAAGACGGTCACCGGCGAGGACGTCGGCTTCGAGGAGCTGGGCGGCGCCCGGACGCACAACACCACCTCCGGGGTGGCGCATCACATGGCGGGCGACGAGAAGGACGCCATCGAGTACGTCAAGTCGCTGCTGTCGTACCTGCCGTCGAACAACCTCTCCGAGGCCCCGGTCTTCCCGGAGGAGGCGGACCTCGCCACCACCGACGAGGACCGCGAGCTGGACACGCTCATCCCGGACTCGGCGAACCAGCCGTACGACATGCACACCGCGATCGAGCACGTTCTGGACGACGGAGAGTTCCTGGAGACCCAGGCCCTGTTCGCGCCGAACATCATCACCGGCTTCGGCCGGGTCGAGGGCCACCCGGTCGGCATCGTCGCCAACCAGCCGATGCAGTTCGCCGGCTGCCTGGACATCAACGCCAGCGAGAAGGCGGCGCGCTTCGTCCGCACCTGCGACGCGTTCAACGTCCCCGTCATCACCTTCGTGGACGTGCCGGGCTTCCTGCCGGGAGTGGACCAGGAGTACGGCGGCATCATCCGGCGCGGCGCGAAGCTGATCTACGCCTACGCGGAGGCGACGGTCCCGCTGATCACCGTCATCACCCGCAAGGCCTTCGGCGGCGCGTACGACGTGATGGGCTCCAAGCACCTGGGCGCCGATCTGAACCTGGCCTGGCCGACCGCCCAGATCGCCGTCATGGGCGCCCAGGGCGCGGTGAACATCCTGCACCGCCGCACCATCGCGGCAGCCGAGGACCCGGACGCGACGCGGGCCGAGCTGATGACGGACTACGAGAACGCGCTGCTCAACCCGTACGTGGCGGCCGAGCGGGGCTACGTCGACGCGGTCATCATGCCGTCCGACACCCGGGCCCATATCGTCAAGGGGCTGCGTCAACTGCGTACGAAGCGGGAATCCCTGCCTCCGAAGAAGCACGGCAATATCCCGCTCTAGCCACAGCCGTACGTTCGCCCGATCGCCGTTCGCCCGATCGCAGAAAGGTCCCCCCATGATCAAGGTCGTACGGGGCAACCCCACCCCGGAGGAGCTGGCCGCCGCACTGGCGGTGGTCCGGGCGCGCGCCGCGGCGGCGTCCGCCGTCTCGTCCGGAGCGCCACTGCCGCCCGAGCAGTGGTCCGACCCGGGGCGCATCGCCCGCAGCGGCAGCCCGCAGCCGGGCCCCCGGGCCTGGGCGCGGACGTACTGGCCGGCCTGAGCACGCCGGCCCGGTCGCGAGCCGCCCCCGAGCCGCCCCCGTCCGCACCGGGGGCGGCTTTGAGTACCCGTACTCAGGCGTGCGGGCGGGCGGCGCAGCAGGATCGGAGGCATGCTGTGGTCCGACCCCGAGAACAGGCCGCCCAAGGAACTGCGCGACGCCCAGGCCATGATGCGCAGAGCCGGCGTCCTGCTGGCGCTGGCGATGCTGGTGGCGATGTTCGTCCTCGGCATCCGCTGAGAGCCGGGCCCCTCAGCCCCCACGGCCCCCATGCCCCCCACGGCTTTCACGGCTTTCACGGCCCTTCTACGATGGCCCGCATGACTGATCAGCGCCGTCTCGTGCTCGCCTCCGCCTCCCCCGCCCGTCTCGGTCTGCTGCGCCAGGCCGGATTCGCGCCCGAGGTGATCGTCAGCGGTGTGGACGAGGACGCCCTGAGCGCGCCGACCCCCGCCGAGCTGGCGCTCGTCCTGGCCCGGGCCAAGGCGGCGGCCGTCGCGGAGCGCGCCGAGGCGGCGGGCGCCCTGGTCATCGGCTGTGACTCGGTGCTGGAGCTGGACGGCGAGGCGCTGGGCAAGCCGGCCGACGCCGAGGAGGCCACCGCCCGCTGGATGTCGATGCGCGGCCGGTCGGGCGTCCTGCGGACCGGCCACAGCGTGATCGACACCGCCTCCGGTCGTACGGCCTCGGCGACGGCGTCCACGGTCGTACGGTTCGGCGAGCCGAGCGACGCCGAGGTCGCCGCCTACGTGGCCTCGGGCGAACCGCTCCATGTCGCGGGGGCGTTCACCCTGGACGGCCGCTCGGCGCCGTTCGTCGACTCCATCGAGGGCGACCACGGCAATGTCATCGGGCTCTCGCTGCCGCTGCTGCGCCGACTGCTGGGCGAGCTGGACGTCTCCGTCACGGAACTGTGGGTCCAAGACCGGCCGGCGGCCCCGGCGGACGCCTCCTGAAGGGCCGGCCCCCGGGCGGTCCGGGCCACAGCCTGGGCCGCCTCCCCGAACAGCACGAGCGCGGTCACGATCGCCACCGGTCCGCACATAACCGATCCACCCTCTGTTACCCACGGTACGCATGTGGCGCGGGCCCTACTCCTGGGTATTGCTTCGGACAAGGCCCTGGACGGGCCCGCGCCCGGGGCAAAGAATCCATCGACCGTTCGTAGGAACCCCACAAAGAAATGCCGTGAGGCGTTGACCCTAAAGACAGAGACCCGCACCACACCGGCTGGTTACTGTGCGGTTGAGGATCGCGGCGTACCGTGGTGCCACAAGGGATTTCACTACTGGGGCAAGCCTCGGATCACACTCCGTGTGGGCAAGCTCACCAATGGGGACGGGTCGTACAGCCGTGTCGGTAGTCCCTAAACTCAGCTTGTTTCGAGGAGGGAGTCATCGTGCGCAAGGTGCTCATCGCCAACCGTGGCGAAATCGCTGTCCGCGTTGCTCGGGCGTGCCGGGACGCGGGGATCGCGAGCGTCGCGGTCTACGCCGAGCCGGACCGGGACGCGCTGCATGTCCGGGCCGCAGACGAGGCGTTCGCCCTGGGCGGTGACACCCCGGCCGCCAGCTATCTGGACATGGCCAAGGTGCTTCAGGCCGCCAAGGACTCGGAGGCGGACGCGATCCACCCCGGCTACGGATTCCTGTCGGAGAACGCGGAGTTCGCCCAGGCCGTCCTGGACGCCGGGCTGACCTGGATCGGCCCGCCGCCGCAGGCCATCCGCGACCTCGGCGACAAGGTGGCCGCCCGGCACATCGCGCAGCGCGCGGGGGCCCCGCTGGTGGCCGGCACCCCGGACCCGGTCTCCGGGTCCGACGAGGTCGTCGCGTTCGCCGAGCAGAACGGACTGCCGATCGCGATCAAGGCCGCCTTCGGCGGCGGCGGTCGCGGCCTGAAGGTGGCCCGCACCCTGGAGGAGATCCCGGAGCTGTACGACTCCGCGGTCCGCGAGGCCGTCGCGGCGTTCGGCCGGGGCGAGTGCTTCGTCGAGCGCTATCTCGACAAGCCGCGCCACGTGGAGACCCAGTGCCTGGCCGACACCCACGGCAACGTGGTCGTCGTCTCCACCCGCGACTGCTCGCTCCAGCGCCGCCACCAGAAGCTCGTGGAGGAGGCCCCGGCCCCGTTCCTGAGCCAGGCGCAGAACGAGGAGCTGTACGCCGCTTCGAAGGCGATCCTGAAGGAAGCCGGATACGTCGGCGCGGGCACCGTGGAGTTCCTCGTCGGCGGCGACGGCACGATCTCCTTCCTGGAGGTCAACACCCGCCTCCAGGTCGAGCACCCCGTCACCGAAGAGGTCACGGGCATCGACCTCGTACGCGAGATGTTCCGCATCGCCGACGGCGAGGCACTCGGCTACGGCGACCCCGCCGTACGCGGTCACTCCTTCGAGTTCCGCATCAACGGCGAGGACCCGGGCCGCGGCTTCCTGCCCGCCCCCGGCACCGTCACCACCTTCGCCCCGCCCACCGGCCCCGGTGTCCGCCTCGACGCGGGCGTCGAGTCCGGCAGCGTGATCGGCCCCGCCTGGGACTCCCTGCTCGCCAAGCTCGTCGTCACCGGCGCGACCCGCGAGCAGGCGCTCCAGCGCGCCGCCCGCGCGCTCGCCGAGTTCACCGTCGAGGGCATGGCCACGGCCATCCCCTTCCACCGTGCCGTCGTCGCGGATCCCGCCTTCACCTCGGACCCGTTCACCATCCACACCCGGTGGATCGAGACCGAGTTCGTCAACGACATCAAGCCCTTCGCCGCCCCCGCCGACGCCGACACGGACGACGAGGCCGGGCGGGAGATCGTCGTCGTCGAGGTCGGCGGCAAGCGCCTGGAGGTGTCGCTGCCGTCCTCGCTCGGCATGTCGCTGGCCCGCACCGGCCTCGCCGCCGGCGCGAAGCCCAAGCGCCGCGCCGCGAAGAAGGCCGGTTCCGCAGCCTCGGGCGACAGCCTCGCCTCGCCCATGCAGGGCACCATCGTCAAGATCGCGGTGGAGGAGGGCCAGGAGGTCCAGGAGGGCGACCTGGTCGTCGTCCTGGAGGCCATGAAGATGGAGCAGCCGCTCAACGCGCACCGCTCCGGCATCGTCAAGGGCCTCAGCGCCGAGGTCGGCTCCTCCGTCTCCTCCGGCGCCCTGATCTGCGAGATCAAGGACTGACCGCCCGGCACACTCCGCAGGGGCCCGGTCCACGTCGTGATGACGCGGACCGGGCCCCTGCGTCACAGCGGGCCGGTCCTCTTCGCCACAACGGGCCGGGCCCCCTCGTCACAGTGGCATCCTGGAACCCAGAGGGTCCGAGGACCGAGGGAGGGGCAGAAGCCATGGCAGGGGCGATCCCGATGGAGACGAGCACGGCACAACCGCCGGCCAGGCCGATGCGCGCGGACGCGCGCCGGAACCACGACCGGCTGGTGGCCGAGGCTCGCAGGTCCTTCGCCGAGCACGGCACGGACGCGTCGCTGGAGGACATCGCCCGGCGGGCGGGTGTGGGCATCGGCACCCTCTACCGGCACTTCCCGAACCGGGACGCCCTGATGAACGCGGTCTTCCAGGACGCGCTGTGCTCACTCCTGGACCGCTCCCGGGAGCTGGCGGCGGCGGAAGCCCCGTGCCGGGCACTGGTGGACTGGCTGGGCGCGATTATCACTCATGCGGGTGAGTACCGCGGCCTGGCCCACGGCCTGATGTCCGCCTCGCGCGACGGGACCTCGGCGCTCGTCCAGTGCCATCTGCCACTCCGGGAGGCGGGCGCGGGGCTCCTGCGCCGGGCCCAGGAGAGCGGGTCGGTGCGGGCCGACGTCTCGATCGACGATCTGCTCCAGCTCACCAACGCGATCGCGCTGGCCGCCGAGCAGTCGCCCGACGATCCGGAGTTGGCGGACCGGCTGCTGCGGCTGACGCTGCGCGGGCTGAAGTAGCGGGCGTTCCGGGCTCCACCCCTGCGCCCGACGTGGCCGGCCCCCGCTCGGGGCCTCTCCCCACCCCGCCCCCTCCCGACCCCGGGGCTCCACCCCGGACCCCGCTCCCCGAACGCCGGAGGGGCTGAAAGGTGAGGGCCTGAGCGGGGGTTCGGGGGCGGCGCCCCCGAACCGGGCCTACCGCCTCCGCAGGTCCGCGACCCGCGCCCGCTCTCCCGGTACGTCCGCCAGCGCGGAGGCGCTGCGGAGCTGCGGCCCGAGACCACCGTTCTGCGTGCGCCGCTGACCGGGGAGCGGCATGTCCCGGCGGGGCTGACGCCCCGGAGAGGGGCCGTTCCCGCCGGACGCGTCCGCGCCCGGACCGGCCACCGTGATCTCCACGCCCTGGTCCGCCAGGGACTGGAGTTCGGCGGCGGCCCGCTCGTCGTGGAGCGGGGGCTCGTCCGTCACCAGGCGGGTGATCAGCTCGGTGGGCACCGTCTGGAACATGGTGTCCGAGCCGAGCTTGGTGTGGTCCGCCAGGACGACCACCTCCGCGGCTGCCTGCACGAGAGCCCGGTCGACACTGGCCGAGAGCATGTTGGAGGTGGACAGGCCACGCTCCGCCGTGAGTCCGCTACCGGAGAGGAAGGCCCGGGAGACCCGCAGCCCCTGGAGGGACTGCTCGGCCCCGCTGCCCACCAGCGCGTAGTTGCTCCCGCGCAGGGTGCCGCCGGTCATGACGACTTCGACCCGGTTGGCGTGGGCCAACGCCTGGGCCACCAGCAGGGAGTTGGTGACGACGGTCAGACCGGGAACCCGCGCGAGCCGACGGGCCAGCTCCTGCGTGGTCGTGCCGGCGCCGACCACAATGGCCTCGCCCTCGCCGACGAGGCCCGCGGCCAGGTCGGCGATGGCAGTCTTCTCCGCGGTGGAGAGATGGGATTTCTGCGGAAAGCCGGACTCCCGCGTAAAACCGCCCGGCAAGACCGCACCGCCGTGCCGGCGGTCGAGGAGTCCTTCTGCCTCCAGTGCCCGCACGTCCCGCCGTACGGTCACTTCTGAGGTCTGGACGACGCGGGCGAGCTCACGGAGCGATACCGCCCCGTTGGCACGCACCATTTCGAGGATCAACTGACGACGTTCTGCAGCGAACACGGAACTGACAGTAACCTGATCGCGGGTGAGTTTTCAGTAGTTTGCGCCGAATAGCAGAAGTTGTACTTCAAAGGGGCCCCCAAGTGGTATAGGAGGCCCCTTTGTTGTCCGGCGGTGATCGTCAGGCGGTCGCCGCGCCGCCCGGACTGCCGCCGAGTTGCGGCGAGATGCCGGAAATGCCGCGCCCCCCGGGGCCTCAGTCCTCGCCCGTGAGCTTGCGGGTGTGCAGCTGTCGGGCCACTTCGGCGATCGATCCGGACAGGGACGGGTACACGGTGAACGCGTTGGCGATCTGTTCCACCGTGAGGTTGTTGTCGACCGCGATCGAGATGGGGTGGATCAGCTCGCTGGCACGCGGCGCGACCACGCAGCCGCCGACCACGATCCCCGTGCCGGGACGGCAGAATATCTTGACGAAGCCGTCACGGATGCCCTGCATCTTGGCGCGCGGGTTGCGCAGCAGCGGCAGTTTCACCACCCGGGCCTCGATCTTGCCCGCGTCGACCTCGGCCTGGCTGTAGCCGACGGTGGCGATCTCCGGGTCGGTGAAGACGTTGGCGGAGACGGCCTTGAGGTTCAGCGGGGCCACCGCGTCGCCCAGGAAGTGGTACATCGCGATGCGGCCCTGCATCGCGGCGACCGAGGCCAGCGCGAAGATCCCGGTGACGTCACCGGCCGCGTAGACGCCGGGTGCGCTGGTGCGCGAGACCCGGTCGGTGAGGACATGCCCGGAGTCCTTGAGCCGTACGCCGGCCTCCTCCAGGCCCATGCCCGCGGTGTTCGGGATCGCGCCGACCGCCATCAGACAGTGCGAGCCGGTGATGACCCGGCCGTCGGCGAGCGTCACCTCGACCCGGTCGCCGACGCGCTTGGCGGACTGGGCGCGGGAGCGGGCCATGACGTTCATCCCGCGACGGCGGAAGACGTCCTCCAGGACGGCGGCGGCGTCCGGGTCCTCGCCGGGCAGCACCCGGTCGCGGGAGGAGACGAGGGTGACGCGCGAGCCGAGCGCCTGGTAGGCCCCGGCGAACTCGGCGCCGGTGACACCGGATCCGACGACGATGAGCTCCTCGGGAAGCTCGTCGAGGTCGTAGACCTGGGTCCAGTTCAGGATGCGCTCGCCGTCGGGCTGCGCGTCCGGGATCTCCCGGGGGTGACCGCCGGTCGCTATCAGCACGGCGTCGGCGGTCAGCCGCTCCTCGGTGCCGTCGGCGGCGGTGACGACGACCTGGCGGGACCCGTCGGCGGCCTGGAGCCCGTCGAGCCGGCCCCGGCCGCGCATCACGCGGGCGCCGGCCCGGGTGACGGAGGCGGTGATGTCGTGGGACTGGGCGAGCGCGAGGCGTTTGACCCGGCGGTTGACCTTGCCGAGGTCCACACCGACGACCCGGGCCGCCTGCTCGTGGTGCGGGGTGTCGTCGGCGACGATGATGCCCAGCTCCTCGTACGAGGAGTCGAAGGTGGTCATCACCTCGGCCGTGGCGATCAGGGTCTTCGAGGGCACACAGTCGGTCAGGACCGAGGCCCCGCCCAGACCGTCGCAGTCGACGACGGTCACCTCCGCGCCGAGTTGGGCGCCCACCAGGGCTGCCTCGTAGCCGCCGGGGCCGCCGCCGATGATCACGATCCGGGTCACGAAAAGTCCGCCTCGCGTTGTGTAACCCGCGGCCATCGCCGCCCCGGCCGGGGGTCCGGGGGATCGCCCCGGGGGAATGCAGTACGTACTCCATTGTCCCGCACGCGCCAAAGTGCTTCGCCCCGGGGCCCTCCATACGGGAACGAGGGCGTCCGTCGCACGGGAACGAACCGCCGGGAACGGGGCCGCGGACCCGCCGCGCACTCCCCCGACCGGGGCCTTTGTCACAGGAACCGCCGCTCCCGCGCCCACCTCCCGTACCCTCGGTCCCATGTCGCTCTACGCCGCGTACGCCGGCAACCTCGACGCGCGGCTCATGACCCGCCGCGCTCCGCATTCCCCGATGCGCAGCACCGGCTGGCTCAACGGCTGGCGGCTGACCTTCGGCGGGGAGCAGATGGGCTGGGAGGGGGCGCTGGCCACCGTGGTGGAGGCGCCGCGCTCCCAGGTCTTCGTCGCGCTGTACGACCTGGCGCCGATGGACGAGGACTCGATGGACCGCTGGGAGGGTGTCGGGCTCGACATCTACCGTCGGATGCGGGTGCGGGTGCACACCCTGGACGGCGAGGAGCCGGCCTGGATGTACGTGCTGAACGGCTACGAGGGCGGGCTGCCCTCGGCGCGCTATCTGGGCGAGATCGCGGACGCCGCGGAATCCGCCGGCGCACCGCACGACTATGCGATGGAACTGCGCAAGCGCCCCTGCTGACCGGGGCGGACCGGAGCCCGGTCACCCCGCCTTCGTACAAAAGCACAAAGACCCGCGGGACGTCTTTGCGCCCGTATATCTACGCGCGTAGGGATTGAGCGGTTACGCTCGTCCGCGTGAACGCATCTGTTATTCCGGACAACATCCAGGGCGACCCGCGGGCAGCCGCCGCCGGGGCCGCCGCCCGCCTGCGCGAGCTGACCGGCGCCGAGACCCATGACGTCGCCCTGGTCATGGGCTCCGGCTGGGCGCCCGCGGGCGAAGCGCTCGGCGTCCCGGAGGCCGAGTTCCCCGTGACCGACCTGCCCGGCTTCCCGGCGCCCGCCGTCGAGGGCCACGGCGGCACGGTCCGCTCGTACAGGATCGGCGAGAAGCGGGTTCTGGTCTTCCTCGGCCGCACACACTTCTACGAGGGCCGGGGCGTCGCCGCCGTCGCCCACGGCGTCCGTACGGCGGTGGCCGCGGGCTGCGGGACCGTCATCCTGACGAACGGCTGCGGCGGTCTGCGCGAGGGCATGCGCCCGGGACAGCCGGTCCTGATCAGCGACCACATCAACCTGACGGCCGCCTCCCCGATCATCGGCGCCAACTTCGTCGACCTGACCGACCTCTACTCCCCGCGGCTGCGCGCGCTGTGCAAGGAGATCGACGACACCCTGGAAGAGGGCGTCTACGTCCAGTTCCCCGGTCCGCACTACGAGACCCCGGCCGAGATCAACATGGTCCGGGTGCTCGGCGGCGACCTGGTGGGCATGTCCACGGTCCTGGAGGCCATCGCGGCCCGGGAGGCGGGTGCCGAGGTGCTCGGCCTCTCCCTCGTCACCAACCTGGCGGCGGGCCTGTCCGGAGAACCCCTCAACCACGAGGAGGTCCTCCAGGCCGGCCGCGACTCGGCGACCCGGATGGGCGCGCTGCTGGCCCGGGTGCTCGACCGCGTCTGAGCCGAACCCTTCGGGGACCGGCTCCGCCGTCCCTCCCTCCTCGGCTCCCGCCTTTCCCCCGGCTCCTCTCCTGGGCTCCCGGCTCCTCCTCGGCTCCCGGCCTCTCCTCGGCCCGTCCGGCCGCCTTCCGGCCCGTCCGGCGTTCGAGGACCGGGGTCCGGGGCGGAGCCCGGCCCCGCCCCGCCCGCACCCCACCCCCGCACCCCATCCCCGTACCCCTTCCGCGCCCCCGAAAGGCGGACCCCGTGCAGCTCGACCTCATCGCGCAGGCCAGGACCTGGCTGGCCGAGGACCCCGACCCCGAGACGCGTGCGGAACTGGGCGCGATCGTCGAGGCGGGCGACACCGCCGAGCTGGCCGCCCGCTTCGCGGGCACGCTCCAGTTCGGCACCGCCGGGCTGCGCGGGGAGCTGGGAGCCGGGCCGATGCGGATGAACCGTTCCGTGGTGATCCGGGCGGCGGCGGGCCTCGCCGCGTATCTGAAGGCCCGGGGCGAGGAGGGCGGGCTCGTCGTCATCGGGTACGACGCCCGCTACAGGTCCGCCGACTTCGCACGCGACACGGCGGCCGTGATGACCGGGGCCGGGCTGCGCGCCGCCGTGCTCCCCCGCCCGCTCCCCACCCCCGTACTGGCGTACGCCATAAGGCATCTGGGAGCCGTCGCCGGGGTAGAGGTAACCGCCAGCCACAACCCGCCGCGTGACAACGGCTACAAGGTCTACCTGGGCGACGGCTCGCAGATCGTGCCGCCGGCCGACGGCGAGATCGCCGCCGCCATCGACGCGGTCGGCCCCCTGGCGGGCGTGCCTCGCCCCGGGGACGGCTGGGAGACCCTCGGCGAGGAGGTCCTGGAGGCCTACCTCGCCCGTACGGACGCGGTCCTGGCCCCCGGCAGCCCCCGTACCGCACGCACCGTCTACACCGCGATGCACGGCGTCGGCACCTCCGTGCTGACCGCCGCGTTCGAGCGGGCCGGGTTCCCCGCGCCGGTACTGGTGGCCGAGCAGGCCGAGCCCGACCCGGCGTTCCCCACCGTGGCCTTCCCCAACCCGGAGGAGCCCGGCGCGATGGATCTCGCCTTCGCCACCGCGCGCCGGGCCGCACCGGACCTGATCATCGCCAACGACCCGGACGCGGACCGCTGCGCCGTCGCCGTGCCCGACACCGCCACGGCGGGCGGCTGGCGGATGCTGCGCGGCGACGAGGTGGGGGCGCTGCTGGCCGCTCACCTGGTGGAGCGGGGCGTGAGCGGCGTGTTCGCCGAGTCGATCGTGTCGTCGTCGCTGCTCGGCCGGATCGCGGAGAAGGCGGGCCTCGGCTACGAGGAGACGCTGACCGGCTTCAAGTGGATCGCCCGGGTGGGCGGCCTGCGGTACGGCTACGAGGAGGCGCTCGGCTACTGCGTCGACCCCGAGGGCGTCCGCGACAAGGACGGCATCACCGCCGCCCTGCTCGTCGCCGAGCTCGCCTCCGTACTCAAGGAGCAGGGCCGTACGCTTCTGGACCTGCTGGACGACCTGGCGCTCGCGCACGGCCTGCACGCCACCGACCAGCTCTCGGTGCGGGTGGAGGACCTCTCGGTCATCGCGGACGCCATGGCCCGGCTCCGGGAGCAGCCGCCGGCCGCGCTGGCGGGCCTCGCCGTCACCTCGGCCGAGGACCTGGCGCGGGGCACGGACCGGCTGCCGCCCACCGACGGGCTGCGCTACCACCTGGAGGGCGCCCGGGTGATCGTCCGCCCGAGCGGCACCGAGCCGAAGCTGAAGTGCTACCTGGAGGTCGTCGTCCCGGTGGCGGACGCGGCCGGGCTGCCCGCCGCGCGGGCCCGGGGGGCCGGACTCCTCGCCGGGATCAAGCGGGACCTGGCGGCGGCAGCGGGCATCTGACGCGCCGCTCCACGCGAAAGGGCCGCTCCACGCGAAAGGGCCGGCGCCCCTCCCAGGGGCGCCGGCCCTTCGGTGTCCGGTGGCGTCGGTCTCAGCCGAGCGCCCCCACCACCACGAGCAGGACGGCCCCCGCGACGGCCGGGGCGATCACCTCGTACGCCCAGCGCACGGAGCCCCGGTCCGCGCCCTCGGCGGTCGTGCCGCCGGCCCGCTCGGCGATGTCCCGCAGATCGCGGACGGTCTGGTCGGCGGAGGCGGTGCGCGCGGCGGAGTCGCGGACGTCGGCGCTGACGGAGGTGCGGCCGTAGGGGTCGTCGTGTGCCGCGCGGGCCGCGCTGCGCGCCGCGCGCTTGCGGGAGCGCAGGGAGACCGGAATCGCCCACAGCTGGTACTTCGTGCCGTCCTGGGCGAGCAGCTCGGAGGAGTACGAGGCCCGTACGTCGGCGACCTCGGTCCAGGGCAGCTGGATCGTCCGGAACGGGTTGCGGATCCGGATGCGCTCGTCGTCCGCGAAGACGGCGGGCCGCAGGGTGAACGCCACGACCAGCGGCACCACGAGGAGCAGTGCGGCCGCCGCCAGCCAGGGCACCCGTCCCTCGCCCCGGATCATGGCGTCCCCGGCCATCCAGGCGATCAGCAGGAGCAGCAGCGACCCGCAGACCAGGGCGGCGACGGAACGGTGGGTCCGGGTCGCGGGGGGCGGCTCCGCGGGAGGTGTGGGGCGCGTCATGGAGCCGATTCTGCCTGACGGGCGCGGGGGGCGTCGCGGCGGACGCACCGCACGGCCGCCCGCCGCCGGGCCGTGGCGCCCGGAGGTGCGGGGCCGGCGGGCGAGGGGTGCTGGACGCGCGGACGGCCCGGCCCCCTGTACAGGTCGCTACGCGCGTAGATATGCTCCTCTGGTGACCATGCCCACCACTGCTCCCGCATTCTCCGACGCGACGGCGTCCGACAGTGCGCTGCGCCGCTTCCTGTTCGGGCTCCCCGGCGTCGACGCCGTCGGCCTCGAAGCGCGCGCCGCCTCCCTCGGAACCCGTTCGATCAAGACGACGGCCAAGGCGTACGCCATCGATCTCGCCATCTCGATGATCGACCTGACGACGCTGGAAGGCGCGGACACCCCGGGCAAGGTCCGGGCTCTCGCCGCCAAGGCCGTCAACCCCGACCCGACCGACCGCACGGCCCCGCACACCGCCGCGGTCTGCGTCTACCCCGATATGGCGGCCACCGCCGCCGCCGCGCTGACCGGCTCCGGGGTGAAGGTGGCGTCCGTGGCGACCGCCTTCCCGGCGGGCCGTGCCGCGCTGGCCGTCAAGCTGGCGGACGTCCGCGACGCCGTGGCGGCCGGGGCCGACGAGATCGACATGGTGATCGACCGGGGGGCGTTCCTCTCCGGCCGGTTCCTGAAGGTGTACGAGGAGATCCTCGCCGTGAAGGCGGAGTGCGGGACCGCCCGCCTCAAGGTGATCTTCGAGACCGGCGAGCTGTCCACGTACGACAACATCCGCCGGGCCTCCTGGATCGGGATGCTGGCGGGCGCGGACTTCATCAAGACCTCGACCGGCAAGGTGGCCACCAACGCCACCCCCGCCAACACCCTCCTCATGCTGGAGGCCGTCCGCGACTTCCGGGCGCAGACCGGTACGCAGATCGGCGTGAAGCCGGCCGGCGGCATCCGCACCACCAAGGACGCGGTCAAGTTCCTGGTGCTGGTGAACGAGACCGCGGGCGAGGACTGGCTGGACCCGCACTGGTTCCGGTTCGGCGCGTCCAGCCTGCTCAACGACCTGCTGATGCAGCGCCAGAAGCTCAGCACCGGCCGTTACTCCGGCCCCGATTACGTGACGGTGGACTGATAGCCATGGCATCCGCATTCGAGTACGCACCGGCGCCGGAGTCCCGCGCCGTCGTCGACATCGCCCCCTCCTACGGGCTGTTCATCGACGGCGAGTTCACCGAGGCAGCCGACGGCAAGGTCTTCAAGACCATCTCGCCGAGCAGCGAGGAAGTCCTCTCCGAGGTCGCGCGGGCGGGCGCGGCGGACGTGGACCGGGCCGTGCAGGCGGCCCGCAGGGCGTTCGGGACGTGGTCGGCGCTGCCCGGCTCCGAGCGCGCCAAGTACCTGTTCCGGATCGCGCGGATCATCCAGGAGCGCAGCCGTGAGCTGGCCGTCCTGGAGACGCTCGACAACGGGAAGCCGATCAGGGAGACCCGCGACGCGGACCTCCCGCTGGTCGCGGCGCACTTCTTCTACTACGCGGGCTGGGCCGACAAGCTGGACCACGCGGGGTACGGGGCCAGTCCCCGCCCGCTGGGCGTCGCCGGCCAGGTCATTCCGTGGAACTTCCCGCTGCTGATGCTCGCGTGGAAGATCGCCCCGGCGCTCGCCACCGGCAACACGGTGGTCCTGAAGCCCGCCGAGACGACCCCGCTCAGCGCACTGTTCTTCGCGGACATCTGCCGCCAGGCGGGGCTCCCCAAGGGCGTCGTCAACATCCTCACCGGCTACGGGGACGCGGGCGAGGCGCTCGTCACGCACCCGGACGTCGACAAGGTCGCCTTCACCGGCTCGACCGCCGTCGGCAAGGCCATCGCGCGCTCCGTCGCGGGCACGGACAAGAAGGTCACCCTGGAGCTGGGCGGCAAGGGCGCGAACATCGTGTTCGACGACGCCCCGATCGACCAGGCCGTCGAGGGCATCGTCACCGGGATCTTCTTCAACCAGGGCCAGGTCTGCTGCGCGGGCTCCCGGCTGCTGGTCCAGGAGTCGGTCCAGGAGGAGGTGCTGGACGCCCTGAAGCGCCGGCTGTCCACGCTGCGCCTCGGCGACCCGCTGGACAAGAACACCGACATCGGCGCGATCAACTCCGCCGAGCAGCTGGCCCGGATCACCGCCCTGGTGGAGACCGGCGTGGCGGAGGGCGCGGAGCGCTGGAGCGCCCCCTGCGAACTGCCGTCCTCCGGTTACTGGTTCGCCCCGACGCTCTTCACGAACGTCACCCAGGCGCACACGGTGGCCCGTGACGAGATCTTCGGCCCGGTGCTCTCCGTCCTGACGTTCCGCACCCCGGACGAGGCGGTCGCCAAGGCCAACAACAGTCAGTACGGCCTCTCGGCCGGCATCTGGACGGAGAAGGGCTCCCGCATCCTCGCGGTGGCGAACAAGCTCCGCGCGGGCGTCGTCTGGGCCAACACGTTCAACAAGTTCGACCCGACGTCGCCGTTCGGCGGCTACAAGGAGTCGGGCTACGGCCGCGAGGGCGGCCGCCACGGCCTGGAGGCGTACCTCGATGTCCGATAACAACCGACTTGGCGTCTTCAAGACCTACAAGCTGTACGTCGGGGGCAAGTTCCCCCGCTCCGAGAGCGGCCGGGTGTACGAGGTGAGCGACTCCAAGGGCCACTGGCTGGCGAACGCGCCGCAGTCCTCCCGCAAGGACGCGCGCGACGCCGTCGTGGCCGCGCGCAAGGCGTTCGGCGGCTGGTCGGGCGCGACCGCGTACAACAGGGGCCAGGTCCTCTACCGCGTCGCGGAGATGCTGGAGGGCCGCAAGGAGCAGTTCGTCCGCGAGGTGGCCGCCTCCGAGGGGCTGTCGAAGTCCAAGGCGGCGGCCGTCGTCGACGCGGCGGTCGACCGCTGGGTCTGGTACGCGGGCTGGACCGACAAGATCGGGCAGATCTCGGGCGGGGCCAACCCGGTCGCGGGGCCCTTCCTCAACCTCTCCACCCCCGAGCCGACGGGCGTGGTCGCGGTCCTCGCGCCGCAGACGTCGTCGTTCCTCGGGCTGGTCTCGGTGATCGCCCCGGTGATCGCGACCGGCAACACGGCGGTCGTCATCGCCTCGGCGGACGCGCCGCTGCCCGCGCTGTCGCTGGGCGAGGTGCTGGCCACCTCCGACGTCCCCGGTGGCGTGGTCAACATCCTGTCGGGCGGCACGGCGGAGCTGGCGGCCCCGCTAGCCGCCCACCGGGACGTCAACGCGATCGACCTCACCGGCGCGGACTCCACGCTGGCGAAGGAGCTGGAGATCGCGGCGGCGGACAACCTGAAGCGCGTCCTGCGTCCGGGGCCGGTGGACGCGGACGGTGCGGCGGACTGGACGGCCGCCCCCGGCACACACCGTCTGACGGCCTTCCTGGAGACCAAGACGGTGTGGCACCCGACGGGCGCCCTGGGAGCCGCGGGCTCCTCGTACTGACGCACACCCGGTGCCCGGACGGGGCCGCCCTCCCACCCCGGGGCGGCCCCGTCCGCCGTTCGTCCGCGTCAGCCGGTGACGAGTCCGGTGACCGTCCCCACCACGGGCAGGTCGCCCAGCGAGCCGCCGCTGGTGATCGGGTCCGTGAGGACGGCGGTGGACAGCGGCTTGAAGTCCCCGATCTGGGTGCCCACGGCGTTGTCCAGCGGGTCCACCCCGGTGTTGGCCAGCGGGTGCAGCTGGAGGTCGGTGATCGGGGCGACGCTGCTGGCCAGCGAGGTCCCGAGCGCACTGGCCACCGCCGGCGCGGCCGTCTCGCCGACCGCCCGGAGGGCCGCGGCGCCCTGGTCCGGGATCTCCGCGACCGGAGGCAGCTGGACCGCCCCCGCGGAGCCCGCGCCGGCCCCCAGGGCGGCCCCCAGCGCGGTGATGGTCAGACCGGCGCGCAGCAGGACGCGACGTTCGGGCTTACGTGCATGAAGTGCCATGTTTTCCACCTGATCGAGCCTGGTCGGGTAATCGTCTGTACACGCAGAGTAGTTGAGGTGTGATGCTGGATACCAACAGGAGACCCGAGGGGTCCCCTGCGCGGGTCAATGCCTCACACTTCTGTTCTGTGAGTTCCCAACCGATCCCGACCCGCGTCGTACTGCTCGCGGGCCCCTCAGGCTCCGGCAAGTCCGTCCTCGCCGCCCGCACCGGTCTGCCGGTGCTGCGCCTGGACGACTTCTACAAGGAGGCGGGCGACCCGACGCTGCCCCGGGTCCCCGGCTCCATGGACACCGACTGGGACTCCGCCGGGTCCTGGGACGCGGACGCGGCGATGGCCGCCATCGCCGAGCTGTGCCGGTGCGGCCGTACGGACGTTCCGGTGTACGACATCGCCACCAGCTCCCGTACGGGCCACGACGCCTTCCACATCGAGCGGTCACCGCTGTTCGTGGCGGAGGGCATCTTCGCGGCGGACATCGTCGAACGCTGCCAGGACCTGGGGCTGCTGGCCGACGCACTGTGTCTGCGCGGCCGCCCGTCCACCACGTTCCGGCGGCGGCTGGTGCGGGATCTGCGCGAGGGCCGCAAATCGGTGCCTTTCCTGCTGCGGCGGGGATGGCGGCTGATGCGGACCGAACGCCGCATCGTGGCCCGCCAGACGGCCCTGGGGGCATACCCCTGCGGCAAGGAGGAGGCGCTGGGGCGGTTCGCCGCCGCGGCGGCCGGACGGTGCCGCCGGGCGAGCGCGGGGGCACCGGTCCCGGAGTAGGGACAGGCGCCCCGCTCGCGCTCGGCCGGTGGGGACCCGCGCGGTCGAAGGTCTCGGGACGCCGGGTACGTCATGAAGCCGCCGCACGGCCCAGCGGGGTCGTACAGGCCCCCCGGCCCGTACGACCCCGCTGTGGTTCCCCGTCTCCCCGTGACCCGCGCCTCCCCCGAAGCGATGGGCCGGTTCCCCGTGTTGCTCCCCCGTGGCTCCCCCGAACCCCCTCGGTCCCCGCTTCCACCGCTCCCCCGTACTTCCCCCGTAGCCCCTGCCTCCCCCGAAGCAGTGGCCCCTCTCCCCCGTAGCCTCAGGCCACCAGCTCGCCGAAGGACTCCTGCTCGTCACGTCCGAAGCTGAGGACCTCGTCCTCGCGCAGCCGGCGCAGGGAGCGCCAGATGCTGGACTTCACCGTGCCGACACTGATGTCGAGGATCGACGCGATCTCCGGGTCGGTGCGGCCCTCGTAGTACCGCAGGACCAGCATCGTGCGCTGGGTCTCGGGCAGCCGGGCGAGTGCCTGCCACAGCACCGCCCGCAGCTCCGTGCCGCGCATCGCGTCCGTGTCGCCCACCGTCTCCGGCAGCTCCTCGGTCGGGTATTCGCTGAGCTTGCGCCTGCGCCAGGCGCTGATGTGCAGATTGGTCATGGTGCGGCGCAGATAGCCGCCGACCGCCGCCTTGTCGCTGATCCGGTCCCAGGCCCGGTACGTCGAGAAGAGGGCGCTCTGCAGCAGGTCCTCGGCCTCGAACCGGTCACCGGTCAGGTGGTAGGCGGTCGCGTACAGGGAGGCCCGCCGCTCCTGGACGTAGGCCGTGAACGCCGTTTCGGCGTCCGGGTTCCGCGTCCGGGTTCCGCGATCCCCCGTGGCCTGCCCGTACGCGCTCGCCGCCGCCTCGGGCGCGTCGATCACCTTCATGTACGGCATGCGCACCTGCTCCGCGGCCGTCCGGTGCTGACGCCCGGTGCTCCGAACACACCCCCGCATGTTCACCGCACCGGACTTCTCCGTGCTCCGCACGACGTCGTGGAGACGCGTGACAACTGCGCTTGAGCTGGTGCTGTGCAGTGCGTTCATCTCGCGCCCCCTCATCGGTGGAGTCCGTTCGTTCCCTGCTGTCGAAGAGCTTGCCGGGGCAGTTTCATGGCGCTGTCCCCCGACTGTCACAGGCCTGTCACAGGGGTTGTCGAGGCCGTGCCGGGGCAATCGGACCGGGCCACAGGTCGAACTGAAGCGCCACCATGGGCCAGAATGACGTTCGTGCCTTTCCTGTTGCTGATCGAGGACGACGACGCCATCCGCACGGCCCTCGAACTCTCGTTGTCACGCCAGGGCCACCGTGTGGCCACCGCGGCGACGGGAGAGGACGGCCTGGAGCTGCTGCGCGAGCAGCGGCCCGACCTGGTCGTGCTGGATGTGATGCTGCCCGGAATCGACGGTTTCGAGGTGTGTCGGCGTATCCGCCGCACCGACCAACTGCCGATCATTCTGCTGACCGCGCGCAGCGACGACATCGACGTCGTGGTGGGACTGGAGTCCGGCGCGGACGACTATGTGGTGAAACCCGTCCAGGGCCGGGTGCTGGACGCCCGGATCCGGGCGGTGCTGCGCCGGGGGGAACGTGAGTCGACCGACTCGGCGACCTTCGGCAGTGTGGTGATCGACCGCTCCGCCATGACCGTCACCAAGGACGGGGAGGATCTGCAGCTCACGCCGACCGAGCTGCGGCTCCTGCTGGAGCTGAGCCGCCGGCCCGGCCAGGCCCTGTCCCGGCAGCAGTTGCTGCGCCTGGTGTGGGAGCACGACTACCTGGGCGACTCCCGGCTGGTGGACGCCTGTGTGCAGCGGCTGCGCGCGAAGGTGGAGGACGTGCCGTCCTCGCCGACCCTGATCCGTACGGTGCGGGGCGTGGGCTACCGGCTGGACTCGCCTCAGTGACCGAAACCGCCAAACGGTCCCTGCGCGCCGGTCTGCGCTGGACCAGTCTGCGGCTGCGCCTGGTCGTGGTGTTCGCGCTGGTGGCGCTGACGGCCGCGGTGTCCGCTTCGGGGATCGCGTACTGGCTCAACCGCGAGGCCGTGCTGACCCGTACCCAGGACACCGCGCTCGACGACTTCCGGCGGCAGATGCAGGAGACCGCGGCGGGGCTGCCGACCCGTCCCACCAAGGACGATCTCCAGCGGGCCGCCGGGGAGATGGCGTCCAGCAGCCCGGGCTACAGCGTGCTGCTGGAGGCCGAACGCGAGCGCGGCAAGCCGATCGTGGGCTACTCCGACCTGGACACCTTCACCCGGGACGACGTGCCGGACTCATTGCAGGAGCAGGTGGCCCGCAAGCAGTCGCTGACGTCGAGCAACGAGCACGAGTACCACCTGTTCTGGCAGCGGACGAGCATCGCGGGCACGCCGTATCTGGTCGCCGGTACGCGGATCATCGGCGGCGGCCCGACCGGCTACATGCTCAAGTCCCTCGACCAGGAGCGACAGGACCTCAACTCGCTGGCCTGGTCGCTGGGGATCGCCACCGCCCTCGCGCTGGTCGGCTCGGCGCTGCTCGCGCAGGCCGCGGCGACGACGGTGCTGCGCCCGGTGCAGCGGCTCGGCGACGCGGCCCGCAAGCTCGGCGAGGGCAAGCTCGACACCCGGCTCGTGGTCTCCGGCACGGATGAACTCGCCGACCTCTCCCGCACGTTCAACAGAACGGCCGGCTCGCTGGAGAAGAAGGTCGCGGACATGAGCGCGCGGGAGGAGGCCAGCCGCCGGTTCGTCGCCGACATGTCGCACGAGCTGCGGACCCCGCTGACCGCGATCACCGCGGTGGCCGAGGTGCTGGAGGACGAGGCGGACACCCTCGACCCGATGATCGCGCCCGCCGTGCATCTGGTGGTCAGCGAGACCCGGCGGCTGAACGACCTGGTGGAGAACCTGATGGAGGTGACCCGCTTCGACGCGGGCACGGCCCGTCTGGTGCTGGACACGGTCGACGTCGCCGACCAGGTGACCGCGTGCATCGACGTGCGGGCCTGGCTGGACGCGGTGGACCTGGACGCGGAGCGCGGCATGATGGTCCGGCTCGATCCGCGCCGGCTGGACGTGATCCTGGCCAATCTGATCGGCAACGCCCTCAAGCACGGGGGTTCGCCGGTGGGCGTACGGGTGCGGACCGAGGGCGAGGAGCTGGTCATCGAGGTACGGGACCACGGTCCGGGCATCCCCGAGGACGTGCTGCCGCACGTCTTCGACCGGTTCTACAAGGCCAGCGCCTCCCGGCCCCGGTCGGAGGGCAGCGGGCTCGGCCTCTCCATCGCCATGGAGAACGCGCACATCCACGGCGGTGACATCACGGCGGCGAACTCCCCGGACGGCGGCGCCGTCTTCGAACTGCGGCTGCCGCGCGACGCCGAGAAGCTCGCGCACCACGACGGACCGGGGGCGGACGCCCCGGACGAGAACGGGGCGACGTGAAGCGTGGCGATGTCACCTGCCGGCGAGGACCGCTCCGGCGGCGTACGGCAGCCTCGTTGACGGCCGTCCTGGCGGCCGCCGCGCTGTTCTCCGGGTGCGGGATCCGTACGACCTCGGTGCCGGTGGACGCGGGGGCCGCGCCCTCCCGGGTGCCGTGCCGGCTGTCCTCCTCGGACTCCTCGGACGCCGCCACCCGGTCACCGGACAGCGTGAGCGCCACGGTGTATCTGGTGTGCACCTCGCAGCTGGTCACCGCGGACCGTCCGGTGGCGGCGGACGCGGCCGACGAAGACCCGTTGGCGGTCGCCCGGACGCTGCTGAAGGAGGTCCGGCAGGCGCCGCCCGCGAACGAGCGGCGGGCCGGGTTCACCACGGCGGTTCCGGCGGGGCTGCGGGTCATCCCGGCCCTGGACGGCGACCCGGCGGGCACCGTGCGCCTCAGCAGCCAGCCGGAGGACCTGTCGGCGGAGGCGCTGGCCCAGTTGGTGTGCACGTACGCGGAGAGCGAGACGCTGGTCAGGGACGGATCGGTGATCCTGGGCGGGCCCGGGGACTACCCGCCGCGCGGCTATCTGTGCACCTCGCAGACGAAGTCCCGGCCGGGCGACCTGGCCACGCCGGACAACGTCCGGCTGGACTGACGCGGGCCCGCCCCGGGCGGTCCGCGCGGCCCGCGGGCCGCCGGGAGTGCCGCCCGGGCGGCGGGCCGCGACGGCGCGGAACCGATCCTGCCGGTCGTGGCGTCTTGGTGGACGTGCGTCACAGTTCGGACGGCCAGACCGTCATCCACTTCCGCGCGCCGGGAGTCGCCCTCCTGGTCGCGCATCTGCTGTTCGTCGGGTGGCTGACGCTGCGCCCGCTGGACGTCCCCTGGATCACGGCGGCGAATTTCGAGCCGTTCGCCGGGATCAGGGCGGACCTCGCGCTGGGACCGGCCGAGGCGGCCCGCCGGATCGGCGGGGCGTTGTTGCTGCTGGCCCCGCTCGGGGTGCTGCTGCCGATGGCCGGGGGCCGGATCTTCGTCTCCCCCTGGGTATCGCTGCTGCGTACGGTCGCCGCCGGGGCGCTGATCTCACTCGCCATCGAGCTGGGCCAGACCGGGGTGCCCGGCCAGATCGTCGACATCGACTCGCTGCTGCTGAACACCACCGGGGTGGTGCTGACCCATCTGCTGTTCGTGCCTGTCTGCCGGGCGTGGCTGCGCCGCCGGGGACTGCCGGGGGCACGGGACCTGCCCCACCACCGGCAGGAGACCCGTCTCAGGGACGAGGCCCCTGGGGGGGCGACCCCGACGATTACCGGGGTCGGCCTCGCACCGTAGAGCGATGTTTTGCCCCCCTTCGCGGCTGCACCATGGATACATCGGGGAGCGCACAAGGCCGCTCCTCGGCAACGGTTCGCGAAGGAGCCCACCATGGCCGCACTTGTCCGCCCCCGCGAAGGCCGCATGATCGGCGGAGTGTGCGCGGGCCTCGCCCGGCGCTTCGGTATCTCCGCGAACACGATGCGCGTCGTCTTCGTCGCCTCCTGTCTGCTGCCCGGTCCGCAGTTCCTGCTCTACCTGGCGCTGTGGGCGCTGCTGCCCTCGGAGAAGTCCGCCTCCTCCGCGACGGCCTGGTGACGCGCGGCGCCACCCGCATATGCGGGTGGCGCCGGTAGCCCCGGCGTGCGGGGCCGGACCGTGTCCGTCCGGGCCGAGGTCACCCGGCGGCCTCTCAGCCGCCGAGCGGGATCCCGTTGGCGGTGAGGCCCTTGGTGGGCAGTCCGCCGAGCAGGCCGGTGACCGGGGCGGCCGCGTCGGTGGCGTCGCCGCCGAGGACCTTGCCCACGGTCTCCTGGACCGGTGCGTTCTGGGCCGACTTGGCGACGGTGTCGAGCGCCATCGTCGAGACGGGGAGCACCCCGGCCGCGGCCTCCAGCGGCAGCGCGGGGGCGGCGGAGGCGCTGCCGGCGGCGGCAGCGGCGAAAGCGGCGCCGAGAGCGGCGACACCGAGAGTCTTGGCAGCAGACTTCTTCATGGAGAATTCATCCTTGGGGAAGGGGATGTGAGCGGCTCTGCAAGCTAGCCATTCCCCTGCCCCTGTCGCAAACATCCCGACACGCGAAAAAGGGCCGGGATTTCACCTCCCGGCCCTTTCGGCTGTCGCGGACATCAGCCCGCGGAGACCCCAGAATTGCTGGTCACAGCGGTCTGACGGAAGAGCCACTCGGACTTCAGCTCCGCGTATCCGGGCTTGACGACGTCGTTGATCATGGCGAGACGTTCATCGAAAGGAATGAAAGCTGATTTCATCGCATTGACGGTGAACCACTGCATGTCGTCGAGCGTGTATCCGAAGGCCTCGGTCAGCCGCTCGAATTCCCCGGTCATGCTGGTGCCGCTCATCAGCCGGTTGTCCGTGTTCACCGTGATGCGGAAGTGCAGCTTGCGCAGCAGTCCGATCGGGTGCTCGGCGTACGAGGTGGCCGCGCCGGTCTGAAGGTTGGAGGTCGGGCACATCTCCAGCGGGATGCGCTTGTCCCGCACATAGGAGGCGAGACGGCCCAGGGAGACCGAGCCGTCCTCGGCGACCTCGATGTCGTCGATGATCCGCACTCCGTGACCGAGGCGGTCGGCGCCGCACCACTGGAGGGCCTGCCAGATCGACGGCAGGCCGAAGGCCTCACCCGCGTGGATGGTGAAGTGGTTGTTCTCGCGCTTGAGGTACTCGAACGCGTCGAGGTGGCGGGTGGGCGGGAACCCGGCCTCGGCGCCCGCGATGTCGAAGCCGACGACGCCCTGGTCGCGGTAGCTGTTGGCGAGTTCGGCGATCTCCAGCGCGCGGGCCGCGTGTCGCATCGCGGTGAGGAGGGCGCCGACGCGGATGCGGTGGCCGCCCGCCCGTGCGATGCGCTCGCCCTCGCGGAAGCCCTCGTTGACGGCCTCGACCACCTCTTCGAGGGTCAGGCCGCCCTCCAGGTGCTGCTCGGGGGCGTAGCGGATCTCGGCGTAGACGACGCCGTCCTGGGCGAGGTCCTCGGCGCACTCGGCGGCCACCCGGAACAGCGCGTCACGGGTCTGCATGACGGCGCAGGTGTGGGCGAACGTCTCCAGGTAGCGCTCCAGCGAACCGGAGTCGGCGGCCTCGCGGAACCAGATGCCGAGCTTGTCGGCCTCGGTCTCGGGGAGGGAGTCGTAACCCTGCGCGCGGGCCAGCTCGACGATCGTGCCCGGCCGCAGGCCGCCGTCGAGGTGGTCGTGGAGCAGCACCTTGGGGGCGCGCCGGATCTGGTCGGAATCAGGGACATTCGGGGTCTGGCTCGTCATCTTGGCACTCTAGCGCCTACGCGCGTAGAGCGCCTGATGTCGATGCGTAACAGTGACCGCGAAGTCGGGTGGAGTACACGTCTCCTTCTGACACTGTTCTGTCATGGGACAGCGCGCACTCTCCTCGCCCGATGCCAGGCTGGGACGGGCCGTTCGGACGGCCGGAGCAACGGACGAGGTCAGCGGCGTGGTTCTGCTGCTCCCGGACGGCCGGGCCGCATCGCACCGTCGCCCCTCCCCCCTGTCGTACGCGGCGCAGCTGCCGTTCGCCCGCTCCCTGGCCCGTGCCGGGGTGGGCGACGGGCTCGCGGTGCATGTCCTGCGCTACCGCTGCCGGGGCTGGAACGCGGACCAAGCGCATCCCGTCGAGGACGCCTCGTGGGCGGCCGACGAGGTCCAGCGCCGGTACGGCGACGTGCCGGTCTGCCTGGCCGGCCACGGGATGGGCGGGCGGGCCGCGCTGCGGGCCGCCGGGCACGGAGCGGTCACCTCCGTCCTGGCGATGGCCCCGTGGCTGCCGGAGCGGGCTCCGGCGGAACCGGAGCCGGTGAGGCAACTGGTGGGGCGGCGGGTGCTGATCGTGCACGGCACCAACGACGAGCGCACCGACCCGGAGTTGTCCTACCGGCTGGCCGAGCGGGCGAAGAAGTCCAACCGGGACACCTGCCGCTTCGAAGTCCATTCCGACGGCCACGCGTTGCGCCAGCATCGCTCCGAAGTGGTGGCGCTGGCCGCCGACTTCGTACGCGGCTCACTCTTCGCCCGGTCCTACGCCCGCCCGGTCGCGGACGCGCTCGCCGCACCGCCGCCGCTGGGGCTGCGGATGCCGCTGGCCGCCGGGTTCGGCCGGTCGCTGAGGCACTGAGCGCACGCCCCGCCGGGCGCCCGCTCAGTTGGGCAGCAGGTTGCCCCGACGCGAGAGCAGGAAGCGCTTGAAGGCAGCGACCGGCGGGGTGTCGGGGTGGCCGTCCAGCCAGGCGACCCCGATCTCGCGGGCGGCGCGCGGTGCGGTGACGGTCAGCTCGACGACGCCGGGCCGGGCGACCGCGGGCGGCGGCAGCAGGGCCACCCCGAGCCCGGCGGCGACCAGCCCGCGCAGGGTCTCCGCCTCCTCGCCCTCGAAGGCGACCCGGGGCGTGAAGCCCGCCTGGGCGCAGAGGTCGTCGGTGATCCGGCGCAGCCCGTAACCGGGCTCCAGGGTGACGAACGTCTCCTCGGCGGCCTCCGCGAGACGGATGCGCCGGCGGGACGCGAGGCGGTGGTCGTCGGGGACCACCAGCCGCAGCCGCTGTTCGTCGAGGCGGCGGGCCACCAGGTCGGGGGCGTCGGGCACGGGAGAGGTGAGACAGAGGTCGAGGGCGCCCGCGCGCAGCCGTTCGATCATCGCCTCGCCGTAGTTCTGCACGAGCTGGAAGCGGACCCTGGGGTGGTCGGCCCGGAAGGCGCGGATCAGGGCGGGCACGGTCTCCGAGCCCATGGTGTGCAGGAAGCCGAAGGAGACCCGGCCCGCCGTCGGGTCGGCGTCCGCCCGGACCGAGTCGGCGGCCTTCTCCACCTCCGCCAGGGCCCGTTCCGCCGAGCCGAGGAAGGTGCGGCCCGCCGGGGTGAGCGAGACGGTGCGGCCCTTGCGGGCGAACAGGGCGACGCCCAGGTCCGCTTCGAGCCGGACCATGGCCCGCGAGAGCGTGGACTGCGGAACGCCCAGCTCGTGCGCGGCACGGGTCACATGCTCGTGCCGGGCGACCGCCTCGAAGTACGCGAGGCGCGGCGCGAGCACGGCCCGGATGTCTTCTTCGTAACCACTTGGTGACAGCCGAGGCCCTGAGCTGCGTTCATGCGCCATGGGATTGATTATCGCAGTTTCGTGCATTGGACGCATGAAACGTCTCGCTCTACGTTCGACGTATGCCTCCCGCCAGTACCGGGGCATCCACGATCGCCGTGGATGCCTCTGCCCCGCAGTCCCCCGCCGCCGCAGCCACCGCCGCTGCCCATGAGCGCCTGGAGCCCGGCCGCCCCGGCTTCCGCCGGATGAGCTTCGCCCTCTTCGCCGCCGGGGTCGCGGCCTTCGCCCTCCTCTACTCCACCCAGGCGCTGCTGCCCGCGCTCTCCGCCTCGTTCGACGCGAGTGCCGGACAGGCGAGCTGGACGGTCTCGGCCGCGACCGGGGCGCTGGCCCTGTTCGTGCTGCCGCTGAGCGCGCTCTCGGAGCGGTTCGGGCGGCGGCAGATGATGACGGCGTCGCTGGCGATCGCGGTGCTCGTCGGACTGCTGGTGCCCCTCGCCCCGTCGATGGGCGCGCTGATCGCCCTGCGCGCCGTCCAGGGCGCGGCGCTCGCCGGACTCCCGGCCTCCGCGATGGCGTATCTCGCGGAGGAGGTGCGGCCCAAGGTACTGATCGCCGCGATCGGGCTGTTCGTCGCGGGCAACAGCATCGGCGGTATGAGCGGGCGCATCCTCACCGGGTGGGTCGCCCAGGCCTGGGGCTGGCGCGCCGCGCTCGCGGCGGTCGGGCTGCTCGCGCTGGCGTGCGCCGTCGCGTTCCACTTCCTCATCCCGAAGGCCCGGAACTTCCGTCCCGGTTCGCTGAACCCGAAGGCCCTCGCGAAGACCGTCGCCACGCATCTGGCCGACCCGCTGCTGGTCCGGCTGTACGCCATCGGCGCGCTGTTCATGACGGTGTTCGGCGCGGTCTACACGGTGATCGGCTACCGGCTCGTCGAGGAGCCGTTCAGCCTGCCGCAGGGCGTCATCGGCTCGATCTTCCTGGTCTACCTGGTCGGTACGGTCTCCTCCGCCGCCGCCGGGCGTCTGGTGGCCCGCCTCGGCCGCCGGGGCGCGCTCTATCTGGCGGTCTCCACCACGGCCGCCGGGCTGCTGCTCTCACTGGCCGACCGGCTGGCCGCCGTACTGCTGGGCCTGGTGCTGATCACGGCAGGCTTCTTCGCCGGGCACGCGGTCGCCTCGTCGTCGGTGAGCCGCACCGCGACGACAGGCCGGGCACAGGCCTCGGCGCTCTACCAGTCGGCGTACTACCTGGGCTCCAGCGCGGGCGGCACGCTGGGCGCGGTCGCCTTCCACGCCGGGGGCTGGACGGCGACGGTGGCCCTGGGGCTGCTCGCGGTCCTCGGGGTCGTCTCGATCACCCTGTACGGGACCAGGGTGGCGCGTGCGGAGCGACAGGCGCTCGTCCCCGCCACCCGCTGAACCGCCGCGCCACCCGCCGGACCGGGACGCAACCGAGACATACCGGCGCGCAACCACCGGCCCCCTTCGCACGTCTACCAGGCGTAACCAACAACGCACTGTGGGCGAAGGGGAGTTGGCGCGCATGCGAGTCACGGCGAAGAGATCCGGAAGACCTCCGCGACGAGGGGTGGCACTGTCCGTCGCCGGACTGGTGGCCGCTCCGGCCCTGGTCCTGGGCACCGGCACCGCCGCCCACGCGGCGTCCTGCACCACGTCGGTGGGACCGCACCAGAAGCAGGTCGAGAAGTTCCTGAAGCGGCCCGTGGACGGCAGGCAGTCGACGGCCGACTGCAAGGCGATCCAGAAGTTCCAGAAGACGCACGGGATCACCCCCACCATCGGCTACGCCGGTCCGCTGACCTGGCGCACGATGAACACGATGCTCGCCCAGAAGGCCGCCGGGAAGAACCCCAACAAGGCCAAGAAGTGCCCTACCAACAAAGGGCGCATCGCCTGTGTCGACCTGACACGGCAGCTGAGCTGGATCCAGGACGGCAAGAAGCTGAAGTACGGCCCCGTGCCGGTACGGACCGGCCGCAACGGCGTCGAGACCCGGACCGGCGCCAAGAAGATCTACTGGCGCAGCATCAAGCACTGGTCGACCATCTACAAGGTCTGGATGCCGCACTCCCAGTTCTTCGACGGCGGCCAGGCGTTCCACTCGGTCACCAAGTCCATGTACAACCCGCCGGGCTCCGGCGGCTGCGTCAACATGCGCCCCGCCGACGCGAAGGCATACTGGAAACTGCTGAAGAACGGCGACGACGTGTACGTGTACGGGCGCAAGCCCGGGACCTGAGCGAAGCGCTCGCTACCGGCGGAACACCTTCAGGGGCACCGGGGCGGATCGTGGCCGCGATCCGCCCGGTGCCCCTCTGTCGTCCGTCCGCCCCGACTGTCAGTGGCCTGCGATAGCTTCCGACGTGCCGGGTGACGGATGCCACAGCGCGGCTGCGCGCGACAGAGGTGGAGCGATGAGCGAACTGACCACGACGACGGCCATAGGAGCGGCGGCGGACAGCGGAGGCGACGCTTCCGGTATCGACAGCCGCCTGGAAGGGCACCGGACCGAGCTGACGGGGTACTGCTACCGGATGCTCGGGTCCGCCTTCGAGGCCGAGGACGCGGTGCAGGACACCCTGGTCCGGGCCTGGCGCAACTTCGACAAGTTCGAGGGCCGCTCCTCGTTGCGCTCCTGGCTCTACCGGATCGCCACCAACGTCTGCCTGGACATGCTGAACGCGGGCAACAAGCGGGCCCGCCCGGTCGACCTGACGGGGCCCACCCCGCTCGCCCAGGCCGCGCTGAGCTCCCGCCCGGAGAACGTCTGGCTGGAGCCGATGCCCGACGGCCGGATCCTGCCCTCGGTCCAGGACCCGGCGGAGGCGGCCGTGGCGCGCGAGTCGGTGCGTCTGGCGTTCGTCGCCGCCCTCCAGCACCTGCCGCCCAAGCAGCGCGCCGTGCTGATCCTGCGCGAGGTCCTCGCCTGGAAGGCCGCGGAGGTGGCCGAGCTGCTGGAGACCTCCGTCGCCTCCGTCAACAGCGCCCTGCAGCGGGCCCGCGCGACGCTGACCGAGACGGGGGGCCGGTCGGGTGACGCGGCCGACCCCCTCGACGAGGAGCAGCAGAAGCTCCTGGAGCGCTATGTGAAGGCGTTCGAGGGATATGACATGGCCGCCCTCACCGCGCTGCTCCACGAGGACGCGGTGATGACGATGCCACCGTTCGACCTGTGGCTCCAGGGCACCGGGGACATCACGGGCTTCATGACCTCCATCGGCGCGGCGTGCGCGGGCTCCAAGCTGGTGCCCGTCCCGGCCAACGGGTCCCCCGGCTTCGCGCACTACAAGCCCGCCGAGGACGGGGACGGATTCGTGCCGTGGGCGGTCCAGGTCATCGACATCCAGGACGGGGCGATCACCGGAATGCACTGCTTCCTGGACGTCCCTCGCTGGTTCCCGCTGTTCGGCCTGGAGGACCGGCTCCCGGCCGACGCGTAGGAGTCGTCGGCCGGGCCCGGCACCCCGGGTGTGCCGTGGGGTGCCGGGCCCGGCCGACGACCGTACGCGGGTCGGTGCGCGCCCGGCGTCAGCCCGGGCCCGCGTCAGCCCGGGTCCGGCACCCGTTCCTCCGGGCCCTCCTCCAGGGCCACCACGTCGGCCAGGCCCACCAGGTCCAGCAACGACCGGAGTTCGGGGGGCACGCGGCGCAGCCGCAGCGTGCGTCCGGACCGGCGGGCGACGAGCCCCAGCCGGGCCACCGCCTCGACCAGGGTCAGATCCGGCCGGATCACCCCGCCCACATCGCAGTCCACCGCCGCGCCCGGGGCGAGGGCGGCTCCGCGGGGGCCGGCGAGAGCACGCTCCAGCTCGGCGCAGAGGTCGGGCACGACGGCACGGCTGACCCGGCCGGTCACAGTCAGGACGATCGGATTCTCGGCATCCACACCAGGCAGACCGCTCCGGCGGGCGAAACTCATCGGTCCCTGCCACGCGCACCCGCCACGGAGGGGCCGTTTTGCGACAACTGTGAGCCCCTGACGCCCCTTCCGTGAACCAACTCCCCCAATATTCGCTCTAGTTCAGCGAACCGACGGGCCGCAGCCGTCGTTCCTGCGTCTCTGCGGACCGGCCCGGCGGGACCGAGCAACCATCGAGTTCTCCAGGGGGAGAGTTGCGCAGACACGTGAGAAACGCGTGCATACCGGCGGTCGCCACCGCCGTGGCCGTGGCACTGGCGGCGGGCATGGCCCCGTCCGCCGTCGCCCAGCCGGATCCGAGGGGGGCGTCCGACGCCCGGGCCCAGGACCGTTCCCAGGGAGGTAAGTCGCGTCAGCTGACCCTCGTCACCGGCGACCGGGTCACCGTCGACGCCCAGGGCAAGCCGGTCGCCTTCCGGCCCGCGAAGGGCCGGGAGCAGATCCCGGTCCAGCGGATGAGCGACAAGGGGCACACGCTCGTCGTCCCGGCCGACGCCCACCGGCTGATCGTCTCCGGCAAACTCGACCGACGGCTGTTCGACGTCACCGAGCTGAGCCGCCCGGAGAACCTCCGGGCCCAGCGGGACGGTCTGAAGCTGATCGTCGGCTACCGGGGCAAGCAGACCGCCACCGCGAAGGCGCAGGTCCGCGAAGCGGGCTCCACAGAGGTGCGCCGGAGCCTGACGTCACTGAACGCCGAGTCGGTGACCACGCCGACCGCCGACGCGCCGGCCATCTGGAAGGCGCTCACCGACCGGCGCCCGGGCGGCGAGCGGGTCACCACAGCGGCCGGTATCGACCGGGTCTGGCTGGACGGGGTGCGCCGGGCGAGCCTCGACAAGAGCGTCCAGCAGATCGGCGCCCCGGCGGCGTGGAAGGCCGGGTTCACCGGCAAGGGCGTCAAGATCGCGGTCCTGGACACCGGGACGGACGCCACCCACCCCGACCTCCAGGGCCAGATCCTCGCGGAGAAGAACTTCAGCGCCTCCGCCGACACCAAGGACCGGGTGGGCCACGGTACGCACGTCGCCTCGATCGCGGCGGGCACCGGTGCCCGGTCGGGCGGGAAGTTCAAGGGCGTGGCCCCGGACGCCAAGCTGCTCTCGGGCAAGGTGCTCGACGACGACGGCTACGGCGAGGACTCCGGCATCCTGGCCGGAATGGAGTGGGCGGTCGCCCAGGGCGCCGACATCGTCAACCTGAGCCTCGGCGGGACCGACACCCCGGAGGTGGACCCGCTGGAGGCGGCGGTCGACAAGCTGTCGGCCGAGAACGGCGTCCTGTTCGCCATCGCCGCGGGCAACGATGGCGCCGGCGCGGGCACGGTGGGCTCGCCGGGCAGCGCGGACGCCGCGCTGACCGTGGGCGCGGTGGACGACCAGGACAAGCTGGCGGACTTCTCCAGCCGCGGCCCGCGGGTCGGGGACGGGGCGATCAAGCCCGACGTGACGGCGCCCGGCGTGGACACCACGGCGGCTATCCCGTCCGACTCGCTGATCGCGAAGGAGGTGGGCGAGAACCCCGCCGGCTACGCGACGATCTCGGGTACGTCGATGGCCACCCCGCACGTCGCGGGCGCGGCCGCCCTGCTCAAGGAGCAGCACCCCACGTGGGCGTACACCGAGCTGAAGGGCGCGCTGACCGCGTCCACGAAGCCCGGCGCGTACAACCCGTTCCAGCAGGGATCCGGCCGGATCGCGGTGGATCGCGCGATCGCCCAGACCGTCGTCGCCGACCCGGTCTCGGTGAGCTTCGGGGTGCAGCAGTGGCCGCACACCGACGACAAGCCGGCCACCCAGAAGGTCACGTACCGCAACCTCGGCAAGGGCGACGTCACCCTCGACCTGAAGGCGACGGGCACCGACCCGGGGGGCAAGCCCGCCCCGGCCGGCTTCTTCACGCTCGGCGCGGACCGGGTCACCGTGCCCGAGGGCGGCACGGCGGAGGTCACCCTGACCGCCGACACCCGCCTCGGCGGCACCGTGGACGGCACGTACTCCGCCTACCTGGTGGCGACCGGCGGCGGGCAGACCGTGCGCACGGCCGCCGCGGTCGAGCGTGAGGTGGAGAGCTACGAGGTCACCGTCAAGCACCTCGGGCGCGACGGCCGTCCGGCCGCCTACGCGGACAACACGCTCTACCGCTTCGACGCGGGGGCGGACTTCCCGTTCCTGAGCCCGCAGGTCGTCGACGGCACGGCGAAGATCCGGGTACCCAAGGGCACGTACGTGGTCAACTCCACGGTCTACAGCGACCCGGACGACGTCACCAAGGGCGCCGACTGGATCGCCCGGCCCAAGGTCGCGGTCACCAAGAACACCTCGCTGACGTTCGACGCCCGCAAGGCGAAGCCGGTGAGCATCACCGTGCCGGACACGAAGGCGAAGCCCCGGCTGTACGCGCCGGACTACTCGGTGGAGTCCTCGAACGACCGGGTCTCCTTCGGCTGGCTGGCGCAGTCGCCGGCCGGCATCCGCACACTGCACGTCGGCCCGAAGATCACCGACGGTTCGCTGGCCCAGCACTGGACGGGCTCCTGGACCAGGGGTGCGTCGACCGAGTACGGCATCGCGGTCGGCGGCAAGGTCGAGCAGCTCGCGACCGGCTACCACCGGAAGTTCACCGCCGGGCAGCTGGCCAAGGTCAAGGTCGTCATGGGAGCGGCCGCGCCGAAGAAGAAGGGCGAGATCGTCTCCTGGGGCAACCTCCCGACCCAGGGCGGCAGTTGGGCCGCCGTGACCGAGCAGAAGCTGCCCGGCACCCGCACGCTGTACCTCTCCACCGCCGACAAGGTGACCTGGAGCTCCGAGTTCAACCAGACCGGTCCCGCCGACGAGGAGGGCTTCCCCACCTACGAGGCGGGCTACACGATCGGCGGGTCCGGAAAGTACAAGCCGGGCAAAACGTACACGAGGACCGTGAACACCGCGGTCTTCGGGCCGCTGGTGAGCAAGGACTTCGGCATCGTCCGCGACGGCAACGAGATCAGCGGCATGCTCCCGCTGCTGGCGGACGGCCAGGGCAACGCGGGCGGCATCGCGCTCTCGTCGGTCAAGACCGTCCTGTACCGCAACGGTAAGAAGCTCGGCCAGAACAGCGACCCGCTGCTCGGGGAGGAGGTCTTCCGGGTACCGGCCGGCGCGGCCGACTACCGGCTGACGACCTCGGTCAGGCACAGCGCGAAGATCAGCCCGCTCTCCACCCGGGTGGACGCGGCCTGGACCTTCCGCTCCAAGAAGACCGCGTCCACGATGCTGCCCGTCTCCACCGTCCGGTTCACCCCAGCCGTGGGCACGGACGGCCGGGTCAAGGCGGGCAAGACCGTCTCGGTGCCGGTGAAGGTGCACGGCGCGGCCGTGGGCAAGAACCTGAAGTCGCTGAAGACGTACGTCAGTTACAACGGCGGCAAGACCTGGAAGAAGGTCACCGTCACGAAGGGGAAGATCACCGTCAAGAACCCGGCGAAGGGCAAGGCGATCTCCTTCTCCGCCAAGGTCACCGACAAGAAGGGCAACACCTCGTCGGTGAAGATCTACAGCGCGTACCTGGGCAAGTGACGCTTCGCGTCGCGTAGTTCACACCCGCACGACGGCGGCCCGCCGCACGGATCCCATCCGTGCGGCGGGCCGTCCGCGTGTGCCCGGTCAGCGTGTTACGCGATCCGCTCCCGCACCACCGGCAGCGGCGCGAACGACGTGCCGGCCGGGGCGATGTCGTACGCCTCGGGCAGCGCCTTCAGCGCGTAGTCGAACTTCTCGGGGGTGTCCGTGTGCAGCGTCATCAGGGGCTGGCCCTCGGTGACGGTGTCGCCGGGCTTGGCGTGCAGTTCGACGCCCGCGCCCGCCTGCACCGGGTCCTCCTTGCGCGCCCGGCCCGCGCCGAGGCGCCAGGCGGCGACGCCGACGTCGTAGGCGTCCAGGCGGGTCAGGACGCCGGAGGAGCGCGCGGTCACCACGTGCTGCTCGCGGGCGACCGGGAGCGCGGCGTCCGGGTCGCCGCCCTGGGCGGAGATCATCCGGCGCCAGACGTCCATGGCCGAACCGTCGGCGAGCGCCTTCTCCGGATCGGCGTCCTTGAGCCCGGCGGCGTCCAGCATCTCGCGGGCGAGGGCGAGGGTGAGGTCGATGACGTCCCTCGGGCCGCCGCCGGCCAGCACCTCGACCGACTCGCGGACCTCCAGCGCGTTGCCCGCGGTGAGGCCGAGCGGGGTCGCCATGTCGGTGAGCAGCGCGACCGTGCGCACCCCGCTGTCGGTGCCGAGCGCGACCATGGTGGAGGCCAGTTCGCGGGCGTCCTCGATGGTCTTCATGAAGGCGCCGGAACCGACCTTGACGTCCAGGACGAGCGCCCCGGTGCCCTCGGCGATCTTCTTGGACATGATCGAGCTGGCGATCAGCGGGATCGCCTCGACGGTGCCGGTGACATCGCGGAGCGCGTACAGCTTCCTGTCGGCGGGGGCCAGCCCGTCACCGGCGGCGCAGATGACCGCGCCGGTGGTGTCGAGGACGTCGAGCATCTCCGCGTTGGAGATGTGCGCCCGCCAGCCGGGGATGGACTCCAGCTTGTCCAGGGTGCCGCCGGTGTGGCCGAGGCCCCGGCCGCTGAGCTGCGGCACGGCCGCGCCGCAGGCGGCGACCAGCGGGGCGAGCGGCAGGGTGATCTTGTCGCCGACGCCGCCGGTGGAGTGCTTGTCGGTGGTGGGGCGGGAGAGCGCCCGGAAGTCCATCCGCTCGCCGGAGGCGATCATCGCGGCGGTCCAGCGGGCGATCTCGGTGCGGTTCATCCCGTTGAGCAGGATCGCCATGGCGAGTGCGGACATCTGCTCGTCGGCTACCTCGCCGCGGGTGTAGGCGTCGATGACCCAGTCGATCTGCTCGGGGGTCAGCTCGCCTCGGTCCCGCTTGGTGCGGATGACGGAGATGGCGTCCATGGGAATCCTTCCGGCCGGGTGCGTACGCAAGAGTCCTCGATGACTCTACGCGCATAGAGAGAGGAAAGAGCGGTGGCCCTTCCACTGAGGGGAAGGGCCACCGCCGGGAGATACGGGGTTCAGCCGAGGTGCTGCGGGCCGAACGACTGCGGCAGCATCTCGTCCAGCGTGCGCCGCCCGTCGGGCGTCTCCAGGAGCAGCTCCGGCCCGCCGAACTCGTACAGCAGCTGCCGGCACCTGCCGCACGGCACCAGGACCGCCCCGGTGCCGTCCACGCAGGTGAAGTGGGTCAGCCGGCCGCCGCCGGTGGCGTGGAGGGTGGAGACCAGACCGCACTCGGCGCAGAGCGAGAGGCCGTAACTGGCGTTCTCCACGTTGCAGCCGGTGATGGTGCGGCCGTCGTCCACCCGGGCGGCGACTCCGACCGGGAAGCCCGAGTAGGGGGCGTACGCCCGGGACATGGCGTCCCGGGCCGCGACCCGCAGTCCCTCCCAGTCGGCTTCGCCGAACGCCGTGGCGGCGACGCCGTCTCCGGCGGCGGGCGTCGTCACTTGCCCTCGCCCTTGCGGTACGGCACACCGTCCGCCTTGGGCATCCGCAGGCGTTGCGCGGAGAGCGAGAGGACCAGCAGCGTCGTGATGTACGGGGCGGCGTCGACGAACTGGCTGGGCACCTGGTCGGTCAGGAAGTACCAGGTGAACAGCAGCGCGGAGACGGCCGCCGAGATCACCGCGGCGACGTACTTCTTCTTGTACAGCTGCCAGAACACCGCGATGACCAGCAGGATCGCCAGCAGGAGCAGCATCGCGTGGACGTTCTCCGCACCGCCGCGCAGCTTGAGGCTGTCGGTGAAGCCGAAGAGCCCGGCGCCCAGGGCCATGCCGCCCGGCATCCAGTTGCCGAAGATCATCGCGGCGAGGCCGATGTAGCCCCGGCCGCCGGTCTGGCCCTCCTGGTAGATGCCGGTGGCGACGATCGCGAGGAACGCGCCGCCCAGGCCCGCCAGACCGCCGGAGACCGTGACGGCGATGTACTTGTACTTGTACACGTTGACGCCGAGGGTCTCGGCGGCCACCGGGGACTCGCCGCAGGAGCGCAGCCGCAGTCCGAACGCCGTGCGCCACAGGATCCACCAGGTGGCGGGGATCAGCAGCAGGGCGACGACGGTGAGCAGGGAGAGGCCGGTGACCAGCCCGCCGACGATGCCCGCGATGTCGGAGATCAGGAACCAGTGCTGTTGTTGCAGGTCCTGGAGCCAGTCCGAGAGGCCTGGAATGGTGATCTTGTCGATCGGATCGATGCGCGGGGACTGCTTGGAGGAGCCGCCCTGGATGCCGTCGAAGGCGAAGTTGGAGAGGTAGCGGGTGACGCCGACGGCGAGGATGTTGATGGCCACACCGGAGACGATGTGGTTCACGCCGAAGGTGACGGTGATGACCGCGTGCAGCAGACCGCCGAGGCAGCCGCCGAGGATGCCGAAGAGGACGCCCACCCACGGGCCCCACTGGAACCCGGCCCAGGCCCCGAACCAGGTGCCCAGGACCAGCATGCCTTCGAGGCCGATGTTGACGACGCCCGCGCGCTCGGCCCACAGGCCGCCGAGCCCGGCGAGGCCGATCGGGACGGCGAGTTCCAGGGCGCCGGCGACCTGGCCGACCGAGGTGATGTCGTTGGCGCCGCTGATGAGGCGGACCAGCGAGACCAGGGCGAGCGCGCCCGCGATGATCAGGAGGACGACGGGCAGGGAGAGCTTGCGGCGTCCGCCGCCCTTGGTGGGGGCGACGCGTGCGGCGGTGGCTTTGCTCGTGCTCACAGGGCCGCCTCCTTCTCGGTCTTGATGGCGTGGCCGGCCGCGAGCTCCTCGCCGACCTTCTGCTGCTGGCGGCGGATTCCGTACCGGCGGACCAGCTCGTAGGAGACGACGACCGAGATCACGATCAGGCCCTGCATGATCGTGGCGATCTCCTTCTCGTACCCGTACTGGTCGAGCGAGGCCGACGACTTGTCGAGGAAGGCGATCAGCAGGGCGCTGAAGGCGATGCCGAGCGGGTTGTTGCGGCCCAGCAGCGCGATGGTGATGCCGGTGAAGCCGATACCGGTGGGGAAGTCGAGGCTGTAGGTGTGGGTGTCGCCGAGCAGGGTCGGCATCCCGGCCAGGCCCGCGACCGCACCGGAGATCAGCATCGAGGTGAGGATCATCTTCTTGGCGTCCACGCCGGACGCCTGGGCTGCGCTCTCGCTGGCGCCGGTGGCGCGCAGGTCGAAGCCGAACCGGGTGCGGTTCAGCACGAACCAGTACAGGAGGCCGCAGCCCGCGGCGACGAAGGTGAAACCGTAGATCTCCCCGGCCTGGTCGCCCATCGGCAGCCCCGGGAACCAGCCGGACTCCGGGATCTCCCCGGTGGTCAGGTTGTTGGAGCCGGCGGGCTGCTCGCCGAAGTTCTTCGGCAGGATCAGCCAGGCGACCAGGGCGGTGGCGATCGAGTTGAGCATGATCGTCGAGACGACCTCGCTCACCCCGCGGGTGGTCTTGAGGAAGCCCGCGATGCCGGCCCAGAACGCGCCCACCAGCATCGCGACGATCACGATCAGCGCGATGTGCAGCGGACCCGGCAGGCTGACGCTCGCGCCGACCAGCGCGGCCATCATGGCGGCGAGGCGGTACTGCCCGTCGACGCCGATGTTGAAGAGGTTCATCCGGAAGCCGACGGCCACGGCGAGTGCGGCGAGGTAGTACGTACCGGCCTGGTTGACGATCAGGACCTGTACGTCGACGTACCCGGCCGACTCGAACATGATCCGGTACGGCTCGAAGGGGTTCCGGCCGGAGGCGAGCAGCACCACGGTCGTCAGCGCGAGGGCGACGACCAGGGCGAGCACCGGGCCGGCGAAGCCCAGGATCAGCCGGTCCTTGTCGAATTTCTTCATCGGGCCTCGTCCTCCGGGCTTTCGAGGTGACCGGTGGCGGCGCCGGTCATGGCCGAGCCCAGTTCCTCCGGGGTGATGGTGGCGGGGTCGGCGTCGGCGACCAGTCGGCCGCGGTACATGACGCGCAGGGTGTCGGAGAGCCCGATCAGCTCGTCCAGGTCGGCCGAGATCAGCAGGACGGCCAGCCCTTCGCGGCGGGCCTCGCGGATCTGGTCCCAGATCTGCGCCTGCGCGCCGACGTCCACGCCACGGGTGGGGTGGGCGGCGATCAGGAGCTTGGGCGCGTGGCTCATCTCGCGGCCGACGATCAGCTTCTGCTGGTTACCGCCGGAGAGGGAGGCCGCGGTGACCTCGATGCCGGGGGTGCGCACGTCGTACTCACGCACGATCCGCTCGGTGTCGGCGCGGGCCGCCTTGTTGTCCAGCAGCCAGCCGCGGCTGTTGGGCTTCTCGGTGACATGGCCGAGGATGCGGTTCTCCCACAGCGGGGCGTCCAGCAGGACGCCGTGGCGGTGGCGGTCCTCGGGGATGTACCCGATGCCGGCCTCGCGCCGCTTGCGGGTCGGGACGTGCGAGATGTCGTCCTGGTCGAGGGTGATCACCCCGCCGTCCGGGTCGCGGATGCCGATCAGGGCCTCGATCAGCTCGGTCTGCCCGTTGCCCTCGACCCCGGCGATGCCGAGGACCTCGCCCTGGTGGATGGTGAGGTCGATGCCGGCGAGCACGTCGCGGACGGTGCCGTCGGGGTCGGTGACCGTGAGCGCCAGGTCCCGCACGCGCAGCATCGGCCTATCGGTGACGGTGGACTCGCGGGTCTCCGGCGAGGGCAGCTCGCTGCCGACCATCAGCTCGGCGAGCTGCTTGGTCGTGATGCCGGCCGGGTCGGCGGTGCCCACGGTCGTGCCGCGGCGGATCACCGTGATGTCGTCGGCGACCGAGAGCACCTCGCCCAGCTTGTGCGAGATGAAGATGACGGTCAGGCCCTCGGCCTTGAGCTCGCGCAGGTTGGCGAAGAGCGCGTCGACCTCCTGCGGTACGAGGACCGCGGTCGGCTCGTCCAGGATCAGGATGCGGGCGCCCCGGTAGAGGACCTTGAGGATCTCCACGCGCTGCCGGTCGGCGACCCCCAGGTCCTCCACGAGCGCGTCGGGCCGGATGCCCAGGCCGTACGCGTCGGAGATCTCCTTGATCTTCTTCCGGGCGCCGGAGCCGATGCCGTACAGCTTCTCGCCGCCCAGGACGACGTTCTCCAGGACGGTGAAGTTGTCGGCGAGCATGAAGTGCTGGTGCACCATGCCGATGCCCCGCTCGATGGCGTCGCCCGGGTTGGAGAACGAGACCTGCTCGCCGTTGATCGCGATGGTGCCCTCGTCCGGCTTCTGCATGCCGTAGAGGATCTTCATCAGGGTGGACTTGCCGGCACCGTTCTCACCGACGAGGGCGTGGACCGTTCCCTTGCCGATCGTGATGTCGATGTCGTGGTTGGCGACGACGCCGGGGAAGCGCTTGGTGATGCCGTGCAGTTCTACGGCAGGGGGGCTGCTGGACGCGTTGATGACGCACTCTCCTTGGCCGGACAGGAGCGGGGGCGGAGGGGCTGGGGGTATCGGAGACCCCCCTGAGGGGCGGGGTGAAGTTATCGCGCCGGAGGGCTGTCTACACGCGTAGCGCTGCCGAATCGTGAAACACAGGTGCACATCACGGTCCGGACGCGCGGTCCGGCCGGGTGGGAGAGCACTGCGAGAGGCGGATCTTCTTCGGGTGAGGCGGGTGAGGCGGGTGAGGCGGGTGAGGCTGGGGAAGCTCGGGGAGTGCCGCGGGAGGTTCGCGTTCCGCGGCGGGGAGCCTGTCCGTCCGGCGGGGATGGGCCCGCGGCCCTGTCCGTCCACCGGCCGGAGTGCGGCGCAGGGACGGACAGGGCCTTGGGGAAACCAGCTGTACGGCAGGAGGCTCCGAGCTGCTTACGGAGCGGACTTGACGGTGATCTTGCCGTCGATGATCTCCTGCTTGGCCTTGTCGACGGCCGCGATGACATCGGTCATCTTGACGAACGCCGGGTTGGACATCGACAGGCCGACGCCGTCCTTGTCCAGGCCGTAACGGATCTCACCGGTGGTCGGCTTGCCGTCCTGGACCGACTTGATCAGGTTGAACACCGAGTCCTCGACGTCCTTGGTGACCGAGGTCAGGATGGACTCCTTGTAGGCCGCGAGGCCTTCCTGCTTGTACTGGTCGGAGTCGACGCCGATGTTCCACTTGCCGGCCTTGGAGGCGGCCTCGATGGCACCGGAGCCGGCCAGACCGGCGGCCGAGTAGATCACGTCGGCCTTCTTGTCGAGCTGGCCCTGGGCGGCGGCCTTGCCGAGGTCGGGCTTGGAGAAGCCGTCGAAGTTCGGCGGCTGCGTCAGGTACTGCGGGAGGACCTTGACCGCGGGGTCGGTGTCCTTGGCGCCCTGGACGAAGCCCGCCTCGAACTTCTTGATCAGCGGGGTCTCGACACCGCCGATGAAGCCGATCGTCTTCGTCTTGGTGACCTTGGCGGCGGCGACACCGGCGAGGTAGGAGCCCTGCTCCTCGTTGAAGACGATGTTGGCGATGTTGTCGCCGGTCACCGAGGCGTCGTCGATGATGCCGAAGGTGGTCTTCGGGAACTTCGGCGCGACCTTCTTGATGGCGGGCGCGTAGGCGAAGCCGACGCCGATCACCGGGTTGTTGCCGGAACGGGCCAGCTCGGTGAGGCGCTGGACCTTGTCCGCGTCGCCCTCACCGTCGGAGGGCTCGGCCTCGCTGCCCTTGACGTCGAGTTCCTTCTCCGCCTTGGCGAGTCCGGCGTAAGCGGCGTCGTTGAACGACTGGTCGCCGCGACCGCCGATGTCGTACGCGATGGCGGCCTTGTCGCCGCCCGAGTCGGCGCTGGCGTCCGACGACGATTTTCCGCCACAGGCGGTAACACTGAGTGCAAGCGCCGCGGACGCAATGCCCACGGTGGTGATCCTGGTGATCCGGCGCAAGGGAAGGCTCCTTCAAACCTGACCGAAGCGCCTCTTCCGGCGCTGGTTTCGCGGCGATCGTAACGCGCGTAGATGTCAGATAAGAGCACGTACGGAAGCCGTTATCGGATCGTCGTGAACAGAAGACCTCCCGCAGGTCCACGAACGGCCCGCGAAGACCGTGTCAACGCTCCGCTAACGGTTCCCGTCGAACAACGCCGCGGCGGTGAACAGTTCGACACCCACGGTGATGGCCTCCTCGTCCACGTCGAAGTCGCCGCGGTGCAGGTCGAGCCCACGCGTGTCACCCGGGGTCCGGACGCCGAGGCGGGCCATCGCGCCGGGGACCCGCTCCAGGTACCAGGAGAAGTCCTCGCCGCCCAGGCTCTGCTCGGTGTCCTCGATCGCGTACGATCCGCGGCGCTCGGTCATGGCGGCGTCCAGCAGGCCGATGGACTCGGCGTCGTTCACCACGGGCGGCACCCCGCGCACGTAGGTGATGACGGTCTTGGCCCGGTGCATTCCGGCCACCTCGTCGACAGCGGCGTGCACCAGGTCGGGGGCCGCGCGCCAGGCGTCCAGGTCCAGGCAGCGGACGGTGCCGGAGAGCTCGGCGTGCTGCGGGATGACATTGGGGGCGTGCCCGGTCTCCAGCCGCCCCCAGGTCACCGCGAGCCCGGAACGGGCGTCGACCCGGCGGGCGAGCAGCGCGGGCACGTCGACGGCGATCCGGGCGGCGGCGGTGACCAGGTCGGTGGTCAGATGCGGCCGGGCGGTGTGCCCGCCGGGCCCGTCCAGCGCCACTTCCAGCCGGTCGCAGGCCGAGGTGATCGCCCCGATCCGCAGCCCGATCCGCCCGACGTCCACCTTCGGGTCGCAGTGCACGCCGATGATCCGCCCGACGCCCTCCAGCACCCCGGACTCGATGGCGTCGACCGCGCCCCCGGGCAGGACCTCCTCGGCGGGCTGGAAGATCAGCCGCACGGCGTTGGGCAGCAGCCCCTCCCGGTCGAGCCCGGCGAGCACCAGCCCCGCCCCGAGCACGGTGGTGGTGTGCACGTCGTGCCCGCAGGCGTGCGCCCGGTCGGGCACGGTGGACCGGTAGGGCACGGCCGCCTTGGTGTCCGGGATCGGCAGCGCGTCGATGTCCGCCCGCAACGCCAGCATGGGCGTCACCCCGTCCCACTCCCCCACGTCGCACATGACCCCGGTCCCGACGGCGAGGACCTTCGGCTTCAGCCCGGCCTTCTCCAGCCGGTCCTTGATGGCCGCGGTGGTGCGGAACTCCTGGTTGCCGAGCTCGGGGTGCATGTGCAGATCCCGGCGGAAGGCGGTCAGCTCGGCACGGAGCTCGTCGGAGAGCCTGCCGGGCAGCGCACCTCCGCCGGGCCGGCCGGCCGGGTCGTGGGGGCGGGAGGCGCGGGACTTCAACTGGTTCACCCTAGGAAGCGTAGGCCCCTTGCCCCCTCAACTGGCCACAGATCAACAAAACTTCAGCCGCTCAGGCGAACAAAGTTTGGGTGAGGACGTGTGACGCTGGGTGGTTGCGGGTATACCCGTTCGTCTTCCGCAATAGGGTCCGTGCGCCTGCGGGAAAGGCGCGGGACACCACGGCGAGAACGCTCATAGGATCACGAAGAAATCATGGACATCCTGTGAGGAGCCCTATGAACAGTCGATCCGACTCCACCCCGAACAGAAGGAGACTGTTCCGTCGCGGCACACTCCTGGTGGCCGTCGCCGCGTCCCTCGGCACGGTCGCCGCCCTGGCACCGCCCGCCACGGCCGCGCCGGACCGCTCCCGTACCACCGTGTCCGCCGACCGCGCGCGCCTGGCGAACACACCCCCCGAGATACCGGACCGCCTGGCCACGAGCCCCACGACCGAGTGCGGGGGCGGATTCATCGGCAACACCGGGACGACTCTCATGGCCCGGGTGGAGGACGCCGACTCGCCCTACCTCACCGCGCAGTTCCAGGTCTTTGACGCCGACGGCACGGTCCCGGTGGCCGAGCGTTCGGTGGACGCCATGGCGGGCGGCACCGCCGCGGCCTCTTCGATCGACCTGCCCTCCGGCGACTACCGCTGGCGGGTCCGTGCCACGGACCCGGCGGGAGCCGCCTCCGCCTGGACCGGCTACTGCGTCCTCTCCGTCGACCGCGTACGGCCGGACCGGCCGCCGACCGTCTCCTCGGAGGAGTTCCCCGACGGGGACGCCGGATGGCCCGCGGAGACCGGGGACGCCCGCACCCCCGGCACCTTCACCTTGGGCGCCAACGGCGTGGAGGACGTCGTCGGGTACGTCTGGTACAGCACGTTCGACTCGCAGCGGCGAGAGGTATCCGTCTCCCCCGGTGGGGCGGCGGACGTGACGGCCACTCCGCTGACCGGCGGCCCGCACGTGCTGTACGTCAACAGCGTCGACCGCTCCGGCAATCGCTCCGACACGACCACGTACCGCTTCTACGCCCAGGGCATCACCGCCCCCGACGCCCCCGGCGACCTCAACGGAGACGGTGCCAAGGACATCTGGAGCCTGGACTCCCAAGGCGCGCTGCTCACCCACGCGGGCCGGGGCGACGGAACCTTCGCCCCCGCGGCCGGCGCCGGGCTGACCGTGCCCGGGGCCGGCACCACCTACCGGACCGACTGGGACGACGACGGATACGTCGACCTGGTGACGCTGGAGTACAACCCCAACACACGGCGAAAGCAGCTCTGGGTCCATTCCAACAGCGGGCTGGGGAGCGTCGACGGCACCCGGGGCCGGCAGCTTCTGACGGTCGACTGTCCGGTCCCGGACGAGGACTACGGCTGTGTGGGCGAGCCCGGCTGGACCGGCGACGACCACTGGGGCGACGCGGAGCAGGTGATCGCCCCCGGCGACCTGAACGGTGACGGCAGGAGTGACCTCCTCGTCCAGGAGGGCGAGCGGCTGTGGGTCTACCACGGCCTGTACGGGATGCGGCTGGACGTGCCGGTGGCGGTCGGCGGCTCGGACTGGGACGGCTTCACCGTCCTCGCGCCCGGCGACCTCGACGGCGACGGCCTGGCCGACCTGTGGCTGCGTGAGAAGGCCACCGGCGACCTCTACGACGTGCGCGGCGGCAGCGGTGCCGACGGTGGACCGGACCTCGCTGTCTGGGGCGACCCCGCGAACCGTGTGCGGATCGGCACTGGTTTCACCCTGGCCGCCCGTCCGGTGCTGGACACGGTCGGCGACCTCAACGGCGACGGATTCGCCGATCTGCACGGCCGTACGCAGGACGGCACTCTGACGCTGTGGCCGGGCCGCGTGGCGGCGGACGGCGGCTTCGGCTTCGGGACGGGGCGGGCGATCGGGTGACTCCCCCGGATCTGCCGGGTGATCCCCCGAGGATCGTCTGACTCCCCGTAGGACCACCGCCGCGTCGGGGCCCTACGCGTGGGCCACCGACGACAGTCGCCGCACCCCCCGCGCCGTCTCCGTGACCCCGTTCAGGAAGCCCTGGGCGCGGGGCGAGGCCGTGGCGCGGAGCCATTCCGGGGCGATGTCGCAGACCGCGACGTTCACGCCCGTGCCGGCCAGGGCCAGCGGGAGGGTGTGGACGACCGTGGAGGGGAAGCTGAGAATCGTACGGCCGATGGGGCCTCGGCGGGCGATCAGTTCCAGGGGGAGGTCCGGGCGGACGATCTCCAGACCGGTGGCCGCCCCCAGGGCGTGGAGCTTCTCGGCGGACTCACGGCGGTGGGCGAAGTAGCGGGTGGCCCCGTGGGTGCGGGCCAGGGCCGTGACCGCCTCCTGGTACGGGACGGGGTCGACGACGCCCGTCTCGACCAGGGAGGTGCCGACCAGGTCCGCGCCCCTGCCGATGCCGGGCGGGCCGAACCGGGCGCGGGTCCAGGCGAAGGTGTTCGGGGTGACCGCGATGCCGGGCGGAGCCTCGACCGGCATCGCGGTGAACACCTCGACCGTGTGGTGCGCCGTCGGGGTGAAGCGGCGGCGGGCCGTCGCCGTGACCGGGGCCAGGACCAGTTCGCGCGGTCCGGTGCGGCCCCGGCGGTGCCAGCGCGTCAGGCGCTCGCCCCGGGCCAGCTGGGCGACGAACTCCATGGTGGCCGTGCCGTCGTCGACCACCGTGAGGCGTTCGGCGCGGACCAGGGTCAGCAGGAGCTGCACATAGCGGGAGAACGGGTCGCCGATCACTATGTGGTCCGCGCGCCGGACCAGGCCGGCCAGGGCGCGCAGGGCCTTCAGGGGCGCGCCGGACTCGCCGCGCGCCTCCTGCCAGCGGACCGCGATGCCCTCGTCGCGGGCCAGCTCCGCCATCCGGCGCAGCTGACCGCGCGACATCGGGTCGACCGGGGGGAGGACGACGACCATGGTGTCGGCCGGATCGTCTCCCCCCTGGGTGTGAACCCACTCCAGGACGTTCAGGAGCTGGACCGGGCTCTCGACGAAGGCGAGGTTCACCGGTCGGCGCTCAGACCGCGACCGGCTCGGGGGCCGGCTCGCTCTCGGTCTCGGCGACGACGCCCGCGACGCGGCGGAGCTTCTTCATCGGGCCGAGCTCGGACTCGTACACCTTCTTGACGCCGTCGCCGAGCGACTGCTCGATGGTGCGGATGTCGCGGACCAGGCGGGTCAGGCCCTGCGGCTCGACGGAGGCGGCCTGGTCGGAGCCCCACATGGCGCGGTCCAGGGTGATGTGGCGCTCGACGAACGTGGCGCCGAGGGCGACGGCCGCCAGGGTGGTCTGCAGGCCCGTCTCGTGGCCGGAGTAGCCGATCGGGACGTTCGGGAACTCCTGCTGGAGGGTGTTGATGACCCTCAGGTTCAGTTCCTCGGCCTTCGCCGGGTACGTGGAAGTGGCGTGGCAGAGCAGGATGTTGTCGCTGCCGAGGACCTCGACCGCGTGGCGGATCTGCTTCGGGGTCGACATACCGGTGGAGAGGATCACCGTGCGGCCGGTGGCGCGCAGGGAGCGCAGCAGCTCGTCGTCGGTGAGCGACGCGGAGGCCACCTTGTGGGCGGGGACGTCGAACTTCTCCAGGAAGGCGACGGCCTCGGTGTCCCACGGGGAGGCGAACCAGTCGATGCCGCGCCTGGCGCAGTGCTCGGCGATGGCGGTGTACTCGGCCTCGCCGAACTCGACGCGGTGGCGGTAGTCGATGTACGTCATCCGGCCCCAGGGGGTGTCGCGCTCGATGTCCCACTGGTCGCGCGGGGTGCAGATCTCCGGGGTGCGCTTCTGGAACTTGACGGCGTCGCAGCCGGCTTCGGCCGCGGCGTCGATCAGCGCGATGGCGTTGTCGAGGTCGCCGTTGTGGTTGATGCCGATCTCGCCCGTGATGTAGACGGGGTTGCCGGGGCCGGCGGTGCGGGTGCCGAAGGTGCGCAGGCGGGAGGTGTTCATGATGGTGCTTCCTTACTCGGTGGGGGCTGTGGGGACTGTGGGCTCGGAGGTGGATCCGGTGGTGGTGGTGAGGGTGGGGCCGAGCAGCCAGGCCGCGATCTCGCGGATGGCGCCGTAGCCCCCGGGGGTGGTCGTGACGGCGCGCGCCGCGGCGCGTACCGAGTCGTGGGCGCTCGCGACGGCGACGGGCCAGCCGGCGAGGGAGAAACAGGGCAGGTCGTTGACGTCGTTGCCGACGTAGAGGACCCGGTCGGGGGCGATGGACTGCTCGTCGCACCACCGCTTCAGCGCCTCGTCCTTGCGGTCGATGCCGTGCAGGACGGGGATCCGGAGCTTGCGGGCCCTGGCCGCGACGACCGGGTTCTGCTCGGTGGAGAGGATCAGCAGGGGCATCCCGGCCTTGCGCAGCGCGGCGATGCCGAGTCCGTCGCCCCGGTGCACGGCGACCGTCTCGCGGCCCTCGGAGTCGATCATGACCCGGTCGTCGGTCTGGGTGCCGTCGAAGTCCAGGACGACCGCGTCCACGTCCGCGCGGGAGGGCAGCGGGGAGGGGTCCAGGAGCGGGGCGAGCGCGCGGGCCCGGGCCAGGTCGTGCGGGTCGTCGATCTCCAGCACCCGCGCCGGGTCGGTGGGGACGAGGGCGGTGTGGCCGAAGAAGCGGTGGCGGTGGGTGCGGAAGCCCGCCGCGTCCATCGCGTAGGCGGCGCCGGTCTCCAGGTGGTCCTGGGGGCGGTCCTGGCGTCGGGGGCGTACGGACTTGTCGTGGTTGACGCCGGACGTTTCCTCTTCGACCGCGTGCCCGTCGCGCCAGACGAAGCCGTGGAACGGGGCGACCGTGACGGCCGTGTCCGCGCCTTCGTGGGCCACCGCCCTGGCGACGCCGTCGATGTCCTCGCGGGAGACGAACGGGCTGGTGCACTGGACGAGGAGGACCACGTCGACGTGCTTGGCCTGCTCGGCCTCGTAGACGTCCAGGGCGTGCAGCACGGCCGCTTCGCTGGTGGCGGTGTCGCCCGCGATGGCGGCGGGGCGCTCCACACAGTGCAGCCGGTGGGCGGCCCGGAGGCCGGCGGCGGCGCTCCGGGCGGCCTCGGCGATCGCCCCGTCGTCGGTGGTGACGACGACGTCGGTGACCTCGGGGGCGCCGAGCGCGGCGCGGACGGCGCGGGCCACCAGGGGGATGCCGCCGACCTCGGCGAGGTTCTTGGCGGGGACGCCCTTGGATCCGCCGCGGGCGGGGATCACGGCGAGGACGGTCGGGGTCGGGGGCGGGGTCGGGGGCGGCTGCATCGTTGTCCCTGGGGTCATGGAGGCTGCTGAGGTCGCTGGGGCCGCAGAGGTTTCTGAAGCCGTGGAGGCAGCTGAGGCCGCTGGGGCCACGGAGGTTCCTGAGGCCGTGGAGGCCATGGAGGCCGTGGAGGCCGCTGGGGTGGTCACAGCTCGCCCATCCGGCGGATCACGGGGGCGACGCGCTGGACGCCCTGGCGGTAGGCACCCCGGGCCGCGTTGCGGACGGTTTCGCGTACCGCGCCCCGGACCCGTCCGGGCTCCTGCGGTGCGGTCGCGCCGGGCAGGGGGGTGCCGTCGGGGGCCAGGTGGTGGCGGCCGAGGATGCCGGGGAGGTAGCCGGGGGCGGTGGCGGGTGTGTAGTAGGGCGCCAGTGGCGGGAGTTGGCCGGTGGCGAGGAGGGCGGTGACCTTGGCGCGGGCCGTGTCGTAGGCGGTGCCGTACGAACCATCGGCGGCGACGCCCTGCCCGGCCAGCCACTCCTCGTCGGGCCGGGGCCGGATCCCGCCGTCGAGCCGGTCCCAGGAGGTGAGGAGCCCGGAGCCGACGAAGTGGTGGTTGCCGAGCGTCTCGCGGACGCCGAGGTCGGTGAGGACGGCGGTCGGGACGCTTCGGTGCAGGGACTCCAGTGCGGCCGTCGAGGAGACCGTGACCAGCAGGTCGGTGCGGTCCAGGACCTCGCCCATATGCCCGTACACCAGGCGGAAGTTGGGCGGCAGACCGCCGGGCAGCCGCTGCGCGAGCTTCTGGTAGGGCAGTTCCTCGATGTGCGTGGTGTGCTCGCCGGGCCTGGAGCGCAGCTTGAGCAGCACCTCACGGCGCGGGTGCAGCCGGGCGTGCTCGACGAGCCTGCGCAGCAGGTACGTACGGTCGGCGCGGGAGGCCGGCACGGAGGGCTGGGCGGCGAACACCACGGTGTCGCGGCCCTCTTCGGGGCGGTAGGGGGCTCCGCCGAGGAAGGGGAGGGCGGCCTCCGTGACGGCCGAGGCGTCGGCGCCCACCCCCTCGTACACCGCGCGGAAACGCGCCGCGTCATGGGCCGAGTTGGCGAGGACGAGGTCCGCCCCGTGGCGGAGGAGGAGCCCGTCGGCGAGCTTCTCGTAGACAACGCCCACGTATCCGGTGACGACGACGGGCCGGCGCGGCAGGCCGAGGGCGGCGAGGCCGTGCACCATGGCCTGGACTCCGCCGCCGACGAGGGCGAGGACGACGAGGTCGTAACCCTCGTGGCGCACGGTGTGCAGGAACTCGACGGCGGTGACCTCGCGGACCCGCTCGGCGTCGATCCCGACCTCGCCGACCTCCGCGAGCTGGCGAGGCGTCGGGGTGGCCCGGCCGCGCAGCAGCAGTCCGCTGATCTCGACGGGCCGCGCGTCCGGGCCGTCCGCCCCGGCGGTCAGGCGGCGCGCGGTGAGCGCGCCCCATTTCCACCGGGTGTCGGAGTCGGCGAGGACGGCGACCCGCAGCGCCGGTCGGGGCGCGGCGGGGGCTTCGGCCGGTTCGGCCTCGTTGCTGGTACGTGGGGGCACGTCCTAGAAGCTAGGAAGGCATTTCGATGCGCGGCCCAACGCGACAGCAACAGATGGTTAACAGCGAGCCGACGATTGGGGAGCGGAGCTGAAAACGCCCTCAATTCCCGTTCCGGGAAAGGTGATTCACCTGGGTGACGAGCGTTGTTCACCTGCTGGGCGCACGATGGAAAAGGAAAGAACCGACGTCGCACCTAACGTGATGCGCGTGGTTAAGCTCTCCGTCATCGTGCCGTTCTTCAACGTGCAGACCTACGCGCCCGACACCCTCAGAAGCCTGCGGGCCAACGCCCGAAAGGACTTCGAGTTCCTTCTTGTCGACGACTGTTCCACCGACGGGACCCCCCGGCTGCTGCGCCGGGCCGCCGAGGAGATCCCGGGGGCCGTACTGCTGCGGCACGAGGTGAACAGCGGTCTGGCCACCGCGCGCAACACCGGTCTTGAGGCCGCCCGCGGCGAGTACATCGCCTTCCTGGACGGCGACGACTGGCTGGCCCCCGGGCACTACGGGCGGCTGGTGACCCGGGCCGAGGCGCTGGGCTGCGACTTCGTGCGGACGGACCACGTCCAGGCGAACGGCAGGTCGCGAACCGTACGACGGGTGCCGCACGGCCCGCACGGGGTGGTGAGCGACCCCCGGACCGCGATCCTGCCCGCCCACCGCACCACGTCGGTGGATTACGCGTTCGCCTGGGCGGGCCTCTACCACCGGCGGCTCCTGGACCGGGGGCTGCTGCACTTCACCGACGGGCTGCGCACGGCCGAGGACCGGCCGTGGATCTGGCGGCTGCACCGGGAAGCGGAATCCTTCGCCGCCCTGGGCATGCTCAGCCATTTCTACCGGCGCGGGGTGAACACGTCGCTGACCCGGATCGGCGATATGCGTCGGCTCGATTTCCTGCGCGCTTTCGACCAGGTGATCGCCGATACGGCCGCCGACCGCGACGCGGACGATTTGCTGCCGAAGGCCGTACGTACGTACTGCGCGGTCATCGCCCACCATCTGGGCGCCATCGACACCTGCGAACCGGCCGTGGCCCGCGAACTGAAGTCGCGTGGCGCGGCGGCCCTCGGGCGCCTGCCGCAGCGGCTGCTGAACGAGGCTCTCGACTCCATGGACGTGACACGAGCGACCCGGGTGCGCAGGCTGCGCCGCCGCCAGGTCACCGCGAAGGGGGCCTCGGCCGCATGACCATCCGGATCTTCCACGCCTCCTCGATCGCCGCGACGGTACTGCTCGCCGCGGCGATCGACGCGGGCTGCTTCACCGGTCCCGACCGCCGGATCCTGCTGCTGTCCCGGACGGGACCGGCCCCGGAGGCCGTCGCCGACGTCTCGGAGACCGCCGGCTTCGAGCGGCTGCGCGCCCGGTTCGACGAGGTTCTCCCGTGGAACGACGCGATCTTCCCCTTCCACCCGGCCGACTGGCTGCCCCGGGCCGACGACGCCCCGTTGTGGGAGCGCCACTTCCGGCGCGCCTGGGGGCTCGGCGACGAGGAGCTGGAGCTCGTCGTGGACTCCCCGCACGCCGGTCCCGCCCGGGCCCTCACCCACGTCTTCGCCGGTGTCCCGGTCGATGTGTACGCGGAGGGGCCCGGCGGCTACGGCCCGACCGGGGAGAAGATCCCCCCGCTGACCGGGGTCCGGGTGCGGCGGCTGCTCCATCCGGACCTGGTTCCCGGGGCGCGGCTGTTGTTGCTGGGCGAGTACGGGGTGGAGCCGCGGACCGTGCCGGCCGAGGCGATCGCCGAGGTCATCGGCGAACTGGCGCGGACAGAGCTGGAGTTGCCCGCCATCGAGGGGACCGCGCTGCTGCTCGGGCAGGATCTCGCCGGGGCCGGGTCGATCCCGGCGGCCGAGGAGGCGGGGCTGCGTCTGGAGATGGTGCGCGGGGCGGCCGCCCTCGGTCACACCCGGCTGGTGTTCGCGCCGGATCCGTACGCACCGTGGGAGAGCCCGGCGCCGCTGCGCGCCGAGGCGGACCGGCTGGGCGTCGAACTGACCGTACTGGCACCCCCGTTGCCGGTGCCTGCCGATGTGCTGCTGCACCGGCTGCGACCCGCGCTGGTCCTCGGCTGCACCTCGGCCGCGCTGTTCGGAGCGGCACGGTTCCACGGCCTCCCGGTGGCGACCGTCGGCACGGGGCTGCTCCTGGAGCGTCTGACCCCGTACGAGAACGCCGAGCGGATACCGGCGACGCTCGCCGACGCCGTGCTGCCCGGGCTCGGTGACGCGGAGGCGGTGGGTGCGCGGAAGCCGTGCTCCGGTGCGGAGCTGGACGGTCTGCTCGCGGCCGTCGGCTTCGCGATGCGGCCGAAGGTCCGGCCCGATCTGCGCCCGGCCGCCGAGCGCTATCTGTCCACGCACCTGGACGACCGCACCCGGCGCTACTTCAAGCGCCGCCGGCTGGCCTCACTCGCGCTTCCCGGCGCGGTCCCGGCCCGGCTGGCCTTCCTGCGCGCCGGCCCGGCTCTGCGCCGGGTGGCCCGGCGGGCCAAGGCGCTGCGGAGCGGCCGGGGCTGAGGAGCCCCGGGGGGTGCGGCCGGCCGCGCGGGGCGCTCAGCCCAGCGCCTTGGCCGCCCCGGCACGGCCCCACAGTAGGGCCGCGCCGAACGACAGGGCCGTCGTGGCCACCGTGACCCCGGCCACGAGCGCGGCGGCGGCCGGGCCGCTCAGGTCCGCCCGGACGAAGGCGTCGGTGAGGACGCCGAGCACGAGTACGTGCACCAGGTAGGCCCCGAACGACGCGTCGGCCAGCCGGGTCAGCGCCGGACGCATCCGCTCCGGAACGCGCAGGCCGTGCAGGGAGATCAGGACGCCGCAGCTGAACAGGGCCACCAGGACGTGGGCGTACGGGATCGCGTAGTGCACCTCGTGCTGGTACGCGATCACCCCGGCCAGTCCGGCCGCCGCTAGCAGCACCCACGGAAGCCTCCGCCGGCCGAACGTACCGGCCGGGGCGGCGAGCAGCAGCGCCCCGAGCACCGCGTAGGTCAGCTGATACGGCGCGAACCCCCAGCCGAAGCGCGGCAGTTCACGGCCGGTGACCTCGGCCAGGTCACCGAGGAGCGACGGCGCGGACGCCAGGACCAGCAGGACCGCGCCGAGGCCCCACGGCCGCTTGCCCGACCTGATCAGCACCACCAGCCCCAGGACCATGATCACGGGAAGGTAGGCGTAGAGGTACCAGAGGTGGTACGCGGGGCGGACCGAGGCGAACACGGAGTCCAGCGCCGACCCGGCCACCGGGTCGTCGTTGGTTCCGCGCAGCCTGCCCCAGGCGAGGTAGAGCGCCGTCCAGACGGCGAGGGGCACCACGATCCGCACGACGCGCCGCCGCAGCCGTGCGCCGTCCTTCGGCGGGGCCCCGACCAGGACCACCCAGCCGGCGATGGCGAAGAAGAGGGGCACGGCGAAACGGCCGACGGAATCGGCGGTCAGCCCGGCCCAGTAGGTGCCGCTCCCCTGCGAGGCCGTCCGGCCCACAGCGTTGACGAAGGCCGATCCGGCGTGGAGGCCGATCACGCCGACCGAGCAGAGCAGCCGGATCAGGTCGATGTCGTAGCGGTGCTCGCGGACGGGACGAGGCGTCTCCGGGACCGTAGGAGCCGGGGCGGGGACGGAGCCGGAGGCGGAGGCGGGGGCGGAGGCGGGGGCGGAGGCGGAGGCGGGGGCGGAGGCGGGGGCGGAGGCGGGGGCGGAGGCGGGGGCGGAGGCGGGGGCGGAGGCGGGGGCGGAGGCGGGGGGTCTGGTCGGCATGGTGCTCAGGGCCTCAGTGAGTCGGCGGGGCGCGATGGGTGGTTACGGGCCACAGAGGTGGGGTGCGTCACGCGGGCGGCACGGTGTCACGCCCGGCCGGTGGGGCGGGCGGCGTGGTCCCGGGTCAGAGGCCCAGGGTGCCGCGGGTGCGCCGTACGGTGCGGCGCAGCCGGACCGCCGCTCCCCGGGGGCCGCCACCGCCGGGCAGGGTGAGGCTCTGTAGGCGGCGGCGCTTGAAGTAGTGCTGGGTGGTGGGGTCGAGGTGCTCCCGCAGCCAGGCCTCGGCGTCGGGGCGCAGCCCGGGGTTGAGCTTGGCCTGCATGCAGTAGCCGACGGCCCGTACCAGCGGGGCGAGGGTGTCCGGCGCGGTGCGCGGCAGCAGGGGTACGGCCCCGGCGCCCGGCGCTTCCAGGTCGGGCACGAGGTGGTCGGTGATCGTCAGCGGGACGCGGTTGCTGTTCTCGTACGGGGTGATGCGGTCGAGGACCAGGCGGGTGCCGACGCGGGCGACGGGGATGCCGTAGTAGGCGGCGGCGGTGAACATCGCGGTGGAGAAGCAGCCGACGACCAGGGTGGGCGCGCACCGCTCGTACAGCGTCTCCGCGAGCAGCGGACCGTCCAGGGTGGTGAGCCGTACGCCGGCCTCGGCGGCGGCCTCGTCCAGGGCGCGGGAGTAGCTTGCCGGGGCGGTGGGGTGCGGCTTGAAGAGGATGGAGGTGTGTCCGGCGCGGGCGGCTCCGCGCAACATCCGCACGTGCAGGTCCTCTTCCTCCTCCGGGGTGAGGATGGTGAGGGCCGCCAGGTACTGGCCGAGCAGCATCGCCGTGGGGGCGGCGGCCTCGGCGGCGGCGAGCTCCTTGTCCCCCTCGGCCGCGGCGGCGATCTCGGAGAGTACGGCTCGGAAGGCGTCGTCGGGGACGAGTTCGGGTGCGACGCCGGCCTCGGCGAGGAGGAGCGGGCGCAGCCCGGTGACCAGGTCGAGGTGGAGGACGCGCCGGATGCGGCAGGCGATGGACCGGGGCAGTCGGTTGCGGGTGGGGCCGTAGCTCATCAGGCCGTCGGCGTAGACGTGCACGGCGCTCTCGGAGAAGATCGCGGCGAGCGCGCGGCCCGGGTTGACCTGGATGGACTCCACGGCCAGGTCGACGGGGGTGTCGGGGGCGATGTCCCAGGCCAGGCGGAAGGCCCGCTGCCACAGGACGGTCTCCTCGGAGCGCGGGCCCCAGCCGCTGGGGTGGTGCGGGCTGATCGCCTCGTTCCAGTCGACGACGGCGTCGAAGCGGGTGGCGAGGGAGCCGTAACCGCGCATCTCCTCCAGGCGCGGGGCGGTCTCGGGGACGGCCGCGTTGTTGGAGACCAGCAGGACGCGGTGGCTGTCGAGGGCCCGGCCGAACTGTCCGGCGTCGAGCGCGGCGGCGAGGGTGGCCGCCCCGTACAACGTGGACACCTGGAAGATCTGGGTGCGCACGGGCGTACGCACGGAGGTGGGTACGGGCGTGGGTACAGAGGTGGGAACGGGCGTGGGTACGGGCATCGGTCAGGCGGCCTTCTGCTTGGTGCGCAGACGGCCCAGGAGCGTGCCACGCTTGTCGTCGATCATCGTCAGGGTGCGGTCGAGCACGTCCTGCGGCATCCGGTGCAGTGCGGCGGCCGACTCGGAGCGCAGCCGCCGGGCGGTGGCGGGCTCGTAGTCGTCGGCCTTCTCGTTGTGGAAGGCGATCATCGCGCAGTAGGTGCGGACGGCCTTGGGCAGCAGGGTCTTCGCGTCCCGGTCCGTGCGCAACTGGTCGAGCAGCGTGTCGTAGGCGGGGAAGAAGTCGAGCTGGCGGGCGTCCTTGATCTGGGTCAGGGAGGTGGTGACCCCGCGCCGGTAGAAGACGCCGTACAGCCCGAGCGCCGCGTAGCTGCGGGCGCGCAGATGGAGCTGCCAGACCCACAGCCGGTCCTCGGCGGTGCGCAGTTCGGTGGCGAAGCGCTGGGCGCCCTCCGCGAAGAGCCGCCGGTGGTAGATCCCGGCCCAGACGAACGGGTAGTCGACCATGGTCTCGCGCTCGGGCACCCCGATCCCGTCGCGGGGGTCGAGCAGGGTGTCCCGGAGGGGCGCGGGGGCGCGCCGCACGACGCGGGTGGTGCCGGTGGACTGGACGTGGTCGGTGCGGGCGAAGTCGCAGTCGAGGTCCTGGGCGGCGCGCACCAGCCGGTCCAGGTGGCCGGGGGCGTACCAGTCGTCGCCGTCGAGGAAGGTGAGGTAGTCGCCCTCGGCGGCGTCGATGCCGCTGTTGCGGGCGGCCGCGATGCCGACATTCGTACCGTGCCGGATCACCCGGGCGCGCGGCAGCCGCTCGGCCCAGTGGTCGACGATGTCCTGCGTGCCGTCGGTGGACGCGTCATCGACCAGCAGGAACTCGATGTCCGGGTCCGCGTTGCGGGCCAGGCTGCCCAGTGTGGTCGGTGCGTAGGCCGCGACATTGTGGAGCGGTACGACAACGGACAGTTTCGGCACGCGTGCCCTCGCCTTCGATCATGGTCCCGACAACCTAGTGAGACGGCGGAAGGATCGGGTGACGCCCGTCACGACAGCGGGTGAACTCTGCGCGTCCGCCGTATGACCGGGCACGTGCGCCGGAGAGCGCCCGACAAGGAGGGCTTGACCGCAACTTAGCTTGAGGTTCTACGTTCTGAGGCATGAACTACTCACACGACGACGCGGGACTCGCACGCCAGCCGATCGGCTACTGGAGCTGGGCCGCGCACGAGGCGACGGTCACCCACATCCGGTCCGCGCTGGCCGAGCACGGACTCACCCAGCCTCCCTGGTGGGTGCTCAACCAACTGGACGGGGCGGACGAGGAGGGGCGGGGCCGGGCCGAGCTGGTCACCATGCTCAGCGGGTACCTCCACACCGGGGCGGACGGCGTGGACGGTATGGAGGAAGCCGTGGAGAGCCTCCTCGAACGGGGGCTGGTCACCGAGGACTCCGGGTCCCGGCTGCGCATCACCCCCGAGGGGCGGGCACTGCGCGAGCAGGCGTACACCCGGGTCTCGCGGGCGAGCGCGGAGATCCACGAGGGCATCCCCGAGGCGGAGTTCGTCGCCGCGCTCAAGGTGCTGCAACGCATGATCCACAACGTCGGGGGAAAGGCCTGGCAACACTGAGGGCCGTTACGGCGTTACGGCGTTACGGCGTTACGGCGTTACGGCGTTACGGCGTTACGGCGTTACGGCGTTACGGCGTTACGGCGTTACGGCGGAGCGCCGGAGCGCCGGAGCGCCGGAGCTACACGCTGCTCAGCGAGAGTTTGGCCGCGAACCCGAGGAACAGGACGCCCGCCGCCGAAGTGGCCCCCGCCGACAGTCGCTTACGGCGGCCGAAGGCGGCGGCCAGGCGGGTGCCGCCGAAGATCAGCACCGAGAGGTACGCGAAGCTGGCGAGCTGGAGCAGCGTGCCCAGCACCAGGAACGACAGCGCCGGATAGGCATAGCCCGGGTCAACGAACTGGACGAAGAAGGAGATCAGAAACAGGATCGCCTTCGGGTTGATCAGGCTGACCACCAGTGCCCGGCGGTAGGGCCTCTCCACGGGGGCCGTCACCGTCGCCCCGGGGGTCCCGACCGTCTCGGCCGTCTCGGCCGACTCCACCAGCTCGGCGGTACGCCGGTGCCGCTCGCGCCACAGGGACACGGCCGCCCGCAGCATCCCGACGGCCATCCAGGTCAGATAGGCCGCGCCCGCGTACTTGACGATCGCGAAGAGCAGGGGCGTGGTCTGGAGGAGCGACGCGGCGCCGAGCGCGGAGAGCGTCATCAAGATGGCGTCCCCGGTCCAGACACCCGCGGCGGCCGTATAGCCGGTGCGCACCCCGCGCCGGGCGGCGACGGAGAGCACGTACAGCGAGTTCGGCCCCGGCAGAAGAACGATCAGCGCCAGACCGGCGAGATACGTCGGAAGATCGGTGACACCCAGCATGGACGGAGTCTCGCACGTCCGTACGAGTCGCCGTCCAGGGGGTTTCACCAGGCGACAGCGTCCGTCCGGCGCCGTGCGGGATTCGGTGCGTCCGGCGGGCCGGACCCGGCCATGATCCATTGGGCAACCCCTCGGGGGGCTGGACGCGCGGCTGACGTCCGACGGAGGATTCGGTGACCGGGCCGGACGGGATTTCCGTACGGGAGGCGCCGGGCCGGGTGATCCAGGGGGACCGAGCATGACGGACACGAACAGCGGGTGGGACGGCCCGGGAGCGAGCGACACGGGCGGGACACGGGCGTCGGAAGCGACACCCGGACCGGGGCCGGGCGCGACCGCCGAACGGCGTGCGGGCGGAAGGCCTCAGGGGCGTCGCGTCGCCGCCGCCTCCCTCGTCGCGCTGGCCGCCCTCGCGACGGGATGCGAGCCCGGGACCGCCGAGGGGGCGCAGGAGGTGCCGCCGCCGGTGCGGGCCACGCAGGCCGCCGCGCCGACCCTCTCCCCCACCACCCCCGCTGCCGAGGACGCGAAGCCGAGCACCGCACCGCTGCCCAGCCCGTCGGCGTCCACCGCCGCCCCGGCCCCGGCCCCGACCACGACGGCCCGGCCGGCCCCGGAACCGAGCACCGCACCGCCGCCGCGCGTCCTGATGCGTACGGGTTCCGAGAGCGACCGGGTGCGGGAACTCCAGGCCCGGCTCCGCCAGATCGGCCACTTCGGGCGCAACCCCACCGGCTACTACGGCTCCGTCACCGCCGACTCCGTACGGTCCTTTCAGGCCAAGCGGCGGCTGCCGGTCACGGGAAGCACCGACGCGGTCACCTGGCAGCGGTTGCTGGCCATGACCCGGGTGCCGACGTCCGCCGAGCTGGACCCGCCGACCGAGCGGCCGGTGGCCGCGCCGGACGAACGGTGCATGGAGGGCCGGGTCCTGTGCATCAGCAAGAAGAGCCGGACCCTGGCGTGGATGAACGACGGCAAGGTCCTCTCCGCGATGGACGTGCGCTTCGGCTCGGAGTACACGCCCACCCGGGAGGGCGTGTTCGAGGTGTTCTGGAAGTCCCGGGACCATGTGTCGACGCTCTACGACACCCCGATGCCGTACGCCCTGTTCTTCAGCGGCGGCCAAGCGGTGCACTACTCCGCCGACTTCGCGGCCGACGGGTACGGCGGCGCCTCGCACGGCTGCGTCAACGTGCGGGACAAGAAGAAGGTCGCGGCACTGTTCGAGCAGGTGAAGGACGGCGACAAGGTCGTCATCTACTGGTGATCCGGTACGGGTGCTCCGGACTTACGGGCGTCCGGACTTACGGGTGTCCGGGCCTACGGGTGGTCCGGTACCGGTGATCCGGCGTACGCCCAGCACGAGGGAGGAGAGGGCGCGGGCGGGACCGGGGGAACGTGTCCCGCCCGCGCCGATGCGCTGAGCCGAAGGTACGGGGGGAACCCCGGCTCGTTGCGCGGCCGATGACCAGTCGGCTCACTCTGTACTGCGCCCGGCCTCCGGAAAACGTCACACCTACGGCCTCGATGCGCCTGGAACCGCAGGTCAGCGGGAGGTTCAGGTCATCAACGGGTGCGTGCGGAGGTCACTCCGGAGCTCTTCGGGAGCGGCGGGACCTCGGTGTCCGTCCCGGCCCTCGTCTTCTGGGCCGCTCCGGAGCGCGGTACGGGGTGGAAGGAGACCGGCGGCAGCGAGCCGCTGTCGCCGTCGCCCGGCCCGCTCTGACCGTCGTCGTCATCGTCGTCGTCACCGCCACCACCGGAGCCGCCGTCTCCGTCGCTCCCGTCGCTCCCGTCGCTCCCGTCGCTCCCGTCGCTCCCGTCGAGGAGACGGTCACAGAAGCGCTCCAGGTTCTTCTCGCCCTTCGCCAGCCGGATCAACTGCCGTCGGCTCCGGTCGTCCAGACTGTCGTCGCGGAAGGCCTTGCAGGCCTTGACGGACTGCTTGTACCACTTCCCGGTCGCCTTGTCGTCTCCGGAGCCGCCGGGCTTCCGGTCCCGGCCGTCACCGCCCCCGGACTTCTTCCCATGGCCGTCGCCGCCCGGCTGGTCCCGGCTGCCCGGGCGGTCCTCGCCGGGCTCCCGGCCGGTGTCACTGGTTCGCGCGCCGTCGGGGTGCCCCGGCCCGTCGGACTCCCAGGTCGCGGACGAGGAAGGCTCCTCCGGCTCGTCGGGCGAGAACGGATCCGCCGGGGACGACGGGTCGGCGGCGGGCCCGCCCGAGATCAGCGGCCCCGGGGTCACGGCGGACGATACGGAGGTGGCCGGCGCGGGCGAGCCCGGTCCGCCGAACGTTCCGGTGAACACGCCGGTGCCGGCGGCGACCGCGACCCCGCCGAGCGCACAGCCCGCGAGCGAGGCGACCAGGCCGAAGCGGACCGGCCGGCTCCAGCGCGGGCGGCGGGCCGGGGTGTCGGGGGCGGAGCCGATGTGGACGGCGGGCAGCAGACCGGGTCGGCCGGGGACGGCGCCGCCGGCGAAGAGGCCGGCGAGCCGGTTCACTCCCTTGCCGCTGCCGTGGCCGGCCCGCCGGAACGCGGCGAGGACCGCGTCCTCGCCGGGGAGTTCGCCTGCCGGGGGCCGCATCCCCGCACGGGCCGCGCCGAGGGCTTCGGCCAGCCGGAAGGCGTCGGTGCGGGCCTCGTCGCCGACGGGGACGACCGGTTCGCCGCGGAGCAATCTCTCCGCCGCTTCCCTGTCAAGCCACTCGTAGTGCTCGTCGGCCATCACATGTCCTTCTGCGTCCAGGGTCGCGAATGCGTCACACCGGGAGTGACCCCGGCGGGTGCCGCCGGACCGCCCCGCCCGGGGCGCTGCGCGGGCACGGCGCCGAGCCCGGCGCGATCGCCCGCCCCCTGACCCGCGCCGCCGTCGACACCCTGCGCCGGGTCCGGGGCCGGGGCGCCTTCCACGGAGGCCCCGTCCGCCCCGGGATGCTCCGAGCCGAGGAGTTCGGCCAGTCGCTTGAGGCCTCGATGAGCGGCGGTGCGTACGGCGCCGGGCCGCTTGCCCAGGGTCTGCGCCGCGCTCTTCGCGTCGAGCCCGACGACCACCCGGAGCACGACGGCCTCGGCCTGGTCCTGCGGCAGTTGGGCGATGAGGGACATGGTGCGGTCGGTGTCCAGCGCCTCGATGGCGTCGCCCGCGGTGTCGGACTCGGCGGCCCGCGCGGTCAGCTCGGCCTCGTCGCCGCCGATCGCGGGGCGGCGGCTGCGCATCCGCAGATGGTCCAGCGAGCGGTTGCGCGCGATCCGGGCGGCCCAGCCCCGGAACCGGTCGGCGTCACCGCTGAAGCGGTCGAGGTCGCGCGCTATCTGCAGCCACGCCTCGGACGCCACGTCCTCGGCGTCCGGCTCCCCGACCAGCGTCCGTATGTAGCCCAACAGCCTTGGCTGCACCGCGCGGTACACAGCACGGAAGGCGTCCTCGTCCCCGTCCTGTGCCGCGAGCACCGCGGCGGTCAGCTCCGCGTCGTCCCCCAGCACTCCCTCAACCCGCTCTGCCGTCCTCAATCGCAGCTGGTCAACTGCTGCGCAACCCTGCGCGAACCAGCACGCTACGTGCTCGGCGGGGGCCACGTCCATGACTTGTACAACCCGCAACAATTCCTCGGCCGGCCGACGGTGTGACAGAAAACGCGGTCATGGCGCTGAGATGAGTACGGGGTCGTGCTGCGACCCCGTGGAAGACGGCCGGGGCCTCTCCTGTGGGGGGTGGCGGCCCCGGTCGTCGCTTCCAACACGCGCTCCCTTGACCAGTCTCTCTTGGGCCACCTACCGCCTCCGTGACCAACGGCGTGACCAACACGCCAGGGAGTTCCTCCTGGTGGGCACGCTCCTGAACGCTGGATACCCCGGTGACCAGCGCTTTCCGGCGCTCACCTGACCTGTCTGCGCTCAGTCACCGCGTGACCTCAGGACAAGCTCCTGGCACTTCCGTTCGGCACCGGAGGCCGCCGACGCGGAGTGCATGTCCGACAGCGCGACCCAGGCGTCTCCGACGCCGAGAACCATGGCGAACGATCACCGGACAGCAGCCACTAGAGTGCCCAGCGTGAACACCGCGCCTCAGCAGACGTCTGTCTTCCGCCTGATCGTGACGGGCGGTGGCACCGGCGGTCACACGTACCCCGCCCTCACCGCGATCCGCACCTTGCAGGCACGCCTGGCCGCTTCCGGCCGCACGCTCGACGTTCTGTGGATCGGAACGGCGGAGGGCCTGGAAGCCCGGGTCACCAGCGCGGAGGGCATTCCGTTCACCACCGTCGCCACGGGAAAGATCCGACGTCACGCGAACCCCCTGAAGATGGTCTCGCCGGCCAACGTCCGGGACATGGCACGTGTGCCGCTCGGGGTCGCCCAGGCACGGAAGGCGGTCTCCGACTTCAGGCCCGATGTCGTCCTCGCGACGGGCGGCTACGTAGCGGTGCCCGCCGGCCTCGCCGCCAGGATGTGCCGGGTCCCGCTGGTTCTGCACGAGCAGACCGTGCGCCTCGGCCTCGCCAACCGCAAGCTGGCAGGCTCCGCCGCGCGGATCGCCGTGTCCTCGGAGTCGACCCTGCCGCTCCTGCCGGAGAGCGTGCGACCGGCGGCGGTCGTCACCGGCAACCCCGTACGACCGGAGGTCCTGACCGGCCACCCGGACAAGGCAGTGACGGCACTGGGTCTGCACGCGTTCGACCGGCGTCTTCCGACGGTGTACGTCACCGGCGGGGCGCAGGGGTCGCAGCAGATCAACGACGTGGTCGGCGGCGAACTGCCGTGGCTGCTGGAGCGCGCCAACGTGGTGCACCAGTGCGGTCCGGCCCACCAGGAGGCACTGTCCGCACGCGCCGCAGTACTTCCGGCCTCCCTTGTCGCCCGGTACCACCTCACTCCGTTCGTCGGACCGGAGCTGCCGGACGTCCTGGCCCTGGCCGATCTCGTGATCTCCCGCAGCGGTGCGGGCACCCTGGCGGAGCTGACCGCCCTCGGCAAGCCCGCCGTATTCATCCCGCTCGCCACGGCGGCCGGGAACGAACAGGCCCACAACGCCCGCCACCTGGGGGAGTCCGGGGCGGCGATCGCCCTCCTCGGCGACGTCACCGGCGGGCACCTGCGCGAGGCGGTCGGGCCGCTCTTCGACGATCCGGCGCGCCGGGCCACGATGGCAGCGGCGGCCAGGGCGCACGGCCGCCCGGACGCTGCGGACAAGCTCGTGGATGTGATCCTGTCCGCAGCGTCCCAGTAACAGCTTCGCCCGCAGTGGGCTACGTAATCCGTCCACCTGTATGGAGGGCGGTGCCAGCTTCAATGAGCACAGCGCACTCATGGAACGCAGCGTCACCCTGGCCCATCGGGTCGGGCACGTCCCGGTCGCCGAGGTAGAGACGCAGTTTGTTCTCGTTCTCCGGACCGCAGACGGCCCGGAGGGTGGCGAGAACGGAGGCGTCCATGGCGAGTACCGTGTCCGCCCAATCCAACATGTCCAGGCTGGTCTGCTGAGCACGGTGGGCGGTGAGGTCATAGCCCAGCCGCCGGGCGGCGTTGATCATGGCGGAATGAGCCGACTGGTCCTGCCACTTGCCGATCAGTCCGGCTGAGCGAACGGCCATACGTGGTCCACCCCGTCGAGCGAGAGCAAGCTGAGCGAAGGGGCTACGGCAGTAGTTCCCCAGACACACAACGAGCAGCTTCGACATCATGAGCCGCCCGTAGCCTTGAGAGCCTGTCCGAGGGCGATCACCACTCGGTGGACATCTGCCTCGGTGAGGTGCTGATGGAAGGGCAGGCTCAGGATTTCACGGCCGGTCCGTTCGGTGGCGGGCAGGTCACGCGTCCAGCGTGCGAAGGCGGGCTGAAGGTGGTTGGGCGGGTAGTGAACGCCGACGCCGATGTTCCTCGCCCGTAGGTGGGCGAATACGTGGTCCCGGTGCGGCACGCGTACCTGACACAGGTGCGGCACCGTGTGGCCGAGGTCGACAGCGACGAGCGTCACCCCCTCCAGCGCGTCCAGGGCGTCTCTGTAGGTGCGCCACAAATGCCGCCGGGAGCGCACGGTGGCGTCGAAATGGTCGAACTGCGCCAGCCCGATGGCGGCGTTGATGGACGAGAGCTGATACCGCAAGCCGAAGCCTTCCACTCGGTAGCTGGTCGTCTCGGCGCGCTCGCTCTGGGACTGAGTAACGCCCAGCATGCGGAGTCGACGGACAGCGGCGGCCTCCTCGGGCGTACGAGGGATGACAGCCCCGCCTTGGCCACACGTCAGATTCTTGACCGGCCCGAAGGAAAGACACGTCAGGGCTGTGTCGTCGGCGCCGACGTGTTTGGGTCCGCAGTGAGAGCCGAAGGCGTGGGCGGCGTCCTCGATGACCACGATGCCCCGTTCAGCCAGATCCTCGCGAATGGAGCTGAGGTCGACGGCACGGCCACCGAAGAGCACCGGCAGTACGGCGGCCGTGTCATCAGTGACTGCGTCCATGACGAGTTGCGGGGTGACGCACAACGTCGCCGGGTCTACGTCGATGAACCGCGGGGCGGCTCCTACAGCCCGGATGGCCTGCACAGTGGCGCAGAACGTCATGGACGGCACGATCACCTCGTCGCCAAGGCCGATGCCTGTGGCCAGCAGGGCACTGTGCAGGGCAGCGGTACCGGAACTGACGGCCACCACGTCGGGTACGCCGAGGTACGCGGCGACCCGCCTCTCGAATTCGGCGGTGAGGTCAGTGTGTCCGTACTGGCCGGCCTCCAGGACGCGGGCGACAGACGCTGCTTCTCGTCCGTAGAGGTACGGGGACGCGTTGCGCCGGGCGTCGGGGATGGTCAGGCTCATGTGGTTGCCCCGTTCATGGCGATGCGCTTCAGGTCGGCCGTCTCACCGACGGCCAACGTCTCGACGTAGTTGGTCAGGAACACTCCTGTCCGGTAGGCCAGGCGGTCATGGTCGACCGGGAGGCCGAACAGTCCGTTGACCATTTGGCCGACCAGGTCGGCTCCGGCCGCCTCGGTCAGCGGGAACCCGCCGGCGATCCGGACGTTCAGTTCGGTGATGGTGACCTGCCCGTCTGCCTGGACGAAACCTTGTACACAGCACAGGCCCTCGGCGCGTACAGCACGTAGGGCGGCCAGTACGAGATCGAGCACGATGGTGTCGCGGAAGGTGGTGGAGACTGCGGCGAGTCCGGCCTTCACCAGGTCCCGGCGGCGCAGGATCGCCGACGCTCGGCCGGTGCGGTCCACCAGGCAGTCTGCCGTGAACTCGGTTCCGTACAACCGCTCCTGCACCATGGCGTCAGGGATCACCTCGCTCAGCAGCAGGGCGTGCTCCTTCCTCTCGACGAAGTGGACGTGCTGGGCGCCGTGGCCGCGCCGGGGCTTTACCACCAACTGTGTGTTCCCGGGGACCCGGTCGAGGGTGTCGCCCCACCATGACCGAGGAGTTGGCACCCCCTGCTCGGTGAGCACACGATGAAAGGCTGCCTTGTCGATGCATGTGTGTACCGATGAAGGTTCGGGCAGCCACATACGCACACCGATCTCCTCCAGCCGAGAACTCATGCGCAGCAGCGGCGGAAGATCGTTCTCGATGGCGGGTACCACCGCGTCTACCGCCAGCGCCCGGCACAGCCCGGTCATGCGGGCCCGGTAGTCCTGGTCGTCAGCTGTCGGAATGACCTGAGGCACGACTTGTGGGAGCAGGAAGCCTGGGGCAAGAGGGTTGGCGTCGGCGGCGATGACTCGGTGGCCGAGGCGGGTAAGGCTCCGGGCCAGCCCAAAGCCGGGGTTGGCTCCCGTACCGGTGACCAGGATCCGGCGCGGTGCGATCGGGTCAGCAGGCACGGTCGCCCTCCGGAGGCGCGAGCGCGGGGCGGAAGGCCGGAGCGGTGCGCCGCAGACCGCCGCTCGCGAGCGGGGCCCACCGGTCGGGGTTGCGGCGGTACCACTCGGCGGTTTCAGCCAGCCCATCCTCCAGGCCGCGAGTCGGCCGGTACCCGAGTTGGTTGCGAGCCTTGGACCAGTCGATCGAGTAGCGGACGTCGTTCGACGGTCGGTCGGGGATGTACGTGACCGCGTCCCACGTCGCGCCGCAGATGTTCAGCAGGTGGCCGGTCAGCTCCTTGCTGGACAGGTCAGTGCCTCCACCGAGGTTGTAGATCTCCCCCGGCTCCCCACCACGCAGCACCGCTTCGATCCCGGCACAGTGGTCTTCTACGTGCAGCCAGTTACGTACGTGCTGCCCCCGGTCGTGGAGAGTGACGGGCGCTCCTCGCAAGAGCCGGGTCACGAAGAGCGGGATGATCTTTTCCGGGTACTGGTAGGGCCCGTAGTTGTTGCTGCTGCGAGTTACACACAGCGGGAGCCCAAGGGTCTGGTGAGCACCCAGGGCTACCAGGTCGGCGGCCGCCTTCGACACCGCGTACGGGACCGAGGGGCGCATGGGTGAAGCCTCGGTCGCTGCTCCCTTCGGCAACGGGCCGTAGACCTCGTCGGTCGAGACGTGGACGAATTTGGCAATGCCGTGTCGGTGAGCCGCGTCGACAAGCACCCGGGTACCGAGAACATTCGTGGAGAGAAACCCGTCGGCCGCGTCATGGGAGCGATCGACATGGGACTCGGCCGCGAAATGCACCACTGCTGTGGGACCGGACCCCATCAAGTTGTCGACGGCAGTCGCGTCTCGGATGTCACCATGGACGAACCGGAGCTTGTCTGACAAGAACGCCATGCCCAGGTTCTCGACGTGACCGGCGTAGGTGAGGGTGTCGAGGACGGTCACACGGGCGACGTCCTCAGTCTGGATGATCCGCTTGACGAAGTGCGAGCCGATGAAGCCCGCACCTCCTGTGACGAGTACGTGTTTCATGCACGCCTCCCGGAAGAGTGGCGGCCCGGCACATCACGCAGGGAGCCGATGTCAGCAGGCCGTCGAGAGATGCCCGGAACGTCGCCGAGCTGCCCCCACGGTGGGCCGCACACCCCATCGAAGTCTGTATCCCCGATGTGGTCCCGTTCTGTGAATCCGGTCGCTACGGTGCCGTACAGACACCAGAGTCGGGGGGTGTGCATGACGACTGAAGCGGTACGACATCCCCTGACTTACGTGCGCCAACAGCGCGGGTGGAGCATGGAAAGGCTCGCCCGTCACCTGAATCTGGCGGCGCAACGTCGCGGTCTTCGCAGCGCTGCCGACCGCAGTCGCATCTATCGGTGGGAGCACAGGCGGGTAGGCGCTCCCAGCGACCTCTATCAGGAGCTGCTGGCCGACCTTCTGGGCATCGATTCCGCCCGATTGCGGACTGTGCCATGGCCCTGGTGGCTCCCCGCCTTCGATCGCCCCTTCCCCTTCAGCCCGGCCGGCGCCCGCGCCGCCCACACGGAGTTATTGGTGGATCTCGACCAGCCTGACCGCCGTACCTTCCTCGCCCTCGCCGCCGGATCCTTAGTCGGTATGGCAACCGAATGGGCTCCCGTCGAACCCGAACGCCTGGCCGGGGCTCTGGCCGGGCGCCGCGTCGACGAAAGCTTGCTCACCTGGCTGGAGAGCAGCGTCGAACGTCTCCCTGGCCTCGCGAACACATCCCCTCAGGAGTGTGCCGACCTCCTCGGCGCGGCCATGCGCGTCACCATCAGCCTGCTCGACTCAGCCCGCTACGACGAAACCATCGACCGTCGCCTGCGTACCGTCCTGGCCCAGGCTGCCCAGAGCGCCGCCTGGCTCCACTTCGACCAAGGCCGCCACGCCTCGGCGCAGCGCCACTGGCGCACGGCCCTGCACTCAGCCCACAGCGCCGACGACCGCGACCTCGGAGCCGGAGTCCTCTCCGACCTCGCCTACTCCGCCACTTGGCTCGGCCATCCCGGTGAGGCGGTCGAGATCCTCGCCCTGGCCCGTACCCGAACCCGCCACGCGACCGCCCGCTCCCTGCTGGATGTACGCCGGGCTCGCGCCCTCGCGGTCCTCCAGGACGATGTAGGCACCGCCCGCGCACTAAACGACGCCGAACACCAACTGGAGCGTGGCAGAGCACAATCCGCACCCCCGTGGGTGTCCTGGATGTCATCCGCCGACCTCGCCGCTGACGCGGGGCGCTGCTGGCTGGACCTGGAAGACCCACGGCGAGCCACCGCCGCGTTGGAGGAGGGACTGGGCTTGCTGGTTCCCGAACGGGAGAGAACCCGCGCCATCATGCTCACCTATCGAGCCCACGCGGCGCTCGCCGACCACGACGTCGCCGCCGCCGTGGCGGACACTCGGACAGCTCTGGACACCGCTTTGGGCACAGGTGCTTCACGTTGCCTCGACCTGGTGCGCGGCACCCTGCGGGAGTCACTCGAGCCCCACAAGGGCGAAACCGCCGTTCAGGACCTGCGCTCGTACGCACATCAGCGGCTGGCATCCGTGGCCACGTGAACGGCCTGCCCGGGCGCCGGAAGGGCTGGGCGCATCGCATGACCAACGCGTGGCCAACAGCGCCCAGAAGCAGACAGAATCACCTGGAAACACGCCGAGACAGTCGGAAGTCAGGAACCGGCACCTAGACGGCAAACTTCCAGGTCAGGGGGCCTCTTCAACTGGGTACAGCCGGGGGTGGCGGCCCCGGTCGTCGCTTCCAACACACGGTCCCTTGACCAGCCTCTCTGTGGGCCACCTACCGCCTCCGTGACCAACGGCGTGACCAACGCGCCAGGGAATTCCTCCGGGTGGGCACGCTCCTGAACGCTGGATACCCCGGTGACCAGCGCTTTCCGGCGCTCACCCGACCTGTCTGCGCTCAGTCACCGTGCGACCTCAGGCCAAGCTCCTGGCACCTTCCGTCCGATACCGGAGGCGGCCGACGCGGAGAACATGTCCGACAGCGCGACCCTGGCGTCTCCGTACTCCCGTAGGGTTCTTGGGTGTTCAATCGGCTTGAGATCAGTGTGTTGCCACCAGGCTCCCGATGGGCTGCCCAACTGTCTTTCCAGATCGATGGCGAGGAAGTGGTCGCGGCCTCGATCGGAGAGGGAGGCCGCGGCCCGTTTGCCGAGGAGGCATTGCCGGCCGATGGCCAGGGTCCCCTCTGGGCAACCGTCGAGGGACGACGTGTAGTGCTGGGTGAGCCCGAGTGCACGGGCGGATGCTGTGGCTACCTGTCCGTGTTCGTACAGCGTCACGGCGGGATCGTGGAGTGGTCCGACTGGCAGGTGCCCGTCGATGAGGTGCGCCCTCCGATCTTTCACTTCGACGCCGATCAATACGACGCCGAACTGAACCGTTCCGGGTTTGATCGAGGCTCGATCTTTTGGAAGGATCGAGTCCGTTATGGCGAAGCAATACCCGAAGGAGCTCAAGGAGCGGGCCGTGCGTCTGGTCCTGGAGACTCGCGATCAGTACAAGACGGAGTCCGCGGCGATCCGGTCGATCGGCGCGAAGCTCGGCATCGGGCCGGAATCCCTGCGGAACTGGGTTCGGCAGGCCGAGGTCGACGCCGGTGCCCGGACCGGGATCACGACTGAGGAATCCGTGCAGCTCAAGGCCCTCAGGAAGGAGGTCGCCGAGCTGAAGCGGGCGAACGAGATCCTGAAGGCTGCGGCAAGTTTCTTCGCGGCCGAGCTCGACCGGCCACATACACGCTCGTAGCGTTCATCGACGAGCACCGGGACCGCTTCGGCGGAGTCGAGCCGATCTGCAGGACGCTCACCGAGCACGACTGCAGCATCCACCCGTCCACCTATTACGCGTACAAGAAACGTCCCGTGTCGGCCCGTGCCCTGCGGGACACGGAACTGGCGCCGCTGATCGTCCGCGTCTACCAGGACAACTACAGGGTCTACGGGGCCCGCAAGATCTGGGCCGAGCTCAAGCGCCAGGGCCATCAGGTGGCCCGGTGCACCGTCGAGCGGCTGATGAAGGCCGAGGGTCTGGCCGGGGCGGTGCGCGGGAGGAAGGTCGTCACCACGGTGGCGGACAGGGAGGCCGAGCGGGCTCCGGACCGGCTCAGCCGGCGGTTCGTGGCCAGTGCTCCCAACCGGGTATGGGTCGCGGACTTCACCTACGTGGCCACCTGGTCCGGCACCGTCTACGCCGCCTTCGTCGTCGACACCTTCTCCCGCCGGATCGTCGGCTGGTCCGCGGCGACGAACAAGCAGACTCCGCTGGTGCTGTCCGCACTGGAAATGGGGCTGTGGCAGCGTGATCGGGCCGGAAACCCCGTTACCGCACGGGAGTTGATCCACCACTCCGATGCCGGATCGCAGCCCGGACTCAATCAGTCGTTGCAACACTGGCTTCTTGAGTCAAGAGTAGGTGTTCATTGAGGGCTTCGGAGGGTGTCCTCCAACCGAGGGTCTTCCGAGGCCTGGTGTTGAGGGCGTGTGCAACGGCTTGGAGGTCGTCGGGCTGCCAGCG
>NZ_JBVJMW010000022.1:0-3023 GCF_055583985.1 Streptomyces sp. NPDC104313
TCAGCAGGGCGTCCAGGTTGTTCGTCACACAACGATCTTGGACGCCCTGTCTGCATTCCCGAACGCATCGTCAGCATTCGGAATGACTCGTCTAGCCGTACGCACTAAGGCTTCGGGGCCTTCCCCACATCCTTCGCCGCGTCCTTGCCGGTGTCCTTACCCGCGTTCTTGGCGGCATCCCTGCCCGCGTCCTTCTCCGCGTTCTTGGCGGCCACCACCGCGTCGAACACGTCCCGCTTGGGCAGCCCGGCGGCGGCGGCGACGGCGGCGATCGCCTCCTTGCGCCGCTCCCCCGCCTCCTCGCGCACGCGCACGCGCCGCACCAGTTCCCCGGCGTCCAGCCCCTCGTCGCCGGAGTCGGTGGCGCCCTCCACGACGACGGTGATCTCCCCGCGTACGCCGTCGGCGGCCCACACGGCCAGCTCCCCGAGCGGACCGCGCTTGACCTCCTCGTACGTCTTGGTCAGCTCCCGGCACACGGCGGCGCGGCGCCCGTCGCCGAAGACCTCGGCCATCGCGGCGAGGGTGTCGTCGAGCCGGTGCGGGGCCTCGAAGAAGACCATCGTGCGGCGCTCACCGGCGTTCTCGCGGAGCTTGGAGAGCCGTTCACCGGCCTTGCGGGGCAGAAACCCCTCGAAGCAGAACCGGTCCACGGGCAGCCCGGAGAGCGCGAGCGCGGTGAGCACGGCGCTCGGCCCCGGGACGGCGGTGACACGGATGTCCTTCTCCACGGCGGCGGCGACGAGCCGGTAGCCGGGGTCGGAGACGGACGGCATGCCCGCGTCCGTGACGAGCAGGACACGCGCGCCGCCGGTCAGGGCTTCCACGAGTTCCGGCGTACGGGCGGACTCGTTCCCCTCGAAGTAGGAGACGACACGCCCCGAGGTGTGGACGCCGAGCGCCTGGGTGAGCCGGCGCAGCCGCCGGGTGTCCTCGGCGGCGACGACGTCGGCCCGCTCCAGTTCGGCGGCGAGGCGTGGCGGGGCGTCCGACACGTCACCGATGGGGGTCCCTGCGAGCACGAGCGTTCCAGTCGTTCCAGTCACATCAGCCATCCTCGCAGCACGGGCAGCGCCCTTCGCACAGATGCGTTCCCTACGATGGCGCGGTGACGAGTACCGCACCCGAGACCCAGCGGGGCCAAGACGCCGGGGAGCCGCTCGGCGAACAGCCGACCTCCTGGCAACGGCGGCTGCGCCGCTTCGGACATGTCCCCCGCCCGGAGACCTCTCTCCGCGACCGGCTGGACCCGCCGTACGCGCGGCCCGGACGGCAGGTGTGGTCGGTCCTCGCGATCCCGCCGCACGTGGCCGACCGGCTGGTGCGGTGGTCCGGCTGGGGCGGTCCGCTGCTGGTGACCCTGGTCGCCGGGCTGCTGCGCTTCTGGAGGCTGGGCCAGCCGCACGCGGTGATATTCGACGAGACGTATTACGCGAAGGACGCGTGGGCGCTGGTCAATCAGGGGTACGAGGGGTCCTGGCCCAAGGACGTCGACAAGCTGATCCTGAAGGACCCCTCCTCCGTCCCGATCCCGACCGACCCGGGCTATGTGGTCCATCCGCCGGTCGGCAAGTGGATCATCGGGATCGGCGAGCAGCTGTTCGGCTTCACGCCGTTCGGCTGGCGCTTCATGGTGGCGGTGCTGGGCACGATCTCCGTGCTCCTGCTGTGCCGGATCGGCCGGCGGCTGTTCCGCTCCACGTTCCTGGGCTGTCTGGCGGGGCTGCTCCTCGCGGTGGACGGGCTGCACTTCGTGATGAGCCGGACCGCGCTGCTCGACCTGATCGTCATGTTCTTCGTGCTGGCCGCGTTCGGCTGCCTGGTGGCCGACCGTGACCATGCCCGCCGCCGGCTGGCCGACACCCTGCCGGTGGACGAGGAGGGGGTGCTGCGCCCGGACGCCCGGATCGCGGAGACCCTGCGCCTGGGGTGGCGGCCGTGGCGGCTGGCGGCGGGCGTGATGCTGGGCCTGGCCTTCGCCACGAAATGGAACGGCCTCTACTTCCTGGCCGCGTTCGGCCTGATGACGGTCCTGTGGGACGTCGGCGCGCGCCGCACGGCGGGTGCGGTACACCCCTACCGGGCGGTGCTGCGCCGGGACCTGATCCCCGCGTTCTTCTCGACGGTGCCGGTCGCGATCGTCACGTACGTCGTGTCGTGGACCGGCTGGATCGTCACGGACAAGGGCTACTACCGGAACTGGGCGGCCACCGAGGGCAAGGACTCCTCCTGGAGCTGGCTGCTGCCGGACTGGCTGCGCAGCCTGTGGCACTACGAGAACCAGGTGTACGACTTCCACGTCGGCCTGACATCGGGCCACACGTACGAGTCCAACCCGTGGAGCTGGCTGGTGCTGGGCCGGCCCGTGTCCTATTACTACGAGGAGCAGGCCGGCTGCAAGGAGTCGGCGACCGGCAAGTGCGCCAGCGAGGTCCTCGCCATCGGCACCCCGCTGCTGTGGTGGCTGGCGTGCTTCGCCCTCGTGTACGTGCTCTGGCGCTGGTTCTTCCGCCGCGACTGGCGGGCGGGCGCGATCGCCTGCGGTGTGGTGGCGGGCTGGCTGCCCTGGTTCTTCTACCAGGAGCGGACGATCTTCCTCTTCTACGCGGTGGTGTTCGTCCCGTTCCTGTGCCTGGCCGTGACGATGATGCTGGGCGCGATCGCGGGCCCGGCCGCAGGCGCGGGCACCCGGGCGGAACTGGGCCTCCCCACCCAGGACCCCACCGGTGAACGCCGCCGCACGCTGGGGGCGGTCGCGGTGGGCGTGCTGGTGCTCCTGATCGTCTGGAATTTCATCTACTTCTGGCCGCTGTTCACGGGGACGTCCATTCCGGACGACCTGTGGCGGGACCGTATGTGGCTGGACACCTGGGTATAGACGCCACGGCTACGGAACAAGAGGCCGAAATGCGGGCGGGGGGGGGCCCCAAATGCGGGCCGCCCCCCCCCCCATAAAAACAACCCCGGCGGTTTGGGAATAAAACCCGTCTACACACCCCCCCCCGGGCGGAGAACTGGTTTAT